>CAZTCR010000001.1:0-185992 GCA_964612185.1 uncultured Eubacteriales bacterium
CCCGTTCGCTCAGGCAGCAATAACGGAATACAGCATTCCGGCGGAAGATACGGTTCTGTACGCAATCTATACGATCAACCAATACACGGTCACCTTTGACGCAAACGGCGGCGAAGGTGTGGTTGAAGCAATAACGCAGGACTACAATACTGCTGCAATTCTGCCGGAGGAAGGCTATACAAAGACGGGCTATACCTTTGTCGGGTGGAACACAGATCCATTTGCCCAGGAAGCAATGACGGGTTATATCATCCCGGCGGAAGATACGGTTCTGTACGCAATCTATGCCATCAACCAATACACGGTCACCTTTGACGCAAACGGCGGGGAAGGCTATGCAGAAGCGGCAACACAGGACTATGCCACGGCGGTTGAATTGCCGGCAGCAGGATTTGCGAAGACAGGCTATACCTTTATCGGGTGGAATACAGACCCGTTCGCTCAGGCAGCAATAACAGAATACAGCATTCCGGCGGAAGATACGGTTCTGTACGCAATCTATACAATCAACCAATACACGGTCACCTTTGACTCCAACGGCGGCGAAGGGGCAGCGGCAGCGGTAACGCAGGATTATGCCACGGCGATAGAGTTGCCGGCAGCAGGGTTCTCTAAGACAGGAGGAACCTTCATCGGGTGGAATATTAATCCAAACGCGGAAGAAGCAATAAGCGAATATATTATCCCTGCGGAAGATACTGTGCTGTATGCAATTTATACAATTAACCAATATACCGTCAGTTTAGATTCAGCCGGCGGCACGGCGGTGGAGAGCATCACACAGGATTACGCAACGGAAATTGCAGCACCTGCAGACCCGACCAGAACTGGCTATACCTTCGCTGGTTGGTCACCGGCAATCCCTGCTGCAATGCCTGCCGCAGATACGGTTTGTGTGGCGCAGTGGACAATCAATCAATATACCGTGAGCTTTGAGTCCGCAGGCGGTTCCGCGGTGGAGAGTATCACGCAGGATTACGCGACGGATATCACCGCACCGGCAGACCCGGGCAGAGAAGGCTACACCTTCGCCGGCTGGACACCGGTTATTCCTGCCACAATGCCTGCCGCAGATACGGTTTGTGTGGCACAGTGGGCAATCAATCAATATACCGTGAGCTTTGATTCAGCAGGCGGTTCCGCGGTGGAGAGCATCACGCAGGATTACGCGACGGATATCACCGCGCCGGCAGACCCGGGCAAAGAAGGCTACACCTTCGCGGGTTGGTTGCCGACAATTCCGGCTGCAATGCCTGCGGGAGATACGGTTTGTGTAGCACAATGGACAATCAATCAATATACCGTGAGCTTTGATTCAGCAGGCGGTTCCGCGCTGGAGAGCATCACGCAGGATTACGCGACGGATATCACCGCGCCGGCAGACCCGGGCAGAGAAGGCTACACCTTCGCGGGTTGGTTGCCGACAATCCCGGCTGCAATGCCTGCGGAAGATACGGTTTGTGTTGCACAGTGGACAATCAATCAATATACCGTCAGCTTTGATTCAGCAGGCGGTTCCGCGGTGGAGAGCATCACGCAGGATTACGCGACGGATATCACCGCGCCGGCAGACCCGACCAGAGTAGGCTATACCTTCGCGGGTTGGTTGCCGACAATTCCGGCTGCAATGCCTGCCGTGGATGTGGTATGTGTTGCGCAGTGGACCATCAATCAATACACCGTTAGCTTTGATTCGGCAGGGGGTACGGCGGTTGGTGCAATTGTACAGGACTATCAGACAGCTATAACAGCACCGGAGGACCCGACCAGAGAAGGTTACACCTTTATCGGATGGACGCCGGCAGTGCCTGTGGTCATGGCTGCGGTAAATATTGAATGTGTCGCGCAGTGGACAATCAATCAATATTACATCACTTTTGACGCAAATGGCGGCGAAGGCGGAACGGATGCCGCTGCGATGGTATACGGCATAACGCTTGCCGCGCCGGATGTTACACGCGAAGGTTACGCCTTTACGGGCTGGTTACCGGCAGTGCCGACAACAGTACCCGCGGACAATGTAATATACACAGCACAATGGGCTATTAACCAATATACTGTGAGTTTTGATGTACAGGGTGGTTCGGCGATTGCCGATATTACGCAGGAGTACGGCACAGACATTACGACACCGGATGACCCGACAAAGGAAGGTTATACTTTTACCGGTTGGGAACCGGCAGTGCCTGCGGCGATGACCGCGGAAAACACCATTTGCGTAGCACAGTGGGTTATCAACCAATATTACATCACCTTTGACGCGAATGGCGGCGAAGGTGGCAGTGATCCTGCCGTAATGGTATACGGTACAGAACTAACTGTACCGGCTGTTTCAAGAGTAGGCTACACTCTAACGGGATGGTTGCCGGCAGTACCGTCAACGGTGCCTGCGGACAATGTAATATACACAGCGCAGTGGGAAATCAATAAATATACAGTAAGCTTTGACAGCGACGGTGGTACCGAGGTTGCGGATATCACACAGGAATTCGGCACGGTAATATCACCTCCGGCAGACCCGACAAAAGACGGCTATACCTTTATCGGTTGGGAACCTGCAATTCCGGCTATGATGGGTGAGGAAAATGTCGAATGTATTGCATGGTGGGTTATCAACCAGTATTACATCACGTTTGACGCGAACGGCGGCGAAGGCGGCACAGACGCCACAGGTATGGTATTCGGCGATGAATTAATCGCGCCGACCGTTTCAAAGGAAGGCTATACCTTTGCGGGCTGGGATCCGGAAGTACCGTCAACGGTGCCTGCGGACAATGTGAGATACACCGCGCAATGGACTGTCAACCGTTATTGGATAAGTTTTGCATTGAATGGAGGTACCGGCTCGACAGCACCTGTCCTTATGGATTACGGCGCGCCTTTGGCGGCGCCGGCCGTGACACGGAATTGGTATACACTGACCGGATGGGATCCGGCTTTGCCGGCTACAGTTCCGGCAGCAGATACAACTTACACAGCGCAATGGGCACTTACACAGTTCAAACTGACTTTTGACGCAAATAGCGGCAGTGGCGGGACTGTCCTGTATCTAACGCAAAATCAACCGATTACGGCCCCCTCGGTAACAAGAACGGGCTATAGCTTTATCGGTTGGAGCCCTGCTGTTCCGACAACTCTTTCTACACAGGGAGACAAAACTTATATTGCGCAATGGTCGGCCAACAACTATACTGTGAAGTACAACGCCAACGGCGGCACAGGTTCCATGTCAGATGTTACGCATACCTATGATGTTGCGAAAAATTTGACTAACAATGCTTTCAGCAAAGCCGCTAATACATTTACCGGCTGGAACACCGCCGCGGATGGCACGGGAACAAGTTACTCAAACGGGCAAAGTGTAGTGAACCTGACCGCAACGAAAAACGCAGCGGTAATATTATATGCGCAATGGACACCTACCGTTGCATCATACACCATCACCTGGGACGCGAACGCCGGTACGGGCGGTACAACCACAACAGTCAACCACGGCGCAATCCCGACAGCACCCACCGTAACAATGGCCGGCTACATCTTCACAGGGTGGAGCCCGACAATAGTCGCGGCAACCGGGCCGGCAACCTATACAGCCCAGTGGACACCGGTGGCTACATTTACCATCACCTTTGACGCTAACGGCGGCACCGGTGGAACAAGTCAGCAATTAGCAGCGGGCTCCACACTGACAGCGCCGGCAGTAACAAAAACCGGCCACACATTTAACGGTTGGTCGCCAACAGTACCGGCAACATCGCCGGCAGCGAATACGACGTATACAGCCCAATGGACTGCTAACAGCTATACTATCACCTTTGACGCCAATGGAGGTAATGGCGGCAGCAGCGCATCAATGGTCTATGGCGCGACACTTACGGCTCCCACAGTAACAAAGACCGGGGCTACATTCAGCGGCTGGTCGCCGACAGTGCCGGCAACGGTGCCTGCAGCTAACACCACTTATGTTGCACAATGGACTACGCTGTCTGCGCCTGCGGGATTGGTGTCGCAGGGCGTAACAGACACGACGGTTAGCCTGACCTGGAATTCGGTAGCAGGGGCTACCGGCTACAACGTGTACCGCGACGGGCTAAAGATAACTGTGAGTCCAATCACATCAACATCATACACGGCGACGGGATTGACACAGTCAACGCAGTATGGCTTCACAGTTACGGCAGTTAACGGCACATTAGAATCATCACAGAGCACGATGCTTGATATAACCACTTTGGCAGATATATCTGATAGCGTAAGCTTTGTTGTCAGCAATGCTTTTGGTGGAGTAGGAGATATCGTAACAATATCAGTTATTATATCTGCAAACTCCAATATCGGGGCGGGCGGAATCAGACTGCCATATAACACAGAGTATCTTGAGTATGTGGCAGGTTCTTATGTTAAAGGAAGCATTTTTACAGATGAAATGGTTACAACAAATGTAAGCTCATTAGCGACAAATCCTGGGATTATAATTATCGGCTTTATTGATACTGATCAAGAGCCGTTAGTAAATGGCGGCACGGTATTTACGGTTAGGTTTAGAATAAAAGCTTCGCCATTGGGCAATCAGATTGGAACACAATTCGCGGTTGATTCATTAGTGGATTTAGACGGATTTGCCATTCCGTACAGTATCGCACAAGGGACAATTTCGTTTGGTATGCTTGGTGATATAGATGGAAACGGCCAGATAGATCCAACCGATGCGATGTTTGCGTTGCAAGCCTATGTCGGAACAAGGCA
Source organism: uncultured Eubacteriales bacterium (assembly GCA_964612185.1). GTDB lineage: Bacteria > Bacillota > Clostridia > Oscillospirales > Acutalibacteraceae > UBA1447. The sequence continues at coordinate 4,747 of CAZTCR010000001.1, forward strand.
ACTGACTCAAAGCGAAGCACAGCGAGCGGATGTTAACGGAGATGAGAATGTGGATCCGACAGATGCGATGTTTATTTTACAGTACTATGTAGGAACCAGGACATCATTTTAGGCGCTCATCGGCAAAGACTTAAGAAAAAACAAGGAGGAACAGAATGAAAAGACGGGAGGAATTGAAAAGAGCGGTGAGTTGCTTTATAGCAATTATGTTAGCTGTAGGAGTGTTTATATTGCCAATAAGCGTGAATGCGGTTGACCCGGTCCAACTTAGTGTTGAGAAAAAAACCGCAACAGCCGGCAGTGTAATTACAGTATCGGCGATTATTAGTGAAAACTCTATGCTCTGCTCGGGCGGGTTTTACCTCTACTATGACTATACAAAATTGGATTGCACGCTTATATCAAGAGGAGCGGTAATTCCGAACTCAACATTCACATCGAACAGAAACTTTGCAACAGATACAGAGAGTAAAATCAAAACTTGCAAGATAGGTTTTGTAAATATGGATGAAGAGGGGACGCCTGCTGGTATTGTTGACGGAGGAAAAATAGTGAACTTCAGGTTTACTGTTCTACCCGGTTGGTCAGGCAACGCTGATTTGTCATTTTCTGTGGATGTGTTTAAGGATGTTGACGGCAATGCGATTTTGTATAATGAAGTAATTCAAGGAAGTATATCAGTTCTTCCTACTCAAGTCACAATCACCTTTGACGCGAACGGCGGCACAGGCGGCACAGGGCCGACCTCTATGCCAATAGGCGCAGCGCTGACACCGCCGACGGTAACCAGGCCGGGGTATGCCTTCGCGGGGTGGAGCCCGACACTGCCGGCGGGTGTACCGGCGGAAGACACGGTTTATACGGCGCAGTGGGTGTTGACCACCTATGAGGTAAGACCGGCGGATGAAGGCATGCTGGCGGTCAATATTACGGGCTGGCAGGCCGATTACAGTTATCAGGTATGGAGCTACCAGCGCGTCACAAGCGACTTGCAGCTCAACGGCGAGAGTAATGTGCCGGTCAACCAGTGGATTCTGTCCCTGCCGTATACCCCGGGCAGTGAAGGGGTGTTACAGGGGGACAACAGCATTAACTTCATCATAGCGAATTTTGTTTCTCCGGAAGCAAACTACATCATCGCCGTTCGCGTGGTTGACATGGCCGGGAATTTTGTGGCGGAGATGCGGGACAGCTACACGCCTGAGAACATTGGCTTGCCGGTGATAACGGATGTGCTGGTGGACGGCCAAACCGCCAAAGGTCGGAACAACGCGAAAGGCATCTTTGTCGGCAACGGTCAGTTTATCGCGGCCGACCTGTATGAAAACAACTTTAAGGGTCCAGAGACAAAGGAAATCAAAACCGGCGCGAGCGTGCTGATTAAAGTGCTGGGCAACGCGGCGTGCACGCAATACACCGCCACGGTCGCGGAAACAATGGCGACGCTCACGGCAAACGGCAACGAGTTCATTTGGGACATCTCCGGGCTGGAGCCGCGCACCTATAACCTTATTATCACAGCGGGCGACGGGTCCGCAACAGATACGGTCTATATGCTGTTCAAGCTGTACAAAACATCCGCGACTTACGGGGTGTTGAACGCTTTAGCAGTGGGAACGCCCGCAACGGGAACAGCGGCGCAAACGCTCAGTGTTACGCCGGGCTTCACAGGGGGTCTGTTCAACTATTGGGTGAGAGAAGAAGGCAGAACGGCCCAGTTCCGTTCGGCGCAGTTTGCGTCGGCGGGCGGGATCAGCTACGATTTTACAAAATACGGAACCTACGCGGTGCAAGGGTATGTATACCGGCCGGGCATAGCCCCGCAGGACGATTATGAATCGTTTGACGATGTGGCGAAAGTGTTTGTAAACATCAAACGCGGCGCGGGGACGGCATCTGTAGACCTTGGCGCAAGCAGCAATCCGGTCGCAAAAGGGACGCCAATCACCCTAACGGCCTCCAACGCGAGCATTCCGGGTATCGGAGCAACACCGCTGCAGTATTCCTTCTGGCGTTACGACGCGGACGGTTACAAACTGCTCAAGGATTGGAGCAGCAGCAACACGCTGAGCTGGACACCGGGCAGAGTGGGCGATTATCCGATTGAAGTCCGGGTGAAAGGCGAAGACGCGGGGTCATACGAAGCAAGGACGAGCCTGACCGTGACAGTAACGGACAACACCGACGCGAAAGCGGTTGTAACGGATATAACGGCGGTTGTGGACGGCACGGCAAGCGCGAGAATACCGGTGGTCATCCGCGCGCAGGCGACGGCGTCAAACGGAGAGGATTTGCTGTACAAGTTCAATGTGGGCGACACGATGTTCGGGCGGAAAACGGTACAGAACTACTCGGCGGACCAGGAACTGATATGGACACCGCGGGAAGCGGGGACCTACTACATCGATGTGCTGGTCAAGAGCAGTGACTCGTTCGGTATCTACGACGCGAAGGAAACACTCACGGTCATCGTAAACTAAAAGGCTCTGTGTCAATAGTTGGGGTAACACCGAAAAAATGAAACAGAGAACAGGCAGTGGAAGCGTTAAGCGGAAGCTGCTTGTTTTTCTAAAGCCAATAAAACAACTGTTTTCACTTCTAGTATAGAGCGGAATTCGATATAAACAGAGGAACGTTTATATTTTTAATAAATTATCAATTCAACATAAATTTATGTTGACGAACAAATATATTTTTGGTATTCTTTATTTATAAATATTACTAAGGAAAAGTAATATGCAAACATTTATTTTCGAGGTGCAAAGATGAAAAAAATGAAAAGAATTCTGAGTTTGCTGATGGCAATCGTTATGTTGTCTTCGTTTATGAGTGTAGCCGCGAGTGCAAAAGCTCCATATAAGGATGCTGACATCCCCGCGTCCCAGTACAACGACCTTGATAAGCCGACCTTTACGCTCAATCAATGCAGTTCGATGATTCTAGATTTTGTCGATAAGACACTTAAAGAAACCAACGACAAAGACAGGTCGCTGGTAATTGACCTTTCTGTTTTAGGTACGCTAAACTTTACGTCGGTGGACAGCGCGCTCAATGACACATATGATTTAATAGACAGCTCACTTTGGACGCTGTATAAAGGCATGATGGGTGACTTAAAAGACCTTAATTCGAATGCTATAGGGACTTACAGAAGAAACAGCACACCAGCCGCGTCGGCGGACACAAATGTTGTTTATTCTCTCGTTCAGTTCCTGAGCGACAACAAGTCAATCCTTTCCAAAGCAGTTGATGGTTCGCTTGATATGGGCTTGCTTAACGCATCTTTTCCGGATGTTAGCGAAAACAATTTTAATCAAAAAGTAAAAGGGCTGCTTTATCAAACTTTACACCCTAACACAATGTTGGACATAACAGACCCTTTATATGAAGCAAAACCCGATCTTATAGCTGATACAGCCGACAGTCTGATACAGGGAATAATCAATTCCTTTATCGTCGGGGATGTTGACCCGTTAACAGGCGACTTGGACGGGTTTGCCCCCGATCTTGATGGATACGTAGATGTCATCAACAGCACATCGGTCGCTTATGATTTTACCGAAGACCTTTTGGCCAATGTATACAATGTTGTCGTTGTTCCATTGCTCAACAATGAGTTTAAAAAACTTGTCCGGGAGATTTGCGGCATTGTTTATGAGGACGAAATCAATTTTCCAGACGGAGACGCCTCCAACCTCAACGAATACGCGCAGATAATCAACATTGATTTTGTTGTGCCGGTGCATATATTCGCGCCGGGCGCAACCCTTGTTTCCGACATCAACAACGTTTTGTTTGAAATTATCGATGCTGTTACTGTTAGTTACAGCAGTTGGGTTTTGGGTAACAATACCCTTGTATTGAATAATCTTGCCAATGTTATTAAATATTTTATCAATACGATGGGCCGAGAATTCTTTGCCGACTATGTTGCTGTTGCCACTCCGGCGCAAATCGACGCGATGAACAATCAGGAGCTCTTCTCCTATGTTCTGCGTTCTGCTCTTAACAGCTTTATTGATAACATGAACATCCCGGCGTCCGCTGACTCGCTGACAAAAGTGATCTGGTACGCGCTCAAAGAAGTCTGCGCGCAGTATATACCGAGCCGGGACTACTCCACGCAACCGCAGACACTTGCGGGCATCCTCTTTATGCTGGCAGATTATGCGGTTTATGCCCTCAACCAAACCATCGATATGAACCCGGCCGCCGGGGCATTACCCGGGCAGGGTCTTTTGCAATATGGCCAGGGGCTGGACGCCACCATCACAGCAATTATGAATTATGTCAGAACCAATTACGGCGGACTGTTTAACCTCACTTTAAGCCAAACGGACGGTTGGGCTGCGATTGACACGCTTGTTTTTTCTGTTGCTCAGGCAAACTGGCTGCCGGCTTCTGTCGGCGGCAGCACCAAAGAACTTGTTGTCAACCGGATTATTCGCGATATTCTGGAACTCAACACATCTAATCTGTTCGCGTTGTTTGAACACCGCGCAGATTCCGAGTTCGCCGCCAAGACTGTGAAGAAGGTTTTTATTGACAGTATAGCGAGGCTCTTCAATATCAGCTTCCCCGGTACTTTGCTTACAACCTACACCACTATTGACCAGATTATTTCCAATACAGAGCTCAAAAACATTGTCGAAAGACTGCTGACAGCGCTTTACAACAGGCGTACTTCCATCCTGCCGGCGTTTATGCCGTTGGCAGCGAACTTGCTGGGCTTAAGCTCCCCCCAGGAATTCGCGAATCCGGAACTGCTGCTGCCCAACCAAATCGGTGCCGCAACGACCTTTACGATTAATAATGAATCAATGGGACTCAATACCGGCGCTACAGACAAGACGGGCACATTCACACAGGATGCCCTTTATAAGGTGAAAATCGTTTCCCTTACTTCCAGCATCCCGGCCATCACCCTGACCAATTTGGCGGGTACGGTCATCAATGGTGGTGATTCCGTCAACTGCACCATCGGCGGCACTTTCCCGGCTAATCAAGTGCTGATGATTACGATGGAATATGATGTTTATACCGAACTCGGCGCAAAACTGACCGATACCCCGTTGACGGCGATGGCGTTCTCCTATATTTCCGGCGTTCTGGACGACGGCAGGAACTTCATCAGTTTTGACACGCAGTCAAACAATAAGCACACCTCTTATTATAAAAGCTTGTATCTGAACCAAAACGCATCCATGACTGATGTCGCAGGTATGCAGGCTCAGATCAAGAGGGAGAAGACAAGTTCTACTTCACACTCAAGCGAAGCAATAATATCCCGCACAGAAAGCATAGTCAACTCAAATCTTGTTGGCGTAACCGCAGCCCCCTTCACCAACGAGACCACAACCTATGACGGCGGCACCTGGACATTCCCGGTTTTTACCGTGAATCCGGTGACAGCTGTCAGACCGGCGGACGGGGCGTACTCATCGACCTTTACCTATCAAGCAACCAAGACCAGCACAACCGGTACGGTCGAAACTTGGTCATATCTCAACAAATCCTACATCTTCTTTTATGACGATCGCGGCTTACCCGGTCTGCTCAACTCCGAACTCAACAAACGCCGCGACCCGACAAGCTACAATGACTATTTCGCTTGGATGGATTACATTGACGCTTTGTCAAACGCGGCAGCCGTTGTATACAAACCCAGGCAGGCGGCAACCTTTATGGCTCAGATCGCACCCGCTTATGAGCAGGCGGTGACGATGCTGGAAGAGGCTGTCACAGCCCTTGAGATGACAGAGATTGCGGCCGGCGTGGATATCGTGAAAAACGCGCTGGATGCTGTTGAACCGCCCAACACCGGGCTGGAATATGACAACCCGGCATACAACTACTTCGGTCTTGCGGACTATGTGCCGTATACTTACCTGAATTACATAGACGAAAGAAGTGCGGCACAATCCCTTTACAACTCCCAGCAGCTGCCCGTTGAGCCGGTACTTCCACCCGATGCAACGCCGGACCAAGTTGCGGCTTTTAACGTTGCGCATGCGCAGTGGGTTATTGACTATGCCAAGGCACAGGCGGATATGGTCTCGCTGAGTACCGTTGATGTCGCGTACGCGCTGCACAGGCTTAACCTGTATGCAGGCAGGCTCATTCGCGTGCAGGCTGTGAAAGCCCGGTTGAACGAAGCCATCGCGGCAGTCGGCAGCCCGGTTGAATCGCAGTACACCGCTGTATCCTGGGCGGTCTTTTCAAGAGCGCTTGCCTTTGCGACAACCGTTAACGCTCAAAGCGCAACGGCAACCGATGGCAGCGGCGAATTTATTCTCCGCCAGACCAAGGTGGACACCGCGCGGAATAAGCTTATTATCGCACAAAAACAACTTGTTCAGCTTGCCGATTACAGCCAGATGGATGCATATGTTCTAGAAGCGCAGGATTTGGTTGAAACAGACTGGACACCGGAAAGCTGGACACCGTTCGCGGCAGCGCTTGCAAATGCTATGGCGATACCCCTGCAAATGAGCAATCTGCCGGAAAATCAGGCGATCATTGACGCGGCTGCCGCTGAACTGCGCATGTCAATTGACAACCTGGTATATGCAGATTCGCAGATACATACAATTATCTTTGACACAAACGGCGGGTCCTCAATCGATTCAATAACGGGCAATGTCGGCGACCCGGTAACTGCTCCGGCGGACCCGATAAGAGAAGGGTACACATTTGCGGGTTGGGAACCTGCATTGCCTGCAACTTTCCCCGAAGAGGATTTAATGGTTTCGGCGCAATGGAATGTCAACAGCTACACTATTACCTTTGACGCGAACGGTGGACAGGGCGGGACCACCATATCTATGACCTATGATGAACCGTTGGTTGCACCTTTTATCACAAAGGAAGGTTATATTTTAACCGGTTGGCAGCCCGAGTTGCCGGCAACAGTACCAGCGGAGGATGCAACTTATACAGCACAATGGGAACCAGATACCTCGGATTATGTTTATGAAATATTGGATTCACAGGTAATGATAACGGACTATATCGGTACAGATGAAGACATAATTATACCAAATACGCTTGGAGGCTATCCGGTGACGGCAATCGGAACGGATGCTTTTAGTGATTGTTTAAGCCTTAACTCAGTGACAATTCCGGATGGTGTAATTTCAATTGGCAGCGGTGCATTTGCCTTTTGCAGCAACTTAACCTCGGTAATAATGCCGGACAGTGTGATAGAAATCGATGATTATGCTTTTTTAAATTGCTATAATTTAATCTCCGCAACAATGCCGAACAGCTTAACAACAATCGGTGTTGCGGCATTTACGGATTGCAGCTCTTTGACCTCATTAACAATACCAAACAGTGTAACATCAATCGGAATGATTGCGTTTTTAGGTTGCCATGGACTGAACTCGGTAACAATTCCGGAAAATTTGACACTTATCGGTACTGCCGCATTTGCCGATTGCAGAGGTTTGACACAAATCATCGTTGATGATAATAATGCAAACTATTCCGGCATGGGCGGAGTTTTGTTTGACAAAGACAAAACGATGATTGTTCAATATCCGGCAGGCATACCAGGCTCGTATAATATTCCAAACAGCGTGACTTTTATTGGGGATTCTTCATTTTCATATTGCATTGAACTGACCTCGGTGACAATTCCTGAAAGTGTTGCATTAATCGGTGATAATGCGTTCAGTGATTGCGCCGGATTAACCGCAGCATATTTTTTGGGCGATGCGCCTGAAGCGGTTGAAGGCATTTTTAACAACTGTGACACTGCCTTTACGGTGTATTACCTTTACGGTAAAGCAGGTTTCACAAATCCTTGGTACGGCTATCCGTCACAGGTCATTTTACACCAAACAACGATAAGTTTTAACACTGCCGGCGGCAGTGCAATTGTCTCGATAACCGGTGAAGTCGGTACACCGGTTCAAACACCCGCGAATCCGACAAGAGAGGGCTACACGTTTATTGGCTGGGATCCGGCATTGCCAGCGGTATTCCCGGAAAATGATCTGACAGTAACAGCGCAGTGGAGTGTCAACAGCCATACGCTCACATTTAATGCCAATAATGGCACGCCGGTCGCGCCTATAACAACAATACCCGGCGCAATTGTTCAAAAACCAATGGACCCGACCAGAAACTCATTTAGTTTTGACGGTTGGTTCTATGACATTTCTTTCACTCAACCTGTTGTTTGGCCATTGACAATGCCGGCCAACTCCTTCACCATTTATGCTAAATGGGTGTTTGGGCAGTACACAATTACGTTCAATCCGAACGGCGGAACAGCTGTCAGCCCGATAACTGTCAATCCCGGATCATGGGTTTTCTCACCCAGTATCCCTGAAAAAACCGGCTACAGTTTTAACGGCTGGTATTATGATAACGACACATTCCTTGAACCGGTTGAATGGCCCGTCCAATTGACCGCCAACAGCTTAACGCTGTATGCCAAATGGACTTCGCAGACCGCAACATTGACTTTTAACTCACTTGGTGGAACCAATGTTGACCCGATAACCGGCGAAGTCGGCACACCGGTTCAAGCACCCGTGGATCCGACAAGAGAGGGCTACACATTTATTGGATGGTATCCGGCATTGCCGGCCGTATTCCCGGAAGAAGATTTGACAGTAACAGCACAGTGGCAACTTACTCTTGCTGCTCCGGAAGGCTTAACAGCACCGAGTAAAACAAGCACCACTGTAAGTCTTACATGGTCTGCCACTGCCGGTGCGGAGGGTTACAATATTTACTGTAATGGGCAAAAGGTTAACCAGAACCCCGTTACGGGATTATTCTTTATTGCGGAAGGCTTAACGCCGCAAACCCAATATAGTTTTACTGTTACATCCGTTGGGTCGGGAGAAGAATCAGTGCAGAGCACAGCTTGCGTTGTTTCTACAGTCGCTTTGATATTACCGCAGGTTACAATCAGTGTTGGCAGTACAATGGGAATGCCCGGTCAAATTGTATCGGTGCCTGTAACAGTATCGCCGAACGCAGGTATTTCGGCGGCAATGTATGTTCTGTCGTTCAACGAGAATGTATTGGATTATATTGGCTATGAAATTGGTGCAGCGTCCCCCGGTTCACTTGATATGAACACAAACAATGCATCTGCCGGCGTTTTAACAGCGGCATATATGAGCTTAGACCCTGATGTATATGGTGGAACAATATTTACTCTTCAATTCATGGTTAAGGGGGGCGTTCAGTATCAGAACAGCTTGCTTAATTTTGAAGTGCTTGAGCTGACGGATGATGATTGTAACGATTTGCCTTACATCGTTGAACAAGGCAGTGTAAGTATAGGTATGTTGGGTGATGTTAACATGAATGGCATTGTTACACCTGTTGACGCGCTCATGGCGTTAAAGGCTTCTGCCGAGGTAATCACCCTTAATCAGAGCCAATTCTTTGCGGCCGATGTAAACAAGAGCAACTCGGTAACCGCTGTAGACGCGCTGATGATACTGAAATATTCGTCCGGAGAGATAACAGAGTTCTAGTATTGTATTCATAAGTATAAAAAATAAAACCGGGGGTAAAAAAGATGAGAAATACAAAAAGATTGCTGGGGTTCCTTTTGGCATTGGCGTTGCTGGTTAATATGTTTTCAATCGGTGTATCGGCAGTATTAGGGGATGGCGGAGAACTATCCGCAAATGTTTCATTGGTTACAGGCAGGTATAACACCAGCACACAAGTTTTCACACCCCTCGTTCCGGGCGAGGCGATCGCTCAAGATGAAATAATCACAGTGCGGATTTTACCAACAAGCGATTATCTTGTTGGTGCATCCAATTATGTTGTTATGTTTGACAAGACCTTGTTTACCTTACAAGGCTCAGGCACGGCGGCTTTTATGGTTAATACGGATATCAACAATATCGAATATGATGATGGAACGATGGAGTATTACCCCAATGCTTCATATACAGGCAACCTTTATTATGACCTTGCATGCACAGGCTATTCGGGTTCAACAACACTCTCGGATTCCAGTTGGCCCGCAAGCTTTGCAGCCGGTGAAAAATACGATGTCTACAAAGCTATCAAGGTCGGCACACAGGTGGACTCAAACTCACTTAACGTCGGTAATCCGGAAGCTTTGCCAGGCACATGGCTGTTTCAGTTCAGGCTGAAGGCAAACGCAAACATAACCGTTGGGACCGACGCGCGCATCTGGATGGATTCCCGCTGGTTCAGATCCAGCACTAACGCAGGAGTTGATGGTTATATCCCAAAATGCCTTGACGGTGATTTAGCGTCCAACGCAAAAAACACGTATGATTTCGATTTTGATTTTACTGAAGCGGATATAAAACTCGCAACACAAGTCACTGCTACGAGCACTATCACCTTTATTACAGACGGCGGCACACCTATCGCACCGATTACCCAGGATGAAGGTACAGCAGTCACGGCCCCGGATGACCCGACCAGAGAAGGCTTTACCTTTACCGGTTGGGTACCGGCAGTACCGGCCAACATACCGGTCGACGATCTCACTTGCGTTGCTCAATGGGATGCTATATATTATCCGACGAGCACGATTACTTTTGATTCGGCAGGCGGCACATCAATCGCGCCGCTAACCGGCAATGAAGGTGACCCTGTTCCTCCAATCGGCAACCCGACAAAAGCCGGCTTTAGCTTTATAGGTTGGTCCCCGATATTACCGTCAGCGTTTCCGTCAAACGATTTGACGGTTACCGCACAATGGGAAGTGGACGATACCATCATATTTAATGCGGCTGGTGTTACTGGCACAGTGGGCAGTGATGTTGTTGTATCCATAAACATAACACCAAATTCGGGTATGATAACCGGAACGCTTTTACTAAAATATGACACAAACAAGCTTGTCTATAAAAGCAGAAGTTTTGGTCCGGCTCAAGGTGAACTAAACGGATTTAACCCCAACTATGCAACTAACGGCAATTTGAGAACCATTTATTATGCCCCGGTTCATACAGAGGGTATCACCGAAGGCGGCGTGATGGTCAACATCACATTTACTGTTTTGGCAGGTTGGGTTGGTACAAACGTACTTGAACTTACTGCGAGCGAAATAGTTGATGTCAATTATGAACCATTGACATATACAGCCCAAAACGGCAGTGTGACGGTTGAAGCGCCGCAAACCCAAACAGTCATCACCTTTGAAACGGCAGGCGGCAGCTCTGTTGCGCCGATAAGCGGTGAATTCGGTTCACCCGTAACGGCACCGGCAGATCCGGTGTTGCAGGGGTATACCTTTGTAGGTTGGAATCCGGCACTGCCGACAACATTCCCGGCTGAAGACCTATATGTTGAGGCGCAGTGGGAAGAGATTCTTCCGATGACCTATGAGATCACCTTTGATGCAAACGGTGGATTGGGCGGAGAAGTGCAGACGGTTTTGGAAGGCGACATGCCATATGAACCGACTGTTGAAAGAGCCGGTTACGAGTTTATTGGCTGGATACCTGAAATTGTGCTGGCAACCGCTGACGCAACCTATACGGCAGTTTGGGAAGAAATACCGCCGGCCACCTATGAAGTCATCTTTGATGCGAACGGTGGTATTGGTGACAGCTATCAAATGGTCAACGAAGGCGAAATGCCTATTCTCCCGGCAGACCCGACCAGGGAAGGTTATATCTTCTTGGGCTGGGAACCTGAAATTGTACCGGCGTATGACCATGCCTATTATATGGCTATTTGGTACCAGAGTATAGTGACTATTGAATTTGATACCTGGTATGGCAGCTATATTGCACCGATAAGCGGTGAAGTCGGTTCACCCGTTACGGCACCGGCAGATCCGGTGTTGCAGGGGTATACCTTTGTAGGTTGGAATCCGGCACTGCCGGCAACATTCCCGGCTGAAGACCTATATGTTGAGGCACAGTGGATTCCGATTGAGTATCAGATTACCTTTGACGCGAATGGCGGCGTGGGCGGAGAAGTGCAGACCGTTTTGGAAGGCGAGACACCGTATGCCCCGGAAGTTTATAGAGAAGGATACACCTTCACGGGTTGGATACCTGAAGTTGTGCCGGCAACCGCTGATGCAACCTATACCGCTGTTTGGGAAGAAATACCGCCAGTCATCTATGAAGTCTTCTTTGACGCGAATGGTGGTATTGGTGACAGCTATCAAATGGTCAACGAAGGCGAAATGCCTATTCTCCCGGCAGACCCGACCAGGGAAGGTTATGTCTTCTTAGGCTGGGATTCCGAAATTGTTCCGGCGTATGACAATGCCTGTTATATGGCTATTTGGTACCAGATTATTGTGACCATTGAATTTTACACATGGGCAGGCAGCTATATTGCGCCGATAAGCGGTGAAGTCGGTTCACCTGTTACGGCACCGGCAGATCCGGTGTTGCAGGGGTATACCTTTGTAGGTTGGAATCCGGCACTGCCGGCAACTTACCCTGCTGAAGACCTGTATGTTGAGGCGCAGTGGATTCCGATAGAGTATCAGATTACTTTTGACGCGAACGGTGGAGCGGGCGGATATGTGCAGACGGTGTTGGAAGGCGATATGCCAGATGAACCTTATGTTGAAAGAAATGGCTATATTTTTATTGGCTGGACACCCGAGGTTGTGCCGGCAACAGCGGACGCAACCTATACGGCTCAATGGGAAGTGATTCATGACCTTGTTTATACCATCAATAACGGTGAAGTAACCATCACGGGATACACCGGTTCAGGCGGCGCGTTAATCATACCGGGTACAATTGAAGACTATCCGGTGACGAGCATCGGGGATGAGGCGTTTTATTATTGCGTGAGTCTGACAAGCATAATTATCCCGGACAGCGTGACGAGTATCGGGAATGGGGCGTTTAGCGAGTGTTATAGTTTAACAAGCATAATTATCCCGGATAGCGTGACGAGCATCGGGGACGGAGCGTTTGCCGAATGCAACAACTTAACGAGTGTAGATATCCCGGACAGTGTAACGATCATCGGGCATGAAACGTTTGTCTTCTGCGAAAGTTTGACAAGCGTAACCATCCCGGACAGCGTAACGAGCATCGGGTTTGCGGCGTTCCATTTGTGTAGAAGTTTAACAACCATAAGTATCCCAAACAGCGTTACGAGCATTGAGGGTTGGGCATTCAGTTTTTCAGGTTTGACGAGTGTAAGTATCCCTGACAGCGTGACAAGCATTGGGGAGTATGCGTTTTACTTTTGCGGAAGGCTGACGAGCATCAATGTTGATGAAAACAACCCGTTCTATTCAAGCTTGGAAGGCGTTTTGTTTAACAAGGATAAAAGTGTCTTAATCCAATACCCGGGCGGCAAAATCGGGAACTATACCGTGCCGGACAGCGTGACGAGTATTGGAGATAATGCGTTTAAAGAATGTTACAACTTGACGAGTGTAAATATCCCGGACAGCGTGACGACCATCGGGAATGAAGCGTTTTACTTTTGCGAAAATTTGATAAGCGTAACCATCCCTAGTAGCGTGACATACATCGGAGATTATGCGTTTTCTGACTGCCCGAATTTGACCATTTACGGTAGTTCCGGTTCATATGCCCAAAGCTATGCGTATAGTTACGGGATAACTTTTGTTTCAACATCCACCTATCAGATTACCTTTGACGCGAACGGCGGAATTGGCGGCGGCACTCAGGTGGTTAACGAAGGTGAAATGCCTATTCTCCCGGCAGACCCGACCAGGGAAGGATATATCTTCTTGGGCTGGGATTCCGAAATTGTACCGGCGTATGACCATGCCTGTTATATGGCTATTTGGTACCAGATTATTGTGACCATTGAATTTTACACATGGGCAGGCAGCTATATTGCGCCGATAAGCGGTGAAGTAGGTTCAAACGTAACGGCACCGTCAGACCCTGCCAGGGAAGGGTATACCTTTATAGGCTGGACTCCAGCGGTTCCGGCTACTATGCCTGCGGTTGATTTGGCCTGTACAGCGCAGTGGGCTATTAATCAATACACCATCAGCTTTGATTCGGCAGGCGGTACTGCAGTTGCCGGTATTACGCAGGATTATGCCTCGGAGATAACAGCCCCTGCCGATCCGGTCAGAACTGGATACACCTTTACGGGTTGGTCTCCGGTGGTACCGACCACCATACCTGCGGTTAATTTAACCTGTACAGCGCAGTGGGCAATTAACCAATACACCATCAGCTTTGATTCGGCAGGCGGTACTGCTGTTGCCTGCATTACGCAGAATTATGCATCGGCAATAACCGTTCCTGCCGATCCGATCAGAATGGGATATACTTTTACGGGTTGGTATCCGGCGGTACCGGATATTATGCCTGCGGCTGATTTGACCTGTACAGCACAATGGGTGGCAAACCAATATACCGTCAGTTTTAATTCAGCGGGTGGTTTAGCGGTTGGTTCGATAACTCAATACTTTGGTTCAGCTGTTGCAGCACCGGCGGATCCGATAAAAAATGGGTATACTTTCGTAGGTTGGTCGCCGTCCGTTCCGCCTGTTATGCCAGCTGAGAATGTTGAGTGTACCGCGCAGTGGAACGCTAATACCTATTATGTTGCCTTTAGCGCAAATGGTGGAAACGGAAGCATGAGTAGCCAGGGTATTCCATACTACAGCTCTGCAAATCTTACTGCGAATACCTATATACGTGCAGGTTATTCTTTTACCGGATGGAACACCGAACCCGATGGCAGTGGTATGGCATATAATAACCAAGCAAGCTATGCACTTATGAGCGCAAGTGATGTGACGCTTTTCGCTCAGTGGATAATTAACAGCTATACAGTCACATTTAATGCCAATGGCGGTATGGGTACATTTGAACCGATAACTCAGTTGTACGGGACTACATTGACCGCACCTACGCCGCCAATCAGGTTAGGGTATGTATTCACTGGCTGGCTGCCGGCGATACCTTCTGCAACACCGGCGGAAAATGTTGAATGTGTTGCGCAATGGAGCCTCATTGACATAAACGAAACAACGGATTACGGCCTTGCCAATTTCACGGTTGTCAATGCAACGACACTGGAACCTATTGAAGGCGCTTCCATATTCATTTCGACTGAGAATGACGGGGAATGCACACTATTAACGGATGTTAACGGAAAAGTGAGCCAGATATTACCGGTAGGTAAAAGGACAATTTCTGTTTACGCGGAAGGATTCCTGATAAGGAATTTAAAAATCACTATAAAATCCGGCGTACAGGACATCCCCCAAATTGGTATTAGTTCAAAACCGATTGTCGAGGGTCAACTGTCTGTTGTAGAAATGTCATATGCAGAAATCGTTGCTGCCGGTATTGATGTGAACGCACCAGAGAATAACCATGTTTATAAGTATGAAGTGGAAATTCGATTTAATGCGGGCATCGATGTGTTGAGCATTTTTTATTACATGAACGGTGTTGGGAACTTCTTAATTGGCGGCGGCGGGAACGGGTTTATAGCTGGCGGCGGTGGCGGCGGTGGCGGCGGGATATACTATCATGGTTCCGGAACAACAGCTACCCAAACCAAAACAGCATATGGTGTCGGCATGGGATGCACATTGTCTGATGGAGCACAGGTGACGGTATATCCTGTTTCGGAGTATTTTTATCTAATTATTTACGGCGAGGTTAAATGGCTCAAGGAAATGTTTGACGTTGAGCTTCTGGTAATAAACAACTCGATGACGGATACAATTGAGGATTGTGTTGCCGAGCTGGAATTGCCAGCAGGATTGTCGCTCGCTTCCATGGTTGAAGGGGAACAAAGCGCAGTTCAAACAATTGACTTCATTGATAAGAACGATAGCAAATCGGTTCATTGGTATGTCAGAGGGGATGAAGAAGGCACATACGATATAACAGCTTTACTTTCCGGTACCCTCATGCCTTTTGAGGAGGAATTCAGCTATGTATATACGGCACAAGACCCAATAAAGGTGTATGCGGGCAGTGCCATGAAGATGACTTTCATTTTGCCCGATTCCGCCTTCTATGACCAAGATTATACCATTACGATAGAACTTGAAAATGTTTCCGAAAAGACTCTTTTCGGGGTTAATCATACAATAACAGGCTTAAAGCAAGGGAAAGTTACCTACTATTCCGACGGTTCTGTGGTTGATGAAGTGTATATGGAACAAGGAACATTGGGTTCAATAGGGAAAGACGAATTCAACCCCGGCGATAAAATGGTTATCGAAATTAATACTAATATAATGTTTCAGTCCGAAATCATTCAATCACAACTCGACAGTATGATCGGTCTTGTCAGCGGTATAGAAATGATGGCCGAAGGTGTAAAAATGCTGAACGCTGCTGCAAACGCTGTTGAGTCATTGGCAGGTTTCACTTCATCGTTAAACAGCATGCTTGATGAAGGCCTTATCAGCGAGGATGCGTTGAAAAATGTTAAGTCTTTATGGAACATTAAGTCGTTCATGTCCGGTAATGAGAGCGATGGTGAGGAATTTAACGCTTTTGATGCTATCCGAACAGCAATATCGCTTATTCCTATTCGTTATTACTTAACGGACGTTTTCGTAAGCAATGTCAGCGAATCTTCTGTATCAATACCCTATGAAATTCAATACCAGCACGTTGGACCAAATTATTTTGGTGTTGAAAATGTCAGTAAATATATGTACAGTCTTGTCATAGCAGCGTTTGGGGAATCAGCGCCGTTTTATATCAAAAATGCCATGGGATATGACGAAGCGGTGGAATATATTATTGCAGTTGAAAATGAGGCATCAATATTTGCTGCAAAAGATGCTACAGGAACAACCTCATTTCGGGCCTGGATAGAGGTTGCCGGTGACGGTGTTTCAAATATAGCCTCGGATGAAGAGTTTATCTTAACATCAGACAATGAAAACTCCGAAGTAATAGATGGAGTACTGACCTTCACCGGCAATGGAATGATTGAAGCTACGCCAAAAAGCAATGTTGGCGGAACACTGTTTGTTGATATGGGAAATGACATTGTAAAAGAGTATGTGATTGAGGTTGTGGATGAGCACGAGTGCTCAAGTAACGACTGGGTAATTGAACTGTATCCAACAGTGGAAACAACAGGTTATAAGGCTTTATATTGTGATGTTTGTGGAGAAATGATAGGTTTTGAAGCCATGGAGCCTTGTGATGACCATCAATTTGGTGAGTATGTTATCGAGGTTGAACCTACCTTTACAACAGGCGGTATTAAAACAAGAACATGCGAGATTTGCAGCGGTATTGAATATCAGGTTATTGAACCTTTAGGGCAACAGATAGCAATAACCTTTGACGCCAACGGCGGTAGTCCGGTTGCACCGGTAAGCGGCGACTTTGGGGCATTGGTTACAGCTCCGATAGATCCGACAAGAGAAGGGTTTACGTTCATGGGTTGGAACCCGGCCATTCCCGTTACTTTCCCAGCAGAGAACATCAGCCTAACAGCGCAATGGGGATTAAACCAAACAACAATAACCTTTGACACCGCAGGCGGTAGTCAAATTGAGCCGATAACCGGCTATTATGGGGATCCGGTTTGGATGCCAACGCAGCCAATCCGCACCGGTTACACTTTCGCCGGTTGGGACCCTACAGTGCCGGGGGCATTTCCGGCGGAGGATTTAACGGTTACAGCCATATGGCAAGCGAACACATACGATGCGGTGTTCATTGTTGATGGAGAAGTATATGCGGTAATCCCGACTGAATACGGTTCCGTGATTCAACTGCCGCAGGACCCCCAAAAAGCCGGATGTGGTTTTGAAGGTTGGGACAGCGTTCCGGCGACCATGCCGGATAGAAGTGTTTTTGTTAATGTTGTGTGGTCATACCTGCAATACACCATCAACTTTGACGCGAACGGCGGAACAGGCGGCACGAGTTCATTGATGACCTTTGATGATCCGTTGGTTGCGCCTGAAGTGACCAAAGAAGGATTTGTTCTTACCGGCTGGCAGCCGGAACTGCCGGCAACAGTGCCTGCGGCGGATACAACCTATACGGCACAGTGGAGCTTGGATACCTCGGACTATCAGTATCAAATTTATGATTCGCAGGTAATGATAACGGGCTATACCGGTATTGGCGGAGATATTGCCATACCGAGTGTTATTGAAGGTTATCCGGTGACATCAATCGGGGGATATGCGTTTAATGGACGCAGCGGTCTTACCTCGGTTATAATCCCGGATAGCGTAACTATAATTGGCTATGCTGCTTTTAGTTATTGCAGCAGTCTTACCTCGGTTACTATACCGGAAAGCGTAACAATAATCGGTCATGCTGCTTTTAGTCATTGCAGCGGTCTTACCTCGCTTACTATTCCGGCAAGTGTTACAACAATAAGTGATTTTGCGTTTGAATACTGTACCAACCTGACCTCCGTGACAATACCTGAAAGTGTCACAATGGTTGGCATGGCTGCGTTCCAAGGGTGTTCGGAACTGGTTTCGGTTACCGTTCCAAGCAGCATAACCAGCGTTGGGGACAAGTTTGCTAACACATTTCAACAATGTAACAAACTGACTGAAGTAATTGTTGGCGACGGTGTTATATCCATTGCGGATTATGCATTTATTGGTCTCTCTAATCTAACTTCTATAACAATCCCGAACAGTGTTAATGAAATTGGGGATTCTGCTTTTCGTGGATGCCTCGGACTGACATCCATAATCATTCCGGACAGTGTTACAGCAGTTGGAGATTCAGCTTTTTATTTGTGCATCGGCCTAACTTCGATAATCATTCCGGATAGTGTTACTTCCATCGGTGATCAGGCATTTGGTTTTTGTGCAGGGCTATCATCGATAAATATACCTGAGAGTGTAGAATCAATTGGTGCGGATGCGTTTTACAATTGTACTGGGCTCACTTCAATTACCGTTCCAAGTAGTATGGCAAGTTATCCACTTGTGGGCCTAAAATATTTCCACGAATGTGACAATTTAACCGAGGTTATAATTGGAGAAGGCGTTACTTTTATCGCAGATCTTGCGTTTTTCATGTTCCCAAGCTTAACGCATATCGTAGCAAATAACAATCTTAGCTATTCAAGTGTTGATGGGGTTTTGTTTAACAAGGAAAAAACAGAGCTTGTTCAGTACCCTAGCGGTAAAACGGGTTCATATGATATTCCGGTTGGTGTTACATCAATCGGGAAAGGCGCATTTGCTTATAGTACCGATTTATCCTTAGTTACGATTCCTGACAGTGTGATAATAATAGGTGAGTATGCATTTGCCAATTGCGTCGGTTTGACACAAATTATAGTTGATGAAAATAACTTAATCTATTCAAGTTCAGATGGAGTTCTGTTTAACGAGAACAAGACAGAACTTGTTAAATACCCAGCAGGTCAAGCAGGTGAGTACGACATTCCAAATAGTGTTATCTCTGTGGGAGATTACTCGTTTGCCGGCTGCGCCGGTCTAACCGCAGTAACTGTACCGGAGAGCGTGATACAAATTAATGATTATGCCTTCTCGGACTGCACCAATTTAGCTGCCGCATATTTCTTTGGGGATGCCCCGGCGATGGGAGAGGCAGTTTTTGGTAATTGTGCTCCCGGGTTCATGGTCTATTACCTCAACGGGAAGACGGGCTATACCAACCCGTGGTATGGGTACCAAACACAGGTATTTTCAAACCAAAGGACAATAAGCTTTGACACAATGGGAGGTATCTACATTGAGCCAATAACAGGTGTTATTGGTGACCCGGTAATTCCACCCGAACCCCCGACTCGGTACGGCTTTACCTTTGTTGGCTGGGAACCTGCTATGCCGGCAACTTTCCCGGCAGAAAATATTATATTAGCCGCTCAATGGTCTTTAAATCAAACAACGGTAACATTCGACACCGCCGGCGGCAGTCAAATTGAGCCGTTAAGCGGCTATTATGGGGAGTCAGTCTGGATGCCTATGCAGCCCACACGGGTTGGTTACACCTTTGCCGGTTGGGACCCTGCTTTACCATGGGTATATCCGGCGGAAAACTTAACGGTTACGGCCATGTGGCAGCCTAATATTTATTATGCAACATTCTTGGTTGACGATAACTACTATGCACAAATTCCGACTGAATACGAGTCAGAAATCCAATTACCGCCTGATCCACAGAAACCAGGATATGTTTTTGAAGGCTGGGATAATATACCAGAGATGATGCCGGATGATAATGTCTATATTAATGCAACATGGTCAATAGGGCAATACACCATTACCTTTGACGCGAACGGCGGCACGGGGAGCAGCGAACCGGTGACGCAGGAGTTCGGCACAGAAGTTGTCTTGCCGGCAACCGGGTTTGAAAAGACAGGGCATACATTTGTTGGCTGGGGATATTATCCCCAGGAGCAGTATTACAATGCAATAACCGGCACAATGCAGATGCCTCCGTATGACTCCACGCTGTATGCGATATACAGCATCAACTATTATACAGTCACCTTTGTTCCGAATAATGGGTGGAATGACATAGTATGGAATATACCATACGGTGCAGAAATACAACCGCCGGAAGTTCAGAAGCCTGGTTACACCTTTACAGGCTGGACGCCGGAGGTACCAGCAACAATGCCGGCTGAGGACACCACATATATGGCACAATGGAGCATCAACAGTTACACCATCGCCTTTGACGCGAATGGCGGCACAGGGAGCTGTGAACCGGTAACGCAAGAGTACGAGACAGAGGTAATTTTACCTGCAACCGGGTTTGAAAAGACGGGTTATACATTTGTGGGCTGGGGATACTATCCTGAGGCGCAGTATTACAATGCAATAAGCGGTTCGATGCCAATGCCTTCGTGTGATAGCACATTGTATGCGATATACAGTGTCAACTACTATACAGTCACCTTTGTTCTGAACAACGGCGGGAGCGATACAGTTTGGAACATACCATATGGTTGCGAAATATATCCGCCGGACGTGCAAAGACCTGGGTACACCTTCATGGGCTGGACGCCTGAGGTGTCCGCTACAATGCCTGCGGAAAACACAACCTACACAGCGCAGTGGAGCATCAATAGCTACACCATCACTTTTGATTCTAATGGTGGCACGGGGAGTAGTGAACCGGTAACGCAAGAGTTCGAAACAGAAGTAGCTTTACCTGCAGCGGGTTTTGAAAAGTTCGGCTATACATTTGTTGGTTGGGGATATTATCCGGAAATGCAGTATTATAACGCAATAACTGGTTCGGTGCCAATGCCTTCGTGTGATAGCACATTGTATGCGATATACAGTGTCAACCAATACACAGCCACCTTTGTTCTGAATAACGGCTGGAACGATATTCAATGGAATATCCCATACGGGTATGAAGTGTATCCGCCTGAGGTTCAAAAACCGGGGTACACCTTTATGGGCTGGATGCCGGAGGTACCAGAAACAATGCCGGCCGAGGATACCACATATACAGCACAATGGAGTATCAACAGCTACACGATCACTTTTGACGCGAATGGCGGCACAGGGAGCAGCGAACCGATCACACAGGAGTTTGGCACAGAAGTTGCATTGCCGACAACCGGGTTTGAAAAGACGGGACATACATTTGTTGGCTGGGCTTATTCACCCAATCCATACTATTCCTGGGAGATATACAACTCAACCATACAGATGCCGGATGGCGACACAACACTATACGCAATATACAGTATTAACTACTACACAGTAACCTTTGTGCCTGAGAACGGCTGGAGCGATATTGTTTGGGATATCCCGTTCGGGTATGAAATATACCCACCTGAGGTGCAAAAACCAGGCTATACCTTTACAGGCTGGACACCGGAAGTTCCGGCAACAATGCCGGCGGAGGATGCAACCTACACCGCGCAATGGAGCATCAACAGCTACACAATCACTTTTGACGCAAACGGAGGGACAGGGAGCAGCGAACCGGTGACACAGGAGTTTGGCACAGAAGTTGCATTGCCGACAACCGGGTTTGAAAAGTTGGGGCATACATTTGTTGGCTGGGGATATTATCCCCAGGAGCAGTATTACAATGCAATAACCGGCATAATGCAAATGCCCGGGTATGACACCACCCTGTATGCGATATATAGGGTAAATACATACGTTATCACATTCGATCCAAATGATGGCATGAATGACGTTATGACAGCATATATGGAGTATGGAATGCAGATATATGCGCCACAGTTCGGCAGGCCGGGATATACGTTTACCGGTTGGACACCAGAGCTGCCGGAAACGGTTGGACTGGGTGATACAAGCTATACCGCGCAATGGAGCATTAACAGCTACACGATGACCTTTGACGCAAACGGAGGGACAGGGAGCAGCGAACCGGTGACACAGGAGTTTGGCACAGAAGTTGCATTGCCGACAACCGGGTTTGAAAAGTTGGGGCATACATTTGTTGGCTGGGGATATTATCCCCAGGAGCAGTATTACAATGCAATAACCGGCACAATGCAGATGCCTCCGTATGACTCCACGCTGTATGCGATATATAGGGTAAATACATATGTTATCACATTCGATCCAAATGATGGCATGAGTGGCGTTATGACAGCATATATGGAGTATGGAATGCAGATGTATGCGCCACAGTTCGGCAGGCCGGGATATACGTTTACCGGTTGGACACCAGAGCTGCCGGAAACGGTTGGACTGGGTGATACAAGCTATACCGCGCAATGGAGCATTAACAGCTACACGATGACCTTTGACGCAAACGGAGGGACAGGGAGCAGCGAACCGGTGACACAGGAGTTTGGCACAGAAGTTGCATTGCCGACAACCGGGTTTGAAAAGACGGGGCATACATTTGTTGGCTGGGCGTATTCACCAAACCCATATTATTCTTGGGAAATCTATAACACAACCATACAGATGCCGGACGGAGACACAACGCTGTACGCGATACACAATATCAACCACTATACAGTCACCTTTGTACCTGAGAACGGCTGGAGCGATATTGTTTGGGATATCCCGTTTGGGTACGAAATATATCCGCCTGAGGTGCAAAAACCGGGCTATACCTTTACAGGCTGGACACCGGAGGTTCCTGCAATAATGCCGTCGGGAAATATGACCTTCACCGCGCAATGGGTACTTTCGCTTGCCGTGCCTGAAAGCCTAATGCCTACAGCTATTACAGACAGCACGGTTAACTTGGAGTGGCCATCTGTGCCCAATGCAGATAGCTACAACGTTTACTGCGATGGGGTGAAGATAACGCAATCACCCATTACTTCACTATCCTATCTTGTGGAAGGATTATTGCCTCATACACAGTATGTTTTTACCGTAACTGCTGTCAGTTTTAGTGAGGAATCGACACATAGCCCGGTTTGTGTTGTCGTTACAGATTTTTCGATTGCGCCGCAGGTTGTACTAACC
Source organism: uncultured Eubacteriales bacterium (assembly GCA_964612185.1). Taxonomy (GTDB): domain Bacteria; phylum Bacillota; class Clostridia; order Oscillospirales; family Acutalibacteraceae; genus UBA1447. The sequence goes on from CAZTCR010000001.1 coordinate 28,094, forward strand.
GTTGGCAACAGAATAGGATTGCCGGACAAATACGTAACAATACCGGTAACCGTATCACCAAGTGCCGGGATTGGGGCCGCGTGGTTAAGATTAAACTTTGATCCAAATGTACTTGACTACATTGAAATAACAAGTGGGCCGGCTTTCCCCGGAACGCTGTCTGTAAATGCTAACAATCAGCAGAATGGCGTGGTCATAATTTCTTATATGACGATGAACCCCGATGTTTCGGGCGGAACAATTATGGATATAAAATTCAAAGTGAAAGAAGCCGCGCAATATCAAAATTCCAATATCTCTCTTGAGGTGTTAGAACTCACTGATTTCGACTGCAACGATTTAACATATTCAATAGTTCAAGGTGCTGTTAAAGTAGGCGTGCTTGGCGACATCAACGGTGATGGCGTAATAAGGGCTGTTGACGCGTTGATGGCTCTACAGGCCGCATCCGGCAGATATATTTTGGATGCAGATGAGATGTTGATAGCGGATGTTAACGGCAGCGGAACGGTCACCTCGGTTGACGCGCTTAGAATCCTGCAATATTCCGCCGGGAGGATCACATCATTTTAATCAAGCAGCAGTAGATCTGAGTTTTAGAGCATCACATTACAAAAACGGCGGCAGTATCCGGATTGGATGCTGCCGCCGATAGCGTGCATATTGATTGTCAGTTTACTCGCGTTCCTTATTCCGTTTAATTACCTTGAGCCGCGAGAAATCCTCGCGGTCTTTTTCTTCCAGCGCGCCGGTGATGAATTTGACGGTGGATTTGAAACGCGGGATAATCACATTGTCCAGCGCGTTGGTGCGCTTTTGCGTCTTTTTAATCGCGTCCGCGAGCCGGTACACGCAGCTTTCCACCTCGGCGAGTTCCACCGTCAGGCGCTTGACTTCGTCAAATTTCAGGTAGGTTTCGTCCAGCTGGGAGTTGGTCAGGTCAAGCCCGTAATAAATTTCCACCGGACGCTCAGCTAAGGTTACTGTAGGCAGTTCGACCCCCATGACGCTCCTGAAGTCCATTTCCAGCCCGTCGTCCACGGGGATGGTCATGGCAGATTCGCGGCAGACGCCAAGGGTGATATGCGCCCGCTGCAGAGCAGCGTAAGCCTCCGCGTAGGTGGCGGCGATGTTCGCCTGAATAATCGCGGCGCGGTCAATCATCAGCATCATTTCACGCACAAGAATACTGCGCTTGCGGTCCATCAGGTCATAACCGAGTTTGGCGAGCGCGAGGGACTTTTGCGTGTTGATTAAATTGTTTTTTGTCGGAAAAACCTGAGGTGACATCGACGGAACATCTCCTTTCCTGCAGCATTCTGACGGTAAAAATCAGTGGGAACATCGGTCACATGCCGGGAAAAATCTTCTAACTTTCAACTTCTTGCTTTCTACTTCTATCTTCCTACTTCTATCTTCCTACTTTTATCTTACTTCTTCTCCGCATAATACTTGTCGAGGGTTTCGCTGTTCACGCGGTCAAGCATGTTGCGCGGCAGTATGGACAGGAGTTCCCACCCCAAATTGAGCGTATCCTCAATGGTCCGGTTGTCCGTATAGCCCTGGTTGAGGAACCGGCGCTCAAACTCGCGGCCGAACGCCATGGTCAGCCGGTCTTCTTCCGACAGCTCGTCTTCCCCGATAACGGAGGCGAGCGCTTTCGCGTCCTGCACCTTGGCGTAGGAGGAGAAAAGCTGGTTGGCCAGCACGGCGTGGTCTTCCCGGGTGAACCCTTTGCCGATGCCGTCTTTCATGAGCCGTGAAAGGGAGGGGAGGATGCTGATGGGCGGGTAAATACCCGTCGCGTCCAGCGCCCGGTCGAGCACAATTTGCCCCTCGGTGATATAACCCGTCAAGTCGGGGATCGGGTGGGTGATGTCATCGTTTGGCATGGTTAAAATCGGTATCTGCGTTACGGAGCCCTTTTTGCCGTCGATAATGCCCGCGCGCTCATACAGGGATGCCAGGTCCGAATACAGGTAACCGGGGAAGCCTTTTCTGCCGGGGATTTCACCTTTTGAGGAACTGAACTCCCGCAGCGCTTCGGCGTAAGAGGACATGTCGGTCAAAATAACCAGAATATTCATCCCCAGGTCATATGCCAAATACTCCGCCGCGGTCAGCGCGCAGCGCGGCGTAATAATTCTTTCGATAATCGGGTCGTTGGAAAGGTTGAGGAACATGACGACCTTGCTCATGACATTGGACTCTTCAAACGAGCGGCGGAAATAATCGGCCACATCGTTTTTAACGCCCATGGCCGCGAACACCACCGCAAAATCCTCGCCGTCCGCAATAGAGGCCTGCCGGACAATCTGCGCCGCGAGCTCGTTGTGCTTCATGCCGGAACCCGAGAAGATCGGCAGCTTCTGCCCCCTGATGAGGGTGGCCAGGGCGTCGATGGAGGATATGCCGGTTTTGATATAGTTGCGGGGATAGATGCGGCGCACGGGGTTAATGGGCGCGCCGTTGATGTTGCGCCGGCAGACGGGGAATATCTCACCCATGCCGTCAATCGGCCGGCCGAGGCCGTCAAATACCCTGCCGATAAGCTCCGGCGAAAGCGGCAGTTCCATGGGTTTACCGGCCAGCCGGGTCAGCGTGTTTTCCATGGAAACGCCCCTGGTGCCTTCAAAAACCTGCACGGTGATCCGCTTGCCGTCAATGCGGATGATGCGGCCGTGCCGTGTGGTGCCGTCAGCGAGTTTGAACTCCACCATCTCTTCATAGCTCGCGTCCTCGACATTGTCAAGCACCACAAGCGAACCGACAATCCGGTCCAACCCGGCATATTCGACTATCATGTATCCTCAGTCCCTTCTGCGAGTGGCTAATGATTAGTGATTATTTCGTCAGCGCCGCGAGCGCCCGGTTTGTCTGCGTGATGTATTCGTCGAGCAACGCCAACCGGTCATTGGGCACATCATATTTCATCGCGATTAGCTTGTCAAAAAGCCCCAGCGCGGTGATTTTGGCTATCGGCACCTTTTGCGCCAACAGCTCCGCGGATTTGTTGTAAAGATGCAAAATGCAGCGCATCATTTTAAGCTGCTTTTCCAGCGGAACATAGGTGTCCGTGGGGTCCGTGGCGTTCTGCTGCAAAAACCCGACCCGGATGACGCGGGTGATTTCGATAATCAGCTTTTGCTCGTCGGGCAGCACATCCACACCGATGAGCTTGACGATTTCCATCAGCCCTTTTTCCTCCAGCAGCAAGGCGTAAATGTCGTTGCGGCATTGGATGAAATCGTCGCCGACATTTTCGCGGTACCATTCCGAAAGGTCAATAAAATATTCGCTGTAGCTTTCCGTCCAGTTGATGGCCGGAAAATGACGGGCATACGCAAGGGCTTTGTCCAGCGCCCAAAAGCAGCGGGTGAAGCGTTTGGTGTTTTGTGTTACCGGTTCCGAAAAATCGGAACCCTGCGGGGACACGGCGCCGATAACGGTTATCGAGCCTTCGCCGCCGGTCAGGGTGGTGAAATAACCCGCCCGTTCATAAAACTCCGAGAGCCGCGACGGCAGATAGGCGGGGAAGCCTTCATCCGCGGGCATTTCCTCCAGCCTGCCGGATATTTCGCGCAGAGCTTCCGCCCAGCGGGAGGTGGAGTCTGCCATGAGCGCTGTATGGTAACCCATATCGCGGTAATATTCGGCAATGGTGATGCCTGTGTAAATGGACGCTTCTCTGGCCGCGACGGGCATGTTGGATGTGTTGGCAATGAGCACCGTGCGGTCGGTGAGCGGCCGGCCCGTTTTCGGGTCGACAATCTCCGCAAATTCCGACAGCGCCTGCGTCATTTCATTGCCGCGCTCCCCGCAGCCGACATAGATGATAATGTCCGCGTCGCACCATTTTGCAAGCTGGTGCTGCGTGACCGTCTTACCCGTACCAAAGCCGCCGGGCACCGCTGCCGCGCCGCCCTTGGCAACGGGGTACAGGGTGTCCATAATGCGCTGGCCCGTAATCAGCGGGCGGGTCAGGGGCAGCCTTTTATTCACCGGGCGCGGTGTCCGGATCGGCCAGCGCTGGCATAGCGTCAGCTCATGAAGCTGACCTTTGTTGTCTTTGACCTTTAAAATGACATCGTGAAGTTTATAGCTGCCGTCTTGCGCGCATTCAACCACTTCGCCGCTTAAATCGGGCGGCAGCATGAGCCGGTGCATCACCACGGGCGTTTCGGGGATTTGGGCGTAAAAATCGCCGCCCTTGAGTTTGTCGCCAACCTGAACGAGCAGCTTGGTTTCCCACAAAAAATCTTCATCAAGCGGAGGCGCGTTTACGCCGCGCGCGATAAAATCACCTGTTTTTTTGGCGACTTCGCGCAGCGGATTTTGGATACCGTCAAAAATATTCCGGAGTATGCCGGGGCCGAGTGTCGCGCACATGGGCCCGCCGGTCGAATAAACCGGCTGCCCCGGTTTGAGCCCCGAGGTGTCCTCATAAACCTGTATAATCGTGGCGTCGCTGCCGATGCCGATGACTTCACCCGCGAGCCTGCTTTCACTTACATAAACCATTTCGAGCATGCCGAGGCCCGTTGCGCCTTTGATGGTGACAACCGGACCGTTGATGCCGAAAATACTGTTTTCGCTGCCCATACCCATAGTAAATCCCGTGTCCTTTCCGGGTTTATTCGCTTATAAAGTGATACCCGCGCCTAAAAAGCCTGAACCGACAAGCCCGAACGCTCATAAAAACCCTGCTTTTGCGCGGCCAGCCTGGTGTCAAGTGTATCATCCAAACGGATGCTGCTCGCGGTGCTGACGGCTTTGCACCCGCCGATGAGAATGCCATTGTCCGGTTCGACTTTGCTGTTTGAACCGGCTGCCTGCAGCAGGATTTGCTTATATTTCAAATCCCCGGTTTTTACAAAAACCGTCACCGGTTTTCCGCCGTATACGGCGGCTATTTTTTCGGCGCTCTTTTTAAGAAAAGCCTCGTAATCAGCTGATTTCGAAAACGCCTCTAATTTTTTCGCCACCGCCGCAAAAACGGCGCCGGTTATTTCGCCGCGCTCGGCGGCCAGTTCATTGCGCAAGCCGGTTTCCAGCAGCGAGCGTGCCCGGTTCGCCTGTGCGAGCACATTGGCAGTCTCCGCCTTGATGTAAGCCTCGCTGCGCTGCGCGGCCTCCTGCTCGGCCTTTTCCTGCTCAGCCCGGCGCACGGCGGCAATTTCCTGTTCAATTTCTTGCCGCCGCATCTCCAGGTTTTCGCTGATGGCGTTAAGAAACAGGGTTATTTTTTCATCAGAAGAACTCATGGTGTCACCTCATTGCATCGGCGATTGCCGGTTAAAGTTTTATGCCGATGGCATCGCGGACATATTCGGCAATCGCGTTTGTCCCTTTGGCACCGTGCCGGTCGGGTATTTCGATAATCAACGGCCGTGGATGCTCCCTTTTGAGTTTGACAAGCAGACCGGGGCACATTTCCCCCAGCAGCTGCGTGACAAGCACGATACCGATGTCATCCCGCTTCAAAACACGCTCAAAAGCAGCTTCCATCTCTTCGGCATTGCTGACCACCTCGCCCTCAATACCGGCAAGGCGCAAACCGACCTCGGTGTCTATGTTGTCGCTAATCAAATAAAAGCGCATACAGGCACCCTCGTCATTACAGCTTGTTGAGAATCAAAATGGAGATAACGACGCCGTACAGGGCGATGGATTCACCCAGCGCGACAAAAATCAGGGATTTGCCGAAACTCTTCGGGTCTTCACTGGTCGCGGCGATAGCAGCGGGCGCGCCCGCCGCAACGGCAATACCCCCGCCGATACCCGCAAGCCCTGTTACGACAGCGGCGGCAAGCAGGCCAAGCCCGAGCGAATCCGATTTTTTGGCGGCAGGGGCTGCGGCTTCGCTTTGCGCGGCGGCAGGGTCGGTTGTTGTCCCGTTGGCGGCCGCTACCGTGAAGGTCAGGCACGAAACGAGTACCATGAGTACCGCAAAACCGGCCAGTTGTGAAAGCAGAATTTTTTTGCGGGGTTTGCCTTGTGCCTTTTTCTTGAAGGCGGAATAGACCAGAAACATTAATACTGCGGGCGGAACAACCGCCAGGGCGACATAAAGAGCGGACATGAAAAATACCTCCAACAATCAATTCTTTTTATTTAAAACAGCCGGACCGGCTGCCGTGAACGGTCGTCCGTCGCCTTCCAGGAAGCGGCTGAACATTTCATAAAATTCGAGACGCAGAGCCTGGATACCGGTTAACAGCCCCTCAAGGGCAATCACAAGGATATTGCCCAAAATGATGACAACAATGTTTTTATCGTTGGCCAGGGCAAAGACCACCATCATCATACCGGCATGCACCAAAACAAAGGCCCCGACGCGCAGGAACGAAACGGTGTTGCTTAAGTAGGAAAGCACATATTCGAGCATTTCGAACAGGTTCTGTAAAATAAAATCGGTGATGCTTTCAACCTTTTCCTCATGACGCTTATCAATGATATTGATAAAAATATCTTTGTGAAAAAGCATCAGCCCGCTCACCGCCATAACGGCTATCATCATCCCTTTCGGGACAAGAGCTTTCACGCCAAACAACCCCAGCGCCGCTAAAACACCGAACGAGTAAAAAAGAATGCCGGCGATGCCGTTGTTGCTGAACAGCGCTTCTCCGAAACGCTTTGTTTTGATGCAGGAGTATACATTGATGAGCATCGAGCACAGCACCAGGACAACCCCGATGCTGATGGAATACAGCAGGATGGCGTTCACCGAATCCATGACACTCATCGGCTTTTCCGCAAGCCCGATTGCTTTGTACACGGGGTTCAAGGCGTCTTCAAACCCGAAGACCGAGCCGAACAGAAAACCGAAAAACATCGAGGACAACCCGCAGGGAATCAGGATTTTCCCCAGCGGCATGGCTTTGAGTTTCCACATGAAAAAGCCGGCGATCATCAGCACCAACCCCTGCCCCATATCACCGAACATCATACCGAAAATCAGCGTGTAGGTGATGGCAACAAAAGCTGTGATATCCGTGCTGCCGTAAGACGGCAGGCCGTACATGGAAACAAAGTATTCAAACGGCCGTATAAAAAAATTGTTTTTAATTTTAACGGGGACGGACTTTACTTGTTTTTCCGCATCGCTGATTTCACAGTTGATGTCACGGAGTTTTGAAAGCCCCTCGTTGAACTTTTGCAGGTTGGCAACGGGCATCCAGCCGACATAATAAAACTGGCTGCCGCGGGTTGCCGCGTACCGGCGCATATCAAACGCCTCATTGAACCACTTCAGGCGGGAATATATTTCCGTGATTTTTTGGGCGTTGGCACTCCAGTAACCGGCCAGTTCTTTGTCCAGCTCGGCGATCTGCGCATTGAGAATATCCATGTTGATTTCCAGCTGGGCGATAATCTCGGTCGCTGTGCCCGCCGCGCCTGGGATATGCAGCCGCTCAAAATACAGCAGTGAAAAAATCCGGTCAATTTCATCACTCTTATGCCGGGGGGCGAAATAAACCCCCCAGGTATTCACCTCATCCTCTGAACTGGCAATAAAGAGCATATAGGGTTTATCGTTATAGGCGGCGAGTTTTGCATAGCTTTCCTTGGGCATATGACCGAACCGGACCTTAATAAATTCGCAGGCGAACAGCTCGTCCAGGCGTGCGTCAAAGTTTTTAAAGTGGCTGTATTGCTCGATTCCTTTTTTACACACTTCGCGCTGTTCGACAAGCAGCTTGCGGTCGCTGTGCAGGCGGGCAAGGTTGGTGCCGAACTCGCCGATGTACACGGTTGCCTGGGAATCAACAAAATCACCGGGATTAATCGCCTGTGGTTTCAGGGATTCGCCCAGCACGCCGGCGAGCTCTTCGATTTTTTGAACTTTTGCCGCGTAGGGGTTTTCTTCGCTCAGCGGAAGAAAGCCCATCGTGGCGGATAAAAAGCCGCTCGCATTTTCGGGCTGGAATTCACCGCTCATATAACAAACTTCAATAAAACTGTCGAGCTTCTCAAGATTGCCGGCAGCCTTTATCAGTTTCATTTTCGTTATTGCCAAAACACTTTCATCCTTTCACACCGGGCGCACACGCGAAGAGGCACCGGTGCCTTTATGAGGTTTGTATGCCGGCTTCGCCGATGAGCATGGTCTTGATTCTGTCCGCAGGCACTTCGTAGCGGACGCCTTCGACAATATGCGTGATATTTTCGATTTCATTTTCCGCAAGGTAGATGTAGCAGAACATGACAACAGTGGGGTCGGTTGAAAAACGAAAATATTTTTTACTCCAGTTGAAAAGAATTTTTTGGGTCGCAACCTCGACATACTCATAGTGGATTGTTTTCAGCTGGGCGGCGTAGGGTGTTTGTTCCAGGCTTTTTAGCATTTCCTCGGCGGTGGGGGCGTTAATGAGCATAGAGATCTGCTTTTCCGTAAAATTGCTGATTTCCGGGATAATAAACTGCCGCAACAAGGGTTCATCCGCTTGAATCATTTTTTTAAGCCGGTACAGGTTATCGATCGCCCGCATATCCACTTGAATACGCAGCACATCCAGGAGACCCTGAAGGCGCTTGCCTTTAAAATCCTTGTTTGCAAGCTGCCACAGGCGTGTATAAAAAAACTTATAAAGTATTGCCTCAATGTCCAAAACACTGCGGCTGGTCAGCCGGAGCTGCTGAAAAGGCGCGAGCACCTGTTGGTACGCTGTGCCCGCAAGCGCGTCGAGCAACCCGCCAAAGGAGGTTACACCCGCCAGTTTGAACAAATCCAGACCCGTATGCTCATTAAAAAAAGCAGGCATCGAAAAAATATATTCCCCGGAGCGCCCGCTGTTGAGCAGGCGCACGCAGTTGAGAATCTGTGTGATATCGTTTTTAATCACAAAATACTGGTAAAAATCCTGCCCGATGGACATTTCATACCGGCATAAAGACGCGTACTGCAAAAACAACCGCTTTTTTAACAATTCTTCCAGCCGTCCCCTGTGTATGCTCAGCGCAGCGACGCCTTCCAGAATATCCGCATAGGCGGTACGGGTTTTCAGGTAGGAAGCAACCTCGCCCACACTGCGGCAACCGAGCAGGTCCGTGTAGTGCTGCTCGGTCAGCCTGCGGCCGTACATCGCCCTGGCCTTGGCGAGTATTGCGTTTGAAGAAAAGGAAGACATCATACGGTTACCTTCTGCCTGCGGAGATGGGCTGAAAATGTAAATCTGCCTTGCTTCTTGCAGGAAGCATAGGCAGTTAAAGGGCTATTCAATGATTTGGCTGAAAATTTCGCTGACCCATTTTTCGCTGTTTTCGGTGTACATTGTTTTGAGTCTCACCCGTGCTGTTTCGTTTTTTTGCCGGAGGATTTTGGCTGTTTCTTCCGCTTTTTCAAGCTCTTTTTCACGCAGCGTGTCAACAATCTTGCGTGCTTGGGCGAGTTTTTCATCAATCAGCGAGGTTCTTACGGATGCCAGCTCTTCAAAGGCCTTTCTTTTGGCTTCCTCGGCCTCGTCTGCTTGTATGCGCGATTTTTTGTCCATATCCAGGATACTCTTGAGCATTTCGTTCACAAAACATCACCCCTCGGAACGATGTAGAATCAATGAAGAACTGATTTCAAATGAATAGAACCAATTATAGCACTATGTATAAAAAGCGCAAGTACTTTTTGGTAAAAATTTACAATAAATTTGCAGATAATTCTGCCGGCAGTTTGATTTCCGCATCAAATCGTTCTACCCCCCGCCTGCCAAGCTCCTTTAGATGGGGACCGAAATACAAACCGGGCGCCCTGCCGGAGGGAAAAATGTCAAGCAGCGGTACCATGACGAAAGCTCTTTGCAAAATCTTCGGATGGGGGAGTGTTAACTCAAAACTTTCACTGCGGACAGCTTCAAAAACCAGCAGATCAAGGTCGATAATTCTCGGCCCGTCTTTTTTAAGCCGCTTCCGCCCGAACGACGCCTCAATCCCGAGGCACGCGCCAAGCAAGGTCATCGGCGAAATTTCCGTTTCAAGCAGAATGTTCGCGTTGAGAAACTTCGGCTGGTCTTCCAACCCGACAGGGTCTGTTTCATAGATATGGGAGGCGGCGGACACCTTTGTATGGGGTAAAAGCGACAAGGCCTGCACCGCATGGTTGATATTCATCAGTCTGTCACCCATGTTCGTGCCGATTCCGATTACTGCTTCGCTGCTCATTCTTTAACGGGGCTCCTTTTCAGTTCGATTTCCACTGCCGCGTACTTCAAATCGGCGTTGACGGGCGCATTGGGCTTTTTGAGTGTAATCTTGACGCTGTCCAAGCCCCGGCATTCGTTGAGCAGGCCTTCCGCGACCCGCTGTGCCGCGCGTTCGATTAAATCGTTCTTTTCCGATGTCATCAACGCGCAGGCAAGTTTTATCATTTTTGCGTAACTGACCGTATCCTCGATCCGGTCGCTCAGGCAGGCGGCACTGAGGTCGGCTTGCGCCTCAATGTCCAGTTCGAAAATCTGGCCGTCTTCCTTTTCTTCGGGATTAACGCCGTGCCACGCGTAAACCCGGAGACCTTTTATTATAATTTTACCCAAAAGAAATCTCTCCTTTATGTGTTCCTGAATAACGCGTCTGCCATGCGCGCGCCCTGCAGAGCCTGCCGGACATCGTGCACCCGGATGATATCCGTGCCCCCGGCAATGGCTGCGGTATGGGCGGCAATGGTGCCCGCCTCCCGGAATTCCGGCGTTTGTTCGCCGGTGGCGTATCCCACCACCCGCTTGCGGGAAGCGGCGGTGAGCAAGGCGGTACCGTCTATTTTAACCTCTCTCATATGCCTGAGCAGGGTAAGGTTGTCCGTATGACTTTTACCGAAACCGATACCTGCGTCAAAACAGAGCTGCTCCGCCCCGATACCGAACGCCTTGGCTTGCCCGGCGGCTTTGATAAAAAAGCTGCGGACGGTTTGAAGAACGCCGCCGTCGTGGCGGACATCTACGGCGGCAGCTCCGCCGGCATTGTGCATAATGACCCAGCCGGCGCAGTAGTTTTTAACGAGCAGCGCAATGTCGGGGTTCACTTTTCCGCTGACATCGTTGACGATTGCCGCGCCGTGTTTCAACGCGAATTCCGCAATCTTGGGGCTGAAGGTGTCAACGGAAACCGGAATATCCAGTTTGCCTTTGAGCGCTTCAAGTACCGGTGTGAGCCGGTGCGCCTCTTCCTCCTCGCTAAGCGGCTGCGCGCCCGGCCGGGTGGATTGCGCGCCGATGTCGATGATATCGGCACCTTCACGCTGTATTTCAAGGGCCCGTTCAACGGCCTTTTCGGGTTGCAGATACAGCCCCCCGTCCGAAAACGAGTCGGGCGTAACATTTAAAATCCCCATAATATAGGTTCGTCTGCCCAAGGGCAGGCGAAAATCCCGCGCGGTGAAACAAGCCATATAATACCACCTGATGTTTATTGGGAGCGGTTGAGAATCAATGGAGAAACAGTTGAGAAGAGCGGCTGCGCCGCGGGAAGATAATCACCCGTCAGGCAAAGCATGGCGATTTTTGCAGGTTTTTATAAATCGCCTTTCACCCATCTTTGAAAAAGAGGGCTTCTAAAGGCTCCTTTTCCAAAGGAGCTGGCACCCGTGGGTGCCTGAGGATTCTGCTGACCACCGACCACTATTCACTTACTTCGTGCCGTTGAGCAGCGACATAACCTCTGCCCGTGTTTTAGCATCGCTGCGCATAGAGCCCCGCAGGGCCGAGGTCTGTGTTTCGGAGCCGGCCGCGCGCGCGCCGCGCATGGTCATGCACAGATGTTCGGCTTCTATCACCACGGCGACGCCGTGCGGCTTGAGCCCGTCATAGATGAAATCGGCGATTTGCGCCGTCAGGCGCTCCTGCAGCTGGGGACGCTTGGAGAAGCAGTCCACAATCCGCGCGAGTTTGGAAAGGCCGATGATTCTGCCGTCATTCGGAATATAAGCGATGTGCGCCCTGCCCATGAAGGGGATCAGATGGTGCTCGCACATGGAAAACAGCGGAATATCCCGCACGATGACCAGTTCTTCGTTCTTTTCCTCGTGAAAAATTTTCAAATGTCTGTCGGCGTTGTCATGAAGACCGGCAAATATTTCCGCATACATATTGGCTACACGGGCCGGTGTTTCCTTCAAGCCTTCCCGGTCCGGGTCCTCCCCGACAGCTGTCAGTATTTCGCGCACCGCGGCTTCAATTCTTTTCAAATCCATTTTTGGGGCAACTCCTGTCTGTACAATATTGATGTGATGTGCCGAAATTCAAACACGGCGCCCGGATGTGCCGTGTCAGCCGAACACGAGTTCAAGTATGTTGAAAGCCTCATTAGGCCGGTAGAACAGTTTGCTGGATATCTGCGCCGCGGTCAATTTCCTCGCCCTGTCGAGTATGTCAAAAATTTCGGTGTTGTCCACCAGCCCGGTATAAGCCGCCGTATACGCGGCGGTACTCTCAAACTTGATTTCGATTGAGGTTCTGCCGGCTTCGGCTGCCGCGGCAACTCCTTGCGCGATGGCGGCTTTTACCTCAGGGCTGTAATCGTCAAACTGCAGCCCTTTTTTGACAAAGTAATTTGCCGCAGTAGCCGTGCAGGGATACAAAGAGGAAAAATCCTTATGCGTTGTGCCGATCTCGGTGTCGGTAATGTTGAAGTAGGTGTACACAGGGTCATTCGCTTTACTTTCGCCCTGGCTGACAGGGTCATCCCAGGTGGTATCCAAGTGGTAAAAATCCCCGTCGATGTTCACCATATTCCACATGTGGCTTTCATAACCGCCATGGGCGTTTTTGGCCATGCCGCCCAGCACAAAGCAGTCTGTCCCGGCCAGATCCAAGAGCAGTTTCGCTGCCTTGGCATAACCCTCGCAGGCGGCCGCGCCCGTAACAAGGGCACCGTAAGCGCTGCTTTCATCCTCCGCGCCGGTGTTGGAATAAGCACAGGTATCAATGATAGTATCGTGAATATACAGCTCTGCGTCAAACCTGTCTTTATTGCTAAATCCGGCGGCGATTTTGTCCGCTTTCCCCTCAAGCGCCTGTTTCCGGCTGCTGTATTCGGCAGCGGTCATCACATATTCGGCGTTAAAATAGCTTTTTGTCCCCGTCGTGGTGATTGTGCAGTTTCTGCCGATAAAAAACAGATACGGGTTATCATACAACAACGCTTCAAAAACCGCGCTGAGTTCTTTTTGCGTCAGAGACGGAATTTCGACAGCGGCGGGCATGGCTTCAATTTCGGCCAGGATATTGCTGTACGCCTGTTTTTCTTTATTACCCAATCGGTTGAAATAGTATTTATAAGGGCTGCCGGCGGCGGGCTCCTCCACTTGCACGGTTGCCCAGTCGGTGCGGTCGCCCAAATAGGTCATTAAATTGAAATTTTTGATATTGGCGATGAGTTCCGTTCCTGCGCAACCGGACAGAGAAAACACAACAGCCGCACAAAGCAGCAGGGACATCAACTTTTTCATGAGGTCGATTCCTCCCGTGTTGTAGCTGTTTGAGTACCGGAGAAGCGTGTCAGGTCCTGTTCGACGCTGATGGTCAGGCGGTCTTTCGCGCCGGCGAGCAGTTCAACGGCGGGTTTGGCGTTGTTGAAATCAAAACTGCTGATGTCCGTGAGCGTCATGGCGTTGTAAAGCTGCTCATAGAGTGCCTCGCTGGTTTGCGCGTTGGCCGTGTTTATCGAATGGTCCAGCACGCTGCGGAGGGCCTGTGCCTGCATAACGAGTCCGGGTTCCTTTTTTGTCCCGCTATAGCGCAAATATTTCAGCAGAGTCTCGCCGTTCATGGCGATAGTGCCCGCGGGGAGAAAAAGATTGAGTTTGTCTTCCTTATAGTTAATGGCTTGATCGATTTGAATTTTCAGGCTGCCCGCCTTATCAATGCTTTTCATGGCTTTCTTAAAGCCCGTGTCGCTCGCGTAAGCGAATTTGTCAATGGCGATGCCGCCCAAACTTTCCACCGCCTGTTTCAAGCGCAGCGTGTCACCGGCACCGAAATGCTCCGCAAGGGTTAATGCTGCGCCGTCAACCGTGGCAAGGGTTTGCGGCGAAAGCGCGCAGACCCGCAGGCGCAACCGGCTTAAGTCCGCGTTAATGACAGCGATGAACCGGAAATAGGCGGGGTCTTTGGCTTCATCCGACACGCAGTAAACAAGAAAGTTGGCGCTGCCCGTCAAAACGGGCAAAGGGACGGCGGTGCTTTCAGCAACGGTGGTTTCTTCACTTCTGCCGTCAAAAAGGTTGCTGAGGTTAAAATCAATCGACCGCAGGAAAACAAATATCGACACCCCGGCGAAGACGAGCAGAAAAGCGCAGAAAACCAGGAAGTACTTCTTTTGTTTCGCGATTTCCGCATGCCGCTTGGTTTTGAATTCAAGTCTTTTCTTTTTGTTGCGCAATGGTCTGCCTCCCGTTGAAGGTATGTTTGTCTGAAAATCAATTCTATAATATTATTACAACCGCAGGGACAGGATGAGTGCCTCAAGTGCCTGCACGCGCAATGTACCGCCGCAAACTTGCCCGCCGCCGAGTAAAACGGCCGCGCCGTTCCATTTTTCATCCAAACACAGCGTCGTTTCATGATCCCCGCGGTTGGCAACAGTTAAAACCGCGTTGCCACGGCCGGTTCGGGTGAACGCAAGGCAACCGTCAGCGGCATGTACCGTTTCAAAGTTTCCGTCGGTGAGCGCGGGGCAATTTTTTCTGATCGCGCCCAAGGTTTGGTAGTGTGCCAGCAGCCCTTGGTCTTCCGTGCCCCAGGGGTAACAGCCCCTGTTAAAAGGGTCGCGGCCGCCCTCGAGCCCCGCTTCGTCGCCGTAATAGATACCCGGTATTCCCGGTAAGGTGAACTGCACGGCGGAAATCAGCTTCATGAGTGTCAGCCCTGTACTCCGCTGCGGCGGCGTGAGTTTTGCCAGCGCTCTGGTGTCCGGGCGGTTATCGGCCGGCGGGGCTCCGCCAAGCAGGGAAAGGGCTCTGACGGTGTCGTGCGTACCGATATGGTTCATCAGCGTGTGCAGGGCTTCGGGCGGATAGTTTTCAAGAATCGTCAGCACTTTTTCCAAAAAGGTTTCCGCTGAACCGTTTTGTATAAAGGCCAGCAGCGCGTTGGAGAAGGGGTAGTTCATCACGGAATCCACCTGGCTGCCTTGAAGATAGCGCCGCCTGCTGCCATAGCTGTATTTATTGGATGCGTCTTCCCATACTTCACCGAGAATGTACGCGTCCTCTTTGACACTTTTTACCGCTTTTCGGAATGCTTCAAGAAACTTGTCCGGCAGTTCATCCGCGACATCAAGGCGCCATCCGCCGGCGCCCGCTTCGAGCCATTTTTTTGCCACGCCGTTTTCGCCGGTGATAAATTCGATAAAACCGGGGTTGTCCTCATTGATTTCCGGCAAAATTTCAATCCCCCACCAAGAGGTGTAACTGTCCGGCCAGCGGTTGAATTTGTACCAGGCATAATACGGGGACTGTTTGGAATTGTACGCGCCGTTGGCCGGGTATCGTTTGTTTTTGTTGAAGTAGACGCTGTCCGCACCGGTATGGCTGAACACACCGTCAAGGATAATCCGGATACCCTTTTCCCCCGCAAGCGCGCACAGGGCGCGAAAGTCATCCTCATCGCCCAAAAGCGGGTCAATTTTACAATAATCCGCCGTATCGTAACGATGGTTGGAGTGCGCCTCAAAAATGGGGGTAAGGTAAACGCAGGTGACGCCCAAAGCGGCGAGGTGCGAAAGCTTTTCGGCTATGCCGGCCAAATCGCCGCCGAAGTAATCATAGCGGTTGATATTGCCGCGCTCGTCCGGTTCCCACATCGGTTCACCGCCCCAGTCGGCGCGCAGGATTCTGTCATCCGATACAGCGGCCTTCGGTCTGCCCGAGCGGCAGAAACGGTCGGGAAAGATTTGGTAAATAACGCCGCCTTTGAGCCAGTCCGGCGTTTTGAAGCCGGGGCTGTAAACGGTCAGCTGCCAATCGTCCCGGCTGTCTGTAATTTTGCCCAAACCGCCGCCGGCGTGGTAAATATAGCGGTGTTCGCAGGGCGTTTCGAACGCGAAATGATAAAAAGCAAGACCGGTCTCCTCCGGAGTGTAAACGCCGCGCCACCATTCTTCGCTATCACCCTGCAAGCGCTCCCGCTCGAGCGGATAAAGACAATGTTCCCCGTCTGTGTCGTAACGAACGGCCAGCCAAACACGGCGGACATCGAACGCGCGGGGGAGAATTACCCGGAAGGTTGTTTCACTGCCGGCCGCAACGGCGCCGAAAGGGGTTTTATGGTAATCTTTGCGTGAATTATAGGGGATGTAATGCATCTGCTGCCTCCGCGGAAAAATGTCAGGTTATAAGGGCAGTAACGGCGCGATAAACGCGGGGGCTGAACCCGGGGGTGTTTTGGACAGGTCAAGCAGGATGCTGATGATTAAATAACCGGCGATGAAAATCGCGATTAAAGCGATCACCAGCAGGATTCTTGTTATCATTTTACGACGGCGAACACGGTCGCTGTAACTGAGTTTGTTCCGGTTGAGTCCGCCTTTATAGGACTGGGAAAAATCGGAAAAACTCTGCCTGCGCAGCGGGATACCGTAGCCCCGTCTTTTGACAGGTTTCTTTTTCATCATCGGAACAAATCCTTTCCGCTGTTAAGCAAAAAGCGAACCGCCGGAAAAACCGGTGAATGCCAACGAAAGCAGCGCGACATAAATGAATGTCGCGGGCGTGCCTTGAAAAACCGGCGGGATATTTTTATTCTCTGCCATCGCTTTCATGCCGCTGCCAATGAGCATAACGGCTAAAAAGAACGCAAAACCAGCGCCGAGCCCGGTTCCGACACTTTCCGTAAAACCGTACCCTGCCTTGAAGTTGATAAAAGGCACCGCCAGCACCAGCGTGTTAAGCGCAGAAATACCCAGCTGGCTGAGGAATTTCGGCTCTGCGCCAAAAGCTAAACGGAAAAACAGAGCGGTTACGACATAAACCGCAATCAGCACGAACACAAAAATAACGGTATGGGGGGTGCCGCCAAGCGCCTGAATGCGCGGGAAGAAGTCGAGTGCCCGGCAGCCGGCTGAAGTGACGAGGGAAAAATAAACGATAGAGGAGGAAAACAACAGCAGCCGGCGCGGTTTCGCAGCCATGCGGACAGCTTCGCTCGCACCGTAGCCGCCGCTGAATACCAGGTTTTGAATAAACACGGTGTACAGCGCGACGGATAGCATTTTTAAAAGCCAATCCATTTCGTTTTTCTCCTTTCGTGTGGGCTTTCACGCCGACGGTGATTTTATTCGCCCTGCGTGTCTTTTGTCTCTTTTTCC
Organism: uncultured Eubacteriales bacterium; assembly: GCA_964612185.1. Lineage (GTDB taxonomy): Bacteria > Bacillota > Clostridia > Oscillospirales > Acutalibacteraceae > UBA1447. The sequence continues at coordinate 45,386 of CAZTCR010000001.1, forward strand.
AGCTCATTGAGGTAATTGAACAACTCTTTGAGTTTTAAATCAATATCGTTATCGGCCGCCGGTGCCAGCGGCGATTGTGCCGGCGCTGGTTCTTCCGGCGGCGCGGCAGGGCTGATGACTTCCGGCTGCGATTCGACCGCGGGTGGCGACCTATCTGCCTGTTCTTTGGGTTCGGTGTCCTCCGGCGCTATAAAGGCAGGCTCCGGTGTTGCGGGCAAAGGTTCCGTAAGCTCCGGTTCCCGCTCGGTGGGATTGATTTCATCTTCGGGCTTGAGTTTCATCGTGACGGCTGTGGGGGATATTTCAACACCCATGTCTTTCGCGTATTTCGGGAAGTGCCGCATGACAATCCCTTTGAGCGCCGCGGCCATAAAGCCCAACACCAGGAATCCGCCGAAGGGCAGCAGCAACCCGGGCGCGGCAGGCAGAAAACGAACGGGTTTTTCGAGGATTTCTCCGTTGCCCAACAACTCGCGAATAAATCCGGTCAGCAGGATGACAGCCGAATACCCGATGCTTACAGCAATCGAGTCCAACAAACTGTGTTTGACGCTGCTGCGCACGGCGACTTTTTCACACCGCAGCGCGATAAGCGAGTTGGCGGCCAGCAGCGGGAGGTAGATCCCAAGCGTTCTGCGCAGGTCCGGTTGATATTGTTCAAGCAGCCAGCCTGCCGGCGCGATAAACGCGAGGCCGATGAGCAGGTAAACCGCCACACGCACCCAACGGATGATATTTTTTAAAAAAGCGCTCGCGGCAACATGTGTGGCAATGATAATCAATGAGGACACTGCTGCCAGCAGTACGCCCGCGCGCAGAGAAACAGCCGCCGCCGCGACCGGACAGATGCCGATGAGCTGAACGAGTACGGGGTTTTGAACGAGCACACCCTTCAAAAAAACTTCTCCCGCCGGTACGGGGCTGTGCCGGTGACGCTCAGGCATCAGCAGCACCCCCTTGCTTGGCGGCTGAGGGAATATGCAGTCTTATACGGATTGTTTTCAAAACCGTTAGGCTGCATTGATCCAAGCCTTTTTCTAAAACAGGCCAGGCGGCATCGGTCAGCAGCAAGGCGAAGCACACGCCTTCCTCAAAAACGCTGAAATACCGCAATGCCATACACACCATACCGGCAAAAGCACCATACAGTAGGCGGCGCAGCGGTTTTTTCGGGGAGGCAGCGCCCTGCGTCAGCAAAAAAAACGCAGCAAACACAAGGGCTCCCGAACACAGTTCGAGCAGTGCGGAGGATAAGAGTCTTGTGCCTAAGCCTCTCTCAAAGGTAAGCTTCGAATCGATAAAAATCCTCGGGAACAGCAGCGCCATCGCGCCGCAAGCAGCCAGCATACCCAGCGTGTTGAACAAAACACCGGGTTTTGTAAATATAAAATAGGCGGAGGCGGCCAATAGGACTAAAATACAGCCGGTGCCCATAGGACCCGGAAAATTTCCTGTTAACAGGTTCAGCACGCTCACCGGCGTCAGCCGTATGGAGTCGCCTGCCCGCAGCATGGCGGCCAGCGACGCGCCGGGGACGCCCTGAGCTGCGGAGGCAAACAAATCGAATTGCGCCGTGATGGCGGGGTATTGGAACACATCCGCCGGCCAACATACACAAATAAAGGCAAAACCGGCAGCCGCGGGCACAAAAGGCACACTTGAACCGCCGCCGAATGGCAGCTTCACCGCGATTACCGCAAAGGCGCAGCCTGCCGCCGCGAAGGAAAGGGGGAAGTCTGCCGGCAGCATCAGCGCAATTAGAATGCCCGTGAGCAGGGCGCTGAAATCGTATGCCTGCTTTCTCTTCCGCCGGATGGCAAGGCCGCCGGCCAAGTCGCATAACACTGCGCTGACGGCGCAGACAGCAGCGAGCAGCAGCGCGCTGAAACCGTAATAATACCAGGCCATCACAAGGGGTGCGGCAAGCATAACGAGCAAATTCAAATTGTTCTTCTGCGTTTGCTTTTCCGCAGGGAGTTCGATTTTAATTTCCGGCACGCTTTCACCCCTGTCCCCTTGTGTTACATCTCTGCTAAACCGCGCAGTCTGGCAATGGCATCTCCGGCGTCCGGCAGCCCGAAAATTGCGCTGCCCGCCACAAAGATATTTGCCCCGGCTTTGGCCGCGGGGCCGATGGTGTCCGCGGTGATGCCGCCGTCCACTTCTATGTCCGTTTCAAGCCCGCGGCGAACGCATTCCCGGCGCAGCAGGCGTAACTTATCAAGTGTTTCGGGTATAAAACGCTGCCCGCCGAAACCGGGTTCGACCGTCATCACCAGCACCATATCCAACGCGTCGAGGTAATCAAACAACTCCTCAACCGGTGTCGCGGGCTTTACGCACAGCGCCGGGCAGCAGCCTGCGGCGCGAATGGCCTCAATCGTCCCGGATATGGGCGAATCAGCCTCTATGTTGAAGGTGATGATATCTGCGCCGGCTTTCGCGAAATCGTCAATAAATTCAAGCGGCTTGCTGATCATCAAATGCACATCAAATACTTTTTTTGTGTATTTCCGCAGACTTTTAATGACCGGTGCGCCGAAGGTGATGTTCGGCACAAAGTGACCGTCCATCACATCCAGATGAATCAGGTCCGCTCCGCTGCGGTCCATGCGCGCGACTTCCTCCCCGAATCGGGAAAAATCGCAGGATAAAAGCGATGGCGCGATTTTAATCAACAAGAACACCTCTGCTTTGAAAAGTAGGATAACCCCGCACTAAAAAGAAAAAACAACATTAACCGTTTATTCACAAATAATCCCATTAATATTAACACCTGCGGATTACAATAAAGACAAGCAAAGTGATTTGCCCCCAACCATGCCTGAATCTTTTCATATTGTTTCTCTTCCTCACGAAGGAGTCGGATGCTGCACATCCGGCTCCTTCACTTTTTTACCCGTTACACATCGTATGCGTTGATGTAGGCGGTCTGCTCCGGCGTCAGTTCGTCGATGCTTAACCCCCAAAAACGCAGTTTTCTCTGTGCGACTTCGACATCAATTTCCTCCGGTACATCCGTCAGTTTTGCCTTGCCCGCAGGCAACCCTTTATTTTGTGCCAGATACGCGGCGCTGAGGGCCTGTATCGAAAAGCTCATGTCCATAATTTCTGCCGGATGACCATCCCCGGCGGCGAGGTTGACCAGCCGCCCTTCCGCGAGGATGTTAATCCGGTTGCCGTTGGCAAGGGTGTAGCCCATAATATTCTTTCTGCGCAGTTTTTTCTCCGTTGCGATTTCTTCGAGCTTAGCCACATCAATTTCCACATTAAAGTGCCCGGCATTGCAGAGAATCGCGCCGTCTTTCATCACCATAAAATCTCTTTCGGTGATGACATCCTTGCAGCCGGTCACGGTGATGAAAAAGTCGCCGAGCTTGGCCGCCTCGTTCATCGGCATAACGGCAAAGCCGTCCATTTTCGCTTCCAGGGCTTTTATCGCGTCAATTTCGGTGATAATCACATTCGCGCCCATCCCCAGTGCCCGCATGGCAACGCCCTTGCCGCACCAGCCGTAACCGGCAACCACAACGGTTTTGCCCGCCACAATCAGGTTGGTGGTTCTGTTGATACCGTCCCAAACGGACTGCCCGGTGCCGTAGCGGTTGTCAAACAAATATTTACATTTTGCGTTATTGACGGCAATCATCGGGAACATCAGCTTGCCCGCTTTATCCATGGAAACGAGCCGGCCGATGCCGGTCGTCGTTTCTTCACACCCGCCGATCACACCCGGCAGCAGTTCTTTGTATTCGTTATGAATCAGGTTGACCAAATCTCCGCCGTCGTCAATGATGATGTTGGGGCCGCTTTCAATCACTTTTCGCAAATGGCTCATGTATTCCGCCGGTGTCGTGTTGTACCAGGCAAACACATTGATGCCCGCCGCAGCGAGTGCCGCCGCCACATCATCCTGGGTGGAAAGGGGGTTGCTCCCCGTCACATACATTTCGGCTCCGCCGGCCGCCAGCACCAGGCAGAGGTAGGCGGTTTTTGCCTCCAAATGAATGGAAAGCGCTACCTTCAGCCCGGCGAAAGGTTTGGACACGCTGAAATCCTCTTCCAAACTGCGCAGCAGCGGCATGTTGGCTTTTACCCAGTCTATTTTGTCCTGCCCGTCGGGTGCTAATGCAATATCCTTCACTTCATACATGGTTTATTATCCTCCGTTATGCTTGTTATATAATATAGTATAGACTTGTTGCGCAAATTAATATACCACAATGAAGCATAAAATACAAGGCGGAGGACAATGTGCTTTGCTGACATACGGATAACTAAATTGTAGCTTATGCAATGTTGCATTGATATAAAAGCAAAGCGCCTGACGGATCCTCGCGGTTCCGTCAGGCGCTTTCGGTTAATTGCGTTTAGTAGGGGTTCACTTGATTGATGGTGGCCATGAACAGACCGACCAGTTCGAGTTTGTGCGCATCGGCGCTGTCCACCTTGCCGTTGCCGTTTAGATCGAGCGCGATGGTTTGCAGATCCGAAAGCGTAAGCATATAGGAGGCTGCCATGCCCGCGTAACCGGCATCCCCCCCGTTGGCCCAGCCGTCGCCGTCAGCGTCGCCGAAGATGACGAGGTAATAGGTGTCCACCAAATTGCCTTGGTACATGATGTCAATCCGGGTGCCGGTGCCCCAGCCGAGCGGTGTCGGGGTGTAAACGAGTTCGCCTTGCGATGCGGTGAAGTATTGCGCAATGCTTGTCGAGCCTTCCGGCACACCGTAGACAATCTTCTTTGTTCTGTTGATAACGACGGGCGAACCGTTCGCCGCGTTAATCTGCGGACCGGTGACGGTGACCGCGCAGGTAGCGGTTTTACCGCCGTCATCCGTGTAGCAGGTGATGGTCGCTGTACCGGGGCGGACCGGGGTGACCGCGCCGTCTGCGCTAACGGTCGCGACATCTGTGTTGCTTGAACGCCAGGTGACGGTTTTTATGCTGGCCGCACCGACACCAAGAACTCCTGTGGGTGTAATAGCCGGGGTAAGGGTTTGCGGCGCTGCGCCGTATGTAAAGTTCAGTGTGGCGGGCGACACGGTGACTGAGGTTACCAGGATGTTGGCAAAAGCAACGGTTACATTGTCTGTCAATACCGTGCCGAAACTGTCTGTCGCGGTGACGGTAATCACCGCCGTGCAGGCTTTGTTCGCGGAAGGTACGCACAGACCGTTCTGGTCCACATTAACGGTGCTGTTGCTGGAACTCCATACGAGGCTTTCGTATTCCGCCGCGGCCGGGTTCACAGTGACACCGAGCGGTACATTCTGGTTGTCGTATTGCTGATACAACTCAACTTTTTTTGTGATAAACTCCGGTGCGGTACTGCCACCGGAGGTAATGGTGAGGGAAGTCATGCGCTGGCGCAGAACAAGCCCGTTATTCGCTGCGGTGAGTGTAGCGGTGGCCTGATTGACTGCCGCCTGGTCGGATGCCGGGCTTGCGTAGACCGCGCGCGCCGCTGTGAGGGCTGCAGAGAGCGCGGCATAGCTTGCCGCGGTGTAATCGAGCGGGTTGTAGTTGGCCATCATCACGGTATTGATAATGGCAGCAAGCGCGCTCTTGTCAAGCGCGACATTGACCGTACATTTTGCGGAGAGTTCGCCGATTTCCGTGGAAGCGGTGATGACAGCCATACCACCGATACCGATGGTCACCATGCCGGTTTGTGTAACGGAGGCGACGGCCGGATTGCTGGATTTCCAGACGATGCCGGGGAAGTCCGGTGTTTGACCGTTTTCACCGGTGAGGACGGCGGTCAGCTGTACGGTACCGGCATTGATACCGGTGTTGATGGATGTCGGATTGACGGTGATAGACGCGGCCGCGACTTTCACAAACGCCACAACGGCTTTCGTCGTGTAGGTGTTGCCGAAATGGTCTGTGATCAAGCCAGTAATGGTCGCAAAGCAAGGCGCGTTGGCCGTTGCTTTAACAAGGCCGGCTTGCGATACGGAAACGGCGGGGCTGCTGCTGGACCAGAAAATGCTGGCGTACATCGCGTTTTGCGGCGCGACCAAAACGCCCAGGGTAACGCTGGCCGTTGTATAAGCCGAACCGGTCGGTACATGAACCACCACATATCCGTTTTGGTTGACGCCGCCAACGGCGACTGCCGCGGTGTTGATGTAAACATAAGGCACCAGGGCTGCATAGGCGGCGGCGACATTGGCTGCGGCTGTGTCTACTTCGGCCTGTGTCGCGAGCGGGTTGTTGTAAACAACACTTGCCGCGGTATAGATATTCATCATAGCTGCCCAACTCGCCGGGGTGTAGTCGGTTTGGCTGATATCATTAATTGAATGAAGTCTGGTGAGCAGCAGGGATTTGTCCGCACTGACGGTGACGGTGCAGACGCCTTCGAAGCCGCCGTCAACGGAGGTGGCGATGATCGACGCTGTTCCTGCGTTCAGGAAGGAAACGACACCGCCGGAGGTGACGGTTGCCACGGCGGGATTACTGCTGGACCAACGGACATCCTTAATGTTCGCCGCACCGACGCCGAGTGTGCCGGCCGGTGAAACAGCGGCGGTCAGGGTTGCGGAACCGCCGTTAATCGCGTTCGGGATAGAGGCGGGCGATACGCTGACACCCGTTACCGGGTAATTGGCAAAGGCCACATTGATGCTGCCCGTGCGTACATTGCCTTTATAGTCGGTTGCCGTGACGGTGATGACCGCGTAGCAGGCTTTGTTTTCAGTCGGCTTGCAAAGCCCGTTCTGGTCAACGGCAATGGAAGCGCTGTTGGATGCCCAGGAGACGGTGCCCATGGTCGTGTCCGCCGGGAACAAAGCATAACCGAGCTGAATTTCCTGGCTCTGGTGAGTGCTTGTCAGCGGAACATCCTTGGTGACATAGCCGTTGGTTATCGAGCCGCTGTAGGTGATTTGAACGGCATTGATGGTCACATACATCACAAGCCCGTCAAAAGCTGCCAACAGGGCGACTCTTGCGCTGTCGACCTCGCCTTGCTTGGCGAAGGCAGTATCCCGCACCGCAATCGCGTGATCGAGCGCGGCGATGAAGACTGCCCAGCTGTCCGGGGTGTAGGGCTCGGGGTCAAGCCCGAAACTGACAATGGCGTTGATGGCATTGACCAGGGTAACCTTGTTGGCATATACGGTTACCGGGCAGGTTTTGGTAAAGTTGCCGTCATAGGATGTTGCCGTAATGACGCATTGACCGGCATCCACATAGGTGACAAGACCGTTTTGATCCACAGATGCCACGGAAGGATCGCTTGACGACCAATAAGCCTTCGTGACTTCCGCTCCGAGCGTACCGGTCGGTGTGAAGCTGGCGTTGATGGTTACGGGAGCGGCACCCACGGTGGCGGTCAGAGAGGTCTTGTCAATTGTCATGCCGGTTACCTGGTAATGCGCGAAGGCCACAAAGACGCTGTCCGTCAATTTGTTGCCGAAGTGGTCGGTTGCCGTCAGGGTGACCAGCGCACCGCCGGCTTTGTTCGCGGTAGGTGTGCATTTGCCGGTTTGGTCAACACTGATATATCCGTCATTGGATGACCAAACAATCGACGAATACATGGCGTTTGCCGGCGCGAAAGTCGAGGCGAATTGCACACTTTGGTTTTTGAAGTTCTGTAGGAAAGTAACTTTTACGGAAACATGCGATGGCGCCGGGTTTCCGTCTTTAAGGATCATAACGGAGGTCATATGCACATAAGGCTGAAGTGCTTCATAGGTGCTGTAGAGTGCCGCGGCGGCATCATCAATTTGCTGCTGGTTGAATGTGACGCCGTTATAGACCTCAACCGCATGGCTGTATGCATTGGTAAAGGCCGTGCTGGTGGTGTATTCATAGTCCTGCGGATTGACATTCAAGGAATCAATGTAGGCAATGGCTGCCGCAAGGGCGGTTTTGTCACCGCTGACCACCACATAGCAAGTGCCGAAAACCCCGCCGTCAACCGAGGTGGCTTTGATGGTTGCGGCACCGGCATTGACAAAGGAAACCAGGCCGTTTTGTGTGACAGGCACCGCATCGGGGTTGTCGCTCGTCCAGATAACTGTTTGAAGGTCGGCGTTTACTGTTGAAACAAGCCCCTGCGACTTGACGGTGTGCGTAATCTGCCGCGGGGTGTTGCCGATGCTGGCGTTGATGGTGGACGGGTTCATGTCAACGCTTGTCGCGTTGTTCCGCGCGAAGGAGACATAGACGCTGTCCGTCACCATTCTGCCGTAGTGGGTAATAACCTTGACGGTGATCAACGCGGAACAGGCGTTGTTGGCGGTCGGTCGGCAAACGCCGTCTTGCGTGACGCTTACAGATGAGTTGCTGGAGGACCAGATGATGCTGTCATAATAAGAGTCCAGCGGGCTCATACGCAGCGTAAGGTCGATGGTCTGGTTGGTGTAGTTTTGAAGGAGTGTTACATTCTTGGTGACAAAGTCGCCTGCTTCGCTGTCTCCGTTCCAAATGGAAACACTGTTGACATAAATGTATTGAATAAGGCCGTTATAGGCGGTGTTGAGCTGCGCGGTTGCTGTGTCAATCTCAGTTTGTACCGCATCCGGGTCGTCAAAGGCCGCTTGTGCCCTTTGAAGCGCAACGAGCAATGCGTTCCAAGTGACCGGCGTGTATCTCAAATAGTCAAGGTTGGCGTTGTTGACGGTATTCAGCGCTGCTTCGAGCAGTTGTTTGTTGATGGAAACGGTGATGCTGCAAGTAGCGGTATGACCGCCGTCCCTTGTGCGGGCGTAAATAATAGCCGAGCCGGGACCCACGCAGGTGACCAGACCGGAATCGCTGACAGTTGCCGCGGCCGGGTTGTTGGAGATCCACTGAACATCTCTGATATCCGCGCCGATAAGCGGGGTGCCGGTCGGGGTGACGGTCGCGGTGAGTTGGAAAGTGTTGTGAACAAGTGCCGCGGGGATTGAAGTGGTGTTCAAGCTGATACCGGTTGCGAGCACATTCGCGAACGCGACATTGACCGTGTCCGTAAACACATTGCCGATAAAGTCTTCTGCCCGCAAGGTAATCACGGACCAAGTGGCGTTGTTGGTGTTGGGGTTGCATTTGCCGGTTTGGTCAACACTCATGGCCGAATTACTGGAGGACCAGGTGATGGATTTGTAGTCGGCATTCTCCGGTGTCAGTGTGTAAGAAAATTGCAGGGATTGATTGGAAAAAATTTGAAACGCACCGACTTTAAGGGATTTATAATCGGGCGCCGGCGCGCCGTCAAAAGTGATTTCCAGTCCCTGAAGCGGGCTGTATTGGTTGAGGGCGTTAAAAGTCACCGCGAGAAATTGTGTTGCCGCGTCGCATTGAGCCTGGGTGGCTAACTCGAAGTCACGGATATCGACCGCTTCCTGCAAAGACTGCGTAAAAGCAGCGAAATCCTCGGGCGGGTAGTCAGCGGGGTTAAGGTTGGCGGCGGTAACGATACCGATCATCTCGTTGAGCGCCGTTTTGTTGGCTCTGACACTGACCGCGCAGGTCGCGGTTTTGAAAGCGTCAACGGTCGTGGCTGTAATCACCGCGTTGCCGGGGCTGACAGCGGTGACAGTGCCGTTGTCGCTGACAGTAGCGACAGCAGGATTGGATGAAGTCCAGAAAACATTTTTGATGCTTGCGTCACCTATGCCCAAAAAGCCCTTTGGCGTGATGGTTTCTGTGAGTTTGCTGGTGCCGCCTTCGCGAAGGTCGACAGCGGTTTTATCCAGCGTGATACCCGTTACGGGATAGTTTGCGAACGAAACAACGCAAGTGTCTTTAAACCCGCCGTCCTGAGAAGTGGCGGTGATCACCGCGTAACACGCGGAGTTTTTGGTGGGGGTGCAAACGCCGTTGGCGTCGACCGAAACATCTCCGGTGCTCGAAGTCCAAATTACTTTTTGATTGGTGGCGTCCGTCGGTGTAAAAACAGCGTTAAGGGTTGCGGACACACTCTTATAACTGACGGAGGTTGACACTTTGACGGCAACATTCGGCGCTTCCGCAATGGCGATACCGGTCACAAGCGTGCCGACAAAAACCTTGTAATAAGTCTTCACGGTTTCGCTCGTTTTGGCAATTACGGTTACCGTTCCGCCTTCCAACGGAGTTAAAATGCCGTTTTTGTTGATGCGCGCCAAACTGTTTCCCGCCGCGGTGGTTGAGGTGGCATATACTTCCGTCGTTCCGTCGTCAGCGAGTATACCCCAAGTGATGACGGGGATCAGGCGGGCGGGGAAAGTTCTCGCGACCATCTGCGTCATCACACCGATAAGCGCGACGGAAGGGCCCGTAATTTCAATATCTGTAACTGCAGAGGAGTTTTTGCCCGTAACAGTAACACCCTTGGAGACGGAAACACCATCGAGTGTGGCGGTGACAGTGGTGTTTCTTGTGCCGGCGCTGGAACCCGCGTCACGCCCGGTGATTAAACCGGTGGCGGGGTTGATACCGATATATTCCGTGTTGGCGCAAGACCATACAATGCCTTGGGTGGTGGCGCCTTTTGGGATCAGGTTGGCAACGCCAAGCTGCTGTGTTGAGCCTTCCTGCACGGTTGTTGTACCTGCGATTTGGAAGCTTTGCACCGGCAGGTTTTGAACAACATTGACTGTTACAGTATCGTTGGTGGCAAGTTTAAACAGGTAGTTTGCAACCGTAGCAACTGCACCCGAGGTCCATTCGAGAACACCGTCGGTACCGGTCAGCGCAAAAAGACCCCAAAGGGCATACTTCATGATCGTGGTTGAAATCGGGACGCCAAGCTTACCTAACAGGTTGGCGACTGTGCCGGCAAGCGATTCCGGGTCATCGCCGACAAGAGTAGCATAGTCTATGATATTGTCCATAAACTGCTTCACTTCGGGGGATGCCATTAAGACTACCTTACCCGGGGCGGTAAAGGTTGCAAGGCCTGTATCCGTAATTGTAGCAAAATCCTTGCCTTCCTTAATTGACCATGTAACACCCATGTGCAGGCGCATCGGTGTGGTGACACCTTGCAGCTGGATGGCATAACCCACTTCAACCGTGGAGGGCACCTGTGCTTTATTGGTGATGGTGGTACCGTTCGGGAAAAAGTCGGCGGTGATGGCTGTGGATTTTGTAACAACGACTCTGACTTGGTCGGTCGCGCGTACATTGCCGTCCGCGTCAAAAAGGGTTACATTGATTCCCGTATCAAGCGAATTCAGTCTGACGCGCAGTTTTTCAATGAGGCCATCCACCAGGTCGCCGGGTATGACACTCGCGCCTTTTTCAACAACATCCAGAATTCCTTCCGCATCCATGGCGTCAACATCCATGCCGTTGAAAAGCGCTTCAATAGCGGTTGCCAGTGTACCGCCGACAACGGGGATGGGACGGACATCGTTGTCAATCCAAAGCCTCAGCATAGCGCCTTTTGAGCTGTCATGCGCCCGCAGCAGACCATTTTGGTCCACAGAGGCGAGAACAGGCGTGTCGCTTTCCCAATAAAAATAACCGCCCGCGGGCATGCTGCAGTCAATGAGCGTGGGGGTGAGTTGCAGCGTGTCGCCTTCCATGAGAGAAATCTGCGCGGTGACCGGCGCCCCGTTGGCGTAAATGTCGACTACATGCGTAATGACATCCGCCGCGGAAAATGAAGGGGAGGCAACCCCGACAAGCAGCGCGAAGGTCATCAAGACACTCAATAGTCTTTTTGATTGTTTCTTCATAAAAATACCTCTCTTTTATCTGCGGAATTTGAGTATTCTGTCGCACTGCATATTATAGCATCAAATAAAACAAAATAAAATAGTTTAAGATAAAAATAAACAAGAAATTCCATAAATTTATGTTTACGGCGGCAGAGAGGATGTAATCCGGTCAGGATAAGTCGAATAATCTGCCGCGCAACGAGCGGCACGGACGAATTTCCTTGAAGTATGTTGCCTGTTCTGTTATAATTTACCAAGCAAATAAATAACCGCACCAAGGGCTTTATGCGCCAATTCAACATGGGCATTACGGGGGGCGCCGGCACATGCAAAGCAATTTTGAAAAGTTCAGAAAAGAATACCCCGTCTTTGCTTATGACGGGTTTCACACGGAGTTTTCCGGCGGGTTTATCACCATCCGGTTCGATTTTTCTATCCCGGGGCTGTGCGAGTTCCATCCCGAGACAAAAATTGCGACAAACAACCTGACACTGCTCAATGCGTTTAACGCCCCGGAAGCCCGCAAAATTCTGTTCGCGCTTGGCATGGTAGAGGCGGTGAGTTATTGGAAATGCGTTTGTTCGCCGGAATTTGTCGTTCGCTGCGGAGCTTTAAGCGATGAAGACAGGCTATTTTGGAAAAAACTGTGGTTCAACGGGCTTGGCGAATTTTTTTACAAAAACGGGATTATGACGAACATCGATCGTTTTGTTGAGATTGTGCAAAACAGCTATACGCAGGTGAACGATGAACCGCTATCTGCGGTGCCTTTCCGTTCGGGCGGATGGAATCTGATACCGGTCGGCGGCGGCAAGGATTCCTGTGTCACGCTGGATTTGCTCAAAGACCGCAAGAAAAATAATTTATGCTTTACCGTGAACGACCAGCCCGCCCGCGCACACACGGCGGCGGCGGCGGGGTACACGGCAGCGCAAACGGTCAAAACATACCGTGAGATTGACAAAGAGCTCCTCAAACGCAATGCGGAAGGATTTTTAAACGGGCATACGCCGTTTTCGTCTGTCGTTGCTTTTTTGAGCATGTACTGTGCCTATATCACCGGGGCCAAAAACATTATCCTTTCAAACGAGTCCAGCGCGAACGAGGCGACAATCAGCGGGACGGATATCAACCACCAGTATTCGAAAAGTTATGCATTCGAAGCAGATTTTAATGAATACGCGAAAAGAAACTGGACCGCCGGCATCCGTTATTTCAGCCTGCTGCGCCCTTTTAATGAGTTGCAGATTGCCAAAAAATTCGCTGTGCTTGAGGAATTCCATCCGGTTTTCAGAAGTTGCAATGCCGGCAGCAAAAGCAACATTTGGTGTGGCAAATGCGCCAAATGTCTGTTTGTGTATATCATCCTTTCACCGTTTATGGCGCGTGAAGAACTCATTGATATTTTCGGCGGAGACCTGCTGAGCAAAGAGGGACTTTTGGGGGATTTTGAAGCGCTCGCAGGGATACGAACCGACAAGCCGTTCGAGTGCGTCGGTACGGTTGAAGAAGTCCGCTGCGCGCTGGCGATGACCGTTCAAAAATACAATACCCGCGGCTTCGAGCTGCCGGCGCTGCTGTGTTATTATACCAAACAGGGGCAATCCGGCTGTTACAAGAGCGCTGCGGAGATGTTGCGCGCATTCAACCCCGAAAATAACATACCCGAAGAACTCAAAAAGTATACTGCGGAGATGTATAATTATGTATCAAAAGCTGATTGAATATTTTGAAAACCGGAGTGTTCTGATCCTGGGTTTCGGACGGGAGGGCCGCTCGACCTACGCGTTTATCAGAAAATACTATCCCGATAAGCCATTGGGTGTGGCAGATATTAAACGGGTGGACATGGAGGATGAAAATGCACGTGTATTTTCGGGCGACGGTTATCTTGATGCCGTTAAAAGATATGATTTGATCATGCAAAGCCCGGGTATTTCCATGCGGGATGTGAAAATTCCCGATCAGGTTGAAATCAGCGGACAAGTCGACCTGTTTCTGCGTTTCGTGGCATGCGAAACGGTCGGTATAACCGGCACAAAGGGTAAAACCACAACATCTTCTTTGATATACGAAATGCTGCTGGCCGCTCAAAAACCGGCGTGCCTGATCGGTAATATCGGCGTGCCGGTTTTCAACAGCCTTGCGGATATTGAGGGTAAGACAGCGGTGATCGAAATGTCGTCCCATCAGCTGGAATTTGCCAAGGCATCCCCTCATATCGCAGTGTTCACCAACATCTATGAGGAACACCTTGACCATTACAGGGGTTTCAATGAATATGTAAACGCAAAACTGAATATTTTAAGATACCAAAACGAGCGTGATTTTTATGTTTACAACGCCGACCAGGGTTTGAGCGGACACATTGACCAAGCATCGCTTAAAGCAAAAGGCATCCCTGTGCGTGAAAAAGACGGCGAAACAAACGAATTCTTCCGGTCGATTACCGGTGCAAACGACCGCCTTATAGGTAAGCATAACCGATACAATATCTTTTTTGCCGCCGCAGCCGCGCGCTGCCTGGGGGTGGATGATGAAGCAATTTTACGCGGAATTAGGAATTTCAAGGGTATCGAGCACCGCATGGAACCTGTGGGCATTTTCCGCGGCATCCGTTTTTTTAATGACAGCATCGCCACGGTGCCCGTGGCTGTTATATCCGCTATCGAGGCGATCGGAGATGTCGAAACACTCATCATAGGCGGGAAGGACAGGGGCATCGATTATACCGGACTGATTTCGGATTTGAGAAAAAGCGGGATCAAAAACCTGATTTGTCTGCCGGAAACGGGGCACACAATAGGCGCCGCACTCGCTGCGGTTACCGGGAATATCAAGGTTGTTTTGGCCGAAGACATGGAACAGGCGGTAAAAAGCGCGTTTGACCTGACCCGTGCGGAGCACAGCTGCCTGCTGTCACCCGCGGCCTCCAGTTATAACCGGTATAAGGATTTTGAGGAAAAAGGGCGCCATTTTAAGGCGCTTGTGCGGGAGCTTGGCGCTTTATGATTACCGGAGAGGATATTATCCTGCGCGAAAAAGACTATGCCGCGACTATTGACGCCTTGACCTGCGAAAATCCCGAACAGGCTGAAGACTTTTGCGCCCTGCTAATCAGCGGGAATGGGGACGGACCGGGTCCGGACAGGGCTGTTTCCGGCGCTTACGCGCGCTGTTTGTGCCGGTTTCTTTTACACAAGAAAAATAAAAGCAGGCTCATCGAAATAATCCGAGATAACCGCATCATCCGTGAGGCGGTTTTCGGCAGGTTAAACACCTACAAATACAGCCTGGTTTTTATGATGAAAAGAGTATTCCGGCAAAATGATGTTGTTCTAACCGGTGAGATATTGGCATTGCTCGCGAACAACCCTTTCCGCGATGAACAAGCGAAGCCTTATGCGGACAGATGGTCGCTCGGGTTTTTGATATGCGAAACTTTAAAGGCACCGGCGGATTATATGAATTTAAGCGATGAAAGCTTAAAGATAATTCAAGCTTATTTGACAGAAAGCGAGTGAAAATGATGAAAAAGACGCTCCGGGCAGTTTCTCTGGTGCTGGTTCTTGCCATCGTGTTTTCATTGTCGGCCTTCGCGGCACCTGCCGCGGAAAAACCTTTCGAGAACAGCCAATTCTTTGCCGAAGGGGACTACAGCATTCATTACCGCGTATTTCAAGCCCGGGGAGAGCAAAAGGGAAGAATCCTATTTTTACACGGCTTTATGGTCAACACCTACTCGTGGGAAAAAATGGCGGCCGATTTAACGGCAGACGGATACACCTGCGTTTTAGCGGACCTGCCGAACTTCGGCTACAGTTCCCGGGAGAATGCAGACACAACCGTAATCCCGCGGGAGGATTTGGTGGTCAGCCTGATGCAAAGCATCGCGCCGCTGAATGCCTGGTACCTGGCGGGGCATTCCATGGGCGGCGGTGTGGCGATGAATATTGCCGTTGAACATCCGGAAATCGCCGGGCTGCTGCTGTATTGCCCGGCACCGAACTCCGCTTTTCCAACCGGGATGCGGCCAATCGCTACTTCGAAGATGATGGCGTCGATTTATACCGCTTTTTTCAAAATCGCAGCGCTTGCTCCCAAAAAACTCGCAGGGCTGGTGGTGGGGCTCGTTGCGGCGGATATCCCGTTCGGGTTGCAGTATGACACGGCCAAGGTGACCGACCCGTTGCAGATTGAAGGCACAGGCGCGGGGCTGACTTATATGACCGTCAACACGAGGGCGACAGACATGCAGGCGCTTGGCGGTCTTCAAATGCCGATTTTACTCGTCCAGGCAGAGAAGGATAATGTTTTGCCCAAGGATATGGTAGCCCAAACCAACGCCGCGCTGCCGCAGGCAACGCTGTATATTGTTCCGGGAGGCGGTCATATGAGCAACGAAAACAAAGCAGCCGAGTTGGCCGCGGTCACATCGGACTTTTTAAACAGCTGAACGGTCTGATTTGAATGAAAAAGCGCCCTCCGAGAACTTCGGAGGGCGCAAACGTGATGGTTAATGATATGCCCGCAGCAGTCCGATGACTTTGCCCAAAATATCGACATCTTCCTCTTTGCGGATAATCGGCTTATAATTTTTGTTTTCGGGCTGAAGGCGGATGTGACCCTTTTCGCGGTAATAGGTTTTTACAGTAGCACCATCATCCACATACGCAACCACCTTTTCACGGTTTGCGACGGCTTTTGTTTGTTCCACAAAGACGATATCCCCGTCCAGGATACCGGCGTCCTGCATGCTGTCGCCCCGGATGTGCAGCGCGAAAAGAGATTTGTCACTGGTTACATTGCCGGCGTAGGGAATGTAACTCTGGATGTTGTTTTCCGCAATGATCGGATCTCCGGCGGCTACAGGACCGTACAACGGCACCTGCACAATATTTTCCGGCCGATTCGCTACACGGACGGACCGCTTGAGCAACGGATCCCGCTTGATGTACTCCGCGTCCTCGAGCGCGTCGAGAATGGACTGTACGGAAGAGGGGGATTTTAACCCGACGGCGGCGCCGATTTCCCGCACAGAGGGGGGACGGCCGCTTTCCATACGCTTGAGAAGAAAGTCGTAAACCTCACGCTGTTTATCGGATATTTTTTTCATAAGATATTCCCCCGTTTGTTGATGAATTCTCATTTATAAAGGCAGTATATCACAACATATCATAAAAAGCAAACATTTGTTTGGCTGAACCGCAAATATTTCGTGACTAAAACGCGATATTATAATTATGATTATCATGCTATTATGTTATAATACTATATCCAAAACAAATAACAATGGAAACAGACGGTCTAAGGCGGTCAAACGGGTGTTTAGGAATACCGGTTGCGGCGGATACTACAGATGATTTTTGAACTTTTTGTCATATGGAAAGGGATGGTCGAAGCAATGAAACAAAATGTAATAATTTCCATCGATCGGGCAAAATTTCCGGAAGAGGTTGGCGTATCCTCAAAAGCAGTCGCGGCGTTCATCGAAGATTTGAACGAAAGCGGTATCGAAGCGCACAGCCTGATGATTCTCCGCCGGGGCAAGGTGGCTTTTGAGCGCTGGGCGGAGCCGCTGGGGCCCGATTTCCCGCACATTATGTATTCGGTCAGTAAGAGCGTCACCGCAACAGCGATAGGGTTTGCGGTTGAGGAAGGCTTGCTGTCACTCCAAACAAGGCTGGTCGATGTGTTTCCCGAATACAAACCGAAAAAGCCGGACCAAAATCTGGAAAAACTGACGGTTTACCATCTGCTGACCATGACGGCCGGCAAAGATGTACCCACCCTGTCCGACAAATCTAAGAACAGATGGATACAGGACTTTTTTGACGCCAAATGGGCGTTTGCCCCCGGCGATTTTTGGCGCTATATCAGCGAAAACACTTTTATGCTTTGCGCCATGCTGACGCGTATCTCGGGCATGTCCGTTACCGAATACCTCACGCCCAGGTTGTTCGAACCGCTGGGCTTCGGGCGTGTGCCGTTTTGGGAAAAAGACGGCTACGGCATGGAGGCGGGCGGCTGGGGGATGTATTTAAAAACGGAGGAATTGGCAAAATTCATGCTGTGCTGCCAGCAGGGCGGTGTGTTCAACGGCAAGCAGGTGATTCCCGCCGGCTGGGTGAAAGAAGCAGTGAAAAAACAAGTGGAGAATCTACAGTACGATGACATTCCCTCCACCTGCGGTTACGGGTACGGCTTCTGGCGCAACCCGGTGCCGAATTCCTACCGCGCGGACGGACTGTTTTCGCAGTTCGGGATGGTTTTTGAGGATCAACAGGCGTGTTTGGTGATGACCGCCAACGAAATATTTGAAGATAAGGCCAGGGAATGCGTATTCCGGCACTTCCCCGGCGTATTTATCGAACCGGCTGCGAAAAAGCCGAAAGACGCCCCATCCGTTGAGCAACTTGAATTGAAAAGCTTACCGAACCTCGCCCCGCGGCCGCACAGCCGGCTTGAAAAGAAAATTGACGGTAAAATAATGAAAATCAACAGCAAAATCCTGCTTGAAAAAGCGGGTTTGCCGGTGAGTATGATCATGGCGCCGGTATTACAGATGAACTTTGAACGACCGGGCGAGATCAAAGAAGCGAGATTCCGATTTTTGGGCGATGTTTGTGAAATGACATGGCGGGAAGGGCTGTTTAAGAATACCATCGAATGCGGAATGGACGGGCAGCCGAGATTCAGTAAAATGCGGCTGTCGCAGTTCGAGTTTACCGCTTGCAGTACTGCCGCTTGGGAAAATGAAAATACGCTTTGTATTTGGATGCGTCCGCTGGAAGCCATCGGGCAACGGCGAATCCGGTTTGTTTTCAGCGGCGATAAAGTCACTGTTTACCCGGGCGGCGTGCCGGACGGCGAGAGTACGATGAAATACCTTGCGGGCTTTGTCGGCTATTTTGTAAAACCCGCATTTATCGTCAAGGCTGCGAAGCTTTTACTTGCCAAAGGCCGCAAAGCGGTGGAGCCCAAACACCGGGGCGTCGTTGTAAAATAACCGGCACCGGAAACGATATCCGGCAATATTCCGAAGCAGGAGTAGACAGGGATAACACATACGGAGGCGTTGTTTGTGGATGAAAAAGTGATTTCGATTGAACGGGCGGCATTCCCGGAGCAGGTCGGCGTTTCCTCAGCGGCTGTCGCGGCTTTTATCGATGATTTACAAGCGAGCGGTATCGAAACACATAGCTTGATGTTCATACGCCGCGGCAAGGTGGCGTATGAAGCCTGGGCGGAGCCGTACGCACCGGAAATCCCGCATACGATGTATTCGGTCAGCAAGAGCGTCACTTCAACAGCGATCGGGTTCGCCATAGAAGAAGGACTCCTGAGCCTTGATACGCGGGTGATGGATATATTCCCGGAATTCGAACCCGAGGAACCCGATGAGAACCTGGAAGCACTCACCGTTTTTCATTTGCTCACCATGACGGCGGGCAAGGATGTCAGCCAGATGGCAGACAAAACAAAAAACCAATGGATAAAAGACTTTTTTGACGCGAAATGGGCGTTTGCACCCGGTGAATTCTGGCGTTATATCAGTGAAAACACCTATATGCTCTCCGCTATGCTCACGCGGGTCGCGGGCGTTTCCATGACAGAATACCTCACCCCGCGTTTGTATGAACCGCTTGGTTTCGGCCGCGTGCCCTTTTGGGAAAAGGACGGTAACGGGATAGAAGCCGGGGGATGGGGTTTATTTTTAAAAACAGAAGAACTGGCAAAATATATCCTTTGTTATCAGCAGGGCGGTAAATTTAACGGCAGGCAGGTGGTGCCGGCGCATTGGGTGAAAGAGTCCGGCAAAAAGCAGGTCGACAATCTTCAGTATTCCGAGCCGGCGGCTTGCTGCGGTTACGGGTATGGCGTGCCGATGAACCTGATCCCGAATTCTTACCGCGCGGACGGCTTGTTTTCGCAGTTCGGTTTAGTTTTTAACGATTATGATGCCTGCTTTGTCATGACGGCATGCGAAATGTTCAATACCAAAACGAGAGATTGTTTATGGCGGCATTTTCCGGCGATATTCTGTGAGGAATCCACAGAATATCCGGCTGACGAAACCTTGAAAAACCGGCTGTGTCTGCCCGCTTTACCGAACTTGCCGGAAGCTGCACGCAGCGAGGTCGAAAAAACAATCGACAACAAGATACTGAAGATTCAAAAGAGAAGAATTTTAAACGAACTCGGATTTCCCGTCAGCATGCTGATTATGCCCGTTGTGCAGCTGAATTATGAAAAGTTGGGAAATATTGAAGAAATTCGCTTCAAGTTCGGCGAAAACGAGTGTGAAATGACCTGGCGGGAACGGCTGTATAAGAACACAATTGTTTGCGGGATGGACGGCAAGCCAAGAAACAGTAAAATCCGGCTTTCTCAGTATCGGTTTACCGCAAGCAGCACCGCCGCGTGGGAAAACGAAAATACGCTTAGCGTTTGGATGCGACCCCTGGAGTCGATCGGCCAGCGGCGGATGACCTTTGTTTTTGAAGGCGAAAAGGTGACGATTGTCCCATCCAGTATGCCCGACGCAAAAAGCATGATGGACTTTGTCGCGCAAAAAGTTCCCTTCTTCGTCAAAGAGCAGGTGGCGGTTAAAGCCGCGCAGGCGGTGCTGTCCAAGGCAGACCGTTTGCTTGAGACCAGACACAAGGGAAAGATTAAAAAGTAGCGCCGCGCGGGTGAAATAGAAAACCTCTGACAGGAGCGTATTGAACATGAATGACACTGCAAAAACCACACTGAAAAGAGCGGCAACGCCCGAGGCGGCAGGCGTTTCATCAAATGAAGCCGCGGCGTTTATAGCGGATTTAAAAAAGAGCAGGATCGAAACACACAGTGTCATGATTTTGCGCCGCGGAAAAGTCGCGTTTGAAGCCTGGGCGGAGCCGTACGCGCCGGAGATTCCACACGCAATGTTTTCGGTGAGCAAGAGTTTCACCTCAACAGCCGTTGGGTTTGCTGTCGAGGAGGGGCTGCTGACGCTGGAAACGCGCGTCGTAGACATTTTCCCCGAGTACAAGCCTGAAGAACCGGACGAAAACCTTGAAAAACTGACCATCCGTCATTTGCTGAATATGACGGCAGGCAAAGACGCAACCTTTTTGGCCGATAAAACCAAGGATCACTGGGTCAGAGATTTTATTGGTGCTAAATGGAAGACTGTTCCGGGTGAATCATTTAAGTATATTAACGAAAACATCTATATGCTTTGCGCGGTTTTAAAACGGGTTACGGGCATGACGGTGACGGAGTATCTGACCCCCCGTCTGTATGAGCCGCTCGGATACGGCCGGGTACCGTTCTGGGAATCCGACCCGGGCGGGATAGAGGCAGGCGGATGGGGGTTATTCGTTACAACAGAAGAACTTGCCAAACTCTCACTTTGTTATCTGCAGGGCGGTATGTATGACGGTAAACAGGTAATCCCAGCCGGATGGGTTACGGAGGCGACAAGGAAACAAGTCGAAACCAGCCGCAAGAACGCCGACAGCGCAGCCGGTTATGGGTACTGTTTTTGGCGCAACAGCATACCGGATACTTACCGGCTAGATGGCATGTTTTCACAATTCGGTATCGTTTTTGAAAAGGTTGACGCGGTAATCGTGATCACCGCGAGCGAGATTCAGGAGCAGAAGGTCAGGGATTGTATCTGGCGCCATTTCCCCGCCGGGTTTATTGACGGGGCGGACAACAGTCCCGGTGAAAGCGTGTTACCGGATAAATTGCGTTTGGAGACCCTGCCTGATTTGGCTGCCGCGCCGCGCAGCCCTTATGAAAAGATTATTAACGGCAGAACAATTAGAACACAGCGGAAAAGGCTGTTGGAGGCAATCAACTTCCCCCTGAGCATGCTGCCGATTTCTATTGTTTATATGTCGGCGGACAAAGCGGGCGATTTGGACGAGATTTCGTTTGAATTCGGCGAAAACGAGTGTCGTATCGGTTGGACGGAAGGCGATGAAAGCAATACGGTTGTCTGCGGGATGGACGGCAAACCCCGCAAGAGCAAAATCCGCCTGGCGAGCATGGACTTCACAGCCTCCTGCACAGCGGCGTGGAAAGACGAAAAGACGCTGTCGTTTTGGATGAGACCGCTTGAATCGGTATGCCAGCGGCAGGTTGATTTTGTTTTCAACGGGTATGATGTTGCCATGTATTTCGCCAGCAATCCGTCCACCAGAAAGATGCTCCAGACGCTGTCGCGCAATGTGGAGGAATACATTAAAAATGCGGCAGCTGCGAAAGCAGTGCGCGGCATTATGAAAAACGCGCACAAAATTGTGGAACCGACCTTGAAAGGCCGTCTGTACAGAAAAGAAGATTTGCCGAAAACGCGGCCGGGATTGTTTTAGTTGCACCTTATTGGATCACAGCCAAATAATTTGTTGGAGTTGTTGTTTTGTTAATCTATAAAGTTTTACTCGTATCTGCCATTGCGCTTGAATTTGTGTTCGTGCCGCTTTTCCTGAAAGCCATGTGGCCCAAAAAAACAAAAAAGTCCCTTGTGCTCAAGATGGTCTGCACCGCGCTGTTTATCTCTGTCGGCTTTTTAGCCGTCAAGATAAGCGGCAATACAACCGACTTTGCCGCCCTGATGCTCTGGGGGCTGGTGCTGGGCGGGGTCGGCGATTTCTTTTTGCACGCCGGGAGCAAACCCGCATTTTTTATTGTCGGCCTGACCAGTTTCTTAGCGGGACATATTTGCTATATCAGCGCCTTTTGGTGGGCGATAAAGCAATATTTTCCGGAAGTCGGGTTTGTCAGCCCTGCGGAAATCGCAGCGATTGTGACGATTTACGCGGCATTTGTCGGCTATTCTTTTTACAAACACATTGATTTTGGTGTAGCCTTGGTGCCGGTGATTTTATACGCGGCTACGCTGATTACCATGTTTGTTAAAGCCAGCTCGCTGGGCCTTCGCCTCGCAGCGGCGTCCATTCCGAACGCCGGACTAATTTGCGTTATTCTGGTTGCAGGCTCTCTGCAGTTTTTAATGTCCGATTCCCTGTGGGCTAATATCAATTTCAACGGACATAAGAAAAACCGGCCGATGAAAAACGCCAACATCATCACCTATTTCGGCGCACAGGTGCTGTTGGCCTGTACAATACTGGTGATATCATAGACTTTTGAAAAAAATGCGGGTTTGCACAAGTTGACTGTCGGGTCTGAAGCGGTGAGAATTTGAAGCTTTTTAAAATGTTCCATATCAACAGCAAAGACGATTTCATCGCCTTCGTTCGGCAGACGGTAAAATACGGTTTTGTCGGTCTGTTCGGCATGTTGGTATCTTTTTCAATCTACTATTTCATCATTTGGATTGATAAAGATTTTTATATCTTTGCCTATACCGTCTGTTTCATCGTCGGTGTGCTGATTTCATATTTTCTGCATAACCGGTATGTTTTTAAAAAGACAGAAAAGGGTCATAAAAAGCCGCTTATGAAAGCCTATATGACATACGGAACTACTTATCTGCTTAGCATAGCTGCCATCTATGTGATGGTTGAGTGTTTTAATATAGCCCGAGAAATCGCGCCGCTTTTCAATTTATTCATCACTGTTCCTGTGAACTATCTCTTGACAAGGTTTTGGACATTCAAATAATGGGCGGCCCAAAAACGCCGCGGATGGCTTTCTTTTAGAAAGACCCCAAAAAATGAAAAAGCAGGGAGCGGTAATGGATAAACCGACCCCTGCTTCTTTTATGGATGCTTATGGCTGCTGCCGCCGAAGTGCCGCTTGCGCTTTTTCCCAGTCTGATATCATCTCATCCCTTTTTGTTTCGTCCGGCGCCGAAATTTGCAGCAAGAGTTTATAAAGATCACCCTGTCGTGAAGCCTTCAATACGCGCAGGAAAAAGTCATAGTGCGTTTCCTCCGGCAACATATTGATACCGCCAAAATAGAGTTTCCCCGCACCGGCGATACGCCGAAGCACGGCATCCATATCGTGTTTTTCGGTATTGCCGAAGTTGATGCCGTGAACCAGCGGTTCATCCAGCAAGGCATCTAACAGACGGTCGTTCTTGCCGCAGTAATGCACATACCCGCCGCCGAAATGCCGGAGCAGCTTTCTTTGGTAAGGCAGAACAAATTCTTCGATGGCGTCTTTTGATATCAGGGTGGCGGTATCTTCGCTGATTTTCAGTCCGCCCATTTCCCGCGGGATGATCAGGCTGTTGTAGTGCGCGATGAGCGTATCGCTGTCGTTCATCACCTTCAGACACTCGGTCAACCCGAATATCAAGCATTCGCAGGATAAATCCAACAGATGGTGAACAAAAACGGGGTCATCATACAAATCATAAAAAAGCTTGTCGCCGTACACCAGGTGGGCAGTACCGAAAGGACTCTGCAAGTCCAGCGGGAAAACATAGGCGCCGGTTCCTTCCACAAGTTCCCTCATTTTCGCCATGTGCTCAAGGCCTGCTTTGAATTCGTCGCCGGGTTTCAGGTCCTCCGGTCCCATATGTAAAATGGTTTTTTTGTCCAAATGCTCCAGCATCCAGGGCAGTTTGTCATCAAAGAGTGTTTGTGTCAAACCGAAAAGCGTTGGGAAGATGCCGCAACCCATGTGAGCACGCATAGAAGGAACAGCTTCTCTGCCGCCATTGGCTGAGGACAACATAAATTTGAAGCCGCCTGTTATCATTTTTTCCGTATCAAAGTGGATTTCCTTTGAATTGTAATCCGGAATGGTGTCGAGCCATTGCTTATCCGGTGAGCAGGAAAGAAGCAGCGGCTGGCTGTCCGGCGCTTCGGCTTTCCAGACAGCGGTTTGCCTCTTTACAGCAAGCTGAAAATTTTCTTTTCTTTGCGAGATGAAATGACGCATCTCATCAATGAACGGGTTCATCAAGCGTGATCCCCTCATGTTTTTTTATGGTTCTTTTTGAACCAAGTTTTAAAAACGCACTATGCGTTGACCTACTCGGCTATGATATCCATTTCCCCGTCTTTCAGCTCAACTCCCTTGTCATACATGGCGAGAAGGATTGTATCGCTGAGAAAATTGAAATCATGATAAACATTTTTATCAATGCTGAACATATCGTCTTTTTTAAATACGCGTCTTTCTTCCAATCCGTCTTTTCTTGCTGCAAACTCAAGGCTTCCCTCGATAACATAAAAGGTTTCACGGTTTAGTTTGTGGCAGTGGCGCCCGCGGAATGTTCCGGCATTTGAACGCACAAAATTCAATTGGTTATAACCCTCATGCACCAACTGCTTTAGTTCGCCGCGTTCATCTGTAAATTCAAACTCCGGCTTTAGAATTTCTATCATTTTCGTTCCTCCTTTCCGTTAGTGTCGTAAAATCAAAAAGGCGCTGCTTCTTGGAATATTACAACATGCAACTCCTTTATGGCTCATATAGATTTATCAGGCTAAATATTCGAATATGCTTTATTTCGAAGGATTGTAAAAACTTTTTTTAACTCTTCGATACCGTCATCCAGGGAATACTCCGGTCTCCAGCCTGTTGCCTCAAGCCTTGCATTGGAAACGATATAATCCCGCTTATCCGGGTCGGTACCGATGGGCGCTTCGATATAGACAAAAGAAGGAATGTGCTCCTTTATTTTTGCGCACAGCTCAAGTTTAGAAATATTTGCAGAGGAAAGACCGCAATTGTAGGGCAAACCTTTCATCCGTTCAAAATTGTCGATTGCAAACATAAAAGCATTGGCCACATCGCGAATGTGGATAAAGTTCCGCTTGAAATTTCCTTCAAATATAACGGCGGTTCGGTCATATACAGCGCGGTAAACAAAATCGTTAAGAAGCAGATCAATTCGCATCCTCGGCGAGGCGCCGAAAAGCGTGGCAAAGCGGAAAGTCAACGAGTTGCCTGCTTCAAGCACCGCCTTTTCCGCAAGAACTTTTGTCGTGCCATAGAGCGAAATCGGGTTCAGCGGAGTATCTTCCGTGCAGAAAATATCTTTATCGCCGATACCGTATCCGCTGTTCGTGCAGGGATAAATAATTTTCTGCTCTTTTGTTCTTATTTTGAGCAGCAATTCGACCGCTTCGAGGTTGGTTGTCCTCGCGGCTGTTTTATCGGCGTCACAAAGGGGAAATCCGACAAGAGCGGCCAGGGGTAGGATATAATCCGCTCCGTCAATAGCGGATTTTAATGTTTCCTCTTCTCTGGCGTCTCCGCGGATAACATTAAAACCGGGATTTGGGCAGCAATCCATCAAGGTCAGCTGATTGAAATAAAAATTGTCAAGCACTGCCACCTTATGGCCGCGAGAAAGAAGCGCGGGAACTAAAACGGAGCCAATGTATCCGGCCCCGCCGGTGATCAAAATCTTACTCATCCCCGGTCTCCTCCATGTAAAATATTTTAGCGCCTTCGTTTTCAAACTTAAACGGAACATGAAGAAGGCCGGATAACGATTCTTTTACGCTTTCGCGGTTCTTCTGCTCAACATAAAAAAGCATGAATCCGCCGCCGCCCGCGCCTAAAAGTTTTCCGCCGACAGCACCCGCTTCGATAGCCGTCGCGTAAGCATTGTCTACAAACTCGGTTGTGATTTTACCGGAAAGCGTGCGCTTGAGCATCCAGGTCTCATGGAGCAATTCCCCAAAACTGACCAAATTGCCGCTGCCGGACAGGATTCTTTCACCCTCATCGACCAAAGATTTCATTGCGTGCAGCTGATTCAAACGGGCAGGAATGTTTTTAAGCTGATCTCTCGCGATTTCACCCGAAAGGTGGGTTAAGCCGGTGAAGAAAAGCATCAGATTCTTTTGAAATTCGCTTTTACGGGTTACGGAGATGTCTACCGGGATGACCTCATACCCTTCGGCGCTGAAGTTAATGCGGTTGAGTCCGCCGAAAGCAGCTGCAAGCTGATCCTGCACACCGCCGTCCTCCTTGCAAAGCTGATGTTCAAGGAAGATAGATTCTTTCGCAAGCTGCATCTTTCCGGGTGATTCTCTATTGAAATGCCGCAGACCGTTGAGCAGCCCAACTGAAAAAGACGAACTTGCGCCTAACCCCGAGCGCGCGGGCAAATCAGCGTCATAAGAGATTGCCAAGTGATCGGTTTTTAATAATTTTAATGCTTCCCGCACAACGGGATGTTCAACCTCGTCGGGGGAATTAAACCGCTCGATTTTAGAATAGGTCAGTTGGTTTTCATGCTCGAAAAACGGAGGCAAATTGCGGATGGTTATATAACAGTATTTATCGATCGTCGTTGATAAAACGCTGCCGCCGTATTTTTCGAAATACGGTTCAAAATCGGTTCCTCCACCGAAAAAAGAAATTCGAAACGGCGTTCTGGAAATCAACATATGCTATTCCTTCAAACTTATATATTACGATTGACAAAATCGAGCAGATCTTTGTATTCGGGCGCAAGTACCGGGTTCTCATATGGTTTGCCGCTGTGAAGATACCCCACCGCGCAGCCCGCTGCCTTGCCGGCGAGAACATCTTTAACATCATCCCCAACCATATAGGAAAGGGAGAGATCAATATTGTAATCCTTCGCAGCTTGAAAAATGAGGCCGGGCTTTGGTTTTCTGCACTCACATACCGTTTTGTACCGGGCGTTTTCACCTTTGTACCCTTCGTCGGGGTGGTGGGGACAAAAATAAATATCATCCAAAAAAGCCCCGTGTTCGCCTAATAGGTATTCAAGCCGGTTGTGAATCGCATCAAGCTCTTCAAAACTGCATTCGCCGCGGGCTATAACAGGCTGGTTTGTTATGACTATCGCAAGATATCCGCTTGTGTTTATTTTTGCCACCGCTTCGGCGCTACTGTCAATCAGTTTAATACAAATTGGGTTCGTTATCAAGCCCTCATACTTGTTTATTGTGCCATCACGGTCAAGAAATACCGCTTTTTGCTTGTTCTGCAAATTCTTCGCATTCACCTTGCCGGAAAGAAAATCATCGCAAACCTCTCTGTATCTTTTGGGTGTGCCCATGTCCTTGACATATTCCGGGGAGCTGTAAGCGTAAATACGGCCGGTGTCAAGCAGCGGAATCAAAACATCCTTGTCCAAGTCAAGTCTTGATACTACATGCAAACTGTTGAGAATCTGTGGGGAAAGTATATGGATGCCGGCATTCACCCGGTTTTTAAAGGCGGTTCGCTTATCGGTACGGCTGAGCCAACCTGTTATTTTGTTCCCTTCGTCCGTAATGATTATTTCGCTGTCAAAGGGATGATTGTTTGGGTGCGTTAAAACCGTTGCCAAAGCGTTTTTGCCGCGGTGAAAAGCCGCAAAACGATTGAAGTCAATGTCAAACATGAGGTCACCGTTAATTAAAAGAAAATCCATAGAAAGTTTATCTTTTAATGCGATCAGCGCGCCCGCTGTTCCAAGAGGAATGGATTCGTTATGATATTCGATGTTAACCGAAAACTTTTTACCATCGCCGAAATAGTCCCGTATCACATGGCCGAGGTGACCGGTGACGATGATGATATCGCGGTATCCTTGCCTTGCAAGGCATTCGATTTGATGCTCTAAAATCGGCTTATCGGCAACGCTCAGCATTGATTTAGGTAATTCGCCTGAAACAGAAACCATACGGGTTCCTTTGCCGCCTGCCATAATAACTGCTTTCAAAACGCGTTCTCCTTGGTTGATGTATTCAAATATTGATCTTCAATTCCTTTAAACCAACAGTTTCTTTGAACAGGCTGTTATCCATTAAACCGTTCAATGCGCGCTTTGCGAGGGAATCACAAATGAATGTTTCAGAAGAAACCGGGACGATCAGGTCCTCGGGCACTCCGAGTTTCTTTGCGAGCATTATTCCAAGATCAACTTTGGAAAGACGATCGTCCCCGCACAAATTCATTATTTTCGGTATTGTTTTTGCGGGATAATTTTCGCAAAGTGATATAATTGTATCCGCTATCGTACGGTAATCAAGGGAAGAACGCAGGGAATCATCAAATAAGTTCACCTTTTTCCCTTGCAGTAAATCCTCAGCTATTTTGTCAAAGAAATGTTTTTTCTTTCGGGACAGGCTTGGTCCAAACATATAAGGCAAACGCAAAACATGGTAGCCGCGGGTGTTGACAAGGCACTCGGCCGCGGCTTTATGGGCGCCATACAGGCTTATCGGATTTAAAGAATCGCTTTCTCTAAAACGGTGGTCCGCAGCGCCTTCCCCATATACACAGTCAGTGGAGGAAAAGAAAAAACAACGGATATTATCAACCATATTTAAAAAAGAGGCGAGCGCGGTGATGTTGACAGCCCAGGATGTTTTTGGGTTTTGTGCGATCAAATCAAGATTATGATATGCCGCAGTATAGATCAGTTTGCATGGTTCCCCTTGCCGGATGATGTCCGCTAAAACCTCAACATCCCTCACAGCGGTTATATCACACTTTATCGGAAAGACTCTTTCGTTTGTTTGCAATCCGTCCGTATCGCGGGCAGCGGCAATAATATTGTCGGAGGTATTATGGAAAATTGATTGGATTAGATATGAGCCCAAAAAGCCGCTCGCGCCAATTACCGCATACATAAAAATCAAACGCCCCTTTACATATATTGATACGGATTGGTCTGA
Source organism: uncultured Eubacteriales bacterium (assembly GCA_964612185.1). Taxonomy (GTDB): domain Bacteria; phylum Bacillota; class Clostridia; order Oscillospirales; family Acutalibacteraceae; genus UBA1447. The sequence goes on from CAZTCR010000001.1 coordinate 74,601, forward strand.
CACGGGATGTTTTTTGGTGTTAACCAAACCAGTTCTATAAATTCGGGATTGAGATGCTACCGTTTTCTATTGGGGCGTTGATTGAGATACCTTAGTCGCTTCGCAAAAGATTTCATCGATTTTTGTGCGACAGGCGCTGCCCGGGTGTTGAGAAAAGTATTTTTAATAATCCAGTCGTCTGCTTTCGCCTTTTCTTTTTGGGTGGCTTTCCATTTAAAAGGAACCATCCCGGTGGAGCAGTATCTGCAAAAATCGCGCGGCTTCTCGAACAATTCATTTATTTGCCATCCGTTGAGAGCGGTATGGTAAATATCAATCACTTCGTCCGTTTCATCAGCCGGATAATCTAAATCAAATGCTTTGTTCAACCGTGTAATATAGTATTGATGCGTACACGCCGCAAGATGACCGTTTGCCAGCGCATGGCAATGCGTGAAAATACAGTTGCTGAAAGATTTTTCCGGGGACTCGGCAGGTTTGGAGGAGAGCCCTCTGAAGAACACCTTGATAGGCAAACTGAGATGATAGGAGACGCCCGCTTCGTCAAGAAGCTTTGCAATTATTTTCATTTTCTTTTGAGTCGGAGGGTAGTTGGAAATATCAAAAGTGCAGTTGTATTGTCGAATGGCAGAAAGCTGTGATTTATCAAGGGTGGGAATCAGCAAACCGTTGCTGACCAATCGCATATCGCTGTCCGGAAAAACCTCGCGGGCTGTTCTCACAAAATCCATAAAATCGGGATTGAGCAGCGGTTCTCCTCCTTGCAGCCTGATTTTTCCGACTCCCCAAAAGAAATCCTTCAGCTTTTCCAAATCATTTCTGAAAAGGTGAATATCAGGGAAATGTCTGCCTTCCGCTAAATTTGAAAATTGAAAACAGCCTTTGCAATTCAGGTTACAGCTTTCGCTAAGCTCAATTTCAACATGATTTAACCGGGGCTTGCGGTTATCGATCGGAAAGATGCATTCGCTTACGGAAAGATTATCTTTGCCGATGTAATGGGTATCCCACGGGCAAACATACAGATCAGTTATCGTGTTTTTATAAAAACTTTCGGTAATACTTTTTAAATCTTCGTTTTTATATGCCAAAACAATTTGTTTTCCCTCAATGGATTTAATAACTTTCGGCAGGTCAAGGGTTAATTGTCTGCCGGAAAAGATAAACAGCTCTGCATTGACTTGTTTAGCAGACAATGCGCCTTGCAGTTCTTGACATATCGTCTTATTATCTCCGAAAATTACGATGTTTTTGTTCATTCATTCAGCCCCGTTATATCAACAATGCAATCTCCTTTTTGGTATAATTGCACTCGTACTTCTTTATGACAAAATGATTTGCTTGAATAGGTAGATCAATAATTTGTTGCTGTAATTATAACAATACAAGCTCGAATTTGCAAGTTTATCCAGAAAACCCACAGTACCGGCAGTCGGATTGAAACAGTATCATGTAAAAAATAGATTTAACGGGACCACCCGGACAAATCCAAGACGGTACGGTATGCAAAACTTGGTTGAAAGATGGAGAGAAATAGTGCATAATGAGACAAAAGGTGAAAGTATTAGAAAACTATCAAGGTCAAACATTTAAAAAAGTGATCGGCAAAGAGGTGAAGTTCATTTGAGTCAATTTTCATCCGTGAATTCAATCGAAGGTTGTTTGGGTACAGCAGACAACAACTTCTCGGCACAACCCGGCAACTTTACTGCCGGATGGGATTATGTTATTGTTACAGCGTCCAATGAAGCGCAGGCATCGAGCTACCGGCAACAAATTAAATACAGGCTTGACAATGGGTTTTTGCAATCGGGACCTTGTTACTCCGTTTTGCCGGATCCCGAAGGCAAACGGATAGGGTCGGGAGGGGCAGCCTTTAATATCTTGAAGCATATTCGTGAAACCTCTAAAGATGAGGACTGTTTTTCAGGCAAACGAATTCTGGTGATCAACAGCGGCGGGGACAGTAAACGGATTCCGCAATATTCCGCTTGCGGCAAGATATTTTCGCCCGTTCCGAGAGAACTATCCGAAGGCGTCAGCGCTGCGCTATTTGACGAAATCATAAAATCCGTAGCCGAGCTGCCATCGCGATTGCCCGCCGGTATGCTGACGATTACAGGCGATATACTTCTTGTTTTCAATCCGCTTCTTGTTGATGTTGGCGAATTTGAAGCTGCCGCGATTTCTGTCAAAGAAAACATTCTGATAGGCATAAATCATGGCGTATTCATACCCGGCGAGGCAGGAATTGTAAAAAAATTCATGCATAAATCATCGCTTGAAGATTTGGAAAAATACGGAGCCAAGGACAGCGGCGGCAATGTGCATCTTGACACCGGCGCGATCTGGTTCGGGGTAAATGTTATCAATGATTTGTTTAAAATCATAACTCGCGAGGGTCAAGTGAGTGATGAGAAAATCGAAGCCTTCGTAAACGAAGAAACAAGGCTGTCTTTCTACGCGGATTTTGTTTATCCAATGGCGCGCGACTCTTCTCTTGACCGGTTTTATTTGGAAAAACCCGAAAACGGGTATACGGATGCATTGAGGTTCTGCCGCACGCAGATATGGGAAGCGTTGCATAAATATCCCATGAAACTCGTTGACCTGTCGCCGGCGCATTTTATTCATTTCGGAACGACAATGGAATTGCTCCGCATGATGTCGGCGGATATTGAAAAATACGATTACCTTGGCTGGAAGCGGGCAGTCAATACCAACACGGTTACTACCGGCAGTTTCAACGCCAACAGCTCACAAATTGATTCGAACTCCAAAATCGGTGAAAACAGCTACATTGAATACAGCTCGATTTTTCACTCGAAAATCGGCAGGAATTGCATCATTTCCAATATTACGGTTAATTCGGTTGAAATTCCGGACGATGTTGTTCTCCACGGTTTGAAACAAAATGACGGTAAATATGTTGCCAGAATATATGGAATAAATGACGATCCAAAACTTGGGATGGAAGATGGCGGAACATTTCTTGGTGTGCCGATTCGCGATTTTCTGAAAGAACATGAATTGACAATTGCCGAGGTGTGGGACAGTGAACCTTCCAGCCTTTGGAACGCGAAACTTTACCTTAAATGCGATTCCCTGCAACAGTCTTCTGCACATGCATTGAATCTTTGTAATAACGCTTCAAAAACTTGCGAAATAGGGCAGCGCGTGAGCTTAAAGCAAAGCTATGAAAACGCGGATATGGGTGATGTTTTCAAAATTAAGCAAAACTGAACAGGAACGGTTGACTGCAACGGGCTTTCAAACTTACATGGTATAAAGTTTGAAAGCCCGTTTAAAATTACCGATTGAACAGGGGTTTTATAGTTGCGCAAGAACAAGCAACGGGGCTTATCTCCGCGCTATTTTGCCTCCGGGATTAACCGCCGCTTAAATTGCTGTAGGCTCGATTGTTAAAATATTCTGTAATCATTTTTTCCGTTACCTTGCGGTCTTTTATGAAAGAAAAAATGTCAGTGGCTGCTTGAGAGAAAGTCAGTGAGTTTGTAAAAATTACAATCAAAATCAGCAGCAGCAAGTGCCGCTCAAAAAAGTTCCCTATTATTTTTACAACTTTAACAACAGCCTCTTCTTTTGAATAGATAAAGTAAAAAATAAAGATAAACTGGTTATTTATGGCGGCTGCCCAATATCTATCCCAGTCATTTGCAATTATACCGGCAGGAACAAAGGCCAAGGGTGCTGCGGCACAAAGAATAAAAATAAATATAAGGAATTTATTTTCCGCATTTTTTATAGAAAGTTTCCAAACAGAAAGGAAAATGATGATTAGAGGCAAACTGAACGCAAGAAAGGCGGCACCAAGCGGCAAAGCATAACTTGCGGTGAAGGGGAGTACATATTCAAAGTACCATTCTTTGAAAGGCGCGAAAAAGCCGACATGCAGCATGGGAACGGAAGCACTGAAGTCGGTCTTACCCGAAAGATATTTTGCGAAGTCAACCGCGTTATCAAAAGGGAAAGAAGAAGGGACAAACTGAAAAAACATAAACAATGCGATCATTGAAAGGCAACTAATGCCAAAAACCGCGATACTCTTTAAGGAATACTTATTTTTATATACCTCATAGAGCATCAGAATTGCCAAGGCCGGCATATAGGTGCTCATATATCCTTGATGCAATGAAACCGCAACGGCGCACAGCGCGGGAACGGTCCAGCGAAGAACAGGTTTTTTTAATAAAACGAGTGCAAGCAGCGTGATGAATATCCAATAAACATCAAGACGCTCCGTATGCATACCAAGCAAGTAGGTGACAGACAAAGGTGAAGCCAAAAACAGCACAACAAAAATTATGGTTGAAGATCTCACCGATTCCCGGCTTTGGCGGATGATCACACCAAGCACAAGCGAAATCTGAATGGCCAAAATCAGGAACGATACGGAAGCAATCGCGTAAATCAACCGGCTCGTTATTTTGTCCGTAAACAAAGAAATAATCGAACCGATCATCGATTGGGGGTTGAAACCGAACTCGTATGTAAGCAGGTATGCCGTTCTGGTGTTTGAATCTCCGAGTATATCATAGGTTAAGATCACAAATTGAGCAAGCAGAAAGGCAAATATTATGAATTCATAATACCCTGCGCGTTGATATTTCATTTCAACCAAACGGTTCGTTTTTTGCTTTGCCAAGGCGCTCACCTTTCCGGATAATGTTGCGACGGGTCATGGTTAGGGTGGCTGATACTGAATTGTTTGCAGATAAAAAATATTACAGACATACAAAAAACAGACCACCCCACCCCATTAACTGTTAATTAGCATAATCATAATTTGTAAGAACTTTTGCAAAAAAGTCATGCCAAAGATTTTTATCAAGAATATCCAATGTAAGTGAGCATAGGTTTGAGAGCATCAACAATCCTGAAAAAGTGAAGAGACACAGCAAAATCAGCGTATGATTTTCAAAAAAAGTATAAATGTTCTTAAGGGAATCTTTTAACGGCTTCTCCTTGGAAATGACAAAATAAAAAATAAATATGAACTGGCAATTCATCGCGGCCGCCCACCACCTTTCCCAGTCATGGGCGAACAATGCCGCGGGAATAAAAGCAAGCGGAGCCAGTGTGCATAAAACAAAAATAAACTTCAAAAACTTGTTACCCGCACTGCGGATGCTTGCTATCCAAACCGATAAGGTTATAATTATCAGGGGAAAAGAAAACGCGAGATAAGCAAGTAATTCGGGCGCGATGTTCCTTGCTATCGGAAGTTGAACATCAGTAAAATAATCAGGTCCGTTTACAGCTTTCAAATACGGATCGAAATATTCGGAATAAAGCACCGAATTTGAGATTTTCATATCCGTGCGATTGGAAAGATATCCCCCGAATGCTTCCGCGTTTTCAAAACCGACTTGAGGAGAAAAAAACTGAAAATATATAAACAATGAAACAAGAATTGCGCAAGAAACGGAAAAAAGCATGATGCTCTTTTTTGAGAATTTACTTCGATATATTTCATAAAGCATCGGAATGGCCAATGCGGGCATATAGGTTACCATATAACCCGGATGCGTTGAGACAGCGGCAAAGCATAGAACGGGGACTAACCACTTTATGTATGGCCTTTTAAGGCATAAAAGCGCGGTTAATGTAAAAATCAACCAAAAAATATCCAGCCTGCCGAAATGTCTCTCAATTAAATAGGTATGTGAAAAAGGCGCAGTGACCAGAAAAAAGGTAAAAAGAATAACCGAAGGTTTATATTCGGGCTCGGATTTTCCGATTGCCCTTCCCAGCATCAATGAAACTTGGGCAAGAAACAATAATGTTGCAATCGAAACAATGATGTTTAAAACATCGCGCGTTAGAAAATCAGTAAACAACGATATGACAGACCCGATGAAAGCCCGGGGAATAAAGCCGAATTTATAGGATAAGACATAATATACGGAAACAGTCGACGAAAAAGGCAGAACCCTGTTCTGTGCAAACACAAAAAACCTGGCAACAAAAAAACAAAAAATTAGAATGCTGTATCGAGAATCAGTTAAAAGGATTTTTCGGCTTAATAGTGTATGATTACTCATTGCGGTCATGGCTATAAGCCTCCCTTGCGGTCCGTAGATACCGGCTGAAAATAAACCTGCATAGCATAAAAAAATTGGTTTAAATCAAGAAAATGTTTGCTCAATATCGGTATAAAGCGTATTACCTCCGCGCCGTCCGAACCAAACAACTTCGATGCCATACTGATCCCACTTGTCAGGGACGCTTTTGCTGTTAATTTTTATAGTGTTCTCATCGGCTTCAAGTTTCTTCCTGCAGCCTGAATAGATGCCGGCGAAATACTTGTTAAAGTCAAATTTGAACCGATGTTCGGCGGCGGTCTTTCCGGGCAATTTCAGCATAAACTTTTGATAGCTTACGAGTTCATCAAAAAGTATCTGCTCTAAGTGATAGTTTTTAAGGAAATCTGCAATCTCCTCGTAAAAAATTTCGCTTATGTACGCCAGTTCAAGGAACATACCTTCCTCATATGGCCAAGTGATATTGCCAAAATTTTTATTCAGATGAAACCAGGCGCCTTTGCCTTGCGAGGATTTCGTAATTTCCATTTGCATGTCGGCAAAAATATTTCCGCTGACTGTGCGGGAATTATCTTTCAACCAGGCGATCAGATTCTGATAAAAAACCTCATATTTTATACCGCTTTCGTAAAACAGATAGATAGCGAAATATCGCAACAATCCAAAACTGTGAAAGCATTGAACGCTCATAGAAAGCAGCTCTGTCTCTACCCACATTTCCCTGCTCATTGTTGCGGTTGAAACCACGATCTGTGAAAACTCCGGAATATTATCTTCTTGCTGAGGAATAAAGTGGGCGTTGTCTATCGGCGCCTGAATGATTTCGATTTTATGCTTTTTCATATAGTCCGGATCGCCCATTTCGGCATTGACCAGGCAATGACATTTGACAACAATTATTGAAGTATGCTGGCCGGCTTCCAAAAGTTTACCGAGCGCCATGGCAAAGCTGTCATAGGTTTCTCCCGGAAGGCCGAGTATCAGTTCAGAGTAGGACATGATGTTGTTCGTATTGTACAGTGTCATTAACTCGCTAAAATGTTGAAAATTCATATTCGTGCGATGGATATTTTTCAACACATGGGGAGATAAACTCTGAAAGGATAGGGTCGCGCCTTTACTCAAACCATATTGATGCAAAAGTTTGTTTATTTCGAAAACCCTGAGATTGCTGCATTTTGTATAGTTGACAAAGAATTTTTTTGGAAATCCGCAAGTTGAATAGGCATTGGCAATTTTTTTCGCAAAAATCAGGTCTCTTTGAAACATTCCGAAGTTGGCGTCTGCAAAATACAGATATTCGATTTTATGCGCGCATAACCAGTCAATTTCCGCATTAACTTTTTCCGCTATAAATATTTTGACTTTTTTGTTAAGAACACCCCAGTCACAATAAGAACAGCAGTAAGGACAACCCCTGTTTGTTTCAACAATAGCAGAGAATTTAACTGTGTGATTACCACTTACAATGTCATCGAAGTATCCTTCGGTATAGGGGGAAGGAAAGTCAATTTCTGTAGAAATACGCTCCTTGCTTTTTGTTGCTTTGCCGGACGGACTTTTATAGATTATGTTCGAAACTTCTCCCAAGTCACTTTTGTTTAATAGGGCGCAGAGCAGTTCGGTAAAAGGTTTTTCTCCCTCTCCCCTGACTAAATAGTCAATGTAAGTGTGTTCATCAAGGAAAGATGTCGTGCAAGGCGTGCTGTGACCGCCGAAAATAACGATGCAGTCGGGATATTTATTTTTCAATTTTCGAGCAAACGCTTTGCTGAATTCAAAATTCCAAATATATACGGAGAAGGCGGCAATAGAAGGCGCTTCCATTTGATTCAATAAATCATCAATGGCATGTCGTTGATAAATGAACGGTTTTAAGCAATAATTTTCTTTTACGGTATCGTTTGACCAAGCGTAAGCGGCAATGCAACCGACAGCGTACGGAAGATAAATCGAACCCGCATACTCGGTGTTAATTTGAATCATGTACACATTTTTTTTACTTTCTGCTTTGGTGTTCATTCTTCTCCGATCTATAAAGAAATTATTTCTATTTATCGCCGGTAACAAAATCGCAACGCCAGACATCGATACCCTGTTCAGGGAAAGACGCTTTGAGGCATGCGCTGAGATCTTGCTTTGCGTATCCCTTTTTAAGAACAATCTGAATAAAACCGCCGCCGCCGGCTCCGCACATCATTTTACCCGCTGTCATATCGGCACAGGCATGAAAAACCTGGTCCAGTTGTTCATTGGTGAACCCGGTATCGAGCTTTTTTGTGAGCGCCATCTGTCTGTTAAGGTTATCAATAAAACCCTCCATGTTGCCGGATTCTATATTCTTTTTTGCTTCACCGGCGAGAGTATAAGTTTCTTTGAGTGTTACGCTGAATAAAGGGTTGGACTGTATATAGCCGCCCATGATTTCTCTCAAAATTGTTCTGCCAAGCCTGCGCTTTCCGCTGTATACGAGGCAAAACCGTTCATTCAATTCGTCAAAAAATGTCTCGGGCACTTTTAGATTTTCGCTTTTCACTTCCTGCCTGTATCCGCTTTCAGACGATATAAGCTTGATTCCGCTTTTCATTCCGCCCATTTGGTCCTGCCAGCCGCCCCCGGTACCCATGAGCTGTTCCGCGAGAAGAACGCGCCTGCATATTTCTGCGTCTGAAGTTTCATAGCCGATGAATTTAAATATTGCCATAACACATGCCGCAAGCAAAATACTGCTTGTGCCAAGGCCGGAACCTTTGGGAATGCCCACAACACCCGTGGAAATATGAATTCCGCCGCCAAGCTTCTTAAAAAGGGCTTCTTTGGGTTTTTCACCGGGGAAAGGAACAATGCCGCAGGCAATGAGGGCTGATTTTAGTAAAGGAAACGGCTCAAGCGGGTTTGACAGGTCGGAGAGGTCGTCAAAGCTATCAAATTCGCTACGGCACCCCGAATCAAAGTATTCAAGAACCACCTTGGGTTCTTGAAGTTTTTCTATTAAAACCCGAACCGGAAGCAATCCGTTTATTTTCACCGCCGCGTTGACGACAGCACCGCCGTTTTCAAGGCAATATGGAGGAGTATCTGTCCACCCGCCGCACCAATTAACACGAAGAGGAAGGCTGAGTTCGATTTTTTCTTTCCCTATAGCCGGGACAATATCAGAAAAACCGTCAACAACAGTTCCGGTTTTTACCATTTCACGAACACAGCGGAAGCAATGTTCCTCAAGCTGTTCTCTCAGTTCCCCGGTTGCTGCATGAGACGCATAACTGAATATTCTCATTTGTTCTTCAAGCGGGTAGTTTTGAGCCGTTTTCAAAAGAGTATTATATGTATCAATGTCAACGCCGCCTTTATCAAAACATCCGGCAGCGATTTCTGCCGGCACCCTGTTTTTGATTGATGACAACAAGAGATCAATTTTTTTTATCTTATTGCTATTTATTTCATGATCAGTCCCTTCGGTTCATGCACGGCTGAAGCTTTTATGCAACATAGCTCATAAGAGCCTCAAACGCTTCTGCATTTTGATATGCTATGCTGAGTACCAAAGTTGAAGCCTTTGAAAATGTCAGGGAGTTGGAAAAAATCAACAGTAATGCAAACATCAAAAAATGTTCTTTAAAAAAATTGCCAACTTTTTGTACCGAATCAATCACTGCCTTCTCCTTTGAAAAGATGAAATAAAAGATGATAATAAACTGATTATTGATAACGGCTGCCCACCATCTGTCCCAATCTGTTGACAAAATGGCTACCAAAATAAAAAGAGCTGGTGCCGAAGCGCACAAGAAGAAAACAAATTTTAAAAATTTGTTTTCTGTTTCTCTTAAACACTTTTTCCAGATAAAACCGAAAATCATTATCAGCGGGATACTGAAGGTAAACAGTGTAAGGCCAACCGGAAGAGCAAGGTAGGCCAGTAAAGGATAAACCACATGAATTTGCCACTGAGGAAAGGGGCAGTAATACTCTAAATAAACCATTTGTTGGTCGGGAAGGAATGCAACATATTTTGCTATTTGTTTTGCAAAATCGGAAGCATTATCATAAGGAAGATTCTTTTGTGAAAAAATAAATATTATGAGGATTAACAGTATTGAAATACAACTTAACCCGAAAATCAGGATGGATTTCTTTGAATACTTACTCTTGTAGATTTCATAAAACATCGGAATGAATAAAGCCGGCATGTAAGTTAACAGATACCCTTGGTGAATCATGACAGCAACAGCCACTAGCAGAGGAACTGTCCATCTTAAAGTTCGTCTTTTCAGCAAAAAAAGTGAAAATAATGTGATAATGAGCCAGTACATATCCAACCTGGCAAAATAACCTCCAAGCAAATAGGTTACGGACAAGGGTGACGCCAGGAAAAGAATCGTAAATATCTTTATGGACAGCTTAATATCCGGATCACTTTTTCTGATCAATCTTCCAAGCGCAAGCGAAATTTGGGAAATTAAAATAATGAAGAAAAATATACTCATGACATATACGGCATGAGCGGTTACTTTGTTTACAAACAGTGAAATTAAAGAACCGATAAACGCCCGAGGTATTAATCCGAACTCATAAGTAAATGCGTAATGTGTAAGAACAAATCTATCAAGAAGCCTCTCGGATATCATGAAGATGAATTCAAAGATAAGAAAGATAAAAATAACAATTTCATACCGTTCTTTAAATGAGGATTTTGTGATGTGAACTTGATTCAAATTGTTTTTTTTCATAAAACCCCCTCCGTTATTTCAATTTCAATTCAAAGAAGTGTTCCAAAATATTCACGAGCAATGCTTTGCTGTTAATAGGGGAGAACCGAAAATATATTTTGGAATGTTTTAGACAAATAAGCTGATGTAACATTAGAGAAGGAAGCCATTATGATAAGAACCATGTAGAAGAAAAACCGGTGTTCTGATATATAATCGCCAATGTCCCGTACAGCGCTGAGCACAGCTGGATTGCTTAGCCAGATGCTGTAAAACAGCAGAGAAAACAAAGAAATCACCAAGAATGGAATCCAAACGCTGTAATAAATGTTGCCGGAAAGCAGCAAAAGTAAAAGCGGCGCGATTGCGAAGACTTTGACGATATTGGATGGGTATTTATTTTTTACCGCTTTGTAGAGCACTGCGCATACACCGTATAACGCGGGTGCGGCAATCAGAATACCGGCTAAAAAATATAAGTCAATTTTTTCCCTAAAAGAATAAAAAATCTCGTTATATGATTTATTCCAAATCAATGTGTAAATATACGAACCGACGCTGACAATCAAACTGATGGCCGTCAGCAAGGCAGGATTAGAATCGCTTGCAGTTTGCTGCTTTTTGTTGCTGCCGGGCTCTATTTGATTTTTTTTCATAGCCAAAAACAAAAAAGCCAATATTAACGGAACATAAAGCAACGCTCCCTTAAGAAGTGCCAGGAAAAAGAACTCGGATGTATGAGCCGCGGGGATAAAATAAGTTGCGCAAATAAAAGGGATCAGCCATTTGAAAATCCGCGTGTTTGCTAAAATAACAGATAGGATAAAGAGCACAAAAGGATAAAGCATCTGCGTGCCGCTCAGACTGCTTGAATCAAATAAAAAAGGAAGAGAAACGGGACAAGCAAAAAACAAAGCGACAAGATAAGTGATTGGCTTTTCCATGCTCGGGTCTGATCTCTTTATCAGTTTTCCGAACAGCATAGCCAAAGAGGCGCATATCCCCAACAAAACCACAGTGCCGATAACGATAGATATCTTGTCAGACAAACCAAAAATAGTTTGCTCGGTAAAATACTTTTTGTAACCTAAAATATTTTTGAAAACAAATCTTAATAACAGGAAAATAAGCAATATGATTTCAACTTCATATCGCTTAGCATGTTCTTTGAATCCCTGTCTTGTGCTGTCAACTTTTACCAATGCAATCACAGCCTTTCATAGATTTGAGTGAATAACACAGTAGACAAAATTATAAAAAAATTGATAGTATCCACATTTGGTATTTGATAATAATGATCTAAAACTTCAGAGGAAAATTTTTTTACTCCGGGGACATTATGACCAAACAACTTGATTAATAATTTTAGCACCAACGGGCCGGTTTGTCAATTTTCATCATTTTCCCGATGTTGACAATAAAATTCAAATATTATACAATGAAGCATAATATTTACTTTCCGGATTCTGAAACAAACAAGAAATTGCACAGGTTTTCCGAATCATATGGCCAATTTATCGGCAATCAAATTTCCTACGAGACGGCAAAGAAGGTTGACTTCATGAAAACAGAATATTTAAATATTTTTGTTCCGGGCAGGCTTTGTCTTTTTGGAGAACACAGTGATTGGGCGGGCGCTCAGCGCGCTTTTAACGCCGACATTGTTCAGGGCGAGGCAATCGTTTCGGGGATTGAACAGGGGATTTACGCAAGTGTCCGAAAACATGACAAGTTTATTATATGCTCTTCCATAAAAGGCGAAGAGCACATGCGTTTGGAGTGCCCGATGTCGGCACCAAAATTGAAAAAAATAGCCCGGGAAGGCGGTTTTTATTCCTATGTGGCAGGTGTTGCTTCCTATGTGAATGATAATTATTCTGTCGGCGGGTTGGAGATATGCATAACCGAAAGAACACTCCCAATGAAACGAGGATTATCCTCCAGCGCGGCAATTTGTGTTTTGGTAGCGAAAGCGTTTAATCGTCTGTATAATCTGCAGATGAGCATCAAGGGCGAAATGCAGGTAGCTTATTTTGGCGAACAGAGAACTCCTTCCCGCTGCGGCCGGTTGGATCAGGCTTGTGCTTTTGGAATCCGGCCTGTTCACATGACATTTGACGGGAACAATATTGAGGCAACCGGCTTGACATCAAGTGCTGAACTTCATTTTGTTTTTGCCGATTTAAACGCTCAGAAGGATACTGTAAAAATATTGGCTGACCTTAATAGAAGTTTCCCTTATCCGCAGACACAACTTGACCGGAACTTACATGACGCACTTGGCAAAGACAACCGCCGCATTGTATCGCGCGCTTGCGTTCTTATTGAAAAAGGTGACGCGCGGGGGTTGGGTTTGCTGATGACAGAGGCTCAAAAACTGTTTGATAAAAAAGTAGCGCCCGCCTGTCCGGCTGAATTGAACGCACCGGTTTTACACAGCGTGCTCAATGACCCGGTTATCGCAAGGTTGACATTCGGAGGGAAGGGCGTTGGGTCCCAAGGTGACGGAACCGTTCAGTTTATTGCAAAAGACAAAGACTGCCAAAAAAAACTGATACTGTATTTAAAAGAAAAACGGCATATGGATGCTTATGAATTAACGCTGATGCCCCAGCACAGTGTGAAGCGGGCAATTATTCCGGTTGCGGGTTTTGGTACAAGAATGTTTCCGGCCACCAGACATCTCAAAAAAGAATTTATCCCGGTTGTGGATTTGGATGGCCTCGCGAAGCCGGTTATCCTTGTGTTGCTTGAGGAATTGGAGCGCGCGGGTATTGAGGAGTTTTGCCTGATAATAAGCGGCGATGAAGATAAGGAACAATATCAAAAATTCTTTCATGAGCCGCTGCAGGATGAATACCTTGAAAAACTTACGCCTGAAATGAAGCGCTATGAGCAGTTAATCTGCCGCATTGGCGCCAAAATAGAATATGCCGTTCAAAAAGAAAGGCGCGGGTTCGGGCATGCGGTTTATCAAGGCCGCTATTTTGCGGACAACAGCCCTGTGCTTTTAGTGCTGGGAGATACGATATACCGCAGCGGCAATGAAAAGAATTGTACGGATCAGCTGCTTAACGCTTTTGAAAAAACAAAAAAAACCACAGTGTCCATTCATCCCGTAGAACTGGAGGATGTTGTTCATTACGGTATTTTGACCGGAAAATGGACGGATATTATCGCGGATGAAAAAATAATGGCGGTTCAGAAATTTGTTGAAAAACCAAATGAGGAAGACGCAAGGAAGCATTTGAGCACATCTTCACAAGATCATGAAAAAAGATACTATTCCGTTTTCGGCGAATATGTGCTCACGCCGGAAGTGTTTGATGTGCTGGGCAAAAATATAGAAAAAAACATGACGACCAAGGGAGAAATTCAGCTTACCGACGCTCTTGATGAGGTCAGAAGAAAATCCGGTCTTTATGCTTATGTTGTTGACGGAGAAATGTTTGATACCGGCATTCCATCGGCGTATGTCAATTCCGTTGCGCGATTTGCAAAAAACTGAACGGATTTGCGATAAAAATCATTGACAAGGCGAAAAAATCCGTACCGGATTAATGAATAGAGTGAAGAAATGAACGAAACACTATATGTTGTCATCCCCTGTTTCAACGAAGAAGAAGTTCTTCACGAAACGGCAAACCGCCTTGAGCAAAAAATGAAAAGCATGATGGAACAAGGTCTTGCGGGCGAAGACAGTAAAGTGCTATTTGTGGATGATCGGTCAAAGGATCATACATGGGAAATCATAACGCAGCTTCATCGCGGGAACAAATTGTTTTCGGGGATGAGGCTCTCTCATAATGTCGGCCAGCAAAAGTCATTATACGCCGGTATGGTTACGGCAAAAGAACACGCGGATATGATTATTTCGATGGACGCTGATCTGCAGGATGACATTGATGTAATGGATGAAATGGTTCGCGCTTATTACAAGGGTGATGATATTGTATATGGCGTAAGGTCTTCCCGAAAAAACGATCTTTTTATCAGGAGGTTCGCATCAGAGAATTTTTATAAATTTACAAAAATGATGGGAATTGAAATTGTTCCGGATCATGCGCATTACCGCCTAATGAGCCGGCGTGCGGTCGAAGCGCTTTCCGAATACGGCGAGGTGAATTTATTCTTGCCATATCTTGTGCCGCAGCTTGGATTTAAAAATTCGATTGTTTATTACGAGAGGAAGAAAAGGTTCGCGGGAGAGACAAAATATTCACTCCTGAAGCTTTTTGCCATGGCAACAGACGGAATAACCTCTTTCAGCACAAAACCCATCGAATTGATCAGCATCCTTGTGCTTTGTTCTTTCATTGCGGTGATTGCAGGAATTGTTGCTATGATAGTAAAGAAAGTTGAAAATGATGTCATACCATCCTGGCTGATTGTATTTATATCAGTCTGGTTTGTTGGTGCTTTTCAGTTGCTGGCTGTAAGAGTTGTCGGGGAATATGTCGGCAAAACATATAAAGAAACAAAGAAAAGGCCTCGATATATCATTTCAGAAAATCTGTTGAGCGAAAACAAACAATAGCCGATTGAGGTCGAATAGTAATTTTTAACGGGACGCGGGTTGAACAGCTTGTACACCCCGCGCCCCGTTTTTTGTATCAATAGCTTATAAGTGTCATTCCAGCATATAGCTGAAATTGCTAAGCGCTGTTCCAAAAAAACTATCATAAAGATTTTTATCCCAAAAGTTCAGAAACAAAGTGCCAAGGTTGGAAAGCATCGCCAAACTTGCAAAAAGAAGGATGCAAAACAAAATCAGCGAATGCCTTTCAAAATAATCAGTTAAATATTTCAATGAGTCCATAATGCTAACTTCTTTTGAGTAAATAAAATAGAATAAAAATATGAATTGACAATTAATCAACGGCGCCCACTGCCTATCCCAATCGTGGCCGAAAAATGCGGAGACTATAAACATAAGCGGAGTAGCCGAACAGAGTAGAAAGATGAACTTTAAAAACTTGTTTTCGGCATTACGGATACTGTTTTTCCAGATTACCCAGAAGATAACGATTAGCGGAAGACTTACTGTCAGCAGCGCGATACCAACCTGCGGCAAATTCATACTTAGGGACTCCGGAATAACCCATTTCGTAACCCAATCGGGAAAAGGTGCAAAATACTCAAGGTACAGCATCGGCATGCCGATTTTCATGTCGGTGTGCTGCGACAGATATCGGCCCATTTCCTCAGCAGCAGTAAAATCCAGTTGTCCCCTTGAAAATAATTGGAAATAAATGAAAAAGCCAATTAATACAAAGCAGCTGGAAGAAAAAATGACAATGCTATTTTTTGAGTATTTACTGCGGTATACTTCATAAAGCATAGGTATCGCAAGCGCCGGCATATAGGTGACCATGTACCCGGGATGGGTCGCTATGGCTGCAAAACACAAAACAGGAACTATCCATTTAGAAACCGGATTTCTAAGGCAAACAAGCGCTATCAGAGTGAAAAGCAGCAAATAAACATCAAAACGGCCGAAATGCGCTTCAAGCATGTAAGTCATAGAAACAGGGGCTGAAATAAAGAAGAACACAAAAATCAAAACCGCGTTTTTGAGTTCCTGGTGTGTTTTCGTAATAACCTTTCCGATAAGAAAAGAAATCAGAGCGATTAGAAGCAGCGTTGCGGTGAAAGCAATAATCTTGAATTGTTTCAGCGTTAAATAATCCGTAAAAATAGCAATGACAGAACCGATAAAAGCCCTTGCAATAAATCCTGAGTGATAATTAATGACATAAGGAGTCGTAATCCAAGTCGAGAAAGTTTCTCTGTCAAAAAACGAAATAAATAACCTGGTGAAAAAAAAGAGGAAAATCAGAATTCCGCACCACAGGCCCAAAAACTTGTTATCCTTAGCTTTCGAATAGTTTTTCACAATATTCATGAACGGTATTCCCCCTTGATTGACATCTCGCACTCTAATCTTCGGCGTAATAAACAGCAGGTTGCTGTTTATTTTTTCAAGATCTCATCCTTTTTCATGAACCTAACATGAAATACTGTTTTAAAGTATCTGAAATATTTAAAAAACGAAATCTCCGAAGTCCCTTCCGTTCTTACATTCCAAGTTGCCGGAACCTCAATAAAATTCACGCCAAGCCGCAGTGGTTTAAGACATGTTTCAAGTGCAAACGGGTGCTTGGCTTCTTCCCAGTTAATCGATTTAACCAGATCCGTCGGGTAGAGACGAAACCCATAAGTCATATCAGTAAGTTTCGTCAGAAAAAGCACATCAAGCGTCTTTTGAAAAACATAATTTAGCGCGAGCATAAATTTTTTATATCCGTGAAATCCGCCGTCCGGCATCCAGCGAGAAGCTGCGATAATGCTTTCGGGAGAAATTTTGCTTTTTTCGATAAATTTGCACACAGCATACGGATCCATATCCATATCAGCGGCAGCCGTAACAACATGGGAACCCTTGGCAAGCAGAAGCGCCTCTTGCAAAGCATTGCCGAAAAATGGTTTTATTTGGTAATATATGCTGATCTGATAAGAACCGTATTCATTTTTTATCTGTTCGGCGGTTTCCACACATGCTGCGGTTGTTCTGTCGCATAGGACAAATATCATTTCCTCTATATCGCTTTTGGAACAGGTGTTCAGCATGATCTCGACTGTTTTACGAAACAAATATGTTTCGTTAAGCGCGGGAATAATAATGGAAACTGAGGTAAATTCTTTCATAATATCCGCCATTTCAGTTTTTCTCTTGCGTTATGGATGGTTTCACATTTTTTGAAAGCCCGTATTTTTTTCGTATCTTTGGAAAAAAGGCAGTAAACCAGCTGATCTCCAAGAACTCTTTTGCGGCTAAAAAAACAATCTTGACTGAACGAAGCGTTCCCCTTTTTACTGCGTCAAGAGGCTGACCAAACGCTTTTTTGGCATATACTCTCGATTCTTTTTTATAGTTGCGGTATTTACCGAAAATGCTTGTCCATAAAAACCAAGCGGAAACAACTTTCAAATCCCTATCCGGAACTTTTGAGAAGTTTTTCCCGAGTTTGTTGAGTTTAGGAAATTTCAGCCATTCCCGGTAACTCTTTGGGGCAGTGAATACGCCACTGCCAATCAGTTCTTCATACATCTCCGAGCGTGGAGTCGGATAATAAAAAAATGCGAGTTTGACATCTGAGTTCAGTTTTCTGATATAGCTGATGGTCTCTTTTAACTCGTCGACCGTTTCATCGGGGAAACCGATAATAAAAGAGGTGGTTGTAACAATTCCAATCTGTTTACATAAGTCAATTGTTTCCAGCGCCTTGTTCAAATCAGTTCCTTTTTTGATTGTTTTCTGCCTATGTGCCGAACCGCTTTCTATTCCGAAAAATATCCATCGGCAGCCTGCTTTGTACATAAGCCGGAGTTCTTCTTCGGCGCAAGTGCCGATTCGCATATCACAGCCCCATACAAAATCGATGCCGCTCTCGATTAGTTTGCCGCAAAAGCTGTTCAGGTAAGATTTGTTCGGGCTTAACAAATCGTCCGCAAAAAACACTCCGTCGATACCGTATGTATCGACAAGATATTTAATTTCACTCAGAAAATACTCCGCAGGCCTCGCGCGCCAGACGCATTTGGAATATCCGGGGCTGTAGCAATAGGTGCAGTGCCCGGTGCAGCCCTTTGATGAATAGACATGCAGTGTTTGGTTGCTGCTGACATTTTTGATAAAATACTTTTTCGGGTCAACGAAGCTCCAGTCAATAACCGGAAGCTGCGACAAATTCGCAAACTCCCTGGGTCTGTTTATTTTGACCAAACCCGTTTCAAGAAAAGCCAAGCCGTCAACTTCACTAAGCACTGTTTTATTGATCAGCGCATTCATCAGTGCCAGCATGGTTATTTCGCCCTCGCCCATTACCACATAATCAACCACGCCTGTTTTCAGCACGATATCGGGAAGCAGCGAAGCCATCTGTCCTCCCCAAACAACGGGAATCTTTTTCTTTTTCACAGCTTTTGAAACTTTAATAGCGTCTCGAAAGCTCTTGATGCCAATAGCGGAAATGCCGACAATATCTGGACAAAAATTATCCAAACGGTTATTGATGGTTCCGCCCTCAACGATTCTGTCATACACTTGAACGGTATGGCCGCGGTCGGTCAAATAAGTGGCGATTGACAGCAATCCCAAAGGGATTGCTGCTTTTTGCTCCACATGAAAAGCTTCTGCGTTAACTAACAAAACATTCATAAAATCTCCATGAATACGGTTCGAAAACAAATTGAATCACTCGGTTATAGACTTTTGTGTTACAGCACAAAGTTGCATTGCCAAACATCGATTCCCTGCCCGGGGAAAGATGTACGAAGCCGGGCGCTGAGATCCTGTCCGGAATAACCGTCTTTTAAAACAATCTGAATAAAACCGCCGCCGCCGGCTCCGCAAATCATTTTGCCGGCTGTCATATCATCGCATGCATTAAAAATTTGAATTAAACGCTCGTTAATATATCCCGTGTCAAGGGACATGGTCAGTTTTGTCTGCATATTAAAAGTTTCAATAAAACGCTCCATATTGCCGGATTCAATGCTTGTACTCATTTCTTCCGCAAGAGAGTGGATTTGTTCAAATGTTTTGACAAATTTGGGGTCAGACTTTAAATATCCACTCATCATTTCCCGTAAAATCGTTCTGCCGAGCCTTCGTTTTCCGCTGTAAACCAGGCAAAACCGTTGATTTATCTCTTCCAAAAATTTTTCGGGTGCATTCAACTGTTTAACCACGACTTCCTGCCTGCGCCCCGGGGCTGAAGTGGCAAGCTTTATTCCTTTTGTCAATCCACCGGCCTGGTCTTGCCAACCGCCGCCTGTTCCCATCAGTTGTTCCGCAAGCAATACACGCCTGCAAATTTCGGCATCTGTAATTTTGCGGCCTGTGAACTCGAATAGCGCTTTTATACATGCGGCAAGCAAAATGCTGCTTGTGCCAAGTCCAGATCCTTTCGGAATCCCCGAAACACCTGTTGACAGGTATATTCCTCCGCCGAGTTTCTTAAAAATATCACCGTTTAAGTTTTTCCCGGGCAACGGTATAATACCGCAAACAATAAGCGCAGCTTTCAGCAGCGGAAATGGTTCGAGGGGATTTACCAGGTCGGAAAGCTCATCCGCTTGATGAAACTCGCCGCGGTCTCCGGAGTCGAAATATTCAAGGATAAACTTTGGCTGATCGAGTTTTTCAATATATACTTTAACAGGAGAAATATTATTTATATTTACCGCGGCGTTGACAACCGCTCCGCCGTTTTCAATGCAATACGGAGGTGTGTCAGACCAGGTGCCGCACCAATTGACACGCAAAGGAAGCATAACGCAGCATTTATCTTTTTGTATTTCCAAGTTTGAGTTAAAAAAAACATCGTCGTTTGCACCTTCTTCTATCAGGTCACGAATACAGCGCAGGCTTTTTTTTTCAAGCAACTCTCGAATTTCACCGGTTGCCGCCTGGGCAGCGCAAGCGTAAATACGCATCTTTTCTTCAAGCGGAAGATTTTGCGCGGCGCCAACTAGACCGGTGTATATATTACTGTCAATCTCCTCGTTCTCAAAATATGCGACAGCTGTATCGGCCGGTATTCTATTCTTGACCGAATTAACAAACAATTCAATTTTGTCGAGGCCTTTTTTTTTAATGTAAAATCCTTCCTTTCATTTAGAAAATGTAAAAACAAAAAACTTAATATATCAGTTTAATCAGATATAATATCTTTTATAAGCATGTTCCGCATAATATCTGACAACCTGTTTTACAGGCAGACAAAAACAACGCATCGCCGCTTAGATTGATGATTGATTTTTCTAAACAACAATCCCAAAGACTTGTCCAATTCCTGGGATATTTTGAGCAACATATCTTACGATGATCATAATTAGTTCTCCTCCGTTTTGAAAATCTTCATTTGAAATACTAAGCACTAATGAGGACGCTTTCGAAAATGTCAAAAGATTTGTAAAAATAATCATTAAAGACAGTAACAACAAATGGTTTCTCAAAAACTCTCCAACTCTTTTTATTGTATCCATTACCGATTTTTCTTTGGAAAAAATGAAATAAAAAATGAAAATAAATTGATTGTTAATAACGGCTGCCCACCATCTATCCAGGTCCACTGCGAATAATGCTGCCACCGCAAACATACATGGGGCAACGGTACACAGAAAAAAAACAAATTTTAAAAACTTGCTTTCTGCAGCCTTGAATGATTGCTTCCAGATATAAAAGAATATTATTAACAGCGGAGCGCTGAATACGAGCATCAGTAACACTATCTTAGGCCCAATAATTGACAGTGTCGGAAGTATCACATTCAGCGTCCAGTCCTGTGCCGAACAGAAATACTCTGAAAAAACTAATGTAATCTCAGGCGTAAATGCTGCCCTTTTTGAAAGATGATTCAAGAGGTCGACAGGATTGTTAAAAGGGATATTTTTTACTGAAAACTGTATGTATAAGAACACAGCTATCATAGAAAAACAGCTTAAAACGAAAATCGCGATGCTTTTTTTTGAATATTTGTTTCTGTACACCTCATATAGCAGCGGAATTGCCAAAGCCGGCATGTATGTCAACATGTATCCTTGATGTATCATAACGGCAGCTGTGCATAACAATGGGACTGTCCATCTTAAGGCGGGCTTTTTTAAAAAAACAAGCGAAAGCAAAGATATAATCACCCAGTACATATCGAACCGGCCAAAATAACCGCCAAGTAAATAAGTTACGGACAAAGGTGATGCCAAAAAAAGAAGGACAAAAATTTTTGCGGACGCCATAAAGTCAGGTTCGCTTGTTTTTATAGCGTTCCCAAGCAGCAGCGATATCTGTGAAATTAGAAAAGTGAAAGAAGCAATAGATAAAATATATACCAGGTTATATGTTATTCTATTTGTGAATAATGATATGATTGAACCAATGAATCCCCGGGGCACTAACCCAAATTCATATGTAATCAAATAATGTGTAAGAAGCCACGGATCAAGATTTCGTTCTGCTATCATCATGACAAATTCGAAAAGAAGAAACGAAAAAATGATAATTCCGTATCGTTCTTTTGACGAGTATTTTGAAATAAGCAGATGACTTGAACTGTTTTTTTTCAAAGAAACTTCCCCTGAATATTAAATTTGCTATTCAAATACTTTTTGTTCCGAGCCGTTTCTCTTTTGCTGTCAGTGTTAGAAAGGAAGATTTCCAAAAACCTTCTGAACAGTAACCGATAGAAAAGTGGATGAGACATTTGAAAAAGATGCCATTACTATCAGAACAATAAAAAATGTAAACCAGCGTTCTAAAAAAAATTCCCCTGCAATTTGTACTTCGGAAACCACGACGCTATTCTTTTGCATTATGAAACAGAACATGAGCATAAAAAGAGATATTGTCAACAAAGGAAGCCAAATTCCCAGCAAATCATTCTTTGTCAGCAGAATCACCAGGAAAAGAAAAACCGGAACCCCGGTAAAAACATTAAATATTGATGCTGAAAACTTGTTTATTTGAGCCTTATACAAAATCATCCCTACGGAGATTAACGCCGGGGAAACGATCAAAAGACTTAAAAACAAGTAAATATATTTTTTATACCCTTCAAAATTACTATCCCAAGTAAAATAGGAATATTTTCCACGGAATAGCGTGTACATAAATGAGCCAATACTTACACATATGTTCGATATCAGCAGAATGTAAGAAGGATGCTTTTTGCTTTGAGTTGTTTTTGTTTCGCCTTTAGATTTCTTGTGAATCTCTATATTGAAAAAATTAATAAGAAGTATTAGTGGAACATATAAAAGCGATTCTTTCAGCAGGACACTGAAAAAAACCTCTGATGTGTGAACGGCTGGTATAAAATAGGCTGCACATATTAACGGTAAAATCCATTGTACAATTGGTTTGTCTGTGAGATAAATTGCAAGCAAAAAAAGCGCAAACGGATAAAGCATCTGGGTGCCGCTTAAAATGCCTGTGTTAAACAAAAACGGAAGCGTTACAGGGCATGCAAAGAATAATGAAACAAGCAAGATAACAGGCTTCTCCAATCCTTTTCCGTTACTCTTTATAAGGTGCCCGAATATCGACGATAAGTACATACAGACCATTATCAAAACCACAGTACCCAATATGATACTCGATTTTTCTGATAGACCAAAAATAGGCTGCGCAGTAAAGTATTTCTTAATCCCCAAAGAGTTTTTAAAAACAAACCTTAATAAAAGAAATGCAAACAACATCAACTCATATTTATATTGAGAATAAAGAGCTAATGGTGATATAAATTTGGACTTTATTGTTTCTATTTTCACCAAACTCCTTCCCGAAATCTTTTAAAAAGTGTTCTAAACAAACGGGTATCAAATTGTGTTGTTGTTTTGACCTTTTTGTCTATCTTTGATTTGTTTCAAGCAAGACTTCTGAAACAAAATACCTTGGTCTCTGCTTGGTTTCTAAATATGTTTTTCCAACATATTCCCCAACAACACCGACTGCTAAAAGAAAAGCACCCGCGACAGCCCATACGGAGGCCAAAGCAAGGAGCCATCCCTCAAATCTGCCCCAAAAGGCGATAATTATATCATAGACGGCTATTCCACCGAAAATAAATAAGAAAAAAATTCCTACAAGATTGATCATGCGAATCGGTTTCATACTGAAAGAAGTGATCGCTTCCATTGCGAGTGAAAACAGTTTTTTAATGGAATACTTTGTTTTCCCCGCAAACCGCTCATTCTGTTCATAAAGGACAATGGAACTGTTAAATCCCAACATCTGCACAAGGGCCGGCAGAAACAAATTGACTTCCTCGTATTCGGAGAGCGCCTCTATAGCCCGGCGGCTTATAAGCCTGCATGAAGAGTGATGGGGAATCATATCAACACCGATGAATTTTACGAATCTATAAAAGCTTTCCGCTAGAAATTTTCTGTGAAGTTTTTCATTTTTAATCGGCGCTTTTATTCCGAAAACAATATCGTTACCTTTGTTATACTCCTCAAGCATTTTATCAACAACATTGATGTCATCCTGCAAATCAGCGTCTAATGAGATGGTGATATCCGCATATGCCTTAGCGGTCAATACACCTGCCAGCAGCGCGTTTTGCTGACCTTTGTTGTGAGATAAGGATATCGCCGAAAACAGTTTATTCTTTGAATGAAGCCCCTTGATAATTTCCCATGTTTTATCTTTTGAGCCGTCGTTGACAAATAAAACACGGCTGTCCTTGCTGACCTTTTCATCGCTAATTAAGTATTCAAGCTTCGCCAAAAGCCTGCTTGCGGCCTCATATAAGACATCTTCTTCATTGTAACACGGTATGATCAGATACAGTGTTTTCATCGGAAAACCTCCAAATAACCTGTTGCTAATTTCTTTCTATAAAAACATCTCTTATGTAACGAACAGTGTTTTTTACCGTCTCCAAATTGCCGGGATTCTTCATTTCTATGGAGAAGTAACCGTCATAATCCAAGGGTTTCAATTGTTTATGAAGTTCCCGTTTCTCTATGCAGGCAAGCTGCGGCTCCGATATATGAATATGATTTATAAGGCCGATATTCGGGCCGATAATATCAAAACGCTCGTTGTTGTGAATCGCGGTGCCCAAATCGTAATTGATTTTAAAACCTTCGCAATTGACCGCGCGGCAAAAATCAAAAGCCTCTTCGGTGGTGTTGATGAAGTTGGTGCCGTAATAGGCCGGAACCGGTTCAAAGGCAATGACTACTCCATTTTCCTGCGCAAAATCTCCGAGTTCCCGGAAAAAATCAATTGCTGCCGGCAGACATCCCGGAGACGGCATATTTCTGTTTTTCGGAGAGCCGAAAACCAGGTTGCCGCAACCAACAGCCTTGGCAAAAAGAACGGCGCGCTTTGTATATTCAATCAAGAAATTTCTATCATCCATACCGGCAAAAATATTTTCGTTTCTTCCGTACCAAAGCGATTGGATGGATGATATTTTCAAACGATATGCAACCCTCAGCCTTTCGGCAAAAGATTTCGCTTCTGCTGTATGTTCGTAAGGATTGTATTGAAATAAACGGGTTGGGGCTATTTCAAGTCCGTTAAATTCTTGCTCTTTGAGAAAAAGATACATTTCCTCGTCATGCTCGGCAGACCATGCTATGTTGGAAATTGAAAGTTTCATCGTACACCTTAATTCTTCTGTTACTGGTTTTGAATTAAATCAATAAAGCTGCGTAAATCTTCAGTAACCTTTTGCTTGTCAAAAATATATCCGTTTTTACCGCCGAAAACTTCAAAATATTTTGTCCTCAGGTCGTATATAGGAACCGGCTGGGCCAGTTCGTTGATAAAATCCTTGCCTTTAACAGCATAATAGATGTCTTTGGCACACAAGGGTTCAACGGCAATATTTAGCAGCCTTATGTTGTTTTCGATTGCGGTATTGATATGTTCCCAAAGATAGGCCAGATTATAAAACTGAAAGGACGCACGGCTGTCGGTAAATTTCAAAGCGGAAAAGCCGGTTCTTTCAAAAGCCTGTTTCAGGCGCGTTTTTTCGCTTTCGTTATCGCAGACGCACTTGTAAAAACCATTGTCGCAAAGGACATAACACCGTTTGATTAAATCTTCTTTCAAGGACAGTTCGTTGTATTTTGAACTATTGAGCATGGATGGCAGCACATGAATCAAATCATATATAAAATTTTTTTTGATATTTTCGCCGAATAAACCCGGCAGACGAATGATATGATAATCCTTTTGATTTTGCCTTACCCATTCCTCAAGATAATAACGGTTTTTTCCGTATGGCTGTAAACCACTTGTTTCGATAGCAGTATTTTCATCAACACCGAAGGGTTCTTTATAGACATCAGCTGTGGAGATAAGAACAATTTTTTTAGGATTGATTTTTTTAATATTTTCGATTGCGTTGAGGATTTCTTCGAAATCACTTTCCGGCGCGGTGTTCGCGAGAAATTTTTCGGCACGCACGCCGCAATATACACATAAATCAGGATGTGTTCCGAAAGCTCCCTCAATATTCTTTGAGTTCAATAGGCTTTCAAAATAATGTTTACTGCATATGTTGGATCCAACAAAACCCGTATAACCAACCAAGATTTCCATATTCAACCTCCGCTCAAAACCCCAGAATAGGTTGTTCAAGTTTGATTATTATATCACAATACTTTTATAAAAGTCCATCTTTACGGTCAAATCCGCTCTTAACTTCAGATAACTGCGAATAAAAAAACATAAAATATGTAAAAAAGCCAGAAGATGTAAAAAACAGACACGGCGAAGAATAACGGACTCGAAAAAAAAAGAGGACGGGCTATTTCAGCATGAAGCTGTCCGGCGTTCGTTCTCTGGTTAACTATTGAATTAAGTATTGAGAAAACTAGGTTGTGTTTTTACCCTTCTCTCTTGAATACAACCCGTATTTTTTGCGGATTCCGGGGAAAAATATATAATAATATAAATAAGTCAGGAAGGTTTTAGCCGTTAAAACTAAATTTTTAAAAAACATCACAAATCCATCTTTTGCCATATCGCGCAGTTGTTCTCGTATTATCTTTTTTGTAAAGTCAAACGGTTTTGCGGATTCAATCGTATTTTTTCTTAAGAAGGTGGACATCATAAAATAGGAATAGACGACATTTAAATCCCGCGTGCTGATTTTTGAAAAATTCTTTTCAAGGCAGCCGCCTAAGGTTTCTCTCATTGCCAAATCATTCAATGTCTGAGGTAATTGGTATCTTCCCTCATCTATTAGTGATGAATAGAGTTCGGAGCCCGGGTCAGGGAAGAAGTGATTAATACTGCGCATAGCAAAAGGAAATTTCTGAGCCAATTCCACGGTCTGATGGAGTTCTTCTTCCGTTTCATCGGGGAATCCAACGATGAAAGCAGTTATCACTACAATACCGGCTTTATAACAATTAGACACGGTTTCCACGATTTTATCATAAGCGATTCCTTTTTTTATCTTCGTCAGTATTGTCTTTGAGCCACTTTCAATTCCAAAAAATATCCAACGGCAACCAGAGTCATACATATATTTAAAATCTTCTACTGAAAACCCATTGATTCTGGTCTGGCAACCCCAGACAAAATCAAGACCGGATTTTTTTATTTGATCACATATTAGATGCATTTCGGTTTTTGTCCCAAAAAAGTTCTCGTCAGAAAAATATACACCATCTAACGCACAATGACGAACAAGATATTCAATTTCCTTTATAACATATTCTGTTGGGCGTTTTCTATAGGTACATCGGTGATACTCTTTATTAAAGCAAAAGGTGCATTGATTAGGACAGCCTTTGCCTCCATACAAATATAGCATTTTTTTGCATCCGAAATACGCGCGAAAATATTTTGTGGGATCTACTAATGACCAGTCTATTACTGGAAGACTTGCAAGATCAGAGAATTCTCTATTCTTGTTTATCACTATCCTGCCGTTTTCAATAAATGCCAACCCATCCACCTTGCTCAGCGGGATGTTTTTAGAAATTGAATTAATTAACTCAAGCATAGTTATCTCGCCTTCGTTAATAACGACATAATCAACAACTCCGCTTGACAAAACAAGTTCAGGTATTAGGGACGAAAGCGTTCCCCCGCAGACAACGGGAATATTGTGCGATTTTGCTGTTTTACATATTTTCAAAACATCTTGAATTGTCTTGGCTGACATCATAGAAATACCAATAATATCAGGTTGAAAATCCTTAATAATTTTATCAATATCGCATTTACATATTGCTTTGTCAATAAATTTTACATTATGGCCATTTTCATTCAGATATGTAGCAACCGATAGTATACCCAACGGTGCCGATAAGGTTCTTATTGATATTTCTACCTTTGGACAAATTAACAGGACATTCATTTACTGGCTCAACTCCCCGGATTCATTGATTGGTATTTGAATATAATCCGTATTTTTTTCGTATTTTGGGGAAGAAAAAGTAATAATAAAGATAGGTCAGAAACACTTTTGCCGTTAAGAAAAAATCAACAAAGAACGAAATAAGTCCTCCTTTTGCAATATCGCTCAACTGTTCTCTTACGACTTTAAATGCGAAACCGAAAGGCTTGGCCGATGCGTTAGGTTTTTTCTTTGCGAAAGTCGACATCATGAAATATGACCAGATAACATTCAATTCTTTAGTCGGGATGTTTGAAAAGTTTTTAATAATCTCGTCGGCCGGCGAAATCTTGGCCATTTCGTTTAAGGTGGAGGGCAACTTGTATTTCCCCTGTTCAATCAGCGAATAATAGAGCTCGGAACCGGGAACCGGAATGAAATGATGAAACGCCCACATGGTGAATGGCATCTTCTTAGCCAGTTCGATGGTTTGACGGAGTTCTTGTTCGTTCTCATCGGGGAAGCCGATGATAAAGCCCGATATCGCGACGATTCCGGCATGGTAACAATTTGTTACGGTTTCCAAGATTTTATCATAGGCAATACCTTTTCTGATTTTTGCCAGCCTTTCTTTTGAGCCGCTTTCAATGCCAAAATAAATCCAGCGGCATCCGGCATCATACATAACCTTGAAATCTTCTTCGGAAAACCCGTTAATTCTGGTTTGACAGCCCCAGACGAAATCGAGCCCTGAAATCTTTATTTTACCGCAGAATTCGAGCATTTCGGTTTTGGTGCCGCAGCAGTTCTCATCCGAAAAATAAACGCCATCCAAGCCGCAGTTTTTTACAAGATAATCGATTTCTTTGATGACATATTCCATCGGGCGTCGTCTATAGGTGCATCTGTGGTATTTCTTGTTCATGCAGAAGGTGCATTGGCCGGGGCAGCCCTTGCTGCCGTATAAATATATCATTTTTTCACACCCGAAATAGCCACGAAAATATTTTGCCGGATCAACCAACGACCAGTCGATAACAGGGAACTCCGCGAGGTCCGTAAATGATCTGTCCTTGTTTATAACAACTTCCCCGTTTTCAATAAAAGCCAGGCCGTCAATATCACGAAGCGGCATATTTGTACCTATAGAATTGACAAGCTCAAGCATGGTTATTTCGCCTTCGCCCATCACAACATAATCAACTTTTCCGCTTTTAAGGACGAGTTCCGGTATTAAAGAAGTAAAGGTTCCGCCCCAGACAACGGGAACACCGTGTTCTTTTACCATTGTGCAAATGTGCAGCGCGTCAGTAATTGCTTTTGTAGACATAACAGCGATGCCGACAATGCCGGGATTAAATTCCCGAACAATTTTTTCAACATCGTATTTATCTGTTTCTTTGTCAATGAATTTTACGGTGTGACCTTTTTCTTTCAGATAGGTGGCGATTGATAAAATCCCTAACGGAGCCGAATCGGTTCGGGTTGAAATTTCCGGCTTAGGGCAAACCAGCAGTACATTCACTTTTTTCATCTCCCCGGATTCTTCTTCAAATTAAGTCCAGTTTAACATCGATAAGATTCTTTGTCAATTTTGTCGGGCATATAAAGTCGCACCGCTTGATTGATATTGGTGGTCAAGCGGTGCAACGAAGTATTGCGCTTATAAGAAAGTGTTGAAGAAAAATCATAACCTGCCGATAATCTTTCTTGTAGCCTTTGTATACAAGCCGTACTTTTTACGAATTCGAGGGAAAAAGGCGGCGTAGAAAACCAATTTCAGAAAAATGTAGATGGTGGAAACAAGGTTTTTAAAAAACATAAGTATTCCGTCCCGGCTCATGTCCCGCAACCGTTCTTTTAATATTTTAGACGCGAGAACGAAAGACTTTGTTTCTTTTGACGGTTTTCTTCTGGTGAAATTTGACAGTTCAAAAAAAGCCCGGATTACCTCTAAATCCCGTGTGGGGATGTTTGAAAAATTTTGAACGACCTCTTCAAACGGAGAAAAATTGGCGATATCCTGCAATTCCAGCTTCAATCCCAGTTTTCCGGCGGCTTTTAAATCATTGTAGATTTCCGAACCGGGGAGAGAAATAAAAATATTGATTACATGCATTGCAAACGGCATTTTTTGAGCCAGCTTAATTGTTTGAAGAAGATCTTCCTCCGTTTCATCCGGAAAACCAATGATAAAACCGGTTATCGGGACAATACCCGCCTTGTAGCAGTTGGTTACAGTTTCAACAATATTATCGTAATTGATACCTTTTTTAATTTTCAAAAGCATTTCTTTTGAACCGCTTTCAATACCGAAAAACAGCCAGCGGCAACCGGCATCGTACATATATTTAAAATCATCCTCGGAAAAGCCGCTGATTTTGGTCGTGGCGCCCCAAACGAAATTGAGACCGGTATTTTTCAGATGATCGCAAAAATGATGCATTTCCGGAACTGTTTTGCAGCAAAACTCATCAGTAAAATACACACCATCCATCCCACAGTTGGTTACAAGATACTCAATTTCCCGCAGAAGATATTCGATGGGGCGCTGTCTGAAAGTGCTCCTGTTATATTCCTTGTTGGTGCAGAAGGTGCATTGGCAAGGGCAGCCCTTACTGCTATATAAATACAGCATTTTTTCGCATGCAAAATAAGAACGGAAATATTTGGCAGGGTCAACCAGTGACCAGTCCACAACAGGGAGTGCCGCAAGGTCGGCAAAGTCCCGGTATTTATTGATGACAACTTCTCCGTTTTCAATAAACGCCAGTCCGTCCACTTCCCTGAGCGGAGTATTATTGGCAATAGTTTCAATCAAAGCCAGCAGAGTTATTTCGCCCTCGCCTTTAACCACATAATCCACAAGCCCGCTCTTTAACACAAGACCGGGAACCGAAGAAATAAGAGTACCGCCCCATACAACAGGAATGTCCAGTTCTTTTGCTGTTCTGCTGATGGAAATCGCATCGGGGATTGATTTTGTCGACATCAGCGATATGCCGACAATATCGGGTTGGAAATCATTGATAACCTGATCAACATCATATTTGTAAATTGACCTGTCAATAAATTTGACGGTGTGTCCATTTTCCTTTAAATAGGTTGCAATGGACAAA
Organism: uncultured Eubacteriales bacterium; assembly: GCA_964612185.1. Taxonomy (GTDB): domain Bacteria; phylum Bacillota; class Clostridia; order Oscillospirales; family Acutalibacteraceae; genus UBA1447. The sequence continues at coordinate 105,368 of CAZTCR010000001.1, forward strand.
ATACCCAACGGAACATAGACAGACCGCGTTGAAAGCTCGGGCTTCGGACAGACCAACAAAATATTCATGCAACGGTAATCTCCTTCCTTTTTATTCGCGCCGCACTCCGGCAGATGGACGGGGTTTAACCGGTATTTTCCATACTCGGATATAAGATTTATCAAAACATTCAAAATGGATTCCACATATATGTAAGAGCGATTTTATTATATCAATAGGGGAAATATTTGTCAACAATATTAAATATGAAAATGGTCAAATTGACTAAATTGAACATAAAAAAAGGATCAGAACAAAATTGGGTTGTTCTAATCCGCTATGCGGTCTATTGTTCTGAAAACAAAGAGCGCTATGGTGATCTTTTATTGGATGTTTCATCTATGCGCTTGCTCAACCCGTATTTTTTAAGGATTTTGGGATATGCTTTTGCATACCAGAAGACGGTGAAGAACCATTTAGCCGAAGCATAAGAACCGAGAAAGAAACTTTTCAATCCGTTTCTGAACACTTTGATAAACGCGTCCGTTATCATCTTCTTCGCGATTCCGTACGAATCGGAATTGATAGAACCCTTGTCCGTGAAAGCCGACCACTGGGTGTAGTAGTGAACAACTTTCAACTCTTTGAGCGGGACTTTTGAAAGGTTGACATTCATGTTTTCGAGCCAAACGATTTTACTCCACTTTTTCAGGGAATCGGGCGGGACATATAGCCCGTTGTTCACGGCATAATCATATATCTCCGAACCGGGATATAAAAACAGCATCGAGAAAGGGCAAAGATTAGCCTTCAAATCCAGCCCGAACCGGACGGTCTCTTTCAATTCCTCCTCGGTTTCGTCCGGAAATCCGATAATGAAGGCGCTTTGCGTTGTGATTCCGATTTCACGGCAGTTTTGAAAAGCTTCCTTCGCCTTGCTTAAATCCGTTCCTTTTTTTATCTTCACAATCCGGTCACCGCAGCCGCTTTCTATGCCAAACAATACCCAACGGCAACCGGCGTCATACATCTGCTGCAAGTCATCTCTGCTCAGGCTGCCGAGCCTGGTCTGAATGCCCCAAACAAAATTCAGCTTTCTCTCTTTGATCAGGTCAAAAAACCTTTGCCGGTCTTCCCTTGCCGGATGCCAGTATTCATCGGCAAAATTGACGCTGTCAATACCGCAGTTGTTGATCAGGTATTCGATTTCATCAACGATATGCTCCGGCGGGCGTGTCCGGTGTGTGCTTCTGTGAAAACGGGGATTGTTGCAAAAAGTGCATTTACCGGGGCAGCCCTTTGAAAAATAGACATAGATCATCTTTTTGCAGCCGAAAAAATACTGAAAATATTTCTTCGGATTGACAAGCGACCAGTCAATTACCGGAAAGGTCGACAGATCGGCGAATTCTCTGTCTTTATTCATGTGCATGCCGTCATTATTCACATAAGCCAGTCCGCCGATTTCATCATAAGGGCCGCCGTTTTCCATCGCGTCCAGAAGCTCGCTGAAGGTTATTTCACCCTCGCCGATCACAATAAAATCGACGCACCCTTCCTTAAAAACAAGTTCGGGCAGCGCGCTGGTGATATGGCCTCCCCAGACGACCGGAATATTCAGCTTTTTGGCGAATTTTGATATTTTAACGGCATCGGCAGAAGCCATCGGGGATATAACCGATAAGCCTACAACATCAGGATTGTAAGCTGTTATAAATTTATAAATATTCCCGGTCTCCACCATGTTATCGAATATTTTCACGGTATGCCCTTTGGCTATCAGATAACTGGCAATAGAAAGAAGCCCGAGTGGACAGGTAGGCGATCTTGACAAGTCGAAAGATATTTTTGGATTGATTAGCAAGACCCTCAAAAAGACTCCTCCTGTTTGGAAAAATGCAAACCACGGCAAATAATATTTCCATGAATATTAGCACAGAAGCAGTCTAAAGTCAAGATGAAGGATAAACAATATTCATAAAAATAATTATATATATGCGCAATATTTATATTTTCCGCATAAATCGTGACGAAAGCTCTTTGGTTGCCGTTTGGGTAAGAATGCCTGTCCGCAAAGGTTTGTTGACAATAAGCAGGTGTATACAATATAATACAATATAGCAAAATCATTCAGAGAGTTGTTGAGGTGATGAAATGGGCGATGTTTTGTACTTGGTAATACCTTGCTACAATGAAGAAGAAGTCCTCCCCGAAACGGCTAAACGGCTTCTTGTAAAAATGAATGATTTGATTGAACAGGGCACGGTCAAAGAAAGCAGCAAAGTAATTTTTGTTGATGACGGGTCGAAAGACAATACTTGGGAAATTATCAAGGAACTTCATAAGGATAATAAACTCTTTTCAGGAATAAGCCTTGCACATAACAGCGGGGAACAAAATGCTTACATAGCCGGAATGATGACGGTCAAAGATTTTGCCGATATAGTTATCACTATGGATGCTGATTTGCAGGATGATATTGATGCCATCGACAAAATGGTGCTGGATTATTACGCCGGTAATGATGTCGTTTACGGTGTTCGATCTTCCCGAAAAAAGGATACTTTTATAAAAAGATTTCCGGCAAAGATGTTTTACAAAGTTATGAGAAGGTTGGGAACCGAGCAGATTCCGGACCATTCACAATACAGGCTGATGAGCCGCCGGGCGATTGAAGCTTTATCCGGTTACGGGGAAGTTAATCTGTTTTTGCCGGCGCTTATCCCTTTGATGGGTTTTAAAAACTCAATCGTTTACCATGAAAGAAAAGAAAGGGTCGCGGGCAAGTCCAAATATTCGGTAAAGCGGCTTTTTTCGCTTGCCGCGGAGGCAATTACTTCATTCAGTATAAAACCGATTCATTTTATCAACACCATCGGCTTTCTGTTTTTGCTGATTTCGTTAATGATTGCGGTTTACGCACTGGTTTTTGATGCCGCGGAAAATACCCGGGGTTGGCTTTTTATTGTTTCATCCGTCTGGGGTACGGGCGGTTTAATGCTGTTGGCAACCGGGGTAGTTGGTGAGTACATCGGGAAAACTTATTTTGAAGTTAAGCAACGCCCGCGTTACATCATTTCAGAAAAATTAATGGACGAAAAAATATAGCAAATAGATTTTACGAGCCGTTTGGTTTAAATAATTGCTAAGGTGAAACAATGAACGATTTTATCGATTTCTGCAACTTGAAGAGGCAGTATAACGATCACAGAGAAAGCTTTCTGCATGCGATGGATCTTGTTTGCGGCAAGGCGGCTTTTATTGACGGTGACTTTGTGAAAAAGTTTGAAGCCGAATTTGCAGAATTTTGTAAAGTACCCTATGTGTCCTGTGTCAACAGCGGCACCAACGCGATACTGCTTGCCATGCAGGCGATGGGGATAAAAACCGGGGACGAAGTGATTATCCCTTCCAATACTTTTGTAGCGACAGCCTGGGGACCAATGTACACCGGGGCAAAACCGGTGTTTGTCGACTGCACAGGTGACACTTGGGAAATTGATCCGGAAAAAATTGAAGAGGCAATCACCGGCAGAACCAAAGCCATTATCGGTGTGCATTTATACGGTTTACCCTTTGATGTCGACGCTGTTCGGGCAATTGCACACAGGCACAACATTGCTGTTGTTGAAGACTGCGCGCAGGCGCATGGCGCCACATACAAAAGCCAACCGGTCGGCGGCCTTTGCGATATGGGGGCATTTAGTTTTTATCCAACAAAAAATCTCGGCGCGTTTGGTGAAGGCGGCTGTGTAACAACGAACAACGCCGGGTATGCTGACCAAATCAACTCCTTAAAAAACCACGCTGCGAATGCTTTGGGTGATCATGAAAAAATTGGCTTCAATATGCGTATGGACGGCATTCAGGCGGCTGTTTTAAGCTGTAAACTAAAATATATTGACGAAACAAACAGCAGAAGGTGTGCAATAGCCAAACGATATAGCAAAGAGATTGTCAACCCACTTATCAGAATGCAAAAATCTTCCGAGACATCCGGGCATGTTTATCATTTATTTGTGATTACTGTTCCGCAAAGAGAAAGATTTTTAGCGTTTATGCGTTCCGAAAACATAGAGTGTGCAATTCATTATCCGATACCTTGCCATCTGCAAAAGGTGTTCGGTGATTTAGGCTATAAACCGGGGGACTTACCGAATTCTGAATATTTAGCGGAGCATTGTGTGTCGCTGCCCATGTATCCGGAGCTCTTCGATGATGAGGTAAGCAGGATTATTGAGGCGTGTAACTTTTTTGACGGAGGTGCCGGAGGATGAAAATTCTTTTTATCGTTTCCGACACCGGGTATTACCGAAGCGGTTTATCCAATCCCTTGGGTGTGCTGTCAATTGCGACTTATCTCAAGAAAAATGGCTATGATGTGAAGCTTTACGACAGAAATGTTGATAAAATTAAATTAGTTAAGCTGATGAAGGCTTACAAGCCGGACTTGGTCGGCATATCTGTGGTATCATCAAGAGGGCTGAAAGATGCTATTAAGGTATCAAAAGCTGTAAAAAAGTTTGAAAAGCTTGTTATATGGGGCGGGCAAATGCCCACCATGCAGACAGAGCTTTGTTTTGACTGTAAGTACATAGACTATATCATGATGGGGGAAGGCGAACTTACTTGGCTTGAGTTTGCCCAGAAGATTGAAAACTCCTTGTCTCCAAACATGATAGACGGAATTGCCTATAAGAAAGACGGAAAGATTGTTTATACAAAATGCCGCGAATTTGCGGATCTGAAGGATTTGCCGCTGATTGACTGGACTATCGTAAACCCACAAATCTACTATCAGAAATATATTTACGATAACCTGCTTTACTTATTTTCTTCAAAGGGCTGCCCTTTTAACTGCGCTTTTTGCGGCAACCTCGGTTACCACCGCTGCACGCACAGAAGGCGGCCGACCGATATTACCCTGGATGAAATTGAAAATCTTGTTTTAAACTACAACTTAAATGCTGTATATTTCACCGATGAACTCTGGTGTGCCAAAAAAGAGGATGCCTATGAATTTTGCCGGAAGGTAAAAGAAAGAGATTTAAAATTTTTCTGGGGCTGTGATTCAAGAGCTGACCAGTACAACAAAGAGGATCTTCAGGTCATGTACGACGCCGGTTGCAGATGGCTGCTGTTCGGCGGGGAAAGCGGCTCCGAAATCATGCTGAAAAGAATAAACAAGGGCATTAAATCAACAGGGGTCGAACAGGCAGTCAAAAATTGTAAGGAGATAGGCATAGCCCCTATTGTAACATTGGTTGTCGGCTTGCCGGGAGAAACAGAAGAAGAGGTTATGGAGACGATAAAACTCGGCATGAGATTGCCAACGAAGTTTGTTTTGGTTTTTCACTATTTTCCCACACCCGGTTCCGATATGGAAAGGGAACTTGTTCAAAAAGGATTATACCATCCGCCTAAAACGATAAAAGAAATCGGAAACGCCGTTGCGATGGAGACACTGGAAAACAACTTTTCAAATATTTCCTCAAAAGAACTCCGCGTTATCAGATGTTTCTTTCTTTGGGCAGCCTTTACGCAAAAAGGTTCATTTGACCCACAAAATAAAAAATCTTTTGCCTTTGCAAAAGATACAATCAACGACTTTCTCAATGTCATTACCAAAAGGGGCTTCGTTTACTTTGTTACAGGAATGTTTTCCGCCGCGAAGGAGTTTTTAACTATTTTTTGGTATGTCACGGCGTACCCGAAGGTAAGAAAAAAGTATGGGTTGTATATTAAAAACAAAAACTAACGAAGCGCGTTAGCCAAAATACAACATTGAAAAACGCGGCCGCATTTAGACTATCACAGTTCAATTGCAGCTGCGTTTTATTCGACATAACCGCTTATTTTCAAAATGAGTAAATGCCGCGTTAATATCGATTTATTACCTCTACGACATAACCTGTATCCGTTTCTTTAACCGTGCAATTATAGTTTTCTGTAATGTCCGCTAAAACATCTTCCGGTTTTTCGAGGAATGAATCGTATCCCATGTCTCTTATTTTGGGTATATAAATATACCCGGGCACTTTGCCGGGGTGCAGCTCATAATATTTCATCAGCCGGCTGCCATCATCGAAACTGTAGTATTCTTCAGTAAATGCCGAAAAGGGCATTTCCAAATAGAGATAACACATGGGAGATAAAGGCGCCGTAAGCACAGGCTTATTATTGGCATTTCTTTCTTTGATAACTAAAAGATCTTTTATCATATTGTTATATAATTTTGCGGTGTCAGAAGTGGTTATGATGCCTTTTAACGGCCCGATTTCAATGGTTGTATCCAATGTTACCTTGGTATTTGAATGATAGGCTGCATAGGCACATTCTATACTGTAGCGGGATAAATCGGCTTTAATATACAATTCGGAGCAGATTTGAACAAACAGCACCGATATCAATACACCAGAAATGATTTTCGGATTGAATTTCCCCACAGTAAATTTTGCTAATTTTTGCTTATAACCGGATACGATCTTTTTGCTTTTTTGTTCCCGAAGTTCATCGATTATAGTTTTTATAAAGATAACACTCGCGATATTCGAAACGCCAAAACCGAACATGGCGGAATAAAGGCCGGAAGCTGACGATAGGGCCAAACAAAGTGCGTATAATCCACCAAGTGTCCATAAAAGAACAAATAGTTGCTTATCTTTATTTTCAATCAAACAATAACAAGTTATACCAAATAGAAACAGAGGAAGCATGATGAAGAAAAACTCATAATCCGGCAAAACGGGTGACAGAACAATTTGCGCGATAAAAGCAAAGAAAACAAGCGCGGCGGCGATAAGGTAAAGCGGCCTGTGGTTCATTCGCTTTTTATCCAATATAAGAATGAACATTAAAATGATGTAAGCAGAAAGCTGATAAGGATAATAGTGTTTGAAGATGTAATTGACTGCATATAAAAAAGGTACTCTTCTGCGGGAACTGCTCAGCCAGGGATTTGAAAACAGCATAGGCAAATTATCAAGGAGTTCGCTGATGCTTGCGCGCAAAAGCAGAAACAGTAAAAATATGCCGGCCACTGTAGAGATCCCAAGTGTGATCAGCCGCCAGGTTTTTAACGAAAACGATACTTCTGAAAACTGAAAGAGCGTGCGTCCTTTTTTTGAAACAACTTGCTTGATTATTACCAAAACCGTATAAAGTAAGTAAACGAACGCTAAAAGCGGATTGCACAGCACAGCGCAGGCTAACATAACTCCGACAATATAAAATGTTGGCCGGCTGTGTCTGTTTGTTGTTGCCATCAGTACGCCGACGAGCATCACAAAATTCAAACCCATTGTGTTATAACTCATAGCGACAAAGGAAAACGGTATGTGCAGGAAATTTATCATGGCGGCAAATAGGGCAAATATGCCATATTTTCTGAGGCGGCAATAGACAACAACCGATACGGTACTCTGAAATACGATGTAGAAATACCGAAAAAACAGAGCAATCCCTTCGGTTGAGCCGTTAAAATGAATGAATAGCTTTACAGGCAGATACAAAAGGAATCCGGATAATTGCACATGAAGCCATTCGTCCGTCAGCAGAGAATCACCCAAAACGAGTCTTAACGGGAAGGTGTAATAAAGACTTTCATCTTCATTATAATAACCATACCGAAGGAACCATAATAAAAAAATGAATATGGCAGTAAAAAGAAAAAATGAAAATACATCTTGATATTTCAAATTTATCAATTGTTTATTTAATTTGAAATTCATTTTTGCATCACACTTTCTGCAATGTGCAAGGTTAGTATAACTTGACAGATATAGACATGTCAACAATTGAAACTTTGAAATGAATTGACAAACACGATTTACTACTCTACAATGCAGATAGGCCATTCGTAGCTATTTGGCATTTTTAAAGCGGCAATTCGCTTGTTGGCACTGTAATTTACGAAATAGGCAACAGATAGAATTTATAGGATGACCTGTTAAAATGTTTTTGGAAAGTTGGTGGCAGCTTAATCAATGTTAAAAAAAGAATCTTTCATTTTTAAACATCAGGATCTGGTAGCGTTTTTATGCTTTGCCGCAACAGCGGTTCTTTTATGTTGGCGGGCGCCATACAGCTTTGGGGAGGATGATGCTCTCTACTTATACATACCGCAAAGGCTAATGCAAGGGGATTCTTTACTTTTTGATGAATGGCATGTGTCACAGTTTTCCACTTTATTCGTATGGCTTCCAACGAAAATCTATATTGGCATAATGGGCTCAACGGAAGGGATTATTCTGGCATCCCGCTACTATTTTATTTTCTGTCAGGCGATTATCTCAATAGTTTTATACCGGTTCTTTAGAGAATACGGTATTTATTCCGTTATAGCGACCATCATTTATTTTTTACATATTCCGTTATCGGTTACTTTGGCTTTGTGGTATACTTCCCTGACACTTGAATTCATGCTACTGATACTGCTTTTGATGTTCTCGAATATGAAAAGGTTCACCAGAGCTAAATTGGTTATAATAGGCATTTTATTTTCATTTGCTGTTTTGTGCAATCTCTATTTAGCTCTTCTGTTTCTTGCTTACTCATTCATGGTGCTGATATTCAAATTTGTTCCGGAGATAACCGTTAAAAGCAAACAGACGCAACAACCCGTTGCAGGCAGGCGTTATAAAGCGATATCAAAAATGAAAGTAAAAATTAATCACTTAAGAAAATGCTTCGCGGCCAGACCATGGCTATGGATATCCGTTGGTGTTGTGTTTACCGCTTCAGTGTTTTTTGCCTTTCTTCTTTCAAGAGCAAGTATAAAAGACCTTATAAAAAGTATCCCTATGATGCTGACATTCCCGGAAGAGTTTGATTTATCAAATCCGAGCAGCATATTTTCCGTTTCCAGAACGCTGGGAATTATCTACAACTTAAATCCGGTTCTGTTCGTTCTGTGCTGTGCTATTTGCCTTTCACTGCTTATTGACGCACAAAGGATACGGCATCGCAGTGCTTACCTTGCCGGGTCGGTTGTTGTATTTTTATCATATTTGGTAGTCATTTCGCTCAACGATCAGGTCTACTATTATTCACCTTATATGTATCCGATGATACTTCTGGGTCTTGTAAGCTATATATTAACAGAAAAGAAGAACAAAAGACTGTTTTTCGGTTATCTTTGGGGGATTATAACTGGAGTGTTTATAGATATTTCGTCTACCGGCGGTTTCTATTTAGCGAATACCGGCCTCACCATTTCTGATGTGATGAGTGTCTTTATTATCGGCAATCTGATTTCGGAGATTCGGAGCCAACCAAAAGAAAATTTGGCAAATAAAACGAAAAAACTAATGGAGGTCATGCGGAAAATATCAATACCTGCCCTCTGCATCGCTTTTGCCGCGCAAATAGGGCTTATGGTTTATGTTGCCGTTGATTTGAAAACCACTGCTTTTGAATATCTTTATGAGGATAAATCAAACGAGCTATCTGTTACCCTTGACAAAGGCCCTGAAAAGGGGTGCATAACAACGCCGCTGAAAGCCGAGCAGTATTACAGAACTTTGAATGACTTGGCTATGATCAAACAATGGGATAAGAAGCCGATTCTTTTTGCCGACAATATGATTTGGGCGTATCTATACTTGGATTTCCCCTATGGAACCTATACAGCTTATCAATATGCGGCAGAGTTTGAAAAAAATTTTTATAAGATCATGTACTATTATGAAATGAATCCCAGCCACTCGCCGGACTACATTTATATTCCGAAACCCATCTATACATTCTCAGTCGATAAACTGCCCTATACGGATGAAACGGTTCGGGAATTGTTTGGCCTGTTTTCTCAAGAATTTGAATTTACTGTTCAAGAGGGAGACGCAGGCTACATATTGAAAGATGTAACAAAAAAAATATAGAGCAATTTTTGTTTATGTTGGGGGAAAGCAATATCGTTTTCATGCTGTTGAACTGCTTGAATAATGAAAAACACACATTAACGAATACGGAGTTGAACGAGAATTTCAGACATGTTGATTTTTGGAGAAAACAGAAAAATATCCCGCGAGCTATGCGCCAAGCTGCAAAGCTTGGGCTATGGCGTCGAAGTGCTTTCTGTTGCGGGCGGCAACCTTGAAACAGCTGTTGAAAAAGCCGCCCAAACTTTGAACCATAGGCAGTTAATACTGGCTTTTAGAAACGAAGAACTTAAAAATGTGTCTGCCCTGTTTCACAAGAAGGGCATTGATAAACTGTCTGTTTGCCCCTGGGATACTCATTTTACGGGCAGAAATAACGAGGATTTAAACAACTTTGTCTTTCGGGTTGACAACAGAAAGCCCCGATTGGATTATCTTGAAATCGAAGTCAGCGAGAGCTGTAATTTAAACTGCAAAGGCTGCAATGAGTTTTCCAACTTAGTGGAAGAAAACATGTTCGGTGACCTTCAACAAACAGAAAGGGATTTGGGAAAACTCAAAGACTATTTTTGGGGTGTGGGTAAAATCAGGCTGATGGGCGGAGAGCCGCTTGTGAATCCGGATTACATCCGGTTTGTTAAAACCGCAAGAGAAATTTTCCCGGACAGTGACATTCGTATATTAACCAATGGTTTATTGGTGCCAAAGCTCAAAAAAGACGATCTGCTTGAAATAAAAAACAGCAACTGCTCTTTTGATATTTCGGTTTATCCTCCAACACAAAGAATAATTGATACGATCACCGGTATTCTGAGGGAGGCAGGGATACCTTATAACTTAAGCGTGCCGAACAAACTCTTCTTTAAGTCGCTGCTAAAAGAGCCGATGGAGTCCCCAAACGAGGCATTTAGCAACTGTTTGTTTACGCATTGCCATGCGCTCAGCGGGGGGTACATCAGCGCTTGTTCCAACCAGATGTATGCGCACAGGCTCAATACGGCGTTTAATTTAAAATTCCCGAATGATGATAAAATCGATATTTATAATACCTCTTTGACTGGCTGGGAAATGAACGAGATTTTTAGTAAACCCCACGAGTTCTGCCGGTACTGCGCACGGGGAATGGTGCCTTACAAATGGAAAGCCGGTACGAAAAGTACGGTAAAAGCGGGCGATTGGCTGATTGAACCGTCATTTTTTAACTTTAAGATTGTGCCGGTTATTCAAAAAGCAGTCAAATCTTCAGCGAAACGCCTGAGATACATCCTAAGACGGCCTAAGAAAAAAAGGTACAAATAATCGTCTTGAAAGTTCGGGATTGCTCAAAATTAAATATATAAGAGGCTGAATATGGATATTCGTGAAGTTCCGGAAGGCGAATTCAACCGTCATCCCTGGGAGATATCCAGGGCCAAAATGACAATTTCAATAATGGCAAGTTGTTTAAGAGATATTCATAAAGATTCTCAAGGTCTAAATATTGCTGATATCGGCGCCGGGGATATGTATTTTGACAAAGAATATCTGAAGGTATTTCCCAAGGACCGGATATGGGCAATTGATGATGAATACAAGGTGTTTACATCCGAGCATGATCATATCCTGATAGCCAAAGCAATCAGCGAATTCAGCGGCGAAAAATTCGATGTTGCTGTGATGATGAATTTGATGGAGTATATTCCGGACGAAGTGCGGTTTCTGGAAGAGCTGATCACCCATATGCAGCCGGATGGAATACTATTTTTTATACTCCCCGCATATTCATATCTCTTTTCCCAACATGATGTTTATGTGAAAGGACTGCGCAGATATAACCACAGATCATTTAAAAAAATAATTGAAAACACACGGGGCGTCGAGTTGAAAACCTCTTTCTATTTTTATTCTTCATTGTTTATTATCAGGACATTTAAAAGGGTGTTAAGAATTCCAACCGATACGGATCAAAGAAAAGTGCCTTTGTGGAAATACTCTGCCGACCATTTTTATACAAGAGCGATTACCGCGATGCTGAACATAGACTTTCATGTTTGGCGCCTTCTTCAGAAAACCGGGATAAAACTACCCGGACTGTCACTATTCGCGGTTTGCACAATCAGCCGCGGTGACCCGCTTAACAAGGATTGATTGCGAGTTGGTCTGAACAAAGCCCGGGCAATCAGGCGGAAAGCTGCCGATTAAAAAAGAGAGACTCTGTGTTTTTTTCGACCGTTCGAACAACACAGAGCCCTTTGTTTGATGCAAGCACCCGCAGGATCATTTTCAATCAAATGATTTCAAGCGTGAAACCGTAATGGCTTTCTGTCACGGTGAAATCAAAAACCTCATCAAAACCGGCTAACATCGTTTCAGCCCTTTCGGGGTAATAGATGTATAAAAGATCCACATATTTCGGAATATAAATATATCCGGGCGTTTTTTCGGGATGTAATTCATAGTATTCAAGCAGCCGGCTTTTTTGTTCATCGAAAAGATAAGAAAGGAACCATGTGGAGTGGGTGGCATACGGCATTTCTAAATACAGGTGGCACCAGGGCATGTTTGCCGCGACAAGGGCGGGCTTGGCCCCTTTCTCTTTGATTTTAGAGAGATCGTTGATGATACCGTTATAGATAGCGGATCTGGTGGCTGTTGTTTTAATGCCTTTTTCGGGACCGGAAGAAAGTAGGGTATTTAACTTTTCTTTATTTGTCCGGTCAACGGAAACCCTCGCAAAACTGTAATCTTTCGTTTCATCAATAACATTATATTCCGGGGAAATCTTAAAATCCGCTGCCATATAGACTTCCATGACGATTTGAAGCGTTAGTACGGTAATCATCAAGACCGCAACCGGTATCAGCGCCGCTGCTGCTTCTCGTTTTTTGGTTTTTAATTTTTTACCCTGGCTGTTCTTACTGCACGCTTTTTGCGAGTGAATTTCCTCCAAAATATTTTTGATGAACAGGACGCTTGCGATGCAAGAAAGCGTCAGACCCTGGCTGGCCACAATAAAACCCATGAAGGATGTAATATCGAGACATAGGGCATAAAGTAAACCGAACAGCCATAAAAAGGTGAAATGTGTCAGATTTTTATGATCCGACAAAAGATAGCATAGCAATCCGAGCCAGGACAGCGGCAGCATCCAATATCCAAAAAAGGGGAAGTCTACTGTAACAATAAAAAAAATCATAAAAGCGCCGGCGGCAACAGCGCCAGATGACAAGTAAAAAACACGGTGGACAGCGCGTTTTTTATCAATAACAAGAGCGGCTGTCAACAAGGTGAAAGCGGCAACCAAGTAAGGATTGATTTTGAAAATTTCCAGCAGAGTGTCCTTAAAATTGAACAAGTTTTGCGTTACGGAACCGGTGGCTGAAACCTGATATTCCGGATCTTTTAAGAGCATCGGAAAATTTTCTGCTAACTCCTTAAATGTTGTTCTGGAAAATATGAATATGGCAAACAGCGCGAGGACCGCAAAAGCGCCGGCAGTGAGAATTAACCAGGATAAAAAAGAGAAGGACATCTTCGAAAATTCAAAGAATTGTTTTTTTCTCTTCTTGCCTAATTCAAATATTATCATGCAAACAAAGTAGATAAAATAAATAAGGATTAAAGCAGGGTTGCATAATACCGCGCACGCAAAAATCACGCCGGTAAAAAAGAAAACCGCTTTTCCGCCCGGCTTTGCTGTTGCCAAAAGCACGCCTGCCGCGACGATGAACGCGATTCCCATCGAATAATATCCCAAAGCCATGATTGTTACCGGAATATGCAGGAAAAAGATCAAAGCTCCAACGATACCGGCAAATCCGAAACTTCTCAATTTTAAATAGATAAGCGCTGCGACGCCGCTTTGCATAACGATAAATAGGTAGCGAAAAAAAAGAATAATCCCTTCGGTCGTACCCGATAAAGAGAGATATATTTTGGTGGGCAAATAGAGCAGAAAACCGGTGAGCTGGGCAACATGCCATTCATCCGCAAGCAAGGAATCGCCCAAGATCATTCTGTGCGAAAATGTCAAATACCAGCTTTCGTCATCAAAACCAAATCCATAGGGCGCTTTCCATACAAAAAAACAAACACTTGCCAACAGACAAGCAAGTGCGGCAATGTCCCAACAATTGCTTTGAACTTTATTTTTTTTGGTCAAAGAATTCATCGAAACTACCTTTCAGCCGAATAAACATGTTAGCATCGATATTAAACAGGGCGATTGATATTGACAGAATTGTTAAGCATTTTCCGCTTTTCTATTAAGCCGGGAAATTATCAATACGAACCGGAATAATATTCCGGGAAGCAGTTCGATTAATTTCGATTTCTATTCAACTTCAGCCCATATTTCTTTTTAACGCCCGGAAAGCAAAATAGGTTTAATCCGAATGAAAGACCCATGTGAAGGACGCCGTATGTCTCCGAACAGATGCCTTTAACTCCTCGAACACTCAAATGCCCGAAAGTTTCCTTTATTGCTTTTTTGGTTAAAGAATAACCCGAATCGTCTTGAACAGAGGGCTTTGTCTTGAATGACCACCAGAGCATATATGCCCGGACCACTTTCAATTCCCTTGAAGGGATTTTTGAAAAATTAACTTTCAAATACTCGTTGCTTATAGGGTATGCTTTAAGTTCGAAAAGTTTTTTAACGGGCTTAATTTTCTCGGCCGCTGTTAATATTTTATAGTACTCTGCTCCGACATATGGAATCAAGAAGGAGCAGAAAATTACCGCGTCCTTTAATGCCTTTGCCATATCTACTGTTTTTTGAAGCTGTTCGCTCGTTTCATCCGGCAGACCGACAATAAACGATGCCGTCGGCAGGATACCAGCTGCGGCACAGTTTGAAATATCTGTTTTTACCTGTTCGAGGTTAATACCTTTGTGTATGCTGCGGCACATCTCCTCTGATGCACTTTCAACGCCGAAAAAAATCCACCGGCATCCGCTATCATGCATAGTTCTGAAGTCTTCCGGCGTGAGTATCCCGATGCGCATTTTGCATCCCCAGACAAAATCAATGCCCGAGTTTCGGAACGCCTCGCAGATTTCGGCAATATCCTTTGAGTTGGTGCGTAAAATCTCATCCTCAAAATATATCCCGTCGGCACCGTAATCCTTAACCATACTGCGTACTTCACTGACAACTTGCTCAATCGGCCTTTTCCTGTGAACCGAGTGGTTAAAATGTGCGTTATGGCAAAAAGCGCAGCGTCCGGGGCAGCCTTTTGAGGTATATAAATGCACCTGATTTTTGCAAAATGAATATAGTTGAAAATAGTCCCTCGGATTGATAAAACTAAAATCCATTGCAGGTAATTCGCTGAGATCGCTCAATTCGCGGGACTCATTAATGATCGTTTGAGCGTCTTTCTTGTATGCAAGGCCTTTAATTTCATGGTATTTTTTGCCATCTTGCTCCTCGCGCAGGAGTTCGTCCCATACGAACTCACCCTCACCAATAACAACAAAATCAGCAAAGTCCTCGTTCAAAATCAGTTCCGGAATAACCGTGGCGAGGTAACCGCCCCAAACGACTTTCGCACCGTATTTATGCGAAATCAGCGAACATTTGCATGCGTCGGCAATCGTCTTAACATACATCAAAGTGATACCAACAAAGTCCGGTTTGAATTCTTTTATGATTTTATCTATGTTCGTGACTTTTACGAGTCTGTCGACTACCTTAACACGATGTCCGCGATGAGAAAGATGTGTCGCAATAGAAACAAGCCCCATTGGTGGTTCATTATGGCAAGCGGGAGGCAGATTATTTTTCATTGCCGGGCTAATAAGTAAAACATTCATATGGAGTTCACCCCCGTTTTAAAAGCAGTTGATTTGGGTTTATCAGTATTCATTGTGTAACAACATCGTCGAAAATATTGCTGTTTTAATTCTAATTATTTGCCCGGTTTCTGTCTAATACAAGTTGGTATTTCTTTTTTATCCGGGGGAAAAAAAACAGATTCAATCCGAACGACAGCACTGTGCGTAAAGCGCTATATGTTTCTGTGAAAATACCCGAAACCCCCAATCGACTGATTGTCCCAAATGTCTGTCTAAAGGCCTTTTTGGTTAATGAGTATTTGGTATCATCTCTTGAAGGGGATTTTGTTTTGAAAGACCACCAAAGGAAATATGCTCTGACGACTTTCAGATGTCTCGACGGGATGTTGGAATAATTCACCCCCAAATACTCATCAAGGATCGGATACTCCCTGATATCGTCAAGGTTTTTAACCGGATTGATTTTGCCTACCGACAGAAGTTTATTGTAATATTCGGCACCATAAAAAGGCTGAAAAAAAGTGCAGAACATAATTGAGCCCCTTAGGGACTTACCGAGAGCAACTGTTTTTTTCAACTGCTCACAGGTTTCGCCCGGCAGACCGACAATAAAAGAAGAAACCGGTAAAATCCCGGCACGAATACAGTTGTCAATGTCCGACTTGACATCATTTAAGTTTGTGCCTTTGTGCACTTGACGGATAATTTCGTCGGAACCGCTTTCGACACCAAAAAATATCCAGCGGCAGCCGCTTTCATACATAGTTATAAAATCCTGCGGTTTGAGCACGCCGATACGCATTTTGCATCCCCAGACAAAACCAATTCCGGAATTTTTTAAGGCCTCACAAACTTCGGCGATGTCTTTGGAACTTGTGCGCAATATTTCATCTTCAAAATAAATACTGTCGGCTCCGTGTTCTTCAATTAAACTGCGTATTTCTATCAGGACATGCGCCAAAGGCCTTTTTCTGTGAACTGAGTGGTTAAAATGCGCGTTAAAACAGAAAGAGCATCGACCGGGGCATCCTTTTGAAGTATACAGATGAACCTGTTTTTTACAATAATTATAGGTTTGAAAATAATCTGCCGGGTTAACAAAACTAAAGTCCATTGGCGGTAAATCGGCAAGGTTGCAGAACTCACGACACTCATTAATCACTATTTGGTTGTCCTTTTTATATGCAAGCCCTTTAATATCAGCATACTCTTCACCGTTTTGATAAGCCAGCAACAGCTCTTGCCACGCATGTTCCCCTTCGCCCATAATTACATAGTCCACATAATTTTCTTTGAGCACAAGTTCCGGCGCGTCAGATGCAAGATGCCCGCCGTAAACGACTTTAGCACCGTATTTGTGCGAAATTTCCGCGCATTTGTGCGCATCGTCTATTGTTTTTACATACATCAAAGTGATACCCACAAAATCCGGTTTGAAGGCTTCAACGATTTTTTCAATATTCGTCACTTTGACGAGTCTGTCGATTACTTTTACATGATGACCCTTTTGAGTAAGGAATGTAGCAATCGATATCAGCGCCATAGGAAGTTCTGAGGTTCGTCGATAATTTTTCATCGCGGGACTGATTAACAACACATTCACAAACAATATCTCCGATTCACAGTATCGTACTTTTTTTCAATCACAACTTTATAGAATTATTGATCATTTTACCGCCTTTTCTCCCAAACCATACGATTTCTTTAGCAAAGTCCGGCCAGCTTTCCGGCAAAACAGTACCACTAATTTGAATTTTAGATGGTTCTTCGTTCAAGTTGGTGTAGAGGTTTTCATAAATTTTTGAATAATAGGTGGCAAAATCATACTGGAGGTCGAGAACGGTGTCAACCGCTCCCGGTCTTTTTATCACATGTTTCTGGTAAACAAGCAAATCGTTAAGAAGCCTTTCATCAATTTTAAATTTCTTGAGAAAAACTTCGATTTCCTTATAAAAGTTTTTATACTCATAAATAACCTGAAGAAAGAGTCCCTCTTCCAGTGGCCAGGTTAAATCACCGAATTTTTCATCGTAAAAAGTGCTTTCCCCATAGCCCGTCAGAATATCATCATACTTTTTGCCCAGCCAAACAAAAGCTTTGCCGGCCACTGTACCCGGGTTGTCTTTTGCCCATTCAAGCAGTGCCTCATAAAAATCCGTATATCGCACACCCCGCTCAAAATACAAATAAATCGCGAAGCACTGCAGCAACCCAAGGTTGTGAAAGCTCCTTATGCAAACCGCCATCATATTGGATGCCTTCCACATCTCTGTTGTCATGGATTCTGTTTTGACAACGATGTTTGTATACTCGCCGATTTTCCCCTCAATGGGCTTGCAGTGGTACTGATGGATGGAGGTGCGGACCGTTTGAATCCCATGTTCTTTGATATAATCCGGGTTCCCCATCGGCGCGTTAACCAATACCTCGCAATTAAAAACATTGATGGAGGAATGTTGGCCGGACTCCAGTAAATCCTCAAGCCCGTTGCGAAAACTGTCATAATTTTCTCCGGGCAGGCCAAGAATCAGCTCGGAGTATGCCGGGATTTTCGCTTCATTATACATCGTCATCAGTTTTGTAAACTCTTCGAGGGGCATATTTTCTCTGCCAATATTTTTCAACGCGGTTTTTGACATGGTTTGAAAAGACAGCGTGGCCCCTTTGCTCATGCCGGCGTCGTTCAACTTCTTACTGATCGCGAAAACAGCGCCGCTGTTATTTTTTGTGTAGGTGGCCTGAACTTTTTTGGGGTATCCGTATTTGTTTTTAGCGGCGATTAACATATCGACAATCTCCAAATCACGCTCAAAAAGGCCGAAGTTGCCGTCCGCACAATAACAATATTCAATTTTATGCTGCGCGATCCATTCGATTTCCTTTTTGACACGGTCGATAGGGAACAACCGTACCGTTGCCTTTATATTCCCCCAGTCACAAAACGCGCATTTATAAGGGCAACCCCGGTTTGTTTCAAGGATAGCAGAAAAGCTGTATGCACTGTTTTCCATAATGCTGTCGAATATACCCCTAAGGTACGGCGAGGGATAATCGATACAGGCGGTTTTGGCGGCAGGGGTTGAAACGGCTCCGGCAGCGGAGCGATAGGAAATGTTGGCGATCTTTTCAGGGCCAATGCCTTCCGCGAAAGCTTGAAGTATTTCACAGAAGGTTTCCTCGCCCTCCCCGTGAATCAGGATATCGATAAAGCTGTTTTCTTCAAGCAACCTCACACCCGGAGGAACTTGATGCCCCCCGAAAACGATGATACAAGCAGGATGAGTTTTTTTAATTGCTTTAGCGAGCGCTTTGCTGTATTCAAAGTTCCAAAGATAAGTTGAGAAGCTGACAAGGAACGGGTTGCTCATTCCTTTAACAACCTCATTAATATCTTCTCTGATATATATAATTTTTTCAAACACATAATTTTTGCTGACGGTTTCGTCTTCAAGCACATAAGCTTGCAAAACGCCTGAAGCGTACGGAAAATACACCTCGTTTCCGTACACCGAATTGACTTGCACAAGATATATTTTATTTCTGTTGTCATCCATAGAATTCATTGCTCTCCGTTCAAAATGTTTTTTTATGTACAATTTCTGGGGATGATTGAACATAAAACTTGCTTGAGTCTGCCAATCTTACTCGGAAAAATACCCATAAATATCGAAATCCGTCTTTGAAAAATTTGGTTTTGGATTTTCCTTCAGGGCGTTTTTGAAATACAACAGGGACTTCGATAACATCAACTCCCGTGCGCATCATTTTAAGAAATGCTTCATACAAGACGGAATATGATTTTTCTTTTAAAATCAGATTCTTGACTTTTTCTGTCGGGATTGTTCTATAAGAAAATGTTGTATCCGTAAGTTTCTTTGAATATACGATTTGAAAAAACTTTCGAAAGAAAATAAAAAATGCTTTCTTCAATTTTGAATAATTTTCTGAGCACTCTTTTGATAGAAATCGTGAACCTGTAATAATCGCTTCCGGGTGATTTCTGCTTTCCTTAATAAATACTGCTATCATTTTTGGATCTTCCTCAAGATCAGCCGGTTGTATCATAAAATGGGAACCGGTAACAATTTTAAACAAAGATTTCAGCGCATCGTCAAATGTTCCGTTTTGCATAACTATTTTCACGGGTATGATTTTATGTTTTATGCATAATTCTTCGGCAATTTTTTTGCATGCCGGAGTGGCAAAGTATGCGGGGCAGATAATAATCTCCTCTAAATCCGGGCCACACACATTGATTATCGTTTCGACCGTTTCCACAAATGAAGTTGTTTCATTTATAACCGGTACGATGACTGAAATCGACTGAAAGGTATAGGGTGAAATATTTGCCATTTATTCAACAACTGCCTCTTGACTTAATTTTCTCTCATATAGCTAATGCTGAGGGACAGATCTGTTTCATTCAGCATATTCTACAGTAATGTCGGTATAAAGATTCTTTTCGCCTTTTCTGCCGAACCACACAATCTTTTTCGAGTAATCCTTCCAACTGTCCGGAATATTGTTGCCTTTTATTGTTAGCGTATTTTTCGTTTGTTCCAGCGGGCGGTAAGCGTTTGAAAGGATGCCGAAGAAATAGGGATAAAAATCATATTCGAGTTGGACTGTGAACTCGTTTTTCCCAGGCATCTTGATAATACTTTGCTGATATTTCATTAATTCGCCGTAAATCCGGGGAGTGATATCATATTGGCTGAGATAATTTTCAATTTCACGGTAAAACCTGTCAAACTCATATACAATGTCAAGATAAGCCCCTTCTTCCATCGGCCAGGTAATGCTGCCGAAAACCTCGTTGACATATTGACGCGGCCGTTCTCCGTTTGAATAGATGTTCAACTGTACCTTCATATCTGAAAATATCTTGCCGCACAGTGAATCCTTATTATGGTCCATCCATTTGATCAAATTATTGTAAAACTCGGTATAAGGAATTTTTTGCTCATGAAACAGATAATTAGCAAAGCACTGCAGCAATCCGAAACAATGGAAGCACTGAACACAAAGCGAAAACAGTTTTGCCTTCACAAAATCTTCCTTGCTCATGGTGTTCGTGGATATGATTTCCCTTGAATACTCTTCAATTTCCTCATCGGGTTTGATATCGCAGTGATACTGGCTGAATGGCACATCAATTGTTTTTATCCCATGCTTTTGAATATAGCTGTCTTCCCACATGGGGGTGTTGGTTAACACATTGCAGCTGTATACATAAATGGAGGTGTGCTGACCGGCTTCCAGGAGTTTACACATGCCTTCGCAGAAACTGTCATAAGTTTCTCCGGGCAAGCCTAAAATCATATCAGTAAAGGTAGGGATTCCGTTCTCGTTGTAAAGAGCCATTAATTTGGTAAACTGATTCAACGATATGTTTTCCCTGCCAATGTTTTTCAAAGCAATTGGTGACAGCGTTTGGAAGGATATGGTCGCGCCCTTGCTGATACCCCATTCATTGAGTTTTTTGTTGATGCGGAAGACGACCGGGCTGTCGGCTTTTGCCGCTGAAACCTGAAGCTTGTGCGGATATCCAGTTTTTCTCTTTGTTTCAATCAGCTTATCGGCTATCAACTCATCCCGCTCAAAAATGCCGAAGTTGGAATCGCTGCAAACGCAGTAATCCATTTTATGTGCCGCGATCCACTCGATTTCCTGAAAAACCTTTTCCAGCGGGAACAGTTTTATCTTCGATTTTGTGGTGTCCCAGTCACAATAAACACACATGAAAGGGCAGCCGCGGTTCGTTTCAAAAACCGGTACGAATTTTACATCATTTTCTTGCATCAGTTTGTCAAATGTCCCTGAAAGATAAGGGGATGGATAATCTGTCCGGATCGAAGTCTGCAGTTCGTTTGTGTGTTTAAAGCCCTGCGCGTCGCGGTAAGACAGGTTATTTATTTTGGGAAAATCCGTTTCCTGCTCAAGTAAATGCAGCAGCAGTTTTTTAAACGGTTCCTCGCCTTCAAGATGCATCAATAAATCCATAAAGGGATATTCGTCAAGATATCTGCCATCTAAAGGATTCTCTCTTCCGCCGAAAGCAATGGTGCACGAGGGATGTTTTTCCTTGAGCCTTTTCGCGAAAGCTTTATTGTAGTTGCTGTTCCATAAACTGTTGGAAAAAACAGCAAGATAGGGATCCTTAAAAGAAGCGATAGCAGTTTCAATGTCATCTTTACGGAAAATAAAATCTTTCAGTTCATAATTTGCCTGTATTGTTTCATCGCTCCATGCATAGGCTGCCAAGGCGCCAAGCGAATACGGCAGAAAATAGCTGCCCTCGCTGGAGTTGGAAACCTGAATCATATACACATTTCTTTTATCCATCACAATCCATCCCCTTCGCCTTATTCCAAATGCGCTAATATTTATTATATCATTTCTGGTACTCGGTTTCAATTGTGCAGACACCATCTAAAAAAACCGTCCTGCCCGCTCTTCGTCCGAACCAGACATTTTCCCTTGCGTAGTCCACCCAGTTTTCGGGGTTGTCGGGGGCAGAAATATGAAGGACATTGCTTCTCCGCTCGGGGTCTGCATCAGCCGCCCGGTTGTTTTCGGAGAAGTACCGGTACCAGTCATATTGAAGCGCAATCTCGAATTTGTTCCGCCCGGGTCTTTTGACAATGTTTTTTTGGAAGTGTAAAAGGTCTTCAAAAATTCCGGAAGCGATGTTGTATCCACAGAGAAAACCCGTTACCTCCGAAAAAAAGGTTTCCAAGCCCAGCGCAAATTCAAGGAACGCGCCCTCTTCGGGAAACCAGGTTATATGACCGAACAGGATGTTCGTATAGGATAGTTCCGTGCCGTTTTCAAGAAAACTGACATAAACCGCTTTCATCGATTGAAAAACCCTGCCGCAGACACCGCTGCCGGCATCTTCAAACCGGGACAGCAAAGATTTATAAAAATCATCATATTCAATATGTTTCA
This sequence comes from uncultured Eubacteriales bacterium, assembly GCA_964612185.1. Classification (GTDB taxonomy): domain Bacteria; phylum Bacillota; class Clostridia; order Oscillospirales; family Acutalibacteraceae; genus UBA1447. Next base: position 127,954 of record CAZTCR010000001.1, read on the forward strand.
TATTGTAAAGATAAATCGCGAAATATTTCAGCAGCCCCATATGGTGGCAGCTCTGAACAAAAAGAGCAAACAGGTTTGCTTTTATCCACATGTCCGTGTTCAAGGTGTTTGTCGCCACAACGATGTCGGAATAACCATATACTTCATCCGACCTTGGCTTGATATGATGCTGGATAGACGGCGTGCGCACGGATTTGATTCCGTGTTTTCTTATATATTCCGGGTTTGACATCGGCGCGTTCACCAGCAGTTCACAGCGGAATATATCGATATAATTATGCTGGCCTAATTTGAGGAGTGTGCCGATTCCCCTGCAAAAGCTCTCATAAGTCTCGCCCGGCAATCCTAAAATCATTTCGGAGTAGGGGGTTATGCCGGCCTCGCTGTATCGCTCTAAAAGGCCGGCAAAATTTTCGAGCGTCATATTGCATCTGCCGATACTGTCCAGCGTTTCGGAACACAGGGACTGAAACGAAAGCGACGGTCCCTTGAACATACCGGCGTCAAACAGCTTTTTCGCTGTCCTAAAAACAATATCTTCACGGCCTTTGGCGTAGGTGACATCGAAGCGGACGGGATACCCCGTTTGCTGTTTTGCATCAATCAGAATGTCCGCAATTTTTTCGTCTCTATCCAAGATACCAAAGTTGGCATCGGCCGCAAAACAGTATTCGATTTCATGCTCAGAGATCCAACGGATATCTTGATTCACCCGTTCTTCGGGAAAAACTTTCAACTTGTTCTTTGTGATGCCCCAGTCGCAAAACGCGCAGTTATGGGGGCATCCCCGGTTTGTTTCAATAATTGCGTAGAAATTAATACTGTCATCTTCTATCAGTTTGTCAAATAGGCCTTCCTGATAGGGTGAAGGATAGTCGGAGCCGGGGAAGAACAACTCAGGGTTCTTTACAGGAATCCCGTTTTGCCGGTAAGAGAGATTGGGCACTGATTTGAAGTCTTCGTTTTTTAGCAATGCGGTCAGAAGAGCTGCAAAGGGTTCCTCTCCTTCTCCGTGTATCAGATAATCAATAAATCCGCATTCATTAAGCAATGAAGTGTCCGGAGGAACCTGATGGCCGCCGAAAACAACGGCACATGCCGGGTGAGCAACTTTCAATTTCTGCGAAAACCGCTTATTATACTCAAAATTCCACACATAATTTGAAAATCCGACAAGATAGGGGTTTTCAAACGACTCGATAATTTCATCAATATCATCAAAACGATAAAGAAGCCCCTTTAGAGTATATTCGGCGCTGACCGAGGGATTGCTCCAGGCATATGCGGCTATTGTTCCGGACGCATATGGCAAATACACGCCTCTTTTTTCACCATTGCCGAAGGTGAAGCCGGGCTGTACAAAATATATATTTTTGTTTGGCATCCCGTCACCACCGCTTCTTTTTTATAGAACATGAAACAATATTGAAAGCAGTCCCTAAGGTTTATTTGACCGATAACTCTGTGAAAATATTCTTTTGCTCTTTGCGCCCGTACCAAATGTACTCTTTTGCGTACTCTTTCCATTCATTCGGGACAGCCCTATCCTCCGCGGAAACACCAACTTTTTTTATTTTCAATGGTTCGTGGGTGTTGGCAAATGCTTTGGAAAAATAACGCGGAAAATCATACTCGAGAGCAATTTTCAGCGATCTTACACCGGGAATTTTAATCATGCTCTTCTGATAAAGCAACAAGTCATTAAATATTTCATTTTCTATGTTGTAATTGATTAGGAATTGTTGCATTTCTTTATAAAAATCCTCAAACCGGTAGACGAGGTCGAGATAAACCCCTTCCTCGTAGGGCCAGGATACATTACCGAATATTTTGTTTGTATAAGACCATAAGCCCGAATTCTTGGTAATTTTTTCAAACTCGCCCCGCATAAACAACATTTCTTTTCCGAAAACCGCGTTTGGATTATTCTCAGCCCATTTTATCAGCGCCTTATAGAAATCCTCGTAGCGGACCCCTTTTTCATAATGAAGGTACACCGCGAACCATCTCAGAAGCCCCATGCCATGGCAGCTCTGAACCGTGAGCGAAAACAAATTTGAACATATCCACTCATCTTCATTCATAGCCGCGGTTGCCGTGACCGACCTTGAAAATTCAGGAATATCTGCACAGTCGGGTTCATCATGGCGCAGATAAAGGGGGGTAATCGATGCTTTGATCCCGTATTGATCCATATAGTTTTTATTCGCCATAAGCGAATTTTCAATCAATTCGCAATTATAAATGAGAATGGATGTATGCTGCCCGGCTTCGAGCAACTTGCCGATTCCTTCGCAAAAACTGTCATAGGTCTCGCCGGGCAAGCCCAGAATCAACTCCGAATAAGTTGGTATACCGGCATTGCTGTAAAGCGTCATCAACTCTGAAAACTTATTTAGAGACATATTTTTTCTTCCGATATTCTCAAGGACCTCCGGGCTGAGGCTTTGGAAAGAAATAGTCGCGCCTTTGCTAATACCATAGATGTTAAGTTTTTTATTGATGCTGAATACGGTCTCATTATTATGTTTCGCGTAATTTACCCTGAATTTTTGCGGATAGCCGTTCTTTCTGTTTAGTTTAATCAGCCGGTCTACATATTGTTCATCATCCGGCAGTATGCCGAAGTTCGCGTCCGCACAGTAGCAGAATTCGATTTTGTGTTCGGACATCCACTCGAGGTCGCCGTAAACTCTCTCTTTCGGTAGTTGCCTTACTTTTGTGTCGAGCCGGCACCAGTCACAGAAAGCGCAGCCATACGGGCAGCCGCGGTTTGTTTCCAGAATAGCCGAAAATCGGATATCCGGTTGCTCACTGAGCATACTATCAAAAATGCCCGCTTTGTAAGGAGAGGGAAAGTCTGCGCATAAAACGGGAATGGTCTTTGTTTCCACGCTTGCGCTATGGCTGTCACGGTATGAAATGTTTGGGGTATTGTTTAACGAATCCCCGCTATGCAACGCCAACAGGATATCCCTGAAGGTTTCCTCTCCCTCGCCGTGAACCAGGATGTCAATATACGCATACTCGTCTAAAAGCGCGGTACCGGGCGGAACATTATGCCCTCCGAAAACCACTATGCATTCGGGATAAATGCTTTTAATTTGTTTGGCCAGTGCCTTGTTGTATTCAAAGTTCCATATATAATTTGAAAAAGCGGCTAAATAGGGCGAATCAAGAGCGGCTGTTGTTTTTTCAACGCTCTCCCGCAAATAGATGATTCCCTTGAGCGTATAGTTTTGCGCAACAACCTTATTCTCCCAGGCATAGGCAGCCAAAACGCCTGCTGTATATGGAAGATACATGGTGTTTTCATACCGGATACTTGATTGAAACAGATAGATATTCTTTTTTACTATCTCAAACATCCCCTTTGCCGTGGATTCGTAAACTGTGGTCATTCGCTGTCATACGCTATTGAAACGGATTTCGGATTACTTGAAAACAATGTTCTCGACTCCCTTTTCCCGTACCACACATACAGGATACCATATTCACACCAGCCGGAAGGGATGTCTTCATCCCGCATGGTTATCGTATTGCCTCTCCTCAAAAGAGGTCCTTTAATATTAATGAAGGCTTTTGCAAAATAATCATAGAAATCAAAGTTCGAATGTAAGGTAACTTCATTTTTATTCGGAACAACAATAATGCTTTTTTGGTAGTTGAGCAACTCGCCATACAGTTCCTTGCCTAACGGATACCTGTGCAGGAAATCTTCAATTTCTGTATAAAACTCATCAAGACCGTAAGCAATATTCAAAAACAGACCTTCCTCAAGCGCCCAGAATATTTTACCGAATTTATCCTCCTGATATAAAAGTTTGCCTTTCCCGTCCAAAAAAGCGCTCAATCTGCCGGTTACTTTTTCCATGACTGATTTGCTAAAGACGCTCTTGGTTTCAATCCAGTTCAGCAGATCCGAATAGAAGTCATAATAAGAAATATTTATTTCGTTATGTAAATAAATCGCGAAACACTGCAACAGCCCGTAGTTGTGAAAACCAACAACACACACGGTAAACATATTTGCCTTTTTCCAGTCATCACTGCTCATGGTGGCAGTTTCCACAATAATGCGGGAACTGCCGGCCATAACAGAATCATCCGTACTTTCACAGTGCGGCTGACAAAGCGGGGACGAAACGGTTTTGATACCGAATTTTTCGATATACTTAGGGCTTGCCATTTTTGCGTTTGGCAAGACTTCGCAGTGATGCACATTTATTGAGTTGTGCTGCCCAAGTTCCAACGCTTCACATAAACCTTTGGAAAAACTTTCGTAAGTTTCCCCCGGCAATCCCAGGATAATATCCGAGTAAACGGGGATACCTGCTTTATGGTATTGATCAAGCAGACTGACAACCCCGCCTTTATCTAAGGATTCGCGTCTTCCCACATTGGCCAGGACTTCTTTTGAAAGGCTTTGAAACGGAAATGTCGCGCCCTTGCTTAAACCTGCCATATTGAGTTTTTTATTAATCTCAAACACAAAGTCGTTGCGCTCCTCAAAACAGGCCACCTCAAACTTCAGCGGATAGCCCGTTTTTCGTTTGGCATCGATAACGGCCTCAACAAATATTTCGTCGCGGTCAAACATACCAAAATTGGCATCAGCGCAAAAACAATACTCGATTTTATGTTTTGAAATCCATTCAATCTCTCTCAATATTTTATCTTCAGGCATCAACCTGACTTTCGGTGCTACCCAGCAGCAATAGGTGCAGTGGTTCGGGCAGCCCCTGTTTGTTTCAATTATGGCGTCGAGTTGGATATCACCATCTTTTTCTTGAAGAATTTTATCAAATATACCTTCAAGATAGGGCGATGGGCTTCCCTGAAGAGCAACTTCTTTTTGCGGTGTTTTCACGATGTCTGATGTTGTGGATCTGTAAGAGATGTTTGGTATCGAATCCATTGCTAAACTACCGGCTAAGGCTGCCAACACTTGTGTAAAAATTTCCTCGCCCTCACCATGAATCAGGATATCAATAAAACCGTACTGCTCAAGGTAACCGGTGTTGTTCGGGATTTGATGACCGCCAAAAACGATCACGCATTTTGGGTAACATTTTTTGATCTGTTGAGCGAGAGCAATGTTATACTCGCAGTTCCACATATAATTGGAAAAGCCGGCCAGAAACGGGTTTTCAATTTCCGAGAGGACTTTGTCAATTGGGTCTTTTTTGTAAAAGAGTTTGCCGAGCTGATATTTTTCCCTCACCTGCGGAAACTGCCATGCGTAAGCCGCTATCACGCCGGCTGCGTATGGGAAGGATATCGTATTGCCGGTCCGGCTGTTCGGTTGTACTAAATATATATTATTCTTATCCATCTGAAAGAATCTTGTCCTTTCGGTTTATACCGATCCTAATAAAAAATACAATTAATTGTATATTATATCATTTCATATCATATTATCACGAAATGCGTATATTTGTCAATCTTAAATAATTCTAAATTTGAACATATAATATGCAAAGCCCTCAAAATTACAGTGGCGGTGTTTCAAATGTTTATGCAAAGTCAATCTTATAACTGCGGCTGTCATTCGTAATGATTGTATGCCCGAGCCTTCGTCCGTACCAGACGACTTCTCTGGCATAAACGGCAATATCCGTGTAATCACGCAAAGGCATTAGCGTAAGCGTGTTTTGAACTTGTTCTAACGGTTTTACGGCATTATTCATAGCATTCAGCATATAGCCGTGAAGATTATAGTTTTGCGCGATTTGCTGATTCTTATTGTCGGGTACACAGATAACGCTTCTCTGATAGGTTAGAAGTTCCTCGAAAATATCATCTTCAACCCTGAAGGATTTCAGAAAAACAGAGGTTTCTTCGTAAAAACGGTTCATATCGGAAATGCAGTTTAGAAAAATTCCTTCGTCAAGAGGCCACCGGACATCGCCGAATTGCTTGTCATAAAAATAGGGTACTATTCTTTCGGAAATCATTGTTTGAAGTTGTTTATAGATTTTTGAGAATATCATATAACCTAGCGTCTCTTCATGATCTAAATACCACTGAACAAGGCTTATATAAAAGTCACTGTAAGGTATATCTTTTTCATTACGAAGATAGATGGAAAAATACCGTAACAGACCAAGGCAATGCATACTTTGTACGGCAAGGGAGAAAAGTTTGCACTTAACCCAGTCTTCCGGAGACAGAGTTTTTGTTGAGATAACGATGTCCGAATACTCTGTCACATCATTGTTTCCTGCCTCGCAGTGATATTGATAAAACGGTACATGGATTGTTTTGATTTCATGTTTGTTGATATAATCCTTTTCGGCAAGCGCTGAATTGGCAAGCAGCACGCAGTCATAAACTTCGATAACCGCGTGTTGACCGGCGTCAAGCAGACTGCCAATGCCGCATGTAAAACTGTCATAAGTTTCCCCGGGTAACGCGAGGATCATTTCGGAATAGGTGGGAATGCCTGCCAACCTGTAAAGGTTAATCACCTCGGAAAAATGTTCCAAAGTCATGTTGCTCCTACCGACATTTTTCAGCGCCTCGCCGGAGAGCGTCTGAAGCGAAATGGTTGTGCTTTTTGATAAATCGGCATCAGAGAAGCGCTTGGCCAGGGCAAAAACATTCTGGTTGTTGTATTTGGCATAATTTGCCCTGAAGCTTTTTGGATAACCGTTTCTTGCTTTCGCCTGGATGATCCAATCCGCTATTTGGTTATCCCTATCAAATTGCCCGAAGTTTGCGTCTGTTCCCCAGACATACTCGATTCTGTTTTTGGATAACCAAGCGATGTCCTTTTCGATCCTTTCCATCGGAAACATTTTAACACCGGCTTTGTGGGTTCCCCAGTCGCAAAAAGCGCAGCTGTTTGAACAGCCGCGGTTGGTTTCAAGCGTGCCGTGAAATTGTATTTCGGGATACGCTTTTATTATTCGGTCGAAGATGCCGGTTGAATAGGGCGACGGATAATCGAAACCCATCATTCTCATCCGGTTTGTTTGTGCCGGTTTTAGGTCATCACTTCTGTAAGAAATATTCGGTACATTACAAAGACTTCTCCCCGACATAAGAACACATAAAAGTTTCTCGAAAACTTCTTCGCCTTCTCCGTGAATGAGGATGTCAATGAAACCGTTTTCTTCGAGCATTGAAGCATCGGAAGGAATATTATGACCGCCGAAAACAATCAGGCATCCAGGGAATCTGCTTTTGATCTTTTTCGCAGCAGATTTGTTGTATTCATGATTCCAAATGTAACTTGAAAATCCAACAAGAAAAGGATTATCAAGGGAACCGACTAACAGTTCAACCGGTTCCCGTAAAAAAACGATACGGTCAAGATTACATGAATTCATAATTAACTTATTGCTCCAAGCTTTGGCCGCAATCGTTCCGACAGCATAAGGGAGATAGGCGATTTTACTGTTGACAAGCGATTTTTCTCCCGCCTGGATGAGATATATATTTTTCATTGTTATACTTTTCAACTCCATTACATGCTCGGTTAACCCGGGTATAAAAAATCAGAAAGAAACGGTTGCTAAACATCATCAACGACAATACAGTTTTTTTCGTTTGTAAAAATCGTTTCTCCCCGTCGTTTTCCGCCCAAAACAATTTTTGGCGCATACTCCTCCCAAGAGGATACATGAATCTTAGAACTGATTTTTATGCGGCATCGATGTTCTTCCAGCGGTAAGTACTCTCCGCGATAAATCTGCTCAAAATAATGATAGAAGTCATAGGACAACTCAGCGCTCGCATTATCTATACCCGGGCGGCGGATAATTAACTTTTGAAATTTTAACAACTCCTGAAGCAAGGAACCTTCTATATCCAACTGCTTAATGAACGGAGCGATTTCCTTCCAGAATTGTTCATTTGCATAGGCCATTTCCAAGAAAAACGCTTCTTCAAAATACCATCCTATATCGCCGAACTTTTCATTCTTATAGGCCCAAACGCCGGTATCAGTATCATAGAATCTGTTTCGGATGTCGAAAAATAACTTTTGCATATAGGTTCCGTTCGCATTGGAAATGAAGGAAAGCAAACGGCTGTAGAAGGTATAATATTCGGTTTGTTTTTCATAATGCAGGTACACAGCAAAACAACGCAATAACCCCATATTATGAAAAGCCTGCAGAACCACCGAAAACATATTGGCATTCACCCACTCGTCAGCCGACATATCCGCGGTTTCTATTACCACATCGTAATATTCCGGTATTCCGTTGAAGTCGGCAACAAAATGCGCGCTGTTGATGGGCACTTTTGCCGTTTTAATGCCGTGCTTTTTTTGATAAGCCTTGTTGCCCATCAACGCGTTTGTATAAATTTGGCACTGGTAAACCGCCAGCGAATTGTGCTGCCCTGCCTCCAAAAGCAGGCATAAACCGTTGCAGAAACTTTCGTAAGTTTCGCCCGGAAGTCCAAGAATGATTTCTGTATAGGATGGAATCCCTTCTGCCGCGTATTTTTGCTGGAGTTCGGAAAAGGCGCGCATATCCATTTCTCTGCGGCCGATTAGTTCTAGCGTTGTTTTATTCAGCGACTGATAGGCAATTGTAACCCCTTTATCAGCATGGTTTAAGTTTAATATTCTGCCGGCTTCAAACACGGTATCATTGCTGTTTTTGGCATAAGTTGGCCTGAAAACCGTTGGATAATCGGTTTTTTTTCTCGTCTCAACCACAAACTTGGCAATTTCAATATCCCTTGGCGCAATACCGAAATTCGCGTCCGCGCAATAACAGTATTCGATATGTTTTGCCGACATCCATTCAATTTCCTGCTTTACCCTTTCAAGCGGAAAATAGCGGATACTTTCGGTAAAACACCATTCGCAAAAAGCGCAATGGTAAGGACAGCCGCGGTTTGTTTCAATGATAGCATGAAACTCAATACCGGGATATTTGCTGAACATATTGTCGAAAATTCCGTTAAGATAGGGTGATGGGTAGGAACCGATATCAAAGTTTTGGAAAGTATTATTCCTTACAATTCCTTGCGGGGTTCGATATGCCAAGTTGTCAATTTTATCATAGCCGGTTCCGGCTTGTAATGATATGAGCAACTCGGCAAAGGCGTGTTCTCCTTCCCCAAAGACTGTAAAATCAATTGAATTGTTTTCTTTAAGAAAGGCAACACCATCATCTATGCCATGCCCGCCGAACACAATAAGGCATGACGGGTATTTACTTTTAATTTTTTCTGCAAATGTTTTTGAATACGCCATGTTTCCGACCGAACAAGAAAAGGCAACGAGAAACGGATCGTGTAACCGCTGCATAGCAATATCTATTTCCTCGCGCATAAATAAGATGTCTCTGAAGTTATAGGCGGAAGATATCTTATCATCCTGCAGGGCATAGGTGATAAGGCAACCGCTGGCATAGGGCAGATAAATTGTATGCTTGTAATGGCTTACAGCTATTTGTACAAAATAAACATTGTTCAAATCAAACTGTCCTTTCTAAACACTTAACTTAAAACGGACGGAAAGAAGGCGGGTGCTGAAGCAGCATAGTCAGCGGCACTTGACAAAGAACAGAAATAGTTTATAGTAAAATAAAACTAATTGTTATAGGTCAATGTGATCCGAGGTGCAAATAATGAGGGTTTTACTTGTCAACCCCAACCCCGAAAAATATTATAAATCAACAACATGTCCCTTGGGCTTATTGTCAATTGCGACTTATCTAAAAAATCGCGGGCATGTCGTCACCATAATTGACAGCACTGTAAAACACATCAACTATGAGAAAGTCATTCGTGATTTTTCGCCGGATATTGTCGGCATCTCGGTAATATCATACAAGTCTATTTCAGATGCAATAAAAGCATCAGAAACCGCACACGACACGGATTTGCCTGTTGTCTGGGGGGGGGCGCTTGCGTCTGTTATTCCTGAAACTGTTCTGAAACACGGCTGCGTTGATTATGTAGTGATAGGCGAGGGCGAGATTACTTGGGAAATGTTTTTAAAGGCGATTGTGGATAACAGCGGGCTTGATAACATTGACGGGCTGGCATATAAGCAACAGGGGAAGATTTTTATCAATAAAGACAGAGCATTTGCCGACCTTGCGGATTTTCCGGTGTTGGATTGGAGCCTTGTTAATCCTCCGGACTATTTTCAGCAGCTTTTTTCAGCCCAAAAAATGCTTTATTTGTATTCGGCAAAGGGATGCCCCGGGCACTGCACTTTCTGTTTTAATAAGAGCTTCAATAAATGCGTATACAGAAAGCGGCCTTTCGAGTACTGCATTGAAGAGATTAAATACCTAGCCGCGAACTGCGGGCTGGACGGCGTTCATTTTGCGGACGAGCTTTGGTGCAGAAATAAAAAAGAAATGGCTGAAAACTGTGAAAAACTGATGAACACCGGTTTAAATATTTTTTGGGGCTGCAATGCCAAAATCGGGACATATGATAAAGATGATTTTGAATATTTGTACCGTGCCGGTTGCCGCTGGATATTTTTTGGTGTTGAAAGCGGATCGGAAACCATTCAGGCAGAAATACAAAAAGGGATTTCTCTGAGCAAAGTGGAGGAAACCATCAACAACTGTGCCGATGCCGGAATCGTCCCTGTGACTTCATTTATAATCGGTTTTCCTGATGAAACACCGGAACAAATTAGAGATACCATTATGCTGGCTAAAAAAATCCCCAAAGCGATGTTTGACTTCAACTTTTTCTTTCCGCTTACGGGTTCGGATATGTGCGATAAACTTGTTGCGCAGGGTAAGTACAAAATTCCGGACACCCTTGAAGCTTTTTCAAAACTAATCCCGACCGAAAAAATGCAAAATAATTTTTCAAAAATACCCGCTAAAGAGATTAAGGTGATTCGCGCGTATTTTATGTGGTCGACATTGACCAAAAGAGGTTCGTTTTCCGATTCAGGCAGGCACATATTCATCAAGAAGGCTGTTGCCGACGCAGTTAAAGGCTTGTTTGGGCGCGGCATGAAAAATTTCGCCTTTTCGTTTGCTTATGATGCTCAAACATTTTTGGGTATTGCGGCTGCCCTGGTGCTTCATCCCGAAATCCGGCGGAAGTACGGATTGTACCGGGACGGTAAACCGCGAATTTAGCATTAAAAAACCTTCCGAAAAGTATATAATATTTGAACTATAAGCAAAAAAACTATACCGCTATTACTGGATAAAGTCAAGTCCGGGATTATCGTTAGATCGGGGTAGGGCGCGCATGTTTTGGGCTTGAACTTGCATTTATCCGGTAATTATTATAGAATATGCATATCGCAAGATGACTTGCCGGCGGATATTGCACCAACAAGTGCCAATCCGGTTAAAGAAAAGGTGTTGCAATGAAAGTATTATTAGTTAATCCAAGGGTTGTCGAGCTGAGCAAGCGTCTTAAAGCCCCGACAATACCGCTTGGATTGCTTGCCATAGCAAGTTATATTAAAACAAAAGGGCATACCGTAAAAATAGTGGATTTAACCGTGAGGCGCGAGAGCATAGAAAAGCAAATCAGGAGTTTTGATCCTGATATTGTCGGCCTTACGGTTCACTCGACCCTTGTTGTCAAGTCAACCGTAAAAGTTTCCAAAACAGCAAAGAGCCTCGGGAAGCCTGTAATATGGGGCGGATTTCTGCCAAGTGTGTTAACCGAACTTTGCTTCAAAGAAGAATGTGTTGATTTTATCGCCATCAGTGAGGGCGAAGTCACTTTTTCCGAACTCCTGGACGCTATGGAAAACGGGAAACCTTATGATAATATTGATGGATTGGCATTTGTTGACAAAGACGGTCTGCATATCAATAAAGCCCGGTCGTTCTCGAATTTAGCTGATTTCCCGTCAACCGATTGGTCTTTTATTGAACCGAAAAAGTATGTACAAAGATTTTTTAACTGCAAAAGGATGCTCTATTTATACTTTTCAAAGGGCTGTCCAGCCAGTTGCACTTTTTGTTATAATTCCGGTTACCACCGGAGCTCTTTCAGAAAACGGCCTCCGGAACAGGTCATTGAGGAAATCGAATATCTGGTTGCAAACTGCGGGATGGATGGCATATATTTTGCCGATGAATTCCTGTACCCGGGTAAACAGGACATGGATCGATTCATTTGCCTACTCAAAGAAAAGAACCTGAATCTTACCTGGGGCGGGCAGACGCGGATGGGTGTTTACAGCAGAGATGAGTTGCAGCGAATGTATGATGCAGGCTGCAGATACTTATTGATCGGGGTGGAAAGCGGAAACGCCGAGCGGATTAAGAAAATCAAAAAAAATATAGATTTAAACCAAGCAAAGGAAACTTTCACCAACTGCAAGGAAATCGGTATAACCACGCAGAGTTCTTTTATTATCGGATATCCAGATGAAACCGAGGAGGAACTCAAACAAACCGTCGCTTTCGCGCTGAGTTTGGATTCACCGTTGAGTCCGTTCAATGTGTTCTTTTTGCAGCCGGGTTCCGATGAGTTCAATTCCGCTGTCCGAAGCGGGCGATACAATCCGCCGAAAAACTTGAAAGAATGGGCGAAATTGCAAGCAGATGAATATGATGGGGATACTCTGTCAAAAGTGCCGAGAAAAGAATTGCTTGTTATCCACTTCTATGGGCAATGGCGCGGATTCTCCAAGAGAGAATCAGTTAATTCGGATTCCTACGGTGTCATCAAACAACAAGCGGTTCAGGCAATAAAAAACATGTTTAAATTAAACTTTGACAACTTTTTCATCGGATCCTTTTCCTCGGCAAAACAGTTCATAACCGTTCTCTGGTATGCGAAAGCTTACCCGAAAATTCTGAAAAAATACGGGTTGTGGGATAAGAAATAGCAAGGATGGTAAAAACGCTGGCACCATCAATGTGAAACGCCGGGTCTTTGGCATTTTACAGGATTATAATAAATAAACGACGGGAGATTTTATGAGATTATTAATATTTCATCCTTCGACAAATTATTATATTAAAGCGCCTTCCGTACCGCTTGGCGCGCTTTCAGTCGCCACTTTTATGAAAGACAACGGACATACCGTAAAAATAAGTGACAGATGCATTAAAAAGGAAAACATACAAAAGCTTGTTAAAGAATTTAAGCCGGACATTGTCGGGCTTTCCATTATGTCTGCCAGAGGCATTAAAGACGCGAAATTCATATCTCAAACCATCAAAAATTTGAATATTCCCGTGATTTGGGGCGGTCACTATCCGACTTTCATTTACGATGACGCGTTAAATTCCGGACTGGTAGACGCGGTTGTGCTCAGTGAAGGGGAAGTTACTTTTCTTGAGTTGGTCAACAGTATTGCAGAGAAAAAATTCCCGGAAACACTTGATGAAATTGCCGGGCTCGCTTATCTAAAAAACGGTGAAATTGTTGTAACAAAAGCCAGGGAGTTTGCTGATCCGGCAGATTTGCCGGTCATTGACTATTCCCTTGTCGATGTGCCAAAGTATTACCAAACATGGTACGGCTGCAAGAAAATGTTATACTTGTATGGTTCAAAAGGCTGTCCGTTTGCCTGTACTTTTTGCTATAACAAAGCCTACAACAAATCAAAATACAGGAAAAGACCGGACGAGGACCTTTTCCGTGAGTTTGACTATCTTGTTAACGAACAGGGTATGGATGGGATTTATTTTACCGATGATGTGTTTTGCCCCAAAAAAGAAGATTTGAAGAATTTTTGCGCCATGATGAAGCAGAAGAACTACAAATTAACATGGGGCTGCCAGGCAAGAACAGGTCAGTTTGACCGCGAGGATTTTGAACTGATGTATGATGCCGGCTGCAGATGGATTTTCTACGGGGTTGAAACAGGCTCCGGCGAAATGCAGCGCCAGGTCGGCAAGAACCTCGACTTGTTCAAAATGGAAGACACATTCAAAGCGGCAAAAGAAACCGGCTTAATTACAATCGCATCTTTAATTATCGGCTTTCCGGATGAAACAGTGGAGCAAGTAAAGGATACCATCAAATTAACGAAGAGAATTAAAGCGGATTTGTTCCCATGCAATATGTATACCCCGAACATTGAACAGGATTTGTGCCAGGCGTTGATTAGGCAAGGGCGGTTTAAACCACCCAAAACGCTTGATGAGCATGCGAAACTTAATCCGACAGTAGATTGTTTTAACAGCTTTTCGAACATTCCTTACAGGGATCTTATGGTTATCAGGAGCTATTTTCACTGGATAAGCTTCACTAAAAAGGACACAAATCAATCATCAAAATCGTTTGAGTTTGCCTATAAGGCAATCAATGACGCACTTATCAACATCTTTCGGTTTGGTGTAATTTCTTTTATTTTTACAGGTATCAATTCGATGAAGACATTTGTAAATGTTGTCTGGAATGTTTTTGCGCATCCGAAGATTCGAAAAAAATACGGGTTGTATCCAGATATGAAATAATTGTATTTTTAAGTTGAGAAGTCTGAATTGATAATGTATAAGCCTTTTGCCGGCAGACTTGTCCTAATAGTTTTGTGTTTTTGGGGCTTTCTTTAATGGCACAAAAGTTGAAATGTTCCGAAATATCTTTTTGCTATCTTCAATAAAATACTGATTTTATTGAATGCTAAAGGGCTTTATATGATATCGAATGTATTGGAAGAAAAAAAGGTAAAGTCCGTTTACCAAAAAGTTCATTATGAAATGATTATTTTCATAATGTTTTTTATGGCATTCTTGGTCACCGTTCCCGATAGGCAGAATTTGAATGAATGGACTTCTATCTATTATATTTTTTCATATGCTGATTTCGGCTTCAGGTCAAGACTCGTTATAGGTTCAATTATAAGATTGTTCACGGATTATGTATCCTCCGGGTTGATTTATAAAATGGCCACTGCTTTTTCTATCTTGTTCATCGCGATAAGTTCAGTGGTTCTGGGGAAAATTATAAGAAACATATCCAAGAACACCAATACCTCCCCGGAGTTGTTTATTGTTCTATTCGTTGCCTGCCCCGTATCTATCCAATACCTTTTTAATATTAATAATTTTGGCAGATTTGACTCGTTTTCTATATTGATTGCTGCGGCAATCATCTTATGTATAAGAAACAAGAAGGCGAAATGGCTAACGCCGGTTTTATGCATGTTTGCGATTGTTTTTAATTACAACTTCGTTCTTATGTATATGCCCGTTATAGCAGTTGTCATGCTCTATGAGTATATGGTCAACGGTTATTCGAAAACTCATCTTCTGATATTTGCCGTCTCGTGCATTGCTGTTGCCGCGTTATTTATTTATTTTAAAGTTTTATCTCCGGCGCCCGGTTTTAGCAGTCCGGATCAAATGAAAGTATTCCTGGCCGGGAAAACAGATATTCAAGATGCCGAATTTCCCGCCTTCAGTGAGTTTTGTTTTCCTCTCGCCAATATTTATATGCGCGATGCAAAACAGGCTTATTCCTGGTTCTTTGATTTATTGAAAGTATATGGACCGTTTATTCTTTTTTCAACAGCACCGGTCTTTGCTGTTTTTATCTCTTTTTGGATTAAAGCAATGAAAAACGCACAGCAGAAATTAAAGAAGGTTGCTTTTTTTCTTTGCTTATCATCACCGGCAGCGAGCTTGCCGATGTTCCTCGCAATCGACTGGGATAGATGGATTCCAACTCTTTTTATATCTCAATTTATGCTCGTCTTATATTTTATTGCTGTGAACGATAAAGACGCTGTTAACTCCCTTGCGAGTTTGAAAAATTATTTTAGCCGGCACAGCTTCTTTTTTGCTGTAATGGTTATTTATTCAGCTTCATCTATTTTTTCAAACAGTTATTCGGTATATGTATCGGTGATGATAAATCACATTGATAAATTTTTAAGTTTTGCTTAGAACTGATAATATGAATTTCTGCCAAAGGTTTTTGAATTTAACGATTCAAAATCGGGCGACAACTGCTAAATTAATTTGCAGGTGTCGCCCGATTATTTATGACAGCCAAAATTATATTGTATATGTTGTAAAGACGGTGTTAGTCAATGAGCAAACTCAGCCATTAATCAAAAATACTCAATTGTGATATCACTGAACAAATCGCGGCTGTCATTCCTTCCGTACCAAACATTTTCAACAGCATAGTCTTTCCATGTTTTTGCGCATTTGTTATCTTTTGCGTGAAGAACATTTTTCTTTTTCTTCAGTGTGTCATAAGAATGCACATAGATATTCTTAAAGTAGTTATGTAAGTCGTACGCTAAAGAAATTTCCGAGGTGCATTTATTTGGCTGTTTGAGCATGCCTTTCTGATAAGCCAGCAAGTTTGAATATACACTTTGCTCGATTTCAAAAAGACGCAAGAAGTCTTCGATTTCTTGATAAAAACGGTCAAAATTCGGCAAGATTTCCAGGAAAACCGCTTCTTCCAAAGGCCAAACCGTATTTCCGTAAATCGGGTTGGAATAACTTCTTGAACCTTTGCCCAACGGGACACCGGATAGTTTGTCGCTGAATTTCGAATATATTTCGCCGCATAATGTTTGTTTGTTCGCCTCGCTCCAATCAATCAGCCTACCATAGAATTCATTATATTTTACATTTTTCTCATGGAATAAATAGATGGCAAAAAACTGCAGCAAGCCCAGTTGGTGGTAATTTTGTATATAAATAAAGAACATCGTCGACCGTACCCACATAGATGAATCCATGGAGTCGGTAGCCACGACCAAATCGTAATACTCGGGTATGTCATTCGGCATCATTTCACAGTGAAACTGCGAGAATTCGGTTTTTACCGTTTTTATGCCGAATTTTTCTATGTATTCCGGGTTGGCCATTTGAGAATTTGGCAGCAAAACCAAGGCGTGCAAGTTAAGTGCGTTATGCTGCCCGGCTTCCAGCAGTGTTTCAATTCCGCGGCAAAAGCTTTCATATGTTTCACCCGGCAAACCCAGGATAAGTTCGGCATAGGTTGCAATATTTGCAGCATTGTACAGCGCCATCATTTCGGCAAAGCGTTCCATGGTTATATTTTGCCTGTTGATATTTTTCAGTACCTTCGGGTCAAGGCTTTGGAACGAAAGAGTGGCGCCTTTGTTCATGTCAACCGCGTTGAGTTTTCGGCAAATATCGTAGACTTCAACCTCACGGTGTTCGGCATAATTTGCTTTAAAAACCTTTGGATATCCTGTTTCCAGCTTTTTTTCAATAAGCCGGTCAATAATTTCACGGTCCCGTTCGAATAGACCAAAACTTGAGTCTGCAACCCAGAAATACTCGATTTTATGTTCAGCCATCCAGTCAATTTCCTTAAGAACTTTATCTAAAGGGAACATCTTAAACTTCGAGCCCAATCTGCCCCAGTCGCAATAAGTGCAATGGTTGGGGCAACCTCGGTTTGTTTCAATAACGGCGCAAAAATTAAAATTACCATTGCGTATCAGCAGGTCAAAGATCCCTTCAAGGTAAGGCGAGGGTAAATCAATATCAGCAACAGGCGAGGAGGTTGTTTTTACGATATCATTTGTATGGGTTCTGAATGAAATGTTATGTATGCACGAAAGGTCTCTGTTGTCTGCATATGCCAAAAGCAATGATTTAAAAGCTTCCTCGCCTTCCCCGTGGACAAGAATATCAATGAAACCGAACTGTTCGAGCATTGAGGTGTTGTAGGGGATATTATGACCGCCGAAAACAACAATACAGTCGGGATGTACTTTCTTCAGTTGTGCGGCAAAAGCTTTGTTATACTCCGTGTTCCATATGTAACATGAAAACCCTACAAGAAACGGCGCATCGAGTGAATCCACTGCTTTTTCGACATCCTCCCTCCAAAATTTAAATCCGGAGAGATTATATGTGTCTTTTATTAGTCTGTCAGACCAAGCATAAGCGGCAAGAAGACCTGTTGCGTATGGCAGATAAATCGACTTTTCTTCATTGCCGTAAAGATGGTCAACTTGAACCATATAGATGTTTTTTTTGTTCATTCTGAAGCATCTCCTTGAGGCGGATAACAAATCAATTCTTTCATATCAGATGATAGATTAAACATATGCCGTCTCAATGTCCGTAATAATATTCCTGTTTTCGTTTCTTCCCCACCATACATTTTCCCTTGCGTAATCAATCCATGTATCCCAACTGTTCGGATCCCCGGTACGGGTTAAATTTTCCTTTTGTTCCAGTGCCTTTTTCTCATTGAGATAGATGCTGCTGAAATAACCGGGTAAATCGTAACGCAATGAAATGTTCTGCTCACCAATATGAGGCCTTTTAATGATACTCTTCTGGTATTTCATCAAATCGCCGTATATCCGCTCGTCAATTGCGAAGGTTTTAAGAAATGATTCGATTTCGTTGTAGAAATCTTCGAAACCCAGGACAATGTCCAGATACATAGCCTCCGAATAAGACCAGACAATATGGCCGAAAACCGGGTTGGAATAATAAAGGCCGCCCTTGCCGGCGAGGACATCGTTGTAGCAGGCATCAAGTTTTTCATATATTTGTCCGCAGACCGAATGGTTGTTTTGCTCCATCCATTGCTGCAATTGTTTGTAAAAGTCCTCGTATTTAATGCCCATTTCGTAATATAAGTAGATTGCGAAGCAACGAAGCAATCCGAAATTGTGAAAACACTGGATACTGTTATAGAACAAAGAAGACAGTTTCCACATAGCTCTGTTCATCGAAAAACTGGAAACAACAATGTTGGAGTATTCGGTGACATCTTCGGTGTCCGGCGCGCAATGCAGGCGGATAAGCGGGATGCGCACGGTTTCAAACTCATATTTTTTAATATTTTCCGGGCTGCCGAGGCTTGAATTGCACAGCAGTTCAAAACTGTATATATTGACCGTTTTGTGTTGGCCGGCTTCAAATAGAATGCCGATTCCGCGGCAAAAACTTTCATAGGTCTCCCCCGGCAGACCGATAATAAGCTCGGAGTAGGTAGTGACGCCTGCTTCGTTGTACCGCGCGATAAGCGTTGAGAAATCTTTCAGATTCATGTTTTCCCGGCGGATGTTTTTGAGAACGACAGGGGAAAAACTTTGAAAAGAAAGCGGAACACCGCGGCTCATCTTAGATTCGTTGAGCAGTTTGTTGATTAAAAACACATTGTCCGCTTTGGTTTTTGAATAGTTGATGTTAAAAATATAGGGATAACCGGTTTTATGTTTGGCATCAATTAAAGATTGGGCAATTTCAATATCATCATCGAACATGCCAAAATTTGGGTCAGCACCCCAGATATAGGCAATTTTATGCGCTGAAAACCATTCGATTTCCTGCATTACCTGTTCTTTTGAAAAACGCCTGGTTTTACTTTTCAGTTGCCCCCAATCGCAAAAAGCGCAGAGATACGGACAATCCCGGCTGGTTTCAAGGATTGCGCAGAAAATGTAGCTGCTGTTTTGTTCAATGAGAGAGTCAAACAAGCCCGACAAATAGGGCGAAGGATAATCTTCAAGCGGGCAGGAAATGTGAATCCGATCGGAACTGACGGGCTGCCCGTTATCATCTCTGAAGGAAAGGTTAGGAATGTTGATAAGAGCATCATTGTGAATGTATGCTGCCAGCAAGTTTTGAAACGCTGCTTCACCCTCGCCATGCACCAGAACATCAATAAATGGAAAATTGTCCAATAAGGATGTATCGGGGGGGACATTGTGACCGCCAAAAACAATGATGCAATCGGGATATTTGTTCTTCAGGCGTTCGGCAAAGAGTTTATTGTATTCATAATTCCAAACATAGTTAGAGAATCCTACGAGAAAGGGTTTTTCAAAGGTATCAATGGTTTGGTCAATATTGTCCCGGGTAAAGATAAGGCCGCCAAGGTTGTAATTTTCTTTTACAGCTTCATCTTGCCAGGCATAGGCAGCCAGCAAACCGATTGCATACGGTAAATAGACAGCCTTGTCGTTTTCTCCGTATGCTAAATCGACTTGGACCATGTAGATGTTTTTTTTGCTTAACTGTTTCAATTGGTCGCTCTTCCCCCAGTTGTTTACTTTTATGAACATTGGCATGCAAAAATTTAATTAACGCATAATTAAGAAAAAAGGCTTAATCAAAGTAATCAATAGAAATTGCATACCGGCTACCGGTGTAAAGAGCCGCGTCATCTCTGCGGCCGAGCCAAACAATATCACGCGCGTATTCCTCCCAACTGTCTGTTGCTTTGTCGCCTTGTATACACATTGAATTATTTATTTTTTTGAGCGGTGAATATTCACCATTGTAAATCCTGTTGAAGTAAGGATAAAAATCATAATCTAAAACAATCGCGTCCTTGATTTCAGCCGGCAGCTTAACAATGCTCTTTTGATATTGAAGGAGGCTGTTTTTCAGCGATTCGTCTAAATTATATCTGTTAATAAAGCTGTTGATTTCATCAAAAAACACTGATGCATTTGAGACTAATTCTAAAAACGCCAGTTCTTCAAAACCCCAAGTCAGACTGCCGAACTTTTCATTCTCGACAACCCACGCATTTCTTGACTCGATCACTCCTTTAGTCAACGCTGTAATGTTTTTGTATACATAAAACAGTAATGTATCGGGTGTTTTTTGAAAATAATCCATAAGTCCGGTATAAAAACTCAAGTAACTGACATTCTTTTCGTAACGCAGAAAAATTGCGAGTGCTCTGGTAAGCCCCAAATTATGAAGCGCTTGGATGTAAAACGAAAACACCGATGTTTTTACCCAGTCTTCCCGTGACATTGTGTTTGTTGATATAACAAATTCGGAATACTCTTGCACTTCATTAAGGTTGTCCGGAATTTTACAATGGATTTGATAGAATGGCAGCTTGACCGATTCAATACCATGAAGTCTTTTAAAATCGGCAGAGCCCATTTGGGAGTTTGGTAAAAGTTCACAGGCATAGGCATTGATGGATCTATGCTGCCCGCATTCCAAAAGGGTGCAAATACCCTCACAAAAACTCTCATAAGTCTCTCCGGGAAGTCCTATGATTAATTCGGAAGAAGTTGAAACGCCGAGTTGGTTGTATAGAGCCATCAACGACTTGTAGTGGCTTAAATCCATGTTTTTTCTGCCGATATTCTGTAAGACAGTTGGCGACAGGCTTTGATAGGACAACGGCAATGATTTGTCAAGACTATTATCATGAAACTTTTCAACGATTCCCTTAACAATACCGGTGATGTTTTTCGCGATATTCACGCGAAATCTCTGCGGATACCCTTTTTCCCTTTTTAGCCGGGCGATTAAATCGGTAATTTTATCATCGCGCTCAAAAAGCCCGAAGTTGGCATCTGCGCAATATACATATTCGATTTTGTGATCTGCAATCCATCCCAATTCATTTTCAATCTTTTCAAAAGGGAATAAGACAACTTTTTTTTGTAAATCTCCCCAGTCGCAGAAGGCGCATTTGTTGGGGCAGCCCCTGTTCGTTTCAATAATCGCGGAAAATTTGATATCGTCTTGAAGGATATCATCAAAATAGCCTTCCAGATACGGCGAGGGATAGTCTGAAGCACCGGTTCTTCTTTTGAGGGTTGAAATGACATTGCCCGTGGAATCACGAAAAGAAATATTCGGAACTTCATCCAGAGACTGTTCTTCTGCAAGGGCGAGCAAAACACTCCGGAATGATTCCTCTCCGCTACCGTGGACGAGCAGGTCAACATATTCATATTCGCTGAGATTAGAGGCGTCCGGAGACACATGGTGTCCGCCGAAAAGAATAATACAGGACGGATAAAGTTTTTTGAGTTTTTTTGCAAAAACCTTGTTGTATTCCATGTTCCACACGCTGCAGGAAAACGCGGCAAGAAAAGGGGCGTCAAACGACGCGGCAGCGGCTTCTATATCTTCCCTGACATATACAAACCGGCCTAAGTGAAAATTCTTGCATACTCTTTCGTCTGCCCATGCATATGCGGCGATACAACCGGCGGCATAAGGGATATATACGGTTTTTTCGGTTTCACCGTATACGGGGTTGGCTTGTATGATATAGACATTCTTTTTCAACTAAAAATCAGTCTCCTTAAAGGCCTGTGCATCAATTTGTGTATTCAATCCGAACATTATTTTGCGCCGTGGTAATAACTGTGTCGCCGCGGCGCTTTGCATAAAGCATGACCAGTTTTGCGTAATCCTTCCAGTTGGAGATACCGTTTCCGGTTTTGATGGAGAGGATATTCGTAATTCCTTCAAGCGGTTTGTACCTGTTTGTCAGAATATTTACAAAATATGTGTAAAAATCGTAATATAATTGTAATTCAACGGTGTCTTGTCCCGGCAGGCGTATAATGCCTTTTTGATAGCGCAGCAGTTCGCCATATACTTTATTTTCGATTCCGAAGCTCTCCAAGAAAGGCGTAATTTCTTCCCAAAACCGTTCATAATCGTAAATGAGTTCCATAAACGCGCCTTCTTCAAGAAACCAGCCGGTATCACCGAACCGAAGGTCACTGTAGGTCCACTCACCGGTTTCAATGTCGAGGCACATCGCGCTCAGCCTCGAAAACAAATTGTTTAAAAAAGTGTTATCACTCGAAAAAATGAAGTCGAGGAGTTCGTTGTAGAAATCGAGATAAGATATGTTGTGCTCGTGCCGCAGGTACTGCGCGAAACACCTTAATAGACCGATGTGATGGAAGCACTGCAGACAGGTGCAAAAAGTCATTGCTTTCGCCATCATTTCCCGGCTCATCGTACTTGTTTCAACAACCACATCGATATATTCCTGTATTTCGTCGGGATGAGGCGGTAAAAAACGAATATAGTTTATCGGCATGCGGGCAACTTGAATACCAAACTTATCTTGATATTCTTTTTGTCCGAGCAGTGAATTGCAGTAAACCTGGCAGGCGTAGACAGTTGAGTTTGTATGCTGGCCGGCTTCAATTAAATCACACAGCCCTTGGCAAAAACTGTCATATGTTTCGCCCGGTAGACCCAAAATCATTTCCGTGTAGGTCGGGATACCCGCCTTGTTATACTTTTGCAGTAACTGCGAAAAATTCTCGACCGTGAAGTTCTTTCTGTTGACATTTGCCAGCGCGGCGGTATTCATGGATTGATAAGCAAGTGTTGCTGACTTATTTGCTTTGTTATTAAAAAGAAGATTGGAAATCTGAAAAACAATATCATTGCTGTTTTTAGCGTAACAGCCGTTGAAAATGAGCGGGTATCCTGTCCGTTTTTTTACTTCAACGATATATTGCGCGATTTCAAAGTCTCTTTCTAAAATGCCGAAGTTAGCGTCCGCGCAAAAAATGTATTCGGCTTTCTTTGCCGCGAACCAGTCGATTTCTCCGCGGATTCTCTCCATCGGAAAGGGTCTGACTTTTTCAGTAAAGCACCAGTCACAGTAGGCGCAGCGATAGGGGCAACCCCTGTTTGTCTCCATGATGTAACAAAAATCGTCCGGCTTACTGTCTTCGATATAACGATCAAAAAATCCTGTTAGATACGGCGACGGGTAATTGTCGACAGCGTCATAAAAAACGGTTTTGGTACGCACAAATTCACCGTTGCTGTGTCTGAAGGATAGGTTGGGTATTTGGCCAAAGCCCTGTCCGGCGGATATCGCTTTCAAAACAGCTAAAAACGGCACCTCGCTCTCACCGTGAAAAAGTATATCTACAAAATCGTTCTCTTGCAGCACTGTAAAATTATCCGGTATGTTATGGCCGCCAAAAAAAATCAGGCAATCAGGATACTTTCCCTTAATCATTTTTGCCAAGGCTTTGCTGTATTCAAAGTTCCAAATAAAGCATGAAAAAGATACAATATATGGCTTCTTAATTTTTTTGAAAGTTTCAATGACCGGCTCGTGATGGAATAGGAAATCCGAAATCTCATATTCGCGCCGGATAGACTCGTCTTGCCAGGCGTACGCTGCCAGGCATCCGGACGCATAAGGCAGGTAGACGGATTTATCATATGCCATACCGGCTTGTATAAAATAGATTGGTTTCTTCATCACTGCTCCTTGACCGACTGATTTTAATCGGGCAGGTATTCTGTTTCGGTTTCGCCCTTGTTGTTGGTTCGCAAGGTCGCCCCTCTGCGTCTGCCGTACCAAACGGTTTCCCTGGCATAATGTTTCCAGTCCGAGGTTGTGTTTTCATCCGCTGTATGAAGTTTATTAGGTTTTTTTTGCAGATTTCCGCGCTTGCCGGAATAGATGCCGCCGAAGTAAGCACCGAGGTCATAATGCTGAACAACCTCTGCCGCGCCGATACCCGGGCGCTTGACAATTGCTTTTTGATAACCGGTAAGATCTCTGTATAGTTCGTTTTCTATCCCGAGACTTTCGAGAAACGGTGTGATATCACCCCAAAAACGGTCATAATCATGGACGATTTCGAGAAAAGCACCCTCCTCGAAAAACCAAGTGGCTTCACCAAAAAGTTCGTTGTGATACATCCACTTGCCGGTTTCCAAGTTCTTCAACTCTTTTTCAAACCCTTTGAAAAGCTTTTGGAGTAGGGTTCCTTCGGCAGTCATAATATAGTCGAGGAGCTTGTTGTAAAAATCAAGGTAACTGACACTGTTTTCAACATACTGATAGATTGCAAAACAACGAAGTAAACCAAGGTTATGAAAGCACTGAACACAGATAGAGAACATATTTGATTTAACCCACATTTCATTGCTCATTGTATTGGTGCCGACAACCAAGTATGAATACTCCGGGACCTCTTCTTTTACATCAACGCTGTGAATATGGTTAAAAGGCACCTTAGCTACCTGGATACCATGCTTTTCAATATATTCCTTTTGAGCCATCTCTGAGTTGACAAGCATCTCACAATGGTAAACGCTGATAGAATTGTGCTGACCTGCCTCTAAAAGCTCGCAAATGCCGCTGCAAAAACTTTCATAGGTTTCACCCGGTAAACCGAGAATAAGCTCGGAGTAAGACGGAATCCCAGCTTCATTATACTTAGAAAGGAGATTGGCAAATTTATCCAGCGTCAGGTTTTTCCGGTTGACATTGATCAAGGCGTCATCGCTCAAGGTTTGATAAGCAAGTGTCGCGCCTTTATCCATTTCAACACTGTTGAGTTTTTTGCTTATTTCAAAAACATTGTCATCGCTGTTCTTTGCGTAGCAAGGCCTGAAAACCTTGGGATAACCGATTTTTGTTTTCATTTCAACGAGATAATCGACAATTTCCAAATCCCGTTGAAACATGCCGAAGTTGGAATCGGCGCAGAAGCAATATTCTATTTTATGATCCGACAGCCATTTTATTTCAGCCTTGACCCTTTCCATCGGGAAAAATCGGACAGATTTGCCCGCGCACCAGTCACAGTAGGAGCAGTTATACGGGCAGCCCCTGTTGGTTTCCAGCACGGCGAGAAAATCCACATCGGGATTTTCACTAATCAGGCGGTCATATACGCCGGACAAATAGGGGGAAGGATAATTTTCGATATCGGGGTAGCTCTTTTCGGATGTCTCGAAGATGCGCCCTTGATTGTCATGATAAGAAATATTGGGAACACACTGCAAACCTGAACCCGGCAGGGCTTTCAATAGTTCAAGAAAGGGCTCTTCACCTTCACCATGAACAAGAACATCGATACTGCTTTCTTCTTCCAACAGAGAACTGTTGCCGGGGATGTTATGACCGCCGAAAACAATGATACATTCAGGAAAGGCAACTTTGAGTTTCTTTGCGAACGCCTTGTTATATTCAAAGTTCCATACACAACAGGAAAACCCGACGAGAAAAGGCTCTGCCATGCGTGAAACGACCGTATCAATCTTTTCACGCTTGAACAAAAACTCTTTGAATTCATATGCTTGATTGACAAAATCATCCTGCAGTGCATAGGCGGCAATCGCACCGGCCGCACTTGGAAAATACAGCGACCGGTCAAACGCGAAGCCCACCTGAACTAAATAAATATTCTTCTTACACATCATCAATTTCCTTAACCGTTACGCAGTCAATATAGATGTTTTTACTTTCTTTCCTGCCGTACCAAACCACATAACGGGCGTAATCTTCCCAATTGGTAATCACATCATTATCGTTGATCTTTATCATGTTTTTGCGTTTCATCAGTTTTCTGTCAATACCTTTGAATTTGTTTGTGAAATATTCATGGAAGTTGTAATCAATACTGTATTCTGTTATTTTATGGTTTGGCCTTTTGATTATATTTCGCTGATAAATCAGCAGGTCGTCTAAGATATCAGCAGGAATATCAAACGAGTTCAGGAAGGTTTTGATCTCATCATAGAACTTATCGAGTTCCCGGACAATTTTCAGAAACGCATATTCCTCAAACGGCCACGAGACATCCCCGAACTCATTATCGTAACATAAAAGCCCGCCGGTGCCGTAAACGACGGACTTCAGCTGACGCCTGATATCCTTAAAAACCTTGCCGCAAACGGTTGCCGGGTTTTTATCGATATATGACAGAAGACGCTCATAAAAATTAATATATTCCAAAGCGTTTTCGCCGTAAAGATACATAGCGAACAACTCAAGCAGGTTCATGTGATGGAAACACTGAACCACATAGGACAGCATATTTATTTCTACCCACATGTTGTGATCCATTGATAGTGTTTTCGTAACGATTTGCGAATACTCCGGAATTTCTCCGCTTTTCGGAGATTCCATATGAGGCTGGTTAAGCGGAATCTTTGTTGTACCGATGCCATACTTTTCGATATACGCTTTGCTGCCCATTGCGGAACAGGGCAGCCATTCGCAGTTGTGAACATAAATCGAGTGATGCTGGCCGGCCTTAATCAGACTATTCATTCCGTCGGCAAAACTTCTGTATGTTTCGCCGGGCAAACCGAGGATCAGTTCCGTGTAAGTCGGTATATTGGCAGCGTTATATAAATGCATCAACTTGGTGTAATGCTGCATAGTGACATTGGTCCTGCCGACATTTTTTGCTGCGGCTTCAGAAAGGGTTTGAAAGGCCAGCGTTACCCCTTTGTTCATATCATTTTCATCCAGCTTTTTGCCGATGTTAAAGATTCTGTCGCTGTTGTTTTTGGCATAAGAGGTTTGAAACTTGCGGGGATAACCTGTCTTTTTTTTCAATTCGACAAGCCGGTCGATAATCTCCTCATCTCTCGCGAGAATGCCGAAATTCGCATCCGCGCAGCCGAAAAATTCAATTTTATGCTTGCAAGCCCAATCAAATTCACTGAAAATCCGCTCCATCGGGAATCGCCGGATTTTAGTCCTTAAACTTCCCCAGTCACAGTAAGAGCAATTGTAGGCGCAGCCTCTGTTCGTTTCAAACATCAATTCAAAACTAAGTTCCGGATTTTCTTCAAAAAATTTGTCAAAGTAACCCTCTAGGTAAGGGGATGGATAATCGCAGCTTGAATATTCATGAAAAGGGGTGTTAATGACAACTCCGTTTTTTCTGAACGAAATGTTAGGAACATTCTCTAATTTGGCTTTGCCGATAAATGACAAAAGAACCTGGGTAAACGGTTCCTCACCTTCACCGTGAATTAATATATCGATGAAATCGTAATTTTTTAGAAGTTCTTCTCCGGGTGTTACATGATGACCGCCGAAAATAATGATGCAGCCGGGGTACGCTTCTTTAAACTTTTTCGCAAGAGCTTTGTTATATTCGAAATTCCAGACATAGGTTGAAAAACCTACGATAAAAGGGTCATCCGCCTCGCGGACAACTTTGTCGATATTTTCACGGAGAAACTGAATTTTTTTCAAAGAATAATGGGCTTTTATATCCTCATTACTAAAAGCAAACGCTGTAACAGTACCCGCTGCATAAGGCAGATGAGCAGATTTGCCGTAAAGAAAATTCGGCTGGATCATATAGATGTTTTTATTCTTCATTCATCAAACTTCTCTCGCTGATGTTGCTTTTTATGGAGGCTTTGCATGCAAAACGGACCTTTAGCACCGTGCTCAGATACTTTACTTTTGTAAAAAATGAGTTTTGAGAGTCTCCCTGGTTTCTGACCCGCCACACCGCGGGAACCTCGATTATTTTATATCCAAGTCTGAGCATTTTTAAATTGGTTTCCATGCCGATTGAAAATCCTTTGGATTCCCATTTGATTGAAAGTGTTTTATCCACCGGGGCAAACCTGTAGCCGTAAGTTAGGTCTTTGACTTTCGTCATAAAAAGAATTTGCAGCATCTTATTAAACATATAATTCAGCAACTTATAGATACGGCCATAACCTGAAAATCCGCCGCCTTTTATCCAGCGGGAAGCCAGGATGACGGCCTCGGGATGAGCCTTGGCAACACGAATCATTTCTTTGATAACATAAGGGTCCGTATCCATATCCGCAGCCATATTGACCACATGGCTGCCCTTGACACGCTGCATGGCTTCATACAACGCCGCGCCCAAACCCGGATGGACTTGATAATAGAGCCTGACAGGCACTTCGTTTTCCGGCGCAATCATACTGTTAATTACACAAAGGCATTCCGGCGTTGTCCGTTCACAAACAACAATGAATATTTCTTCCAGATCCTTCAGGTCGCATGTGTTGAGAATAATCTCTATGCTTTCCTTTAGAGATTCGGTTTCGTCTATTGCCGGAATAACAATGGAAACGGATGAAAACTTCTCCAATTATATATTCCTTTCGAAAACATAAAGGCTGTCTTGCTATTTTTATTGGATAATAATATAATGATTATAACATCTGCGGACAAAGGTTGCAAGGGAGAAAGTTCGACAACAAAGGCCGCGCAGAAAGTTCGACAACAAAGGCCGCGCGCAAGGTTGTAAAACACGAAACTCTACACTATTGTCCACTCCGGGATTTAGTCCGGGAGTTGCACTGATTGCAGAAATATTCTCTTAAGGAGGATGCATTTGAAAGTATTATTGATAAATCCGGCAACAAAAATCAACGCCAGAGCGACTACCTGCCCGCTGGGGCTTCTTTCGATTGCTTCTTATCTTCAAACCAAAGGATATATTGTTAAAATCGTCGACCAAACCGTTAAAAAGGAAAATATTGACAGGCATATGAAAAGCTTTAATCCCGATGTTGTCGGCGTTACGGTTCTTTCATATATGTCGGCTGTGGCAGCTGTAAAAGTTTCAAAAACCATTCGGAAATACAACAAGCCCATTGCGTGGGGTGGGCAATTGATAAGCGCGCTTCCCGAGCTCGGTTTCCGGGAAGGCTGCGTGGATTATATTGTCATAAGCGAAGGCGAAATCACATTTCACCAGTTGCTCCTTGCGTTGGAAAAAGGAGGCTCGTTGGGAAACATTGACGGATTAGCCTATCTTGAGGGAAACGCTGTACGCATTAACCCGCCCAGGGAGTTTGCAGACTTATCTGCATTCCCGAAACTTGACTGGTCGTTGGTGAATGCGAAAAAATACACCCAAGCTTTCTTTGGCTGTACAAAAATGTTATATGTTTACGCCTCAAAAGGATGCCCCGCAAGTTGTACTTTTTGTGTTAGCCGTAAATACCACAGAAGCAAACACAGACGCCGGCCTATAGAGGATGTTGTTGATGAAATTGAATATTTGATTAATTGGGCGGGCATTGACAGCATTAATTTTGCGGATGAATTTTGGTGTCCTACCGCGGAGGAAAGACAAAAGTTCTACCATTTAATCAAAGAGAAAAAACTAAACTTCGTATGGGGTGTTCAGACGCGGTTGGGGACATTTAAAAAAGATGATTTGCAGCAGATGTATGACGCAGGTTGCAGGTGGATATTGTTCGGGCTGGAGAGCGGTTGTGCACAACGCATAGATAAGATTAAAAAGGGTATTGATTTGGGTAAAGCCAAAGAGATATTTGATAGTTGCAGAGAAATCGGAATTACCTCACAAAGCGCGTTTATTATCGGCTTTCCGGATGAAACGGAAGAAGAACTGAAAGAAACGATCCGATTTGCGCAAAGTTTGCATGCGAACCTATGCCCGTTCTCAATTCTGTATCTGCAACCCGGTTCGGAAATGTTGGAAGCAACTGTATCACAAGGAAAATTTCGGGTCCCCAAGTCGCTCAAAGAATGGTCGAAGATTAATATGACCGAGCAAATCAACGCCAACCTTTCAAAAGTTCCTAGAAGGGAATTGAAGGTGGTTCATTATTATACACAATGGGCAGCATTCGCCGACAAACGGTCAGTCAACACTGATTCCTTCGGGATTGCGAAAAAAATGACAATTGATGCATTGAGAAAAATGTTCAGATTCGGACCTTATAGTTTTTTTGCCGGAGCGTTTATTTCGATCAAACAGTTTTTTACCGTGCTCTGGTATGCAAAAGCATATCCGAGGATTGTCAAGAAGTATGGGCTACGCAAATAATAAGGACGCCTGCCGGCTACCTGCGCGACAGGCGTTTAATAAAAATAAAACCGGTTAAAGAATCTTAATAAATACCGCGAAATACACAACAAGAAGCAGCAAGAGGAAGAGATATTGCCTGAAAAACCCTGCGACCTTAGCGACAGACTGGGAAACAGCTTGGTTGCCGGCGTACAAAAAATATAAAATCAGAAAAAACTGGACCACGACGACTGTTGCCCTTGCCCGCGCGTAGTAGGATGAAAAAAGAAACATCGGCGTACGCGCCAACGGAGCCAGCATGCAAAGCGTGAAAATGAACTTTTCGGCTTTGTTTTCGCTGTTTTTATAAGCTTTAATCCAAATATATAAAAAACCGGCAATCAGCGGCGATAAATATAGATCGCTAATCAGTTCACCCCTAAAACCTGTCCATTCCCATCCCACGGGAACCCTATAGTTTTGGAAGAAGTTCGAGGACCCTCCCAAAAGGAAGGCTGACAGTATTTGGGGGATGTCAAACTCCGTTTGAGCTTGTCTCAGGTCGGTTTTCGTTGCGGCGTAAGCGATCAGCTCGTCGACATTTTTGAAGGTGTCAATACCTTTGTACAGGAAGAAATAGGCCATGAAAACCGCGATGGTGACAAAGGATATCACGCACAGCGCAAGGTTTTCTTTTGTGCGTTTTTCTCCCGTTATCGAGTAAATCAGTACGATAACAGTCGCAGGCATAAAGGTGAAGGCGAACCCGTGATAGGTTGCTAACCCCATGAACAGCAGAACAGGAATCATCCATTTAATCCTAGTTTTGTTCACAACGATGAGCGACAGCAAGGCATATACCGCTAAAAACCGGTCTAATGATATGCTGCCAGCGCCGGGATAAAGAATTGAACGCGAATAAGGAACTGCCAAAAATAGAATAAAAAGAAAGATCGCGGCGTCTTTAGCGCTGCCGCTGGATTTTCGGAGTACGCGCCCTGCTGCCGCAGCAGCCAATATCAGCGTAACGATACAGAATACATCCATGAACATGTCCATGAAAGCGACGGACTTGTAACTTGTGAACAAGGACATCACAGAACCAATGAAAAGACGCGGTGCAAAACCGATTTTGTAGTCGAAAATGTGCATGAGTACATACACATCGTTTGTCGCGATATCAGATCGGTTGGGGAAGAATAACGCAAGGAGCACAATCAGGATAGGCAGTTCATATTTAACGCTGTCAAATGTTCTAATGAAAATATTTTTCTTTTCTTGAACAACCTTCTTGCTGCTTATAATCGCAGTTGCCTTTTTCATATCAATGATTACCCCTTCCCACTATTTCTACCGAAAGGAAAGCCATTTGAGTTCAATTGTATTTTAATGTATTGGTAATAAAAATTCAAATGAAATTTTAAGATTCAGAAAAATGATTCTATGAAAATATAAATAATCCTTGTCAAAAAGCATTCGGGATAAGTTTGACAAATATTTTCAAATACTATATATTGAAGTTGTATATGCTGTTATTCAAGAGCTTTGAAAAGCGCGCTTTTGTGGCGTGGTTAAAATGCATTTTTGACACGCACAAGTTTCTTTAATAAAAATCAACGGCCAGGTTGTGATTAATCTGAATAATAAAATTGAAAACAAAACAAAGCAGACTAACATTCTGTGGTTTATTGGCTTTTCCTTATTTATTTATGCAATATACTTTTTTCTTAACAGAAAAACAGCGTTTTTAAATGACGACTATACATATCGACTGGTCTTTGAATACTGGCGTGTTTCTGCAGACCCGGTGAAAGTGTCCTCGCTTCATGATATCTACATTAGTATGACAAATCATTACAAGTTATGGGGCGGGAGGATCCCGGTTCATACAGTGATTCAGTTATTATTATGGCTTGTCGACAAGAAGATATTTGATATAATTAACTCGATGATGGTTGTTCTTTTGGGAATACTTGTGTATTTTCATGCGAATTTTGGTAAAAAAAGAAATCTTTTTTTGTATATCCTTACATGCACGATGATCTGGTTTTTTATGCCGCAACCAGAATTGGCCATGCTTGATTTAACAAATTCCGTCAACAATATGTGGGTATGCGTGTACATATTGATCTTTTTAATACCATACAGAATTATATTGGCTCAGGAATCCTTGATTAATCATAAAGCTGCTTTAGCAGTTCTTATACTTCCGTTTGGTTTTTTGGCAGGATGGTCTAATGAACCCGGTGGAGCGGCAGCGGGGGCTATGGCGGTATTTGTGACGATATACCTCATAAAGATCAAAAGAAAGCTGCCCGTATGGACATATTTTGGCATTGCATCCCTGGCAGTCGGTTGGGCATTTATGACCTTCGCGCCGGGTTACCGGAACAAAGCGGACAAGTATTACGGCGTTGAAAATGTTCTGAAGAACGCTATCAGCGATTTTGGCAGGATACAGAGCAACCTAATCCGCACATCATTGAAATCTCTTTGGCCGATGCTTTTATTATTAATAATCTCTGCAATCGTGATATATGTTATAAAAAAGAATAAAATTACCGGGAAACGCATAAAACCGTCAGCCGTCCGAAAAAAAATAATCGCGGATTTCGATTTTATACCGGGGGTGTTTTACGCCGGCTGCGCGTTCGTCTCCGTTGCTATATATATCATATCTCCGGATTTTCATTTAAGGTACTTGTTTCCCGCGGCATTATTTTTGATAATATCGGCATGCACTGTTATTTCAGAAATTTTAGAAGAAGTGAATATCAAAGAAAAAAAAGAGCGGATTTTACTAGCGGTTATCATGTGTATATGCTGCGTTTCGGTTTCTGTCAATGCATTCTATGAGTACAATATTGCCGCTTACAATTATGAGTTGACCGCTTCAATTGAGCAGGACATCAAATCACAAGTAGAGCAAGGCAAAAAAGATGTTGTTATTACAGGTGAATACCGCTTTCTGTCACGCGGTCGATATACCATATATAAATACGGTTTCATTACATTTGATGTTATATGGGGCGGGCTTGACAGCGGGTATGAAATCAACCGGATGTTTGCGGCGAATTTCGGCGCTGATACATATGTTAATCAAGCGGATATGTCTTATATTGAGTCCAAATAGCTTATCAGAACCTATTTTTATGTGTTTAATGTGACTTTCTTCACACTGCGAAATCCGTTCCGAAACAAGGCGGTGATTAAATGAAAAAAAACGAGGCGGTACCATACGAGAACCGACTCCCTGCGGCAGGTGACTCTCCATCAAAAAAGTTCTCGAAAACAGTGCCTTTCCTTGCAGTTGGTGCCGGTTGTTTTTTGATATACTATCTGCTAAACATCAACACGCCGCCATTCGGTGATGATGTTTTTTTGCAATTTGAGTATCAAGATTATTTTGTGGAGAAGATAACAGCCCCGAAAGTCACGAGTATCAGCCAAATATTTAAGGGGATGATCCTCTACTATAATATTTTCCGTGGCAGAGTGATTGCCCAGGGCTTAACTCAACTGTTTGCAGTTTATGGGAAACAATATTTCAACATTTTAAACTCGTTGATATTTTCCGGGATATCCTTTCTGGTTTATTTCCACAGTAATTATGGGAAAAAGGCAAACTGGAGGTTATACTTGATTGTATGCGTCGTATTCTGGTTTTTAACGCCCGATATGATGGCAACATCATTATGGATGGCTGGCAGTCTGAATGAATGTTGGGCGCTATTCTTTGTTTTGCTTTTCTTGGTGCCATACAGAATACTCGATTCGGATACAGTAGAGCTGAAACACCCGGTTCTTACCACGCTTTTTGTCCTGCTGGTAGGTTTTCTTGCGGGCGCGTTTAATTTTCAGTCATTTGGCCTATCCATAGGCTTTGTTGTCTTAACGATTATACTTGCAATCATAAAACAAAGAAAACTGCCGTTATGGTCGATTGTCGGACTGATTTCTACCACCTGCGGTACATTGTTTGTTCTGCTGGCACCGGGCAACAAAGTTGAATGTCTTAAAAAATATGGCTATACACCGATCAAACTCTACTTCAATAATTTTCCGGACAACATTTTTAATGCGCTCGGCAAGAGTTACGAAGTCACAAAAGTGCTGCTGCTGATTATTGTTGCAGTTGTTGTTTGGTTACTCGTTGATATCAAAAGGGAAAACGCGTTGAAGTCAAAAAAAAGCAAAAAGAGCAAAAATTCGACAGAACATGCATTTACATTTAAAACACTACTGGATAATAAATACGGTTTATTGACACCATGTTTATTTTTTATTACTGCGGTCGGTTCTGTTGTTGTTGCCACCGCGCTTCCTTACTTCGACAGTCTTAGACTATTTTTCACTATATTTGTTTCATTTACACTTGTAATGTTTAGCTTGTTATCCGCGGCATACGACCGAGTGGTAAATTCAAACAGCGCATTTAAGAAAACACTTACTAACAAATATCTAGTTATAGCATTGCCGGTTTTGATATGTCTTTTCACCATGTTTGATTTCGGAAAGGAATTTAGAGTGTATCATCGTAATTTCACTGTTTATACAGCTGTTGTGAGTTCAATTGAGGAAAAAATTGCCTCCGGAGAAAGAAATATAGTGATAAACAGGGGAACGGAAATTGTTCCAATGCTTTTGAAACCCGGAAGACTGAAAAATTTTATTTATTATTGGTCGGTTACAGACATTGGCAGTGATCCGAATGATATGATGAACAAATGGTATGCTTATTGCTTTGGCGCAGATACCATTGTCAGCGTGAAATAAGGGGAAGTTTGGGGTTATTTATGAAAGGTCTCATTTTGGCAGCAGGAAAAGGGGCGCGAATGAAAGGCATTTATTATAATAAATGCCTTGGCGTCGTTAACAACAAAAGCTTGATTTCTCATGGTATTGAACGCTTAATATTGATGGGATTACTTGATATTGTTATAGTAATCGGTAAAGACGGCGATAGTATTAAGAAACATGTTGAAGGATATCAACAGCATGCCAAAATCTCTTTTATTGAGCAAAAAATGCAGTTGGGAATTGTTGATGCCATTAAATGTGCCGTTCCGATAATCGGAACCGACGACTTTGTTTTGTGTCTGGGTGATGAGATATTTTACAATCAAAAACCTGTTGAAATGTTGAATTATTTCACCCTCACCGGAGCAGACTGTGTCTGCGGAACCGTACCGAATGAAACCGATGATGAAATTAAAAAATGCTATACTGTTCTCATTGATGACGAAAAAAACATCATTGATTTGGATGAAAAACCGGAAAAACCTTTTAATAAGCTCAAAGGAACGGGTTTTTGTATTTTTCAAAATACAGTGCTTAGCTTGATCGATATTGTTGAGCCAAATCCGAAAAGCGGACAATACGACTTGTGCGATTGGATAAAAATTTGTATTGATGAAGGCATGATCTGTAAGACTTTTGAGTTTGCTGATAAGGAGTTTAATATCAACACTTTAGAAGATTTAAGGTTAGCAAACGAGTTCTTGGGTTGAAGCAGCGGGGCAAATAATAATGAGACAGATGTGTTAATGGGTTACCTCAAGTATTTTAACAGCGCCGTTGAAGTTGTATCAGGTAAACCGAGCAGCCTCGGCTGATTTGTTTTTTATATAGTGTTTTTTCTTAATTCTTTAGAAAATCAGACAAAAAGGTGTTGATATTCATGAAAAAAAGCAACGCGTCAGAAATTGAACGCATCAAAAAGGAAAAAATTTTTTATAAAATATTACCCTTTGCGTTGATTGGGGTTGTTTGTTTTTGTGCGTACTATTTGCTTAACATCAACACACCGCTTTTTGGCGATGATATTTATGTATTATTCAAAAATTTTAATATGGGCCCCCGTTCTTACGATGAAACTGCTGAACGGGTTACGCGTGTTAGCGATATAATTTCAAATTTGGCAAGATACTATTTAGGCTATCGTGGAAGATTGACTGCAGAAGGACTGGAAATGATATTTGCGGTGTATGGGAAACAATATTTTAATTTTATAAATGCGTTTATTTTTACGGGTCTCTCATATTTAGTGTATTACCACGGCAATTACCAAAAAAAGGATAGCTGGAGGTTGTTCCTGCTTGTATGTGTTGTTTTCTGGTTTTTAACCCCCAACATGACAAACTCATACTTATGGATGGTATGCAGTTTCTATACAGTCTGGCCAATGTTTTTTATATTGCTTTTTTTGGTGCCATACCGAAAACTGCTTTCAGATAGAGGTGCGGTAAAGTATCCGAATTATACTGCTGTTTTTGTCGCGTTTGCGGGGATTTTTGCTGGGTCGTTAAGCGAATTGTCGCTCGGTTTGTCAATAGGTTTTGTGGTCTTGGTTATGGCAATTCAGTTATTAAGAAAGAAAACCATTCCGATGTGGTCAATAATGGGACTGGTTTCAACGATTCTTGGAACAATGATTATATTTTTGTCCCCCGGCTATAATAGCAGCACTTTGGAGAAATATAGTCAGTCCCCGATACAACTATACTTTAGTGAATTGCCCAGCAGATTATCCGGAGCTTTATATCTTAGCTTCAGGGTCACAAAATTGTTGTTGCCGGTTACTGTTATCGTCTTCATTTGGCTGATTATTGACATTAGAAAGTCCCCAAAGTTGAGTAAAAGAAAAAAGAAGAAAGATAATCAGACGGGAGCGATGTTCTCCTTTAAATCATTTGTCGAGGACAGAAACGGTCTGTTAGTATCAGGGCTTTTTTTCGTTGTTACAGGTGTTTCTATTGTGCTAACAACTGCTCTTCCGTATTACGAATATCGATTATTCTTCACGGTTTTTGTGTGCACTGTGCTTGTGTTTTTTAGCTTACTGTCCGAAGCAACAAGTCGGTTAGAAAAATCGGAAGGCAAACTGAAAAGCTGCTTTTTGAATAAATATGTGCTCATAACTGTGCCGGTGTTGATAAGCCTTATCACTGTATTCGATTTTGGCAAGGAATTCAGAATATATCACCAACATTTCAAAGTATATACATCTGTTACCGATTCGATTAGAACTGAAGTTGCCACCGGTCAAAAGGATATTGTCATCCGCAATGAGACTGAAATTCCGCAAATACTGTTTCCCGAAGGAAGGTTGCGAAGTATAATCAGCAACTGGTCGGTAACCGGCTTAACTGGGGATACGGACGCACCACTGAACAGATATTATGCATATTATTTCGGCGCAGATACTATCAGAGGTGAAAGAAAGGAACATCCTACCAGCAAAAAGGATGGCATTATTGCTAATAATTATTAGAAAAATAGGATATTTAAAACGAAAAACAGCATCGAAAAACCTATTGTATGCAGAAGAAGAATAAAAGCGTGGTGGACGACATGAATATTTTTACATCAGTTTCAATTATTATTCCGGCGCTCAATGAAACATATTTATTGAAGCGAACTTTTGAAATTATTCTTGAAACCTGTGATATAATCGATATTAAAGAATTTATTATTGTGCTTTGTGACAGAAGCACGCCGGCGTGCAGGGAAACAGCAGAACAGATAAAATCAGCGTACAACTCGTTTTCTGTGAGGTTATATGATCAAAAAAAACCTTTCATAGGTCCGGCTTATCAAGAGGCATTTGAAATCGCTGAGGGCTCGCATATTATCATGGCGGCCGCTGATATGGATATGGATCCTTACGCGATATCTAAGTTCATCGAAAAGAGCAAAGAGTCACCGGAAAGCGTCATTCTGGCTTCGCGTTGGATAGCCGGCGGAAAATTTCACGGTTACAACAAACTGAAACTCGTTCTTAACTTTATTTTTCAAAAAATACTTGCTTTGGTTTTTTGGACAAAACTGACTGATATGACTTATGGATTTCGACTCTATCCGGCAGAACTTATGAGGTCCATTCAGTGGGAAGAGACCAGACATCCTTTTTTTCTTGAAACCTGCCTGAAACCCCTCAAACTCGGAGTCGACTTCATTGAGGTTCCGGCTGTATGGAGAATCCGGACTGAAGGTACCTCTGAAATAGCGTTTTCGGGCTGCTTAAGGTATCTCCGAACAGTATTCCGTGTCAAATTGATGAATAAGAGAAAAATAACGGAGCACAAATAATAAAGTAGAAATACTATAAAAAAAGATCAATAATATAGCACAATGAAACTGTTGATGATCGGAATCGGAGGGGAAAGATGAAAACAATATCAATCGTTGTTCCTTCTTTCAATGAAGAGGAAAATATTGCTGATTTATATTTCCGACTAACTGTTGTAATGAAAGAAATGATCGGCTATAATTACGAAATTGTTTTTATTGACGATGGTTCGACCGACAAAACCAGAGAATATATACTGGATTTGTGCGGCAAGGACGAACATGTCAAGGCGATTTTCAGCGCTCGCAATTTCGGATATTCCAAAACGATATTTTACGGACTGCAGCAGGCGCAAGGCGACTGCGCTGTCTTGCTTCACGCAGACATGCAGAACCCGCCCGAGCTAATCCCGGAATTCGTGAAGCAGTGGGAGAACGGATCCAAAATAGTCCTTGGCGTAAAAAGCGGCAGCAAAGAAAACAAGCTGATGTATTTTTTCAGAAAATGTTATTACGGCTTGATGAATCGAATATCCGATGTTGAACACATCAGTCAGGCAACGGATTTTGAACTTTTGGATAAAAGTTTTTTGGATGTGTTGCGCGCCGTGCATGTAAACAATCCATATTTACGCGGATTGATTATGGAATACGGTTACGACATTAAACAGGTTGAATATGCGCAGGATAAAAGAGTCAAGGGCAAAACACATTTTAATTTTTACAAGTATTACGATTTTGCAATGCTTGGCGTAACCTCAAACTCAAAGAAAGTTTTAAGGCTTGCGAGTATTTTTGGTGTTTTCTTTTTGATCGCAGCAGCAGTTGGCATTGGTTTGGGTATCGTTTTTCAAACAATCAACCGGGAAGAAATTCATGAATTTATCACGAAAATGATTATTCCTGTTCTCCTGCTGATCAGCGGGCTTCAATTCTTTTTTATCGGTCTGCTTGGTGAGTATTTAATTACTGTAAAAGAAAATATGTCAACTAAACCGATCATAACGGAAGAAAGACGAATAAATTTTTCTGACGGTCAATGAAAGCTCAGGTTTTATTCTGTTCATCACTCCTTCAATGAGATTTACCCAAACAAAAAGGTTTATGATAATTGCAACCAATTGTCACCTGATTTGTGTGGAAAACAGACAACTATTTTGAAAGGTGACTTTTGTGAAAATACTGCTAATCACTTCAAAAGCGATGCACGCTAAGCATTTACCGGCTCTGCCGCTGGGATTATTATCAATCGCCACATATTTATCGCAAAACGGACATATCGTTCAAATTTATGACAGAGAAGTGGAACGGGGAAGAATAAAAAGTATTGAGAAGTTTTCGCCGGATATAGTCGGAATTTCCGGACATTCTTATCAAAACTGTCCTGATGCATTTAAACTCGCAAAACATTATAAAAAGAGAGGTGTTCCGGTTGTTGTTGGAGGACAAATGCCAACAGTAAGTCCGGAAAATGTACTGAAAAACGGTGTTGTCGACTATGTAATTTTTGGCGAAGGCGAAGAAAGTTTTCTGGCTTTGCTGGATGCAATTGCGCAAGGATTACCGCTGCGGGATATCGACGGATTGGCTTTTATTGAAAATGGAGAAATAATCGTCAATAAAAGCAGAGAATTGGCAGATCTGTCAAATCTTCCCATCATTGATTTTAAATTTATTGCTCCGGAAAAATACTTCGGCCCGTATATCGGCTGCGAAAAAATGCTTTTTGTTTATGCCTCAAAGGGGTGTCTATTCCAATGCACCTATTGTTATAATTCATGTCTTGCTAAAAATGCGTGGCGGGCACGCCCTCCGGAATACTTTTTGAGTGAAATCAAGTATCTTGTAGAAAACCATCAGATGGACGGGGTCTTTTTCATAGATGATCTGTTTGGTCCAAGCCCGGCATATGTTCAAATGATCTGCGAAAAGATTATTGAAAGCGGTATCGAGTTTGTCTGGGGATGCTATACGCGCGCTGACTTGTGCACAAAAGAAACGCTTCAAAAAATGCATGATGCCGGCTGCAGATGGATAATGTTCGGCATAGAAAGCGGTTCGGAAGAGAGACAGAAAACAACCAAAAAAAGGCTAAGCTTGAATAAAACAAAAGAAATTGTTGCATACTGCAAGGAAGTCGGAATATTTACCAACACAACTTTTATGCTGGGGTTTCCGGGTGAAACCGATGAAGAATTAAAGCAAACGGTCAAGTTTATGCAGGAATTGGATGCGGACGCAAAAGTGCCGAATTATTGCGGTATCCTTCCGAAATCTGAAATGTATGAAGATTTGGTCAAAAA
The DNA here is from genome assembly GCA_964612185.1 of uncultured Eubacteriales bacterium. Classification (GTDB taxonomy): domain Bacteria; phylum Bacillota; class Clostridia; order Oscillospirales; family Acutalibacteraceae; genus UBA1447. Next base: position 168,517 of record CAZTCR010000001.1, read on the forward strand.
TAAAACAATTAAAATGAATAATAAAAACATGAAAGCTTGCACTGACTTCAAAATGATGGACAATTTGGGACAGAATTATTCAAAGATTTCCAACAAGGAATTGAAAGTCGTTTCCGCGGTTTTTTACTGGAATGGGTTGTTTGTAAAAGATACCCACTCTGAACAAAACTCAAGAGTTTTCACCAGAAGGGCGATTATGCAAACCCTTAATCTTTCAAATAGGGGTATTGGTAATACCCTGTTTCTTATCATTACCGCCGCCAAAGAACTTACAAGCATTATTTACTATGCGAAGATGTTTCCCAAAATCCGGAAAAAATACGGTTTATGAACGATGTTAACAAAATTAGTTCTGATTACATAATTTAATAGTAATTATTACGGCTGCCAATATCTTGGAAGCCGTAAAATTTTTATCATTACAGATTGCTGAATTGACATATTGACCTGCCAATCCATTCTAAAAATCTTGCCTTTTAGTGCCGGGCACAGTATAATATCAGTTGTAAACTTGGTTTGAGAAGGTACCTTGCTGTGAAAAAAATTGTGCTGGTCTATCCCCCTGTTACAAATGAGGAACGCTACGGGTCCATCCTTGGCGAAGCCTGCTCCAGAGCTTTGCCGCTGGGGCTCTATTATGTTGCTTCCTATATGCAAAGTAAAAACTATTCCGTAAAAGTTTTTGACGGAGAAGCATTGGATTACGAAGAAACAGCTCTCTGCCGGGATGTTCTGGAAAATTTCACACAGGACGAATTATGCTGCATCGGTATCGGGGCGACAACAATGGCATTTCACCGCGCGCTTTCGGTTGCGAAAAAATTTAAGGCAATGCGTCCGGATTGTGTTATCATTTTGGGCGGCATCCAGGTTACATCCAACACGGAAGACGCGCTTTCTTTTCCCGAATTTGACTATGGCGTTATCGGTGAGGGAGAAATTACCTGCTATGAATTGCTGGAGTGTTTATATCAAAAAGGCAACCCGCAAGATATAAAAGGCATCGCTTACCGAGACGATTCGGGAGATATGATTAAAACACCGCCCAGGCCTTTGATTGAAGATCTGGACTCCCTTCCTTTTCCGGCCTATAACCTTGTTGAAGATTTTTCGGTATACAAACCACGGATTTTTGAACACCATGAAACACCTCTGGTTACCTTTATTTCAAGCCGCGGCTGCACCGGTAGATGTACTTTTTGTGACAACAGCATTTTCGGCAGAACCTACCGGCAAAGATCCGCTGAAAATGTTGTCGCGGAGCTTAAGTACCTTTATGAAAGATATCAATTCAAGTCCGTCCATTTCTGGGATGATACATTTTTAATGGATAAAAATAGAATTCGCAAAATATTCGAGTTGCTTGAGAAAGAAAATATCCGTTTCAAATGGTTTTGTTTAAGCCGAGTCGACAATGTGGACTTTGAATTTTTAAAATTTATTTATGATCACGGGTGCCACAGCATCCATTTTGGTGTTGAATCCGGAGATCCGGAGATACTGAAAATTATAAAAAAAGGTATTTCACTGGAAAGAGCAAAAAGTGTTTTCCGTGATTGCCGCAAAATCGGATTGCCAAGCACCGGTTTGTTTATGATCGGACATCCCGGGGAAACGGTTGATTCAATCAACCGGACTATTCGTTTCGCCTGCCGTTCCAAACTGGATCAAGTGATGATTACGATCAATACGCCTTTTCCGGGATCTCCGCAGTATAAGGAAGCGGGTCAGTACGGGACTTTCGCAAAAACAGACTGGTCGCGTTTTTCACAACAGCGCCCTGTTTTTGTGCCAACCGGATTGACCGAAAAAATCATGCTGCGAAAGCGGAAAGAATTCACCATTCGCTTTTATTTGCAGCCATACAGAGCGGTTAAATTTATCACAACTTTTTTTCAGCCGGGCGGATGGGAAATGTTCAAAAAAACATTTAAGGCGGCCTTGTTTATCTTTGAACATGAGTAAAATAGTTTAACCGGCCGGAAGGTGATCTTATGAAAATATTGTTAATAAACGCCGAAGCATTTCACATCAAACATAAGGCGGCAATCCCCTTGGGGTTGTTGTCAATCGCGACATACCTGAAAGAAAACGGACATGCCGTCAGGATATTCGACAGGACGGTTGAAAACACAAACATAGAAAAACAGCTTGATTCGTTTACACCGGATGTTACAGGGATTGCCGCGCCCGCGTTCAAGTGTTTTTCGGATGCCATAAAAATATCAAAACTGATAAAAAAGAGAAATATTCCGGTCGTTTGGGGTGGACCGATTACTTCTTTAACCCCCGAAATAGTGCTAAAAACGGGCGTTGTGGACTTTGTTGTGATGGGCGAAGGCGAAATCACTTTTCTCGAGTTGATAAACGCAGTTGCGGGGAAGACGCCATTGAGGGAAATCGACGGAATTGCTTACCTTGAAAACGGAGAAATCAGGATCAATAAAGACCGGGAATTCGCGGATTTGGCGCAGTTGCCTGTTATTGATTTCAGCTTTGTGGACCCCAAAAAATATTTTGTCGAAAATGTGGGCTGCAAAAGGATGTTGCATATTTACGCATCAAAGGGCTGTGTTTGCGAGTGTACTTATTGCTACAACCCGTTTTTTTCCAAGTGTGTTTGGCGGCAGCGGCCGTCCAACTATTATTTAAGCGAAATTAAGTATCTTGTTGAAACCTGCGGTATGGACGGCGTATGCTTTGCGGACGATTTGCTCAGCCCTAACAACGCGCACCTGACCGAGTTGTGCAACAACATTATCAATAGCGGTGTTCAGTTTATTTGGGGAGGCGAATTCCGCGCGGATATGCCAACGAGAGAGAACTTGCAGTTGATGTATGACTCCGGATGCCGGTGGATTTATTTTGGCATTGAAAGCGGTTCGGCAGACAGACAAAAACAGATAAAAAAACAACTGAATTTACGCAAGGTAAAAGAAACAATAGCAGCTTGCAGTGAAATAGGAATTGTTACATCAACATCGTTTATCGTCAGTTATCCCGATGAAACCGAGGAAGAATTAAAAGAAACCGTCGTGTATATGCAAAGCTTAAAGGCTGATTTGCTGATTCCTTCCTTTTACGGTCCGATACCGAAATCCGAGATATACAATGAGTTAATAAAAAGCAATAGATTTACAGTTCCCAAGACCTATAAAGAGTGGGAAAAAATGAAGATGATGGATCTGTTCGGCAAGAATTACTCAAAAGTGCCGGACAGGGAACTGAAAGTTGTTTCCTCCTATTTTTACTTTCTGAATTTCTTGTGGAAGTATCCCGGTGACGATTCGAAGTCGAGGGTATATGTGAAAAAATCCTTCCGACAGGTTTGGGACTTGCTTAAAAGAGGAGGCCCCAGATCCCTTTATTTGGTCATGTTGGCGGCGAACGAGTTTTTGCAGGTGGTTTTCTATGCAGTCATGTTTTCGAGAATCCGCAAAAAATACGGTTTGATATACCGCACGAAACCCAAAGACTGATTTGCCCTTTCCGCACCTTTACAGCCGCCCCGGTTCGTGCCGCCGGGCGGCTTGCTTTTTGCCGGGGAACAAACATAGCCATGCTTGTGAAATGATGCGGCAATGTTAATAAAATATTTACAAAAAAAAGAGCCGTTTTCCTTGCATTCAATATTTAATAGTCTATAATAAATGCTGACAGGTTGTAATGCCGGAGGCTAAAGCAACCGCGGAATATGAAATGAGGAGACTGTAAATGGATAAGAAAGTCAGAGTCGGCATTATCGGCTGCGGCGGTATAGCAAACGGAAAACATATGCCGAACCTTGCGAAGAACAAGGATGTTGAAATGGTGGCATTTTGTGACATTATCGAAGATAAGGCGAATCTTGCCGCGGCAAAATTCGGCACCGCCGACGCGAAAGTTTATACAGATTACAAAAAGCTTTTGAAAGACGAAAGCATTGAGGTTATTCATGTTTGCACGCCAAACCGTTCCCACAGTTTTATTACCGTTGCCGCGCTTGAAGCGGGCAAGCATGTGATGTGCGAAAAACCGATGGCGAAAACCTATGCGGAAGCCAAGAAGATGTATGATGCATCTGTGCGCACAGGCAAAAAGCTGACCATCGGCTACCAGCAGCGCTGGCGGGGTGATTCACTGTATCTTAAACAAGCATGCGAAAAAGGCGAGCTTGGCGATATTTATTATGCAAGGTCTGTTGCGCTGCGCAGAAGAGCCGTACCCACTTGGGGCGTTTTCCTCAATGAATATGAGCAAGGCGGCGGTCCGCTGATTGATATCGGCACACATGCGCTTGACCTGACACTTTGGATGATGAACAACTACAAACCCAAAATGGTGGTAGGCACTTCCTTTAAAAAACTGGGCAAACAAAAGGAGTCTGCCAATGCCTGGGGCGACTGGGATCCGGAAAAATTCACGGTTGAGGATTCTGCCTTCGGATTCATCGTGATGGAAAACGGCGCGACGATCGTGCTGGAATCCAGCTGGGCACTCAACATCGCGGAGCCCAACGAGGCAGTTATGATGCTTTGCGGCGACAAAGCCGGGGCTGATATGTTTGACGGGCTCAGAATCAATTATATTAAAAACAACCGCCAAGTGATTGAAAAGCCCGATTTCCGGGCTGGCGGCGTCGCGTTTTATGAGGGCGCCTCTTCCGACCCGGCTGATCTGGAATCCAGGGCATGGATAGATGCCGTAAAGAATGATAAAGAAGTCAGGACCAAACCCGAACAGGCATTGGTCGTTACACAGATTCTGGAAGCCATATATAAATCAGCCAAAACAGGCAAGCCGGTTTTTATCAGTGACTAAAAGGTACTAGGACTGGAGGAAAAATGAAACTTGGAATCATCGTGGATCCCGATAAACGGGGATTTGAAATTGCTTCAAAATATGGTTTATCCTTTATCGAAATCTGCAACAATGTCGGCTGCGATACGCATGAGATTACGGATATCCTGCCTGCCATCAAATCGCGTTGCAAAGAAACCGGCATAACAATCGGTTCCGTGGGCAGATGGGGTACCCTCAAATTCGATGAAGACGGCAAGATGATTGAGGATGAACTGAAAGCGAGCTTTGCGCTCATAGACGCGGCATCCGAACTCGGGAGTCCGGTTTTTAACACGGGTGTCAATTACGCGGACAAACTTTCCCAGTATGATAACATGATAAGAACAATGGATTTGCTCGGAATGCTCATCGATTACGCGAAACCAAAAGGCGTGAAAATCGGGGTATACAACTGCCGCTGGAACAACTACATAGTTGACCCGGCTATGTGGGGGATTTTCCACGGGCATCTGAATGAATTGGGCATTAAGTATGACCCGACACACTGCATCAATGACGGCAGCGGGGATTATCTGGGCGAAATGAAAGACTGGGCAAAACGGTTTGTTCATGTTCATATCAAGGGCACCATCAATGTCAACGGTCAGCATGTTGATGATCCGCCGGCGGGGCTTGACCAAATCAATTGGGGTGCTTTTATGGGTATACTGTACCGCCAAGGGTACGACGGCAATTTGAGCATTGAACCGCATTCCGGCACCTGGCGGGGACGCCTGGAGGAACCGGGTATCGAATTCACCGCCAATTACATCAGAAAGTTCATTTTTTAGGAGGAAACACAATGAAAAAGGCAATACAACTTTACAGTATCAGGGATCACATCAAAACGGGTGACGACATGCTCGCCATGCTCGGCGAAGTAAAAAAGCTTGGGTTTGACGGCGTGGAGTTTGCCGGATATTTCGGGCTTACGGCCGAAGTGCTCAAGAAAAGGCTTGACGAAGTCGGGCTGAAGGCTGTCGGTACGCATATGGGGCTTGAAAATTACCTGCCCGGCAAAATTGACGAAACCATCAAATTCCACAAAATACTCGGCTGCAAAGACATCGGCCTCGGCGGTGCGCCGACAAGGCCGGGCAGCATTTTGAAATACACCTGTTCGGTACTCAGTAAAGCCAATGAGATCGCCGCCAAAGAGGGCATGCGCGTTTATTTCCACAATCACAGCGAGGAGTTTAAGCCGCTCATGAGGGGTACGGTCCCCATGGATAAAATCAAGGAAGCCTGTTATTTGGAAATTGACACCTATTGGAGCTATTGCGCGGGGATTGACAATTTTAAATATATAACCGAAAATGCCGACAGAATCGTGCATATTCACCTGAAAGACGGAATCGACCATACACCGAAAGCACTTGGTGAAGGCGATGCCGATCTTGCTTCGGTTATCAAAGCCGCGAAAAAAATCGGTCTTAAATGGGTTATACTGGAAAACGACAACCCAACACCGACTGGTCTTGAAGACGCTGCGCGCAGCATGGATTACATGGTAAAAAACCTGTACTAACAGCCAAAATGGTTGGGACGGTTTTTCTCTCCCGTTAAAAAATGTTGTCCGGAATAAAACACTAAAATTAGAAGGGAAGTAGTGTAATATGAGACTTGGCGTATTTACCTGCCTGCTGGGCAATCTGCCACTGGAAGACGCGCTGAAGTATTTCAGCGCCCTCGGCATTGAAATGATTGAAATCGGCAGCGGCGGTTACCCGGGCAAATCTCACGCCGACCCGGATGTTTTGCTCAATGATGCAGGCAAACTGGCGGAGTTCAAAGCCCTGATTGCCAAATACAACCTTGAAATCAGCGCGCTGAGCTGCCACGCCAATCCTGTCCATCCGGATAAAAAAATCGCCGCGGATTTTGACAAAGCCATTCGCGATACGATTCTGCTTGCGGAAAAACTGGGTGTCAGCCGCATTAACACATTTTCCGGCTGCCCGGGCGACAGCGAAGGCGCGAAGGCGCCCAACTGGGTGACCTGCCCCTGGCCCAACGATTTTTCCGAAATCCTTGAATGGCAGTGGAATGAGGTGCTGATACCGTACTGGAAAGATCTGGTCAAGTTTGCCAAGGCGCATGGTGTGGACAAAATTGGGCTTGAGATGCACCCCGGCTTTTGCGTGTACAACACCGAAACACTCCTCAGGCTGCGCGCGGCCGTCGGCGATGAAATTGGTGCCAATTTTGACCCGAGTCACCTGATTTGGCAGGGAATGGAACCGGTTGCTGTTATCCGCAAGCTGGGACCCGCCATTTTCCATTTCCATGCGAAAGATACCAAAATTGACAAATACAACACCGCTGTCAACGGTGTGCTGGATACCAAGACCTATACGGACGAAATCAACCGCTCCTGGATTTTCCGCGCAATCGGTTACGGTAATGACGCGTCCTATTGGAAAGATATTATTTCCAACCTTCGTCTGATCGGTTACGACTTCGCAATCAGTATCGAACACGAAGACAGCTTGATGAGCCAGAACGAAGGCTTGACCAAAGCCGTTTCTTTCTTGAAAGATGTGCTGATTACGGAAAAAGTCGGAGATGCCTGGTGGATATAGTGTAGATAAATTTTAAACATTGGGTTTTGTGCTTTTCGGCCCTGTCGTATGACCGAAATGTCGGCAAGCCGACATCGCACAATTCCCGTGAAAGGGTTATATTTATGGGGAAAAACGGGAACATCGGCGCGGCGGTTATCGGCTACGGCGGAATGGGCGGCTGGCATACCAGAAAGATTCAAGAAATTAAAGGCATTGAACTGATCGGTATTTATGACATTCTTGATGACAGATGCAAACTGTCTAAGAAAAACGGCATACACGCTTTTTGCTCGAGAGAAGAATTGTTGGCGGATGAGCGCGTCACACTCGTTACGGTCGCGACACCGAATGACTATCATAAAGAAATTGTCATCGCTGCTTTGGAAGCGGGCAAAAATGTGATTTGTGAAAAACCGGTCGCATTAAACAGCTCAGACCTTGAGGAAATGATTGCCGTAGCAAAAAAAACCGGTAAGCTTTTCACTGTTCACCAAAACAGGCGCTGGGATGAGGATTATCTCACGGCAAAGAAGATTATTGATGATAACATGCTGGGCAAGGTTTACAACATTGAATCAAGAGTCCAAGGGGACAGGGGCGTGCCGGGCGACTGGCGCAACAGAAAAGCTCAGGGCGGCGGCATGGTTTTAGATTGGGGTGTTCATCTGCTCGACCAGGTGCTGATGCTCAAAGAAAAGCAGAAGTTAGTGTCGGTTTACGCGCAGCTGACCTTTGTTACCTCGGACGAAGTGGACGACGGGTTTAAGACGATGCTGAAGTTTGACGACAACACAACCGCCTATGTAGAGGTAACCACCAGCAACTTTGTGAAACTGCCGCGCTGGTATATCCTGGGCGAAAACGGTTCGGCAGTGATTGAAGACTGGGGACTCAAGGGCAAAATCATCAAGGTTTCCGATTGGGAAAACCGCGACGCGGTTCCGGTTTTAGCCGGCGCGGGCTTAACAAAAACCATGGCGCCCAGAACCGATGACACGATTAAAAAGTTCAAGCTGCCAAAGGTCAAAGCGGATTGGGGCGCTTATTATGAGAATGTTGTGGCGGCCCTCAACGGCAAGGCGGATATTTTAATTACACACGACCAAGTCAGGCGTTCCACAAAACTGATGGAAGCCATCTTTAAATCCGCCGCGACAAATTCTGTCGTAAAGTTCGAAGATTAAAGGCAAACCGCAAACAAAAAACGCCCGGTTGAAATCATGTTGATTCAGCCGGGCGTTCTTTATACTTGCGGTTATGTCAGGGTGTGTATGTGAAAGAAAAACTGTGTGACTTGATGCCAAGCCCCAGCAATGAATAACGGAAGTTGTTGCCGCTCATTTCTCTGTTCCCGACACGGATGGTGTTGACATAACCGGCACTGTCCGCGCTGATGATTTTCAGCCATTCGGCAGGGTTGTTTTGCAGTGTAATCACTTTAGCTGCGCCGCAAGTCAGATTGTAACTATCCACAAGCGCTTTGAATTCACTGACAGTGTATGTTCTGTTGGATACGGCAACGGTTTCCGGACTCACAACACCGCCGCCGAGGTATGGAATGCTGCCGCCCCAGACGGAGGCGGAGGATACGGTTTGACCTGCGCAGGAGGCGAAATAAAAGGCGGTAATCGGTTTACCGCTATGCGAAAGGTATTTGCCGATAACGGCGTTAACGGCCTTTATAACATTGGAGTTCGGGTCCATGTTAAAAGAAAATGAAAAAGCACTTTGCGAGCTATTTAGAGTAAAACTATAGACTTTTGCGTAGGTATACGCAGCAACAGCCTGTGCTTTTAACGCCTCGACCGGAGAACCGGTACCAATCTCCTGCGCAACTGCGCGGGCGAGATATTCCTGCAGCGGATAGGATTTCCCGCCATAATTGACCGATTCGGGCGGTGCGGAGTCGTCAATAATGGTCACACCCGGCTGATAATAATGCAGCAGAATTTTTTCATAGTTCCAGTTTTGGTTTGCGTAAGCGATGGCGCCTTTCTGACTCATGCCCACGCCGTGCCCGTATCCCTTGACCGTAAAAGCAAAGGAGCCGGCAAGTTGAGGGGGCACCGTTGACGCCTGCGTTTTTGTGGTTGGCGGAAATGAGGGTGCAGTGGATGCCGCGGTTGTTTTTGCAGAAGATGAGGGTGGTTTAGCCGTTGTTGCCGAAGATGGTTTGACAGTTGTTTTAACAGTTAAGACAGCTGTGCTTTCACTTGCCTGTATTATTATATCCTCCGTAGCGGTTGTTTCGTTTTCTTCCGAAGTGTAGGAAGGCATATCGGCCAGCATAATTAACAGTTCATCAATGGAGGGTTTGCTGCTTTCGGCTTCGACCGAAGTATCAGTTAACGCGGGTACCGTTTGTGTTTGGTCCGCGTTTCTGAAACGACCGGAAAAATCTTTGACCGCGCTTACCATGCGCCCGCCGAAGAAAATAATAATCAGGCAGAGAACAACAGCGGCAATGCCGGAGAGAATCAGTTTTAACGCAATCCGGCGTTTGCCTTTGAGCTCTTCCGGGGGCATTTCGGTTTCATCCGTGTTCATTGGGAAACCGTTGAACCCGTCCGCTTCGGCGTACTCACCAAGCATGCTCACCAGGGTGTCAACTGCCGCCAAAGCAAGCTGCCGCGGTGTTTCGCCCGGTTGGGCGTATACTTTTGCGACCCTTGCGCGCAAACTGTCCGCAACGGTAACCAGCACAAAGAGCGAATCTTCCTCTTTCTGATCGGTGAACACATTTGATATAGCAGCCCCGACGGAACAACCGGCCTTATCCCGGGCTTGCAGTGCAAGATTGGCAATATATTCCTTTTGCGTCATCTCTTTTCTATCTTCATCGCAATCGATAAATTTGAAAGCGTTTTCCCAGCCGGAAAGCGGCGCGGTTTTGATTTTAATGAGCTCGGCGCTCTTGGTTGCGGCAACCGCCGCGCAAAAACCCTGCGCGATCAGTCTTGCTGCGATGGCTGCGGTATTGTCTGTATCCACGGGAAGCGACGCGGGCATTTCCGCCGTGTCAAGCGTGGTTTTCAAATAGGCGGTGAATCCGTTTTCAACAATTGAATCGAGCCGCTCAAGGTCAAGCGGCAAAACAATCAAATGCTGTTTGCCGGATTGGATGGCAAAGCCGGAAAAGAGACCGTCATCGGTCATAAAAACCGATGCGCCTTTTGGGACAAGCGCGTGCGCGGCTGCCGTTTCGGCGGTAATGTCATCGACGAAACTTTTTATAGCGGCGGTGATAGCGCCGGACACTTCATTTTCAAGACTCAAAGCTTGAAAAAGTAGTTTTTTTAGATACAAATAGCGGGCGCGATCAGCACAAACCGTGACGACTTTTGAACGCGAAAAGGAGGCGGTCAAAGCCTGAAGCATTTCTTTCGCGTCCGTAAAGGTTTCAAAACGGCCGGCTGGCGGGTAGATGCTGTCAACGCTGCCGGCTATTTTATGCTGCGCATGCTGAATAAAAACCGATTGTTCTTTAATTAGTGAAATCAAACTTATTTTTCCGCTCATTTTTACGCCTTTCTCAGAAAAATTGTTGTCTGCTTAGCTTGGAAACCATAGCTCCTTGTTTTTGTACGGATTTTTCTGCTTGGTGGCGACATACCAGTAATGCGGATACAGCGGGTCTTCGCTGGCTTGCGCTTTCGATACATCGATCTCTTCGCTTTCTCCGTCCCGCAGCAGCCGGGCGACAACCACCAAACGCGCGTTATTGAACTCATAGGTACAAGTGGAAAGTGTCAATATTTGATCGGTTGGCAAGATATCAACGCCCGTTGAGTATATTTTCCGCTTATCGATTTGATCAATATAGGTCTTAAAAACCTGATCGCTGCTCACATTGCGGAACAAGTAGGGGAACAGGTATCCGTTATCGGCGCTGCCGTCGCCGTTTGTGAGAAAAACCGCGTAAATTTTCCATTTTGTGTCTCGATACAAAGTATCGAATTGAATCAGGGGCGCGGCTTTGAATCCGCTGATTTTTTTGTAGGTTTCAAGTTGACCGAACATCAAATCGTCATGGCTCATATTATGGCCGTGGATAATTGTATTGCGGTCAAGTTTTTCGATGTTGTTGCTGCTGTCCATAAAACAGCAGCCATGTATTGATTTTTCCTTATAAAAGGAAGTTTCCAGATAGATATCGTTGTTTTCACCCTGCACAATGGGTAAGCTGATGTCAATACCCGGTATTTGCAGCCATCCGACAAAATCGGAATTGGTTGCGTAAAGATCGGCATGTTTGGGCAGCATGCCTTCGGGGAATACGACATCCGGATACTTTGCTTTGATAACAGACCAGTCGTCATTGCCGTTGTTACTTTTAATCCACAATTCAGAAGCTTTTTTTGCTTCAAGTTTTCCGATATATGGGGTAATAACATAAAGGTTCAGCAAGTAACCCCCGCAGACAAGCATTGTAACGATGGCGATTAACAGAACGATTTTTCGTATAGATTCGCCGACACCGTCACCCTTGCTTGGGAAAACTTTTTTCAACAGGCGTTGAAAGGTGTTTGCCCGGGGAGAAACACTTTCTTCGCCGGTGTCTGTAACGATTTCGGGCAAAGGCGTTAACAAGGTTTCCTTGTCCGGCGGGGAATCGTTTTCAGCTTCTTCGCAGCTTGTTTGCGCGGGCGCGGCCGGCTCTTCCGCTTTGGCTGTGGTGAAATCGTCAAGCTTTGTCATGGAATCTTCATAAATGACTCTGAAGGAGGAGGTCAGCTGTTCAATATTGTCATCCGAATGAGCTTGACTTTCTTGCGGCTGGGGTGGATGAGACGGGGATGGTTCATCATCGGGCGCCTCTGCCGATGCGGATAAAAGCTCATCCGCGGCATTTTCTTTCGCAGCGGGATAGGAATTTTCGATGCCTGCGGTCTCCGAATCGTCTGCCGCGTATTTTTGACGCAGTCTTTCAAGTTCCGCCTTGTCAATAATCGAATCAATATTCACTTCTTCGTCACCGCGCTTATTGTTGCTCACCTTTTTGTCCCCCATTAATTGATAACCGTTCTGTCTCTACTGAACCCAATTTTCACGCTCAGCGTATGGGTTCTTTATTTTGTAATGATTGTACCAAATTTGCGGACGGCGATAGTCCGGATTATCTGTAACCTTTGACACATCAATTTCCGTACTTTCGCCCTCCCTCACGAGCCTGGCGGCAAGCATCATCCTGGAATCAACATAGCGCCCGGGATAGTTGTTGTCGTAAAAACAGGTGCAGAGCGTGAGAATTTTATCGTTGTCATCAATACCGATATCCGTATAAAAACGGGAACGCTGCATAATTTGATCCAAATACCCCGGGAATTTTTCCGTTTCGATTTCGGAGTGAAGCGGATAGAACATATAACCGTTGTCGTCTTTTCTGTTCACGCTGATTGAATAAATCGCAAAAACTTTCCACAAGTGATTCTCATACAATGTTCCATACTCTATAATGGGATTGTTGATATAAAAAGAATAATCCATATATTTATATAAATCATAAAAGGCCTGCGATTTTGTCATTGTTGAATGGCCGTAGATTACATTATTCTGATTGAGTTCCTTCGGGTTGTTGCGGAAATCGAGATAGGAGTTGCCGTAAAGCGTGTGTCTTCCGTAAAAGTCGTTTTCCAGATAATAGTCGTTATTATCCCGCTGTGTGATGAGTGTGTCAATAGAGGTGTTGGGTATTTTCAGCCAGCCGACAACCTCCGGATTCAACGCGTACAGTGGACGGTATTTTTCCAGTATCCCCTCCGGGTAAACAATGCCTTGCGTATCGGTATCAAGGGGCGCGAGGGAATCCGGCAGCACAGGTGTCAGTTGCGGTGGCTGCGGGGCGGCAAGCGTGCTTTCCGCCGCTGCGGAGGCCGCGAACCGGTAATTCTTCACAATACTCATGGCGCATACGGCAATAATAAGCGACAGAAGGATGCCGGCTGCAGGCAAAAACAATCGTTTCGATTTGCCGGTATTTGCCGGCGCGATGGATACCGTATGCCGCTCTTCGTGCGAATCGGCGGGTTCCGGGTCTGCTTCGGGCAGGCCATCCTCGGATTGCCCGGAGGCTTCGGCGGGTACATCGGTCGCGTACCGTTCGGTAAGTTCCTCCAAATCGAGACTGTCAATGACAGCGTCAATATCATTTACGGTAAAAGTAGTCTCTTCAATTTTGTTGAGCTCTTCGTTATCTGCCAAGTCTTTACCCTCCCAGGGACACGGCGTTATATTCGGCCGCATATTTTCTGATCATATTTAAAGCCCTTGATGCCGTATAATACCGGTTATACTCCCTGTCATAGAGTCTGCCCGTTTCAATCTTTTCAACGGTAACCGAACCGGCATCCGCCAGCGCTATATAACTTAAGCCTGCGGGTTTTTGACTGCCGTCGCTATGGGGACCCGCAATACCGGTGATGCCCACACCAATGTCCGCTCCGCCAAGCTTTCGTACGCCTTTTGCCATTTCAACGGCAGTCTGCTTACTGACTGCGCCGTGCTTTTCCAAGGTGTCGGGCAAAACACCCAGCAGTTTTATTTTTATTTCGTTTGAATAGGAGATGACACCGCACTCAAAAACCGTTGAAGCGCCGGGAATTTCCGTCAGCCTTTTTGCGGTATAACCGGCAGTGCAGGATTCGGCAAGGGCGACACGAAGACCTTTTTCCGTCAGCAGTTCGACTGCCCTTTGCTGCAGGCTGTCCACATCGACGCCGTAAACATAGGGCGCAAGGCTTGCCAGCAGTTTTTTAATCACCGGCGCGCACAAGGTTTCCGCTTCGGGGGCTGTGGCGGCACGGGCGGTTACCCGTAACAGCGCTTCGCCGTCTTTGGCATACGGGGCAACAGTCGGGTTTTCTCCCCACAACAGTTCCTGTGCAAGTTCCGCCATCGCGCTTTCGCCGATGCCGAAGGTTCTTACCGTGTGCGAAATAATTACGCTGTCCGAATACTTTGACAGGAATGGTTTGACACAATCCGAAAACATCGGGTTGAGTTCACGCGGGGGACCGGGCAGCAGTATAACGCATTTGCCGCCTTTTTCGCAGGCGATACCGGGCGCGGTACCGTTTTTATTTCGGAAGACTGTACCGCCAACGGGCACATAGGCTTGTTTTTTATTGCTTTCCGGCATCTTGATGCCGCGGGATAAAAAATAATCGTTGAGCAGGGTAAGAATTTCATCATCAACAACGAGCTCGAAACCCATCACGCCGCAGCAGACTTCCTTGGTGATATCGTCCGCAGTCGGACCGAGGCCGCCGCTGGTGATAACGATATCGCTGCGCGAGAGCGCGTCGCGTAAAGTTTGCGCGAGGCGTTCGGGGTTGTCGCCCACGGTGCTTTGACGCAGCACGGAAATGCCGAGCGCGGCAAGTTCGAGCGACAGAAAGCGGGCATTCGTATTGAGGATTTCCCCGAGCAGGAGTTCGGTGCCCACCGATATGATTTCACAAACAGGCATTTGACTTCTCCCGTCTAATTTATAGGAGTGATTTTTACACCGCGGAGGGCTTCGGCAATCAGCGCTTCGGTATCTAAAACCAGTTCCGCCTTTTCAACATATTCGAGTTTCGGGCGGGTTCTCGGGTGTTTCGGGGTAAACACGGTACAACAGTCCTCATAAGGCTGAATAGAAATATCAAAAGTGTCGATTTTGCGGGACAGGATGATCACCTCATCCTTGTCCATACCGATAAGGGGTCTGAATACGGGCATGGATACGGCGGCATCCGTACAGGCGATGGCATACATCGTTTGGCTGGCCACCTGCCCGACGCTTTCCCCGGTAATCAACGCGCCGCAGGTTTCTTTGCCGGCGATGATCTCGGCGATTTTCATCATCATCCGGCGCATAATCACCGTAAAGAGCTCTTCGGGGCAGTTGCTTTTGATTTCTTCCTGAATGGCAGTGAAAGGCACGACGAAAAGGCTTATTCTCCCGCTGTAAACAGCAACCTTTTTCAACAGGCTATGCACTTTCATCTCCGCTTTCGGGCTGGTAAAGGGTGGGGAGGCAAAATGAACCGCAACGAGCTCCAAACCTCTTTTGGCCATCATCCAACCGGCAACGGGGCTGTCAATACCGCCGGAAATCAATAAAGCGGCTTTGCCGGAAGAACCAACGGGCATACCGCCCGCGCCTTTTATTTGGTTGCCGTGAATATAAGCGAACCGGTCCCGGATTTCAACCGTTACGGTCAGGTCCGGGCGATGTACATCGACTGTGAGGTGCGGAAATCCTTCCAGCAGCCGGCCGCCGAGTTCTGTACAAATTTCAGGGGAATTGAAGGGAAACTTTTTGTCGGAACGCTTGGCTTCCACTTTGAAAGTTTTTGCCGCGAGGAGCTGCGCGGCCAGATATTCCCCGGCTGCCGAAAGAATCGTATCCATGTCCTTTTCCACAGCTGCGGCACGCGATAAACCGGCAATACCGAAAACCCGGGTCAAGCGTTCAACGGCTTCATCCAAATCAAAATCTTCACCGAGCGGTTCTGCCATGATGGTGGACTGGGAGAGTGTAAAACGGAAACGCCCCAAGTCGGACAGGCGGCGGCGCATGTTGCCGATGAGAATATCTTCAAAAGTATGGCGGTTGAGCCCTTTGAGGGCAAGCTCGCCGTTTTTAACTAAAATGATCTCTTTCATGAATCGTTGTATTCTCCAAATCAAATCTTGATTATTTCTTTAAGAACCTTTTTTGTCCTTCGGCAATGCCTTCCAGCAGCATATCCAGGTGTTCCCTGGTTGTAAACCTTGAAAAGCTGATCCGCAGCGGGCTGCGCAGCCTCTCCTCGTCCAGCCCCATGGCGGTGAGCACTCTGCTCTTTTGCCCTTTGGCGCAGGCGGAACCGCTGGAAACATAAACACCGCGTTCGGATAAAAAGTTGAGCATATGGTCGGACAAAATGCCTAAAACAGAGATGTTCACGATGAAAGGCAACGCTTCGGGCGGGGAGTTAACGGTTATATTGCTGAGTTTGCCAAGCTGTTTGACGAAATAATCCCTCAGCATACACGCGCTTTCAAGCTCCGTGGCAATGTCCGGCAGCGCTTTGACCGCCGCGCCGAATCCGGCGATTGCGGGCACCGGCTGGGTGCCGGGGCGCAGTTTGCCTTCCTGCCCCCCGCCGCAGAACATTGGAACAAGGCGGACACTTTTTTTCATATAAATGGCGCCGACGCCCTTTGGACCGTGCAGTTTATGCGAACTTAATGTCAGCAGGTCAACCCCCATAGCCGCCGGTTTGACAACCATTTTACCGAAAGCCTGTACCGCGTCGCAATGAATCAGGGCGGGCGCGCCAACCGCTGCAACCGCTGTTTTCGCGGCTTCAACGGGCTGAACGGTTCCGACTTCGTTGTTCACTGCCATTATGCTCACAAGAATGGTTTCGGCATTTACTGCGCTACGGAGTTCGTCTTCGGATATTCTGCCGGTGCCGTCGACCTTCAGGCGGATAACCTCAAAACCCTCTTTTTCAAGTTGCTTGACGGGTTCATAAACACTCGTATGCTCAATGCTTGTTGTAACAATTCGCCTGCCCTGCCTTTTGAGCGCGTGCGCCGCGCCGAAGAGGATGATGTTGTTGCTTTCGGTGCCCCCGGAGGTGAAGTAAACTTCTTCCTCCCGGCAGGCGAGCTTTTTTGCGATTTCGCTCCGGGCTAGTTCCAACAACTTTTCCGCTTGCTGCCCCTTGGCATGCAGGGAGGATGGATTGCCCCAGTAATGATTCAATGCTTTTGTTATCGCCGCCACGGCTTCCTCACAAAGCGGAGTGGTTGCGCAGTTATCCAAATAGGCTTCCAATGATTCATCTCCAAACAACACTATACCATTATACTTCATTATATTATACACTATTACAAAGACAGATTGCAAACAAAAATTCCCCTGCCTGCATCCGGACTTCATCCGGCTAAAAAATTTGCTGCTGATACAGTTAACGCGGGTATTTGCCCGGCAGAATGCGAAACACCCGGACGAGTTGAAGAAAAGAACGGATAAAAGCAGCAAAACCAAAAATAATTGTTGACAACGGGCAAGTGTTTTGGTATGCTACTTAAGCGCCTCAGACGAGGGTAGT
>CAZTCR010000002.1:0-21104 GCA_964612185.1 uncultured Eubacteriales bacterium
CGGCACCCGTCCTATAAATCTCCGTCGGCGCGGAGAATGACCCCGTTCGGTATCGAGGTTGCATTTGAATAACCGGCGTGGTATCATTTGTTTAATTGATTATCGAAGAAAAGTAGACCCGCGGAAAGGAGTGCGCCAATGGGCATCGGCGTTTCAACATCGTGTTATTATCCATTGGAAACGGAGCTTGCGCTGCAAAAAGTCGCGTTGCTTGGCGCAAAAACCTGTGAGATATTTATTAACACCTGGTCGGAGTTGGAAAGACCGTTTTTGGATGAAATCTGCCGAATAAAAGATGCCAACGGTATACGCATCCCTTCCCTGCACCCGTTTTTGTCGTTTGGCGAGCCGTACCTCCTGTTCAGTGAGTATGAGCGCCGTTTTACGGACACACTGGACTTTTTTAACAAATATTTTGACGCGGCGAACATCCTTGGTGCTAAAATACTCGTGATGCACGGCAGCAAGCCGCTGAGCGCTGTTTCGGATGAACTTTATTTTGAACGCTTCGCAAAACTCATGGAAAACGGCAGAAAGCACGGCATCACTGTCGCGCAGGAAAATGTGGTGCATTACCGTTCGGAATCAAGCGCCTTTTTGACAGCGATGAAGGATTATATCGGCAGTACCTTTAAAATCGTTTTAGACCTCAAACAAGCGGGCAGGGCGGGCTATTCCGCGTTCGACTTTGTTGCCGGGCTCGAAGCGCACATCGCGCATATCCACATCAGCGACTTTGACGACATGCATGACTGCCTGCCCCCGGGGGAGGGCAAGTTTGATTATGTGCGGCTATTTTCCGTGATGAGCGCTGCCGGATATACAGGTGACTATATTATCGAAATCTATCGGCATAACTTTGCGGATGAAAGCCAGCTGACCGATGCAATGCTGTTAATGGAGAAATTACATTGTCCCGAACCGGACAAAAACAAATGATGACATCTGTAACATAGCTTTTTGGCAGATGTTGGGTATGTATTGTAAAAATTTGCTTGCAATTTGCTATAAATATGTTACAATTAACAAAATAGCTATTATTAACAGGATGTGATTTGTTTGAAGTGTCCATTTTGCGGTTTTGAAGAAAGCAAGGTTATCGATTCCCGACCCACGGACGAAGGCGAGCGTATTCGCCGCCGCCGGGAATGTATCAGTTGCGGTAAAAGGTTCACCACCTATGAGATTATCGAAACGGTACCGATTGTCGTTGTTAAAAAGGACAAATCACGCCAGGTGTTTGACCGCAATAAGCTGCTCAACGGTATGCTGCGCGCGTGTGAAAAGCGCCCCGTTTCCATTGAAACGCTGGAAGCCGCCGTGTCGGACATTGAGCTGGCGTTGCAAAATTCCCTTGACCGTGAAGTGACCACCGTCTATATCGGCGAGCTGACGATGGAAAAACTCAAGACCATTGACGAAGTGGCCTATGTCCGTTTTGCTTCCGTGTACCGGCAGTTTAAGGATATTAATACTTTTATGGACGAACTGGCAAAGCTGAAGAACGAGAAGTAAGTAAACCATAAAATAACGGGCGCGTTTCATTCAATGAGACGCGCCCGTTTTCTGCGGGATAGGATGCTGATACTACTGTTTTGCCAATATTTTTTTCAGCGGCCGGCAAACGGCGTAAGCGACTACCGCGCCGATAACCGCTTCCGGGATTCCGCTTGTCAGTATAATGCCGCCGATAATCCCCAACAGCAGGTTGAAGGATGTATTAATGGCCGATGCAAAGTCTTTGCCGAAAAACACATAGATACCGCCTAAAACCAGGAGTGTGTTGGTGATAGAACCCAGGAAACCGCTGATGCCGTAAACGAATGCGTCCTTCTTTTTATACTTGGCAAACAGTTTGGTTAAAAGCTTGAAACAAAGTCCGGTGACCACGCCGATTAAAATACGGGGGACGAAACAAATCACAAGGCTCCAAAGGTTGCCATGAAGTTCGCCGACGCTGTAAAACGGTGTAAAGACGAATGCGGTGGGTCCGGGCGGGGTAAATGTCATCACAATAAAACTGAATAGCCCGAAGAAAAAACCCATTGCCGTGCCGGCGCCGGTGCCGAGCAGAATCGCGGTGATGATAACCGGAACATGCGCGAGTGTTGCCACAATCGGACCGATGGCGGGGAGTGAACCGAGCGGTGTGAAGCAAACGATTGCTTCAATGGCCAGGAGCATGGAAAACTGTGCCAGGAACAGAATCTTTTTGCGTTGGACGGTATTTGCCATTTTATCTTCCTCCTTGCTGCTGCTCCCCGTTATGGGGATGCAACGCAAAATTTAGCGGAAACAGGGGATTATTTGGCTCGTTTATTTTTTTGGTAAATGATTTTTAAGCCTTCCAATATGAGTTCACCGTTGTAGAGAACATGGTGACGGCATGCTTTCACAATTTCGCTCGCGAGCCCGCCTGTGGCGACGATGGTGCCGGCTGTTGCGCCGAGCTCCATCTCGATTCTGTCACAAAGACCGTCTATCATGGCCGCCGCGCCGTAAACGGTGCCGGCCTGCATGCTGTCAACGGTGTTTTTACCGATCACATTCGGGGGTGCTGTTAAACTGATGTTCGGCAGCTGGGAAGTTCTGTGCGCGAGGGCTTCGAGTGAAATCGCGACACCGGCACCGATGGTACACCCGCAAAACGCGCCGTTTTCATCAATCACACTGATTTTTGTCGCGGTGCCAAGGTCAACCACAAGGCATGGCAATTTGTACAGCGCGTTTGCTGCCACCGCGCCCGCGACAAGGTCCGCGCCCACTTGTGCGGGGTTGTCGGTGAGAATGTTGATACCGGTCTTCAGCCCGGGGCTGAGCAGCATAGGCTTAAAACCGGCGGTTTTCTCCGCGGCTTCGGCAATGGCGGCGGTCAGCTCTGGTACAACAGAGCTGATGATAACACCGCTGAAATCAGCGGGTTCTATCCCGTAAAGTTTGAAGATGCTGATCAGCTCAACCGCGTATTGATCCGCAGTTTTAGCCCTGTCCGTCGCCAAACGGGCAACGAAAACCTTATTGTCCCCGGCAAAAGCGCCGATGGTAATATTGGTATTGCCCATATCGATTGCTAACAGCATTCGTTCACCCCCGAAAAGTCAAGCATGTCCAAAGTCTTTTTGTTGGAACATTATACTACAGGAATCTTAATAAATCAAACACGGAATCATTGAATTTTGAATAAATATTGGTATAATGTATATGACCGCTGACAACTGACGAGGGATTACCTGATGACAGCATGCGCCAAATGCCCGAGAGAATGCCTGACCGACCGAAGTACAGTCCCCGGTGTTTGCGGAATGACAGATGAAATTACCGTCGCGAAAGCGGTGTTGCATTTTGGGGAAGAACCTTGCTTGAGCGGCAAAAATGGCTCGGGTGCTGTGTTTTTTACAGGCTGCCCGTTGAGATGCAGTTACTGCCAAAATGCTAAAATCAGCCGGGAACTTTTTGGGGCAAAAGTTACTGCGCGGGCACTTATGCGGACTTTTGACGCGCTCATCGAGCAGGGCGCGCACAACATCAACCTTGTTAGCCCCACGCACTTTGCTCCGCAGCTTGCAGACATTCTGCGGACATACAAATCACCCGTGCCGGTTGTTTATAACAGCAGCGGGTACGAAAAAGTTGAAACGCTCCGGCTCCTGGAAGGGCTTGTGGATATTTATCTGCCGGACATGAAATATGTTGATTCATCCGTCGCAAAAAAATACTCGGGGGCTGAAGATTACTTCAAATTTGCTGCCCGGGCGGTATTGGAAATGAACCGGCAAACAGGCGTATTGCAGAGGAATAAAGAGGGGATGGCGGTCAGGGGCTTACTCGTTCGCCATTTGATTTTACCGGGCAATGTGGCGCAAACGGTCAAAGTGCTGCAGTGGCTGCGCGAAAATTTGCCTGCGGATACCGCTGTCAGCCTCATGAGCCAGTACACCCCTTTGGGGCAAGCAAAAAATATCGCGCCCTTAAACAGAAAAATCAGCCTAAAAGAATACAAAAAGGCGTCTGACGCCTTGTTAACCTTGGGCTTTGTCAACGGATATATTCAGGAACCCGGCTCGGCCGGCACGGAATACATACCTGATTTTGACTTGACAGGCATTCAAAATGGAAAGGATTAAAAAATGCAGGAAGTCATTTTGCCGAATTACTCCAATCTGGAAGATAAAATAAACTCCGTCACGCACATGGCCGGAGTACCGTTCGGGGTTGCTGCTTTGGTACTTTGCTTGCGCAGAAGTTTGGGAAGCGGCTCGGCGTGGAGCGTCGCGGCATCCGTTATTTACGGCATTTCAATTATCGTGCTGTTTTCCGGTTCCGCAGTTTATCATTTCGCGAAGCCGGGTAAAACAAAAAAAGTTCTTCGCATTGTTGACCACTGCATGATCTTTCTGCTGATTGCCGGCTCTGTAACGCCCTACGCCCTTGTCGCCATGCGGCCGGAACATCCGCTGGCTTGCTGGCTTGCCATCTCGATCGCCTGGGGCGCGGCGCTTTTTGGTATTACCGGTACCTCCATCAATCACGAAAAATTCAAGAAAGTCCAAATGGCTTTGTATATCGGGGTGGGGTGGATACTGCTCCTCGGTATTAAAACCCTTTTACAGGTTTTCAGCGGCGTATACAGGCCGGGGCTGTATCTGCTGTTTGCCGGTGGGATCTGTTATACGCTCGGCGCCGCGCTTTACGGTGTGGGTAAAAAACTGCCGTATTTTCACGCTGCATTCCATCTTTTTGTGCTTGCGGGTACGGTTATTCACTTTATTTCCGTCTACAATTATGTGCTTGTCATGTAATTTTGCTTGAAATATTTTTATTTCGTGCTATGATTAAGTTACCAAAATTAAAGGAGGAGTTTCTATGTCAAAAGGTAAAGGGTTTATCGGCGAGTTCAAGGCTTTTCTCATGCGCGGCAATGTGATGGACCTGGCTGTCGGTATCATCATCGGCGGTGCTTTCCAGGCAATCGTCAAGTCCCTGGTGGACAATATCATTATGCCGGTCATCAGCATTCTCACCGGCGGCATAGACTTTACCAATCTCTATGTGGTACTCAAAGGGGATGTCCCGAAAGGCGCGACTCTGGCGGTAGCCAAAGAACTTGGCGCAAGCACCTTGGATTACGGTCTTTTGATTGGCGCGGTGATTAATTTCATCATCATCGGGTTTGTCATCTTCATGCTGGTCAAAACAATCAATAAAATATCGGAAAAAGCAAAGAAAAAGGAACCCGAAGCACCCGCAACCGTAAAAGAGTGCCCGTTCTGCAAGTCGGAAATCAACATTGACGCCACCAGATGCCCCAACTGCACATCCGAGGTTGCATAAGCAGCATAATATTTGATGTCCTTCGGGATAAATAATGAAATAGGATTTGTACAACATGAACATTGGCTTTATCGGTACCGGCAACCTGGCAAACGCCATGATCAAAGGCATTCTTCATTCGAAAGCGGTGGATGCGGATAAAATCTACGCTTTTGATGTTGACCCGGCAAAGTTGAGCCTTGCCGCGCGGGCGCATGGCATCAATCAAGCCGCTTCTTCTCAAGAAGTTGCTGAAAATTGCGGTGTTGTTCTGATTGTTATAAAACCTGCCGATTTCCCGAATCTGCTCAAGCAGCTGGACGAAACTTTTAAAGCAAAAGACCCGCTGATTATATCAACCGCCGCGGGCAATTCACTGGGGTACATTTCCTCTTTCCTGACCTACACCCCGGCGCTGGTCCGTATTATGCCCAACATTAACGCCACCATCGGGGAAGCCATGTCTGCCTATTGCACAAACGGCAGGCCGACGGACGAACAGGTCAAACTGGTCGAAAAAATATGCGCGGCCTTTGGCGAAGTGATTGCACTGGATGAAAAGTATTTCCCGATGTTCGGCGTTATCGCCGGGGCGGCACCCGCGTTTGCGTATATGTTTATCGACGAGCTTGCGAGGGCGGGGGTGAAAATCGGGATGAACAAAAAACTCTCCCTGCAAATTGCCGCGCAAACGGTGTTGGGCAGCGCGAAGTATATCCTTGAAAGCGGGGAGCACCCGTATGAACTCATCGACAGGGTTTGTTCACCCGGCGGCACCACTATTGAAGGGATCGCCGCATTGCAAGAATTCGGCTTTTCCAACGCGATTACCAAAGCGGTTGACCGCGCGCTTGAAAAAGACACCAAGCTTGCGAACTTGAAAAAACCCAACTGATCATTATTTAGAGGGGGCGTGCCGGGGGTACGCCCCTTTTTTGTTGGAGGGGTACGACTATATGTTAACTTGCATTACGCTGAGTTCACTCGCCAAAGTCTTCGCTGACGAACAGCCGAAAAATACACCGCTGTCATCTTTTTCGATGCTGAAAAATGAAAGAGCATCCTTTCAAACAGCGATATTTTTGGATGAAGAAGACGATTTGCCATTGACCGTTCAAATCGATTCGGCTCTTGCACAGCATATTCGCATCTGCCTGGTTGAGGCAATTCCGTCCTCAATGCCCGCGTACAAAGATCATGATGATTATTATCTCCGCACGCAGCCGGGACTGTTCCCGGACCTGTTGCGTCCTCTCACCGGCTCCTTTGTACTCAAAGCTAAACAGTGGCAGAGCGTCTGGCTTGAGCTGGACACCGCCGGTGAAGTTAAACCGGGGGAGTATTCAATAGAAATACAATTTTTAAACGAATCGGAAAAGATTGCTGTAACGGTAGTAGCGGTCGAAATCATCAACGCCGATTTACCCGGGCAGACCTTGTTGCACACCAACTGGTTTCATACCGACTGCCTTGCGACTTGGTATAATGCGGAGGTTTTCAGCGAAGAGTACTGGCGCATTACAGAGAATTATTTGAAGAATGCCGTTCGGCACGGCATGAATCTTGTTTTAACCCCGCTGTTTACCCCGCCGCTGGACACGCAACCCGGGGGAGAGCGGCCAACGGTGCAGTTGGTGGGGGTAATCAAAGAAAACGGCGCATACAGCTTCGATTTAAAAAATCTGAAGCGTTGGGTGGATATGTGCAGCCGCTGTGGGGTGGATTATTTCGAGATGTCCCACCTGTTCACACAATGGGGCGCGCGGTATGCGCCGAAGGTGGAAGCAACCGTTGATGGCAAACGGGTCAAGCTGTTCGGCTGGCATACCTGGGCGGCGAGCAAAAAATATACGGCGTTCTTAACCGGGTTCGCGCAAGCGCTCAACGCTTTTATGGACGAAAACGCGCTCAAAGACCGCTGTTTTTTTCATGTGTCGGACGAACCGTCCATCGGGCAGTATAACGCTTATAAGAAACGAAGCCAACTCGTTGAAAAACTGTTCCCCGGGTTTCCCGTTATCGACGCGCTGTCGGACTTCAAGTTTTACAGCAAGGGCGCTGTCAAAACACCCATCCCCGCGACCAACCATATCGAACCTTTTATCGGCGAGGTGCCGGAACTTTGGGCATATTACTGCTGCGGGCAGCATAAGGATTATGTTGCCAACCGCTTTTTTGCCATGCCCTCCCAGCGCAACCGGGTGCTCGGCATGCAGTTGTATAAATTTGATGTAAAAGGATTTTTACAGTGGGGGCACAACTTCTGGTACGCGCAGTTTTCAAAGCGGACGCTCAATCCGTTTGAAGAAAGTGACGCGGGCAAAGCCTTCCCGTCCGGTGACGCCTTTGTCGTCTATCCCGGTGACGACGGTCATCCGCTCAATTCCCTTCGGCTGAAGGTGTTTTATGACGCGCTTCAAGACATGCGCGCGCTGCAGCTGCTCGAACACCTTGCCGGCAGAAATAAAGCATTGGCTTTGCTGGAGGAAAAACT
The DNA here is from genome assembly GCA_964612185.1 of uncultured Eubacteriales bacterium. Taxonomy (GTDB): domain Bacteria; phylum Bacillota; class Clostridia; order Oscillospirales; family Acutalibacteraceae; genus UBA1447. The sequence goes on from CAZTCR010000002.1 coordinate 7,805, forward strand.
GGACGAGCCGTTAACTTTCCGCACCTACCCGCGCAGTGAAGAGTGGCAGTTATCCAAACGCGAGCAAATCAACGCGGCTATAAAAGCCCTCCTGTAACAATCTGATATCAAGTGAAAACGGCGGCCTCCCTTGCAGGAGACCGCCGCGGTTTATATATGGATTAGTAAGCGAATTTTTCCATCGGATAATCGGGACGAATCTGGATGTGCTTGGCAACCGCGTCAACAACAGCGCGCGGCATTTTATCCGCAGGCACATACAGCGTTGTAAACCCGCCCCCGTTTGCCAATTCAAACTTAACGAAATAGCCGGCAACACTGTTGAAATAGGAAATATGAGCGTTCAAGGCCATTTCGTCCACAACGGTTTTATCATCCGTTTTATATGCCCCGCCGAAATTACCGTAATCATTGGTCTGTGATGACCAGCCGCCAACAAAGTGGAAGGACATATCCGCACCGTAGTAATAGAAGTTGTCAGTCAGTTTTGCAGCGGAAATAACCTGCGCGGATACAAACCCGGTGTCGGGGTCATTATCAAAATAACCCGTCAAACCGTTTGCGTCCAGAAAACCAAGCGTGGCTGTCATATCTTTTGTGAGTATGATGCTCGCCGAGCCATAACCTGTCAGCGAACGGCCGGCGGATCCGACCGGCATCTCCGGTATATATTCGTAAGCGTCTTTTGGTTTTTCACCCGGCAGGTAAAACTGAATAGCACCGATAGCCGGGGCCTGCGGGAAGAATCTGTCTTTCGCGGTTTGCGCGGTTAAATCAGTGACTAACGCGCTTAACAGGCCGGCGCGCAGGGCGGGCGTCAGCTTGATATCGTTGGCGGTGTTCAGTCTGTTTGGAAAGATGGAAACGGCAGAGTCCGGTGACTGAAAGATATTTTTAATCTCCTTCGTTTGAGCACTGTCCGAATCCGTTGCCGGTTCTGTCAGGTTTTGCTTGATCAGTTCTCTGTAACGGTCGGCTTCATCAATGGCGAGCATCGCGGTCAAGGTTTCCATGGCGGCTGCACCGTAAAAACGGTTAATTGAATTTCCGTTTTTCAAGTGATAAGTGATTCTGACCGCACATTGTGTAACTTGTTGTTCGACCGGGAGTGTGGTGCCGATTTGAGTTGCCTTTACTTTACCCGCGTCAATGAATTTCCGGTGCAGTTGTGTGATGGTTTCCAAGTCTCTCGCGCTTTTAAATCCGGTAATCGGTGTGTTGATGCCGTAAGTAAAAACAAACTCGCCGTCGCCATACCCGCCGTACCCGAGAGGGTTGACAACACCTGAGGAGGTCATGGGCGTTATGTCCACACTTTCAATGTTGTTAAGCCGTGGTATTCTTGACGAATAACCGAACAGCCCCGTGGCGAAAATCAGGACAATCAATAGCGCAACCCCCAGGTGAACCGGCAGTTTGACCAAGCCTTTTGCCCATTCCTTCAGGTTGCGTATGAGCGCGAAGTCGATAATTGCATAGAGCACAACAAACAACGCAACACCGATGAGTATACCCGCTAAAACAGATGTTGCCGCGACAATGGCAATTGTCAGCGAGAAAAAACCGATCAAAAAAGTTATAACAAAGTTGAGCGGTTTATTTACACCAAGAAATCCGCAGATTTCTGCCTTGCGTTTTTGGAACAGATAGATGCCGGCAAAGAATAAGGCGACCGCAACTGCAAACCAGATAATGGTATTGGCATAATTCGGCGCTTCAAAAACAAACTTGCTTTCCGTGCTCTCGCGCGAGAGCATGCCGATTTTCGAAACCTGATTAAAAAGGAATAAAATCGGGTTATACCTTGCAAGTCCTGCAGCCAGGGAATTGGTGACACGATAATCCGCATCGTAAAAATGCCCGTACGGCGAACCGAGGGTGAGCTTGTTCATCAAGAACTGAATGCCGTAAAAAACCATTGTCGGGCCAAGCATCAAGATGCCGGAAAATGTGACTCCTTCAACAATTGTCCCCACACAGCTGAATACCGCGGCGGTCAAACTGAACGCCGTGAATGACAGCGCGCAGTAGCCAAGGATGTAGTATATAATGACCGCCCAAAGCTCTTTGGAGGAACCGAAGGTGGATATGTTGATCACCAGGCAGGCCAGGAACGGCAGGGCAATAGAAACACTCAGCATCAGAATCCCCGCGAGATATTTTGAAGCAAACAGGTTTTTTCGCGTAATGCCAAGGCTGTAGTAAACATTCACTGTTTTTTTGCCCGCGATGAAACGGAACATCACAACCCCGAGCAGGATGGAAAACGCGATGACGGATAAGTGGAGAAAAACATTGCCGGATATCTGCCCGAATTCGTTGAATATAATGTATTTGTACAAGTCGGTTATTTTTTCGGTACCCTGAATAGCCGCACCCGTTTTGGGGTCGTAGCTCATCCCGGTGAATCCTTTGATGGCGAAAACGCACGAAACCGGCACAGTCGCGATTAACGCGAACAAGTTCAGCAGCGGCAGTACAAAATTGCCTTTGAGAGCGGACAGAAAGGTGAAAGTGAAGGTGCTAACCGAAGATTTTTGTGAGGTCATAACCCGTTCCCTCCATTTCTTCCAAAAATATCTCTTCCAAAGACAGCGGGAATGTTTCCAGCAGAACAGGATTCATCGCCCGCAGTTTTTCTTCCAATTCCGCGCTGTCTCCCTTTGCGGATAAGGTGACGATCTTACCGTCTTGCGTAAAATGTTTGAGCTCAAGTGCCTCAAAGTCCGCTCGGTCAACCTCTCTGTCAAAAACAACGCGGAACTTGCTGCGGCTGCCGCTGATTTCATCAACAGCCTTGTCCAACACGATTTTTTGCCCGTTGATGAGCCCGATGTGGTCGCAGATGTCGCCCAGTTCATGCAGGTTATGGGAGGAAACGATGATGGCACACTCTTTTTCGCTCATATATTCCTGCAGCAGTTTTTTGGCCATATTCCGTTTCGCCGGGTCCAAGCCGTCAAAACTCTCATCCAACAGCAGCACCTCCGGGTGGGTTGCCATGCCGAGCACCATTTCCGCCTGCCTTTGCATGCCCTTGGAAAAACCGTTGATTCGTTTCGTTTTGTCAAGCCCGAACAATTCGGTTAGTTTGTTGAAGGTGTTTTCGTTAAACATCGGGTAATAGCCCTTGTAAAACCGCGCCATTTTTTCCATACTGGCATAGGGCTGAAAATAAAGGTCATCCGGCACATAAAAAAGCCGTTGTTTCATCTTCGCGTTTTCATAGATGTTCTCACCTTTTATTTTAACTTCGCCTGCTTCGGGCTTGTATACGCCCGCGATTGTTTTGAGCAGGGTGGTTTTACCCGCGCCGTTGTACCCGACTAAACCGTACATCGAAGCCTTGTCTACATGGAACGAAAGTCCGCTCAACGCGGTAAAGCTGCCGAACATTTTTGTAATATTAATTACTTCAACCATTAGTGCCCTCCTTTTCACTCATCTCAAGCGAGTATTCGTATAGGTAGGTTATTTGCAGCAGGGCGGCAGGCATTCCAGCATGGTCAGCGTATTATTGCCTTCACTGACGATTTCAAAAGCATCCGCCATCGCCGGTACAAACAGACAGTCGCCGCTCTTGACTTCAATGCCGGCGATTTTACCCGCACCTGCGACAACCGCCAATGCGGAGGGCTTGCCCAAGCACCGGTGCGTAAAACTTTTTGTCACTTCCAGCTTGTTCAGCGCAAAGCAGGGGGTGTTGTCGTACGAGATAATTTGCGTGTAAACAAAGCTGTCATTGCTATCCAATAAGACAGGGTTCAGCTTGAACGCGCCGAGCAGACCGTCAAAGGTGTAGTTGATATAGTTGAAGCAGTCAAACATTTTTTCAAAGCCGACGCCCTGGTGGCATAAAAAGTCCGGCAGTTTTTCGCCGAGTGTGTTGCATTTTTCAAGGCTGATGGTGTAGTCGGTCGGTTCCTGAATTTCAAGCAGGAAGCAACCGGGTCCGATGGCGTGCGGGGTGCCGCCCATAATCATATACACTTCACCGGCCTTGACGGGCACTTTGTGCATGAGGGCTTCCATACCCTTCAAATCCTGTTTGTCAAACAGTTCACGCAGAATATCCGTATGGACATCCTCTTTAAAACCTAAGAGGATATATGGTTTCTCTCCGTTGATTTCGCGCCCGCCGAGGATGCACCAGGCTTCTGTTTTGCCGTAGTCGGAGTGAAAAAGTTCCCGTGCCGCCTTTTTATCCGGATGCACCTGAATCGGCAGCCGTTCGGCGGAATCCAAAAACTTTGTCAGCACCCCGAAATTGACGCCGAAATTCTGAATATGTTCTTCGCCCAGGAACCCTTCGGGGTCTTGGTCAATCAAATCTTTCAGATAAGCGGTTTGTCCGTCGGCGGTCAACACCTTGCTCAGCCCTTCGCGCTCGGGCTGACCTTCATGCGGGGGATTGTTGGCCTGTACCACGGATGCGAGCCAATCTTCGGGGTAGTAGCCGTCACAGCCTTCGTTGCCTCTGAGTTCATCCAGCAGCGCGCCGCCGAGGTAAATACGCCAAACTCTGTTTTCAAGCATTTTCAAGGGGGATAAGCCTTTCATTCAAGTGCTCCTTCCGGTTGAGTTGTTAACTGTATCTTACACCGAAAGATTTAAAAAAGCAACCGGTTTCCAACCCGAAATGCTTGCAATAAGAGCGGGCGTATACTATAATATTCCGGACTGCAGTCACAGCAAAAATGAATTGAAAATATAAGTTTTGGGGGCAGGTATGTTAAATATGGGCAGTTATTATTTCTCCGGCAGTTTCCCGCAGCGGTCACGGACTTTTTTTACGCAGGCAAACGGTTTACCGTCTAACGAAGTCTTATGCGCGGCAATCGACAAAAAGGGCCGCTTTTGGGCAGGCACGGCAAAGGGGTTGGTATATTTTGACGGTGAGCGATTTGCAGGGCTGACGGTTGACGCAAAGAACCCCAATGCGGCGGTATGCCTCCTGTTTTGCGACGATACCGGTATCCTTTGGGTCGGCTGCGGGGACAAGCTGTATACCTGCAAAAACAACAAAATATCTTTCGTTAAAGCTTTTGGCGAAAACTGCGATATCGTCGGGCTGGCTCAGCATGGCCCTACCGTCTTTTTACTGACCAAAGAAGTGCTGTACCGCTTGGTTGACGGCGACTGGCAGGTGGCCAAACCGGTTGACGGCACCGGGCATAAACTGACTGTTTTTGAAGAAATGCCTTTCGTTTTAACCGAAGAAAATGTCGTTATGGGGCTCAGCTGCAAACGCCCGCGCTGGAAAAGCGTTTCCCCAAAAACCTCGGACATGCCAAAGTGCGCCGTGAACGACATTAAATTTGACTCCTGGGGGCACCTTTGGGTCGGTACGGACGAAGGCGTCTATATTTATGATAATACTGACTATTGGATCGGTCCGAACGAAATCGACACCCTGCCGGCGGAAAAAATCAATGCTATCCAATTTGACGCTGCCGGTTGCAAATACTTTGCGTCCGACAATGGCGTGATCTGTTTGGATAAGGGCGCGCTTAAGTACCTCGGCGCCATGCGCTGGGTGCCGGCAAGCGATGTGACAGCCGTTGCCGTTTCGGGTGACTGTAAAACTGTTTGGGCTGCGACGAACGCAGGGTTAAGCAGAATTTCAACCAGCATGATGACTTTATCGCAAAAAGCGGAACACTACCAAAAAACAACCGAAGCACATCATGTGCGTGACGGCTTTGTTTGCGGCAGGGGCGGGATTGTCAACGAAGACCTCACGACCGGCAGTGTGCATATATCCGACAATGACGGGCTCTGGACGGGCTGCTATGCCGCGGCGGAAACCTACCGCTACGCGGTAACCGGCAAAAAAGATGCCTTGGCGAACGCGAAAAGGTCCATCAAGGCAATGCTTTATCTGACAAAAGTTTCCGGCATTCCCGGTTTTACCGCCCGCGCGGTGCGCCGCCCGGGTGAAGAAGGTTTCGGCAACGGTGACCGGGAATGGGACCTGACAGCCGACGGTTCCTGCGAGTGGAAATGCGAAACCTCCAGCGATGAAATGGTTGGTCATTTCCTTGCCTTTTCGCTTTATTACGACATTTGTGCCAACGATGCGGAAAAAAAGGAGATTGAAGAAGCCGTCTGCGGCATGGTTGACCATATGATCAGGAACGACTACAAGCTTGTTGACAAAGACGGTCTGCCGACAACCTGGGCAAACTGGGCGCCCGCTTCCCTCAATCATGACAATAAGTGGGTGGAAGAAAAGGGCGTTAACTCGCTGGAACTGCTGTCTTTCCTGAAAACAGCGTACCACATGTCCGGCAATGAGGTTTACAACAAAGAGTACAGAGATTTAATTAAAAAACATCACTATATCTTGAATGTGGCGCAGCATAAGATTCAAGATGGCCATGGCTGCCATATTGACGACAACCTGGGCTTTTTGAGCACCTTAACCCTTCTGCGCCTGGAAGAGGATGAGACGCTGCGCGCCATTGTTTTCATGGGGCTTGAACACCACTGGCAGTATGAAAAAATCGAGCGTACACCGTTGTGGAACTTTATTTACGGCGCCTTCACGGGCAGATATTGCGATATTGACGCAGCGGTTCAAACCTTGCGTGAAACGCCGCTGAGCCTCATCGAATATAAAATCACCAACAGTACCCGTAAAAAACTTGATTACAGCACTGAGTTTGCCGAGCCTGGCGAACCTGCACAGCTTGCTGCCCCGCTGCCGGCGGATGAACGCCGGGTTGGCAGGGATGACAGCAACCACTTCAGAGTCGATTCGGGGGATGGGACTTCTGCGGAAGATGGTTCGTTCTTCCTGCTGCCGTATTGGTTCGCGCGTTACAGTAAGTTGATTGAAGAAGCCGAGTAAGAAAAAGAAAGGTACGGTATCGTATGTATAAAAAGAATGACATGAAGCAATTCAACGGCGTTTGGGCACTGGTGTTAACACCTTTTCACGAAGACCGGTCTATTGATTTCAGCGCATTGACACAATATGCCGCATGGCAGGCATCCCATAAGCCGCAGCACTTATTCGCCGTTTGCGGTTCCTCGGAAATGGCAAGCCTCCAGTTGGATGAGCGAATTAAAATCGCGTCAACGGTTGTCGGCCAGGCAGGAGATGTGCCGGTTGTCGCGACAGCAAACCTGGAGCCCTCCTGGTATGCACAGATTGAAGAAATTAAGCGGATGGAAGCCACCGGCGTTTCCGGTCTTGTTTTTGTAACGAAGGGTTACGGCAATGATCAAGAACGCATGTTTACCTATTTGGCGGAGCTTTCAACTTACACCGAACTTCCGATCATGCTGTATGAATTCCCCGGTTGTTCCCCGGCAAGGATGGAAGCGGAAACCTATCAAAAACTTGTTGCCACAGGGCGATTTGTCGCGATCAAAGACACAACCTGCACCATGCCGAAAATAGAAGAAAAAATTGCCGTGCAGGGCGAATCCTCTGTTCTGCAGGCGAACATTCCCTATCTGTTTGATGCTTATATGGCCGGCGCAAGGGGTGTTTGCGCAACCCCGACCACCTGCGGCACACATCTTTTTGTAAAGATGTGGGATGAATTTTCACACGGGAAAGTGGACGAGGCTAAGAAGACGCATGATCATATCTGTTTGCTTGACAACGCCATGGACAGCGGCTTTTGCGCCACGGCAAAATATCTTGTCAACCTGCAAGGCATTAAAATGAACTGGTACACCAGGGGCAATCACGACCTGAACCCGCAGCGCCTGAAAGCGTTGGAAGTTTGGTATGACTGGGCAAAAGGTTACGGAATAATGTAATTAATGATAGACAGAAAGAGGAATTTGCAATGAACGGAAAGTATTTAATCATCAACGCCGACGACTTCGGTATGTGCCGGGCAGCCAATTTGGCAACGATGGACCTTTTTGAAAAAGGCGGTATTTCATCCTCCACCATCATGGTGCCCTGTGGCTGGGCGCCGGAAGCGTGCAAATGGGCGGGTCAGCACCCGGAATACGCGGTCGGTGTTCATCTCACTTTTACAAGCGAGTGGGGCGGTTACCGCTGGGGGCCGGTCAGTTTAAACAACAATGCCTCGTTATGCGATCAATACGGCTATTTTTACCCGGAAAATGATGAGTTTGAGGAACATTGCGATATTAATGAAGTGGATAACGAAATCAGAGCGCAAGTGGCCAGGGCAGTCAAACTCGGGCTCAAACCATCTCACCTTGACAACCACATGGGTTCCCTGTATGGGCTCAACGGCAACTACGAAGTGATGCCAAAAACCTTTGAGGTTTGCGGCGAACTAGGCTATGCGTTCAGGATGTTCCGCCGCTTCAGGCCGGAAGATGTGCCGGAAGATTTTCCCGATGATATTCCGGTCGATATGGCGCAGATGCTTATTGACGGTTATGCGCAGTGCGCGGACGACAATAATGTCCCTTTAATTGATAACCTGCTATTCCCGAATTGGAGCGAGGAAACAAAGGCGAATTATGAAACTTACCGTGAATATATTTATGACAGGCTTTCCAATATACCGGAAGGCATTTCCGAAACATTTATTCACCCCTCGCTGGAATGTGACGAACTGAAAGGCATCACGGCGCTGTGGCGCTGCCGCGTGTGGGAGCATAAGCTGTTTGCCGACCCGATGACCCGTCAATACCTGGAGAGCAAGGGCGTTATTTACACGAATTATCATGATGTAGTCAGGCTTCGCGCAGAGCAGAAGAAAAACAGCTGATAAAAGCAAAACGCGGCGAATACCTATTTTGAAACAAAGGATCGTGCAAGATGATTAAAAACAAGGTTTTTCTGATAGGCAACGCGCACCTGGACCCGGTCTGGCTCTGGCGTAAAACCGAAGGCTTTGCGGAGATTAAGTCGACTTTCCGTTCTGCGCTTGACCGGATGAATGAATTCCCGGATTATATCTTTACCGCATCCTCCGCATCCTACTATAAATGGGTAGAGGAAAGCGAACCCGAAATGTTTGAGGAAATCAAACAGCGCGTCGCCGAAGGGCGTTGGGTCTTGGCGGGCGGGCTTTGGGTACAGCCGGATTGCAATATTCCATCCGGCGAGGCATTCGCGCGGCATATGCTCTACTCGCAGCGTTTTTATAGGGCAAAGTTCGGTAAAATCTGTGAATTCGGTTATAATGTTGACTCCTTCGGGCATAACGGTATGTACCCGCAGCTGTTAAAGCACGGCGGTATGAATGCTTATGTGATGATGCGCCCGGATAAAAACGAAAACCCGGCCTTACCCACCGGACTTTTCAACTGGCAGTCGCCCGACGGGAGTTCGGTAAGGACTTTCCGGCTCACCATGGGCTACGGGGACGATTCGTTTTCACCGGCCCGTCATCCGGAATATGCCGGCCTCACCAACCACGAAGCCAAAGCGCTTGAAATGATCAAAAACGCCAATGAATACGATATTCCGCTCATGAGTTTTTACGGCGTCGGCAATCACGGCGGCGGTCCGACCGTACGGCATATCAGCGCGCTTGAAAAGGTGATAAAGGAAAATGCCGGCAAGATTTGTTTCGCCGGCCCTTCGGATTACTTCGAACATGTCCGCAAGGCCGTTGAAGCGGCGGATATCCCGACGGTGGTTGGCGATTTGCAGCACCACGCAAGCGGATGCTATGCCGCGAACAGCACCGTGAAACAGAAGAACCGCAAAACCGAAAATGTGTTAGTCACTGCCGAAAAATATGACTGGCTGTCCAACCGGCTCACCGGCTCCAAGCTTAACACCAAAGAGTTCGCCCACGCGTGGGAAAAGGTGATGTTCAACCAATTCCACGATATTTTAGCAGGCTGTTCCATCCGCAGCGCTTATGAAGAAGCATACAATTCTTTCGGTTATGCCTGCGATACCGCGTGGGAAGCGGGTAATTTCGCGATGCAAAAGATATCCTGGCGTGTGAATACAAAAGCGCTGTTTAGAATGCCAGGCAAAGAAGACGGGGAAGCCCGGTTTGCAGAAAACGGCGAGGGCGAACCGTCGGTCGTATTCAATCCGCATTCTTTCCCGGTAAAAGCACCGGCTTACATCCCGTATGAATCGAAGGAAGTATGCGATGACAAAGGCAATGCGATACCGTTCCAAATCGTCCGGGCGGAAAAAACGAACGGCAACGATAAATACGAGACTTTAATCATGGCGGAGGTGCCGGCCTTCGGTTGGGCAACACATTATGTTTACCGCAGGACAGACACGAATAACCCGAAAACGGCAAAGGTTTCGGTTGATGACGATACGCTGGAAAATGATTTGGTGCGTATTGAATTTGACAAGCATACCGGCTGGATTAAAAGCTATTATGACAAAACCGCTAAAAAAGAACTCGCGCAGGCGCCGTTCGCGAAACCGGTACTCATCCGTGACGACCAAACGGATACCTGGTCGCACAGAGTTTTCGAGTTCCGGGAGGAAATCGGCGCGTTTACGGACGCGAAGCTGCAGATTATCGAAGAGGGACCCATACGCGCAGCCATCAGGGTTATCAGTTATTACAATAACTCCAAGCTGATTCAGGACTTTACCCTGTATGCCGGTTCAAAAGAACTTGAAGTCCGCGGATTCTTAAACTTTGGTGAGCAGTTCAAGATTCTGAAGCTATCATTCCCGGTAACGCAAAACAACGGTAAGGTTACCTATTCGATGCCATACGGCTTTATTGAAAAACCGGCAAACGGCGAAGAAGAGCATGCCCACCGTTGGATTGATGTGTCCGACGATACCGGAGCGGGGATGGCACTCATCAACGACGGCAAATACAGCTTCCATGTGATGGGCAACGCCATGCATATGTCCGTGGCCAGGGGCTGCGGCTTTGCCGACCATTTCGGTATCCGGGATGACCGGATGCAGTTCCAGGACCAAGGCGAGCAGTTCTTTAATTATGTGCTCATGCAGCATGATACAGCGGATTATGCCCCTATCGTTAAGCGCGCAGCATTGCTTAACCAGCCGCTTGATTTGATTCGCGAGACTCATCACGAAGGCCCGCTGGGCACAGGCTTTGAAGGGATCCGGATTTCAGCCGAAAACTGTATGGCCGAAGCCATCAAATATGCCGAGGACGGCAGCGGTACAGTTATTCGTTTGTATGAGACGGCGGGCAAGCAAACCGCTGATGTAAAAATCGAGCTTCCATTGCTGAACACTGCGTTCAACGCTTCGTTTAACCCGCAAGAGATTAAGACTTTCCTGATCAATGAAAAAACGGGCGAAATTAAGGAGGTTAACTTCTTAGAGGTTTAGCAGAGTAATATTTAGCCGGTGGGGAATTGACCCTGCCGGCTTTTTCGATTCGAATTAGTTTGAACTTATCAGTGTTAGCAGCGCTTCTTTGAAATGTTTATCTTGCTCGGGCGTTCTTTTTGACGGCCCCTTTGTTCTTCCTCCGGCCATTCGGATTTTCTTTGAGTTGTGGCGAGCGAGCAGGAAGCTGTCAATATTGTTGTTGTCATATATTCGTCCGTCCTGGTTGAGCGTAACCGCATTCCTCGCCAAACACATCGCCGCGAGCCCATAGTCCTGCGTAACCACAATGTCACCGTGATGCACCATGTTTACCAGGGCAAAGTCAACGCTGTCCGCGCCTTTGGAGACGGTTACGGTCACCGCGCCCTCCTTTTCAAACACATGGGAAGTGTCGCAAAGGATGATGCACTCGATACTGTTTTCTTTGGCTATCTCAACGGCACTATCCACAACCGGGCAGCCGTCCGCGTCAATAAGTATTCTCATACCTTCAACTCTTTTATCAGGTCCGCGATGCCCATCTCAAAATTCACGCCGAACCGTACATCCGTGCCGGCATCCTTCGTCCGCTGTATGCTCCCGCAGGTGAAGTTAACGGCGATTTGTGCCGCTTCCGCGAGCGTTTTATCGCTTAGAATTGCGGCGAGCATGGCACTCGCGAAGATATCACCGGTGCCGTGAAAATTGCCGCTGATCGTGCCGGAAAACGCATAACTCAATTCGCCGTTTTCCTTGTCAAAACTCGCCGCGCCAAGCCGTTCCTCATCAAACATGACGCCGGTTAGCACGATCTTTGACGGCCCCATATTGCTTAACCTGCGGAGCAAGTCATCAATATATTCATGTGTATAGGGCTTGTCAACATATTCATCGCCCAGCAGAAATGCCGCTTCCGTCATATTCGGCACGATGATGTCTGCTTTGGCGCAAAGCCCTGCCATTTCCTTTGCGAACTTCATATCGAAAACGGGATACATGGCGCCGTTATCCGCCATGGCGGGGTCAACAAGCACAACAGAGCCCTTTTTCCTGAAGGTGTCAATAAAATCTTTGACGATGGCGATTTGCTCGAACGAACCCAAAAATCCACTGTAAATCGCGTCAAATTCAATGCCGAGCGTTTCCCAGTGCTTGGCCATCGGGCGCATATCATCGGTCAGGTCTCTGTAAGTATATCCTTCAAAACCGCCCGTATGGGTGGAAAGCACAGCCGTCGGTATCACTGCCACCTCTATGCCCGCAGCGGAAATAATCGGCAGAGCAACGGTCAGCGAACACTTGCCGAAACCGGATATGTCGTGGATGGCGGCAACTCTTTTTTGGTGAATCATAAAGATTAGCTCCTTTGATGCAAAACGGGATATTCTTTGGAATAATATATCACGCAACCCCTCAAAATGCAAGGATGAATGACCGTTGTGTTGATCAGCGGAATGCGTGAAATGCGTGCCCTGCGAGAGAACCGTATTATTGCCCAAAAAATATATTGTTTTGTCAAATAGTTGAACGATATGTTTACTAATTATTCGAAAAGTGGTACAATATGATGCAAGTCAATGAATACTTGAAATATCAGGAGGAAATACCAATGAACATAGAGAACATTTTAAGTTGTGTTGACCACACGCTGCTTGCCCAAACGGCCACATGGGACGACATCAAGGTGATTTGCGATGAGGGGATGAAGTATAAAACCGCGTCGGTTTGTATTCCACCGTCGTTTGTAAAAATCGCCAAGGACTATATCGGTGATGAACCGGCTGTCTGTACGGTGATCGGTTTCCCGAACGGCTACAACACAACCGCCGTAAAACTTGCCGAAACAGAAGATGCTCTGAAAAACGGCGCGGATGAAATTGATATGGTGATCAACATCGGCGCGCTTAAAGCAAGGCATTACGACTATATTTTGAATGAAATCAAAGTACTTAAAGAAGCCTGCGGCAACAAAATACTGAAAGTTATCATCGAAACTTGCCTGCTGACAGAGAAAGAAAAAATCAAAATGTGTGCGCTCGTCACCGAGGCCGGTGCGGATTTCATCAAAACATC
>CAZTCR010000002.1:21204-167630 GCA_964612185.1 uncultured Eubacteriales bacterium
AAATCAAAATGTGTGCGCTCGTCACCGAGGCCGGTGCGGATTTCATCAAAACATCTACCGGCTTTTCAACCGGCGGAGCGACAACAGAGGATATCAAACTGTTTGCCGCGCACATCGGCAAGCATGTCAGGATGAAAGCGGCCGGCGGGATTAAAAGCCTGGAGGACGCGCAAGCCTTCATCGACCTGGGCTGTTTGCGGCTCGGTACCAGCTCGATTGTTAAAATTTTGAAAAATCAGGAAGTGGCGGGGTATTAACCGCAAATAATTCCGTTGCGGTGCGTCAAGGGTGCCGCACCCTACGGATTGCAGAAAAACCCACTAACTCGAAAGATTGGTGATAATTATGGTAACCCGCGTTTTCATCATCGTTCTGGACAGCTTCGGTGCCGGTGAACTGCCGGATGCCGCGGAATACGGCGATGCCGGCAGCAACACGCTGTTATCGGTGTCACAATCTCTGAAGTTTCACGCACCGAATCTTCGCCGGTTGGGTTTGTTCAATATGGACGGCGTTGCCGCCGGAGTACCTGCAAACGAGCCGGAAGGTTGCTTTGCGCGCATGAATGAACGGTCAAAGGGCAAGGACACGACCATTGGCCATTGGGAAATTGCCGGTATCATATCCGAAAAACCGTTACCTACTTTTCCCCACGGGTTTCCGGATGAAGTAATAAAAGCGTTCGAAAAGGCAACCGGCCGCAAAGCATTATGTAATAAGCCTTATTCCGGTACTCAAGTGATTGAAAAATATGGTTTGGAGCATGTGCAGACCGGCAGCCTGATTGTCTACACCTCGGCGGACAGCGTTTTTCAGATTGCCGCGCACGAGGATGTTGTTCCGTTGGCGCAGCTGTATGATATCTGCCAAAAAGCCCGCGATATTATGGTCGGGGAGTTTGGTGTGGGCAGAATTATTGCCCGCCCGTTTATCGGCGAATATCCAAATTATAAGCGTACCCCAAACCGTCATGACTTTTCCCTGCCGCCGCCTAAGACGACCATGCTCGACCTGCTTGCCGCAAAAGGTTTTGAAACACTGGGTGTCGGTAAAATCAACGACATTTTTGCCGGCAAGAGCATTTCCTGGACGACCAGAACAACAAGTAACCGGGATGGCATGGAAAAAACAATTGAGCTGCTGAATCGTGATTTTAACGGACTGTGTTTTGTCAACCTGGTTGATTTTGATATGATTTTTGGTCACCGCAACGATGTGGACGGCTATGCAAACGCCATCAGCGAGGTCGATATCCAACTCGGTGAATTTGTGCGTGGTATGCAGGCTCAAGATGTCTTGATTGTTACCGCCGACCACGGTTGTGACCCGGCAACGGCAAGCACCGACCATTCCAGGGAATATGTGCCGATGCTGATTTATGGTAAATCACTTAAAAAAGGCATTAATCTGGGCACCAGAAAAACCTATGCGGATATCGCGGCGACAGTGCTGGATATTTTCGGTGTTGAAAACTCGTTACCGGGTGAGAGCGTGTGGGGCGCGATAGCAAAGCAATAGCACGGCAGAAGTTTAGCAATGGGTTAGCAATAGGTGAGCAATGGGTGAGCGATAGGTTAGCAATCGTTCAAAAACCGCTCAGCTATTCTCAGCTTTCGCTCAACGAACAATTAACAATGGAGTGTTAAAGCATGGACTACAAAAATCTTATAGAAAACGCCCTCGATGCCCGTAAAATGGCATACGCTCCGTATTCAAACTTTACGGTTGGCGCAGCTTTGCTCGCCGCGGATGGTCAAGTATTCCGGGGCTGCAACATCGAATCCGCCTCTTTTTCGCCCACAAACTGCGCGGAAAGAACGGCGATATTTAATGCTGTCTCAAAAGGCGTCAAAGATTTCACCGCAATTGCAGTTGTCGGGGGCAAAGCGGATTCGACTGCGCTTGAATTCTGCACGCCTTGCGGGGTTTGCCGGCAGGTGATGACCGAATTCTGCGTGCCGGTTGATTTTAAGGTGATTATCGCAAAATCAGAGAGCGAGTATCTTGTGAAAACACTTGAGGAATTGCTGCCGATGAGTTTTGGCCCGGAAAGGCTGGCAAAAGGGTAAAAATTCCATAAAAAATAGAAATTGTTGTTGAATAAATTGTATGATTATGATAGGATGTCTTTGGACAAGCGGCATGAGCCGCTAAAAAATATAGGAGGAAAAACTATGAAAAAATCAATCAGCATCATCCTGGCAATCGTACTCGCGTGTTCATTTGTCGTATTTTTTGCTGGATGCAACAAAGAAGGGGATGACACAAAAACAACAGCAGCCCCGACAACCTTCGAAATCGCACTGATAACAGACAAAGGCACAATCGACGACAAATCCTTCAACCAGGGCGCTTGGGAAGGTGTCGTTCAGTATGCGACGGAAACCAACAAAACCCACAAGTATTACAAACCGACCGATGCGACAACAAACGATTACATCGCTGCGATTGATCTCGCGGTAAAAAGCGGCGCGAAAATCGTTGTTTGCCCGGGCTTTCTTTTTGAAGTAGCGCTGTACACCTGCCAAACCAAATATCCCACAATCAGCTTTATACTCTTAGACGGCGCGCCTCATACCGAAGACTATGCAACCTTTAAAACAGAAAAGAATGTCGCTTCCATCTTCTATGCCGAGCAGGAAGCAGGCTTCCTTGCCGGCTATGCAGCTGTTAAAGACGGAATGAAAGGCCTTGGCTTCATGGGCGGTATGGCTGTTCCGGCCGTTATCCGTTTCGGTTATGGTTATATTCAAGGCGCGGAAGCAGCAGCAAAAGAATTAAACCTCGGTAAAGAATCAGTCACCGTTAAATACTTCTATACCGGTGATTTCAAAGCATCGCCGGATATTGAAACCATGTCTGCCGCCTGGTTTGCTGCGGGTACCGATGTTATATTCGGCTGCGGCGGCGCAGTAGGCAACTCGGTTATGGCGGCTGCCGAAAAGGCTAATAAAAAAGCAATCGGCGTTGATGTTGACCAATCCAACGAATCAGCCACCGTTATCACCTCCGCAATGAAAATGCTCAAAAAGTCCGTTTATGACAATCTTTCCGATTTTTATAAAGGCACATTCAAAGGCGGCGTTTCCCAGACCCTCGACGCAAAGGTTGACGGCATCGGTCTCCCGATGGCAACATCAAAGTTCACAACTTTCAAACAAGCCGATTATGACGCCGTTTATGCGAAAATAGTCGCAGGTGACTATAAAATTCTCAAAGATGACCAAGCCGGTAAAGCCGGCGACCCCACAGCTGCTGATGCGGAGAAAAACCTGCCGGTACTGGCAACTGAATATGTTAAGATAGAATATGTAAAAAAATAAGCCGAAAAAGTTATCGCAAAGGGGCGGGCATAAATGTCCGCCCCTTTGCATAACAGCAACAGGGCTTAGCCCGCTAAAGGTGGGAAGGGTGTTATATGGAAGACAACATTATTGAAATGCTTGGCATCACAAAAGAATTCCCCGGTATCAAGGCAAACGATAATGTCACACTAAAAGTCAGACGCGGAGAGATTCATGCCCTGCTCGGTGAAAATGGAGCGGGAAAATCCACATTGATGAGCGTTTTATTCGGACTTTTTCAGCCGGAAAAGGGTAAAATTGTAATCAACGGCAAAGAAGTAAAGATAAACAATCCGAATGACGCGAACAGTCTGAACATTGGCATGGTGCATCAGCACTTTAAGCTTGTTCATAATTTTACCGTTCTTGAAAATATCGTTTTGGGTGTCGAAACAACAAAAGGCGGCTTTCTGAAAATGGATGAAGCCCGCGAAAAAGTTATGGCGCTTAGTGACAGTTACAAGTTAAAGGTGGATCCCGATGCCTATGTTTCGGATATAACCGTCGGTATGCAGCAACGCGTGGAGATTCTGAAAATGCTGTACCGCGAAAATGAAATGTTGATTTTTGATGAACCTACCGCAGTGCTGACCCCTCAGGAAATTGACGATTTGATGCGAATCATGAGAGACTTGGTTCAAGAAGGCAAATCGATCATCTTCATCACCCATAAGCTCAACGAAATCAAAGAAGTTGCCGACCGCTGTACAGTTTTAAGAAAAGGTAAATACATTGGTACTGTCGATATCGCCGACACATCCAAAGAACAGCTTTCGGAAATGATGGTTGGCCGACCGGTTAGTTTTACGGTCGACAAGGGTGAGGACAACATCGGCGCCGCCATACTGAAAGTCGAAAATCTTTCCGTAAAATCGAAACAAAGCGGCAAACATTCGGTAAACAATGTATCATTTGAGGTAAGAGCCGGTGAAATTGTCTGTATTGCAGGTATTGACGGCAACGGCCAGAGTGAATTGGTCTATGCCCTCACCGGGATGGAAAAACATGACAGCGGCAGCATTATCCTCAATGGCAAGGATATTTCAAAAGCCTCCATTCGAAAACACACAACCAGCGGAATGGCCCACATTCCGGAAGATCGCCAAAAAGACGGATTGATTCTCCAATATACCATCAGTCAAAACCTGGTTTTGCAAACCTACTTCAGCAGCCGTTTTCAAAGGGGAGGTTTCATCAAGTTCAAGAGTATTGATGAATATGCAAACGCCTTGATTGAAAAATATGATATCCGCAGCGGACAGGGCGTATTAACACTTGCGGGCAATATGTCCGGCGGCAACCAGCAGAAGGCGATTCTGGCCAGGGAAATTGACAGAAACCCGGATTTGCTCATCGCTGTCCAGCCGACGCGGGGCTTGGATGTCGGCGCGGTTGAATATATTCATCAACAGCTTGTCGCGCAGCGTGATGCCGGCAAAGCAGTATTATTGATTTCACTTGAACTGGACGAAGTAATGAATGTGAGCGACCGGATTTTAGTGATTTATGAAGGCGAAATTGTCGGTGACCTTGACCCTGAAAAAACAGATGTCAGAGAGCTTGGGCTCTATATGGCAGGTTCAAAGAGGGGGACGGAAAAATGAAGAAGACAAAAAAGAGCCCTCTTCTCCGCACAGGCGTGCTAACCTTTTCATCGTCAATACTTGCCATCATCGTCGGCCTCCTGCTCGGGCTTCTCATCATGCTGGTCTCCAACCCGGATCAGGCGCTCGATGGTTTTAGGATGATCTTAAAAGGCGGGCTTGAAGACGGCATGTCCGGTATCGGGCAGGTTCTCTTTTTAGCAACACCCATTCTAATGACCGGTCTTTCGGTCGGCTTTGCCTTTAAAACCGGCTTATTCAATATTGGTGCCTCCGGCCAGTTCATTTTTGGTGCTTATGCCGCCGTCTATATCGGCGTAAAATGGACATCGCTGCCTGGCAATATTCACTGGATCGTTGCGCTTGCGGCTGCAATGGTATTCGGCGCTCTGTGGGGGCTACTGCCCGGTATACTTAAAGCATATTTCAATGTGCATGAGGTCATTTCTTCCATCATGATGAACTACATCGGGATGAGCCTCGTCAACATGCTGGTTAAAAAAACGGTATACGATCAACTGACCAACCGTTCTTTCCCTGTTGCCGCGACAGCAAACATACCCAAGTGGGGGCTGGAAAAAATCTTTCCCTACTACAGCACCAACGGCGGCATTTTAATCGCACTGTTGTTTGTATTGCTTGTCTATGTAGTTCTAAATAAAACAACCTTTGGCTATGAATTGAAAGCATGCGGCTACAACCCGTTTGCGAGCAAATATGCCGGCATCAATGCCAAACGCAATGTGGTGCTGTCAATGGTTATTGCCGGCGCGCTAGCCGGGGTTGGCGGCGGCTTGGTTTACCTTGCCGGTGCGGGTAAATTTATCAGCGTGGTTGATGCGCTGGCACCGGAAGGGTTTAACGGTATCCCGGTGGCGTTGCTTGGTCTTTCCAACCCTATCGGTATACTGTTTTCGGCACTGTTTATTGCCAACATAACGGTTGGCGGTTTCAATCTGCAGCAATATGAGTTTGTGCCGGAGGTAATTAATATTATCACGGCGGCTATCATTTATTTCAGCGCATTTGCGCTGCTGTTTAAATCTTTTCTTGGTCGGCTGATGATGAAACGGCAAAGAGACGCGGAAGATAAGGCGGAGGGCATACCCTCCACGCCTGCACCGGTTCACAACGACGGCGGGGAACCGCCGCAAACGCCGGCGGAAAGGGGCGATGGTAAATGAGCGGTATTCAGGTTTTATACTTTCTATCCCAGCAGACGATGTTTTTCGCGATTCCACTGTTGATTGTTGCGCTCGGCGGTATGTTTTCGGAAAGAAGCGGGGTTGTCAACATCGCGCTGGAAGGCATCATGATCATGGGCGCATTTGTCAGTATCCTCTTTGTTTATTTTACACAGGACATCATCAAAGGTCAGCTGCTGCTGGTTCTCGCGATTTTGATTGCGGGCTTGTCAGGCCTTGTTTTCTCGCTGCTTCATGCATACGCCTCAATCAATATGAAGGCGGATCAGGTTATCAGCGGCACCGCGCTGAACATGCTGGCACCCGCAGTGGCCATTTTTGTCGCGAGAATGATCAGGAGTGTGCAGCAGATCCCGTTTAAGAATCAATTCCACATCAAATCGGTTCCCTTGCTGGGCAAAATTCCGGTGATTGGACCGATGTTTTTTCAAAACGCCTATATTACAACCTACATCGGGGTTGCGATTCTTGTTGTGTCTGCTGTGGTGCTTTTCAAAACAAGATTCGGGTTGCGTTTAAGGGCGTGCGGGGAACATCCTCAGGCGGCGGATGCGGTTGGTATCAGCGTTTATAAAATCCGTTATATCGGTGTGATGATATCCGGCATGCTCGGCGGTATCGGCGGTTTGGTATTTGTTGTGCCGACTTCAACGGATTTTAATGCGGATGTCGCCGGCTACGGATTTTTAGCATTGGCTGTCTTGATTTTCGGGCAATGGAAACCGTGGCGGATTTTTTATTCCGCGCTGTTTTTTGGTATTCTAAAAACAATTGCCGCCGCCTATTCGTCCATACCCCTCATACGCGACTGGTCAATCTCCAGCGAGATTTATAAAATGATACCCTATATTGCAACACTCATCGTGTTGGCTATTTCTTCAAAACACTCGCAAGCCCCGCGGGCTGCAGGCAAGCCATACGATAAAAGCGGCCATTAATTAACGAAATGGTTACTATATTACCTTTGAAGGAGCAAAACAATGCGCATGTACGACATCATCAAGACCAAGCGGGACGGCTCTTTTCTGTCCACCGAAGAAATAAATCATTTTGTGGCAGGCTGCACAGCCGGGGACATCCCGGACTACCAGCTTTCCGCGCTGCTGATGGCAATTTATTTTAAAGGCATGAATCCGCGCGAGACGACAGACTTGACCATGGCGATGGTGAATTCCGGTGAAACGGTCGATTTATCCGCCATTGAAGGCATCAAGGTGGACAAGCATTCCACCGGCGGGGTAGGGGATAAGACAACCCTTGTCGTCGCGCCGATTGTTGCCGCCTGCGGAGTAAAGGTCGCAAAAATGTCCGGCAGGGGGCTCGGCCACACGGGCGGTACGGTGGACAAGTTGGAGTCTATCCCCGGGTTGCAGACAACCTTAAGCAGGGAGAAGTTTATCGAGATCGTCAATCGTACCGGTTTGTGCGTGATGGGTCAGTCCGGTGACTTTGCCCCCGCGGACAAAAAACTCTATGCTCTTCGGGATGTGACGGCCACCGTGGAATCCATGCCGCTCATCGCTTCCAGCATCATGAGCAAAAAAATAGCCGCCGGTTCCGACCGCATTCTGCTCGATGTTAAAGTGGGCAGCGGTTCGTTTATGAAAACGATTGAGGACGCAAAAGCCCTGGCGCAAACCATGGTGTCTATCGGCGAGGGTGTAGGCCGCAGAACCGTTGCGCTGATAACCAACATGGATGTACCCCTCGGCTGTGCAATCGGCAACGCGTTGGAAGTAATTGAAGCGGTCAA
Organism: uncultured Eubacteriales bacterium; assembly: GCA_964612185.1. Lineage (GTDB taxonomy): Bacteria > Bacillota > Clostridia > Oscillospirales > Acutalibacteraceae > UBA1447. The sequence continues at coordinate 29,111 of CAZTCR010000002.1, forward strand.
TACACTCAAAGGCATCGGCCCCGCGGATTTGACGGAAATTTGTATTGTGCTGGCCGCCAATATGCTTTATATCGCGGATAAAGGCACGCTGGAAGAATGTAAATCCCTCGCCAAACAAGCGCTTTACAGCGGCGCCGGGCTTGAATGTTTAAAAAAGATGGTATCCGCCCAGGGTGGGGACGCATCTTTCATAGACGATACCGGCAAGTTCGGCACGGCGCGGTATTTCCGCACGGTAACCGCGCGCAAAGACGGCTATATCACCAAAATGAACACCGAAAACTGCGGGATAGCTTCTGTCCTGTTGGGTGCCGGCCGGGCGGAAAAGGACGACAGCATCGACAATGCCGCCGGCATCATGCTTGAAAACAAGATCGGAGCGCTCGTGCAGCGCGGGGACCCGCTTGCGACTTTGTATGCCGAAAGGGAAGAGTTGTTTGATGCGGCGGCGGAGGAGTTCCTCGGTGCGATTGAAATCGGTGAAAAATCACCGGAGGAAACAAATATTTTGCTCGGCAGGGTAGAGAATTAAGGGAGAAAAATGGAAAGAACATTTCATCATGACATTATGACCGAGATAAAGGAGAGATGGTCGCCGAGAGCATTTTCAATGGACGCCGTATCAAAAGAAGATATTCAAGCCATATTGGAAGCTGCACGGTACGCTCCGTCTTGTTTTAACGAGCAACCGTGGCGGTTTATTGTTGCCGATAGAGAACCGGCGTTGTTAAAAATGCGCGGCGTATTGACGCCGAGCAACCAACTGTGGGCGAACAGCGCGCCGGTGCTGCTATTAATTGCCGCGAAGAAGAAGTTTACGCTCAACGGATTTAACAACTATTGGCACATGTTTGACGCGGGCACGGCATGGGGATATTTATCCCTGGAAGCTCAGCGGCGCGGCTTGATTACGCACGCGATGGGCGGGTTTGACCAAGACGGCGCGCGCGAAGCGTTTGCAATTGCCGACGATTATGACATCCTAACCATTGTTGCTGTCGGCAAGTATGGAGACAGGTCCATGTTAAACGAAGACCTGCGCGCGCGTGAACGGCCGGAAACGAGAAAAGAAATCAAGGATATGATGCTTTGATATACGGCGAGGGGGGTGACAGTATATGATGCCGGCAGTATTTGTGGGGCACGGTTCGCCCATGAACGCCATTGAAGACAACCAATTTACCGAAGGATGGCGGCAAATCGCCGTTTCGTTGCCGAAACCTCAGGCGATTTTGTGCGTATCCGCACACTGGGAGACGAACGGAACAAGGGTATCCGCCTTAAAGAATCCGGAAACCATTCATGATTTTTACGGGTTTCCGCAAGCGCTTTTTGATGTTCAGTACAAAGCCCAAGGCAGCCCCCGTTATGCCGGGCAAGCGATAAATTTGCTCGCGGGCAAAGCGGCAGCCGATGAATCATGGGGGCTTGACCACGGCGCCTGGAGCGTTCTGCGCGTCATGTACCCGCAAGCGGACATTCCCGTTTTCCAAATGAGCATTGACAAGAAGGCTGCGCCCCGTGAATTGTTTGAAATTGGCGCGAAGCTTGCTCCGCTGCGGGAAAATGATGTACTTATCATGGGCAGCGGCAATATCGTCCACAATCTTGGCGCTGTGGATTTTTATAACGAAGGCGGGTTTGACTGGGCCGTTGATTTTGACGGGTATATCAAAGCGAAGATTGAAGAAAAGGATTTTGACAGCGTTATCGACTACAGAAGCCGCGGCAACTCAGCCCGTTTATCGGTACCCACTGCAGAGCACTTTAACCCGCTGTTATATATTCTCGGCGCTGCGCGTGGCGATGGCAGCACAGCAGTTTACAACAACTCCTGCGTTTATGGCAGTATATCCATGACATCTTATGTATTTTCCAAATGATTAAAAAGGGTAAGGGGGGCCAATCAATGACAAGAACGATTAAGAAGACTGTAACAGGCTCCATTCAGTACGATGGCGCGGGTGTAAAACTGGTCCGCGTTATCGGTAACGCAACCGTTGAAGATTTTGATCCGTTTTTAATGCTGGACGCGTTTGACTCCGAAGACCCGGAGGACTATATCAAAGGGTTCCCGTGGCATCCGCATCGCGGTATCGAGACGGTGACTTATCTCATAAAAGGCGACATCGAACACGGCGACAGCATCGGAAATAAAGGGAGCATTTTGGACGGCTGCTGCCAATGGATGACTGCCGGCAGCGGCATCATGCATCAGGAGATGCCGAAACCCGCCGACAGAATGCTGGGCGTTCAGCTTTGGCTGAACCTGCCGGCAAAAGACAAAATGACCGCCCCGCAATACCGCGACATCAAAGCGGATACCGTGCCCAAGATTACCGAAGACGGCGTTACGGTCGGCATTGTTTCCGGCCAATACAAGGAGACCGCCGGCCCGGTGAGCGGGGATTATGTAAAAATGCTGTTTTTGGATGTGGCAATGCAGCCGGGTTCGCAGTGGAAGCTCAGCACAAATCCGGATGACACGCTATTCATTTACATCATTGACGGCGAAGGACGGTTTGAGGAATCAAATCAAGCCGCACTGACAAGAAGGCGCGCGGTGCTTTTTGGCAGCGGGGATGAGTTTTTTGCCGCCGCAGGGCAGGACGGGATTCGGTTCCTGCTTTTTTCGGCGAAGGCTATTAAGGAGCCGGTTGCCTGGGGCGGGCCGATTGTGATGAATACCCGGGAGGAACTTGATCTGGCATTCCAAGAATTAAGAAACGGAAAGTTTATTAAGCATCAGTAAGCAAATCATCATACAAAATGATAAATCAAGAAACGGAAAGTTGATTTTCATCAGCTTTCCGCTTTTCGAATTCATGATATTTTACGACTGAGGCAAGTCAACAATATTCTTGCCGGATGGAAATAGGCTGCTTTGCATAATGCTGATACTCGGGTCAAAATACTCTACACCGCTGCATGCCAAAATCGCATAAAGCTTTTCACCGTTATCCATCATCTCCGCAATTTCCGGGTTATCCACCCTTGGTACATAACCGAGCAAATAACCGTCGTCTGCGGTAACCATAATCGCTTTTCTGTCATATTTATTATTCGGTTCTCTTTTCAAAAACAGAGTATCTCCTCTGTTTATAAGCCCTGCCACCACGCTCAGGTCACGGTAAGCGGTTCCGGCTATCTCCGTTTCTAAAACACAGGTGTCAAATGGCGAAGGGGTCACCTCAATACCGGCGATGTCAATATATCGCTGTTCTTTTTCCGGCTCGGTACTTATATCCGTTAGTCGTTTTAGATGTGCGGCAATTTGCTCGTTCGGTTCCGCTTCAATGGCGTGCGCTATTGTGTCAGCCACATTTGGGCTCCAGTTGCGTTTGAAACACTGTAAGCCACGAATCGCTTCTTGGCGGAGGTCCGGGAAGCGGGCTGTCAGGCATTGAAGGAGGAGGTTTTCTTCATACCGGCGGTATTTGCGCAGTGCTTTGAGCAGGAATATATACCAAATATCCGCTTTGTATTCCGAGTCGAGACGGGTTTGTGTCATTTGCTGCGGGTTATATGCTAAAACATTATCCGGCGCTGTCCGGTCAAGATATTTCATTACATCCGTGCAATAAAATGAACCGTTGAGCGTCAGTAAAAAGTCCAGAACATCCATGTCAAAAGAATCACGCTGTAAAAGTTGAGTAAACAGGGCAAATCCGGGCACTGCGCCGGACTCCTTAAGTGCCAGGAGTATCATGCTTGTGGTGTGTATCGGTGCTTCCATTTCGGCAAGGACAAGCTTTTTCCATTTTTTTCGCACGGTCAGTGTACAACATTTCTCATACAATGCAAGTTCGTCTTCACCATAATCATTTTGCCAACCGTCTTCGTCTTGCGTATTGTTAAATGTGTTATAGATGCTGGTTTTTATGGCGGCTAAAGCCGCAAAGTCAATAAAAGACCGCGCCAGCAATCCGGCAGCATCGGTATATTTTTCAAAGATCATCGGGCTTTGCGAAAACTCCCAAATGCTGCTTTTCTCCGCGGCGTAAGCCAGCAGAAAGGCAAGTTTTGAAAAGTTACTTTTCGTCAGCACCAAGTTGCGGTAAAACGCTGCCATGTCCGCTTTTTCAAGGCAGATTATTGCGGACAAATTTGGGAGTGCTTCATTCCGTGCGCCGTATTCAAACAACCAAAGCTGTTGGGACGGATGTACCGGTTCGAAATGCTGCAAAGCGAACATCTTGCCGTAACCGCAAGTGTTTTGCAGCAGATAGAACAGGAATTCGTTGCAGCCGGTAAACTGCTCGGCTGCCTGTACTGCGGCAATGGTCAAGGTGCTGTGTAAACCAAGTACGGTAATAATGCGCCTTGTGATGTCATTTTCATAAAAGCCAAGTATCAGGATGCCGAGTTTTACTTCTTCCTCATTTTCTCGCTGCGTTGCGAACATTAACCCGAACTCATACAGTTGTGGTTCATCAATCAGTTTTTCGGACATCAGCAGCCGGATGCGCGCAGCCAACCAGAAAATATAGCGGCAAAGCGGGTAGCGCAACAAATACTGCCCAAGTTCATCGCTGCCGTCTGTCAGGTGAGCAGCAGCAAGTTCCATTACTTCAAGCGCGTGCATCTGCTGGTCGGATACCGGCAGTGCGTCATAATCAAACAGGTAATGCGCGTCTCTTGCCCCGTGTATCATCGGGTCTTGAAAGCAATACGGCAAATCCGGGTTTTCCGCCGCCATCGCGCATATTGATTGATAGATGCTTTCTTGCATGGTTGCTCCTGTTCATTACAAAGATATCGACCTCTCCGTCAACGCTACGCGTCGCCACCTCTCCTGTTGCAGGAGAGGCAAGCAACTACCGCCTTGGCTCGCCTTTGTAAGGAGAGCTGTCACGCAGTGACTGAGAGGTAGTCATTTCCCCGCCACCAACGCCTGATACCTTTCCATCAAATCTGCCACTCGTTCCGCTTCCGTTGCAAAGCTTTTTCCGCCATAGGCGGCTTTCACGGCTTTATCAAGCGCGTTGTGGGCTTTTATCAGTTCCGGCGGCATGGTCAGCGGGTCATACAAATCTGCAAGGCTGCTTTCGGGGTACAGTGCGCGGGTATCCAAAACGCCTTGTGCCGCTTGTTCGATGGCTTGCTTTTGGATGTCGGTCGGGTTAGGCCATGGGAAGTTATTATAGACGATTGTATTTGAATAGCTATAATCGCTTTTTAATCTTCCGCAAACAGCCCTTACCCATGCCATATGAATATTTGATGTTAATACGCCAAAATCATACAGTGTTGCATTTGGCACAACAAATAATTTATCTCCGGCAATTATATCTGAAGACAAGAAACCAATTGGTATATACTGTCGCCTCTCTGATGATACTTTCGGAACAGCTAAATAATTGTCATTTGGTTGTCTTATTTCACCAAACAATGATGGGGTTGCTGCAAGAACTTTCGTTGCATCTCTCTTGCTTTCTGATCTGCAACTTTGAACAGACGATACTCTTTCCATAACCAAAGGCATTTGCTTCAATGTTTTTGGTGGTACACCAACAAGCCACAAGCAATATCGTTCTATATCGTTTATAAATTCATTACCCATTAAAAACTTATGAATATATTGTTCTGACATTGGTTCTTTAGCAATTAGTTCATCTCGTTCTTCTCTTGTCATAATTAAAAAACCACCATCGTTTGCCATACTTCCAAAAATCATTGGTAAGACATCACACAACGGCACCGTTCTTCGTTCAACCAAAATATTTGGTGCATCCACTAGGTATGGATTGATGTTTTTTGCAATAAGTTTTGTGCCATCTTCTAAGAAAAGGAGTTTTGTATTCTGGCTATAGGAAGAACTAAATCCAATAATTACACAATGAACTGCCGCCTTTCCCTTCGCCTCATTATCCCAACGGAAAGACCGGTATGCAAAATCAATATTTATTGAATAGTTTTTAAATAAATGCTTCCATAAAATCGATGGTTGCTCACCTTGTGATATAGAATTTGTTGAGACAAAAGCTACCCTAGTTCGTGAACCTTTTATAAAATCAGCAGCTTTTTTATACCAAGCAGTAACATAGTCAAGGTTACCTATTCCTTTATCATTGTTAAAAAGAGTAATCAAATCAGTCTTTTGTTCTGAACTCATCCAACGAGCACCCACAAACGGCGGATTCCCCAAAATATAATTCAACTCAAATTTAGGCACAATATCTTCCCACGCCAATCGCAACGCGTTCCCATGCACAATGGTCGCCGTCTGTTTTAGCGGCAGCCGTGCGTAATAAAGCCCGAAATGCTCCGCGACAAGCGTATTCATTTGGTGGTCAATCAGCCACATGCCCACCTGCGCGATTTGGCTCGGGAATTCCTCATATTCAATGCCGTAAAATTGGTTGACATTCACCTTGCAGTAGGGGGAAATATCAATCAGCATCTGCGCGCTGTTGTCCATGAGCATTTTGAGCACTTCAAGTTCCAGCCGGCGCAGTTCCCGGTAAGTGATAATCAAAAAATTGCCGCACCCGCAGGCCGGGTCCAAAAACTTTAGTTTGCTTAGCTTTTCGTGGAACTGGTTCAGCTCTGCGCTGCTTCCCTTGATTCTATCAAACTCTTCCCAAAGTTCATCCAAAAACAGCGGCTTGATAACCTTGAGAATGTTTTCCTCACTGGTGTAATGCGCGCCGAGTTCCCGGCGTTCGGCGGGGTTCATAACGCCTTGGAACATCGCGCCAAAAATAGCGGGGGAGATGTAGCCCCAGTCCAGCGTACAGCAGTCAAGGAGCATTTTGCGCATTTTTACATCAAAATCAGCAAAGGAAAGGCGCTCGCTGAACAGACTGCCGTTGATGTATTTAAAACGCTTGAGTTCTTCCGTCAGCATGGTTTGTTTCACGCGCTGTTCCAAAGGGGTATCGAGAATTTCAAAAAGGCGCGCAATCCGTGCGGACAAATCCGAGCCGTCTTCTTTTGAGTTGGATATATAATCGAAGAAGATGTTCTTTTCAAAAATCCCTGTATCATCCGCGAACATGCAGAATAAAAGCCGCACCAAATAGACTTCCAGCTGGTGCCCCTCGTAGCCGTGCGCTTTCAGGATGTCGTGCAGCTTTGCCATTTTTTCGGCGGCTTTGATGTCCACTTCTTTATCGGTCGGCAGATTTGACGATGTTTTGTACCCCGCCAAATCAGAGAACAGTTTTATTTTTTTGTGGAGCACCGCGGTTTTGAATTCCCAAACCTGTTTAGTAGTGTTGCGGTATAGCCGGATATTTTGAAAGTCGGAAACCATGGTGTACTCCGGCAAATCCGCGTCTTCCAGCTTAAAGGTATAATCCTTCGCTTGTTCGTATGCTTTATCCAGGCTCTTGCCGACGGACTTCATTTCAATTAAGATAACGCCTTTCCACAGCAGGTCAATGTACCCGGTGCGGTTGCCCATGGGTACCTTGGTTTCAAAGGTGGCAACCCGTTTGCGGTCAACGCCGAAGACATCAAAAAAGTCGTTCAAAAAGCTTTGGGATTCGGAGAATTCATCCTTGGCATCCTTCCACTTTTTGGTGAACGCCATGGCTTTGGCTTCAATTTCGTTCCAGCTTAAATTCAATTTATTTTGCCCCCCGGTTAGCGGTAATTTTTATAACTATTACTAATTCTGAATTATATCACACTTTGATTTGGTATGCCATAATATATTTACGATTTGGGCACAAAAGTTGCTTCGCTGACTATTGCCGAAAAAGTATGGTATGCTGTGAACAAAATGTTGTAAATTCGTAAAAAAGTGATATATTTGAAATGGTTGTATTTATAATGATTAAGATTTATGAAGGTGAAAGACATATTTGATCTAGATTTATTGTTAAAAAAGGCTATGGAATATTGCAACGCCAACGGGTTAGATTACAATAAGCTAACAAAGCAATTTCTCGCTGAAGGGAGTAACGTTGCTTTTTTTGGCGTACCGCCCGAAACAAATATTAAAAGCCCGGTTGGTCTCGAACACGACAGAGAAACCCAATGCTTACTTACATTGGTTGCATATATTGAAGAAGATATTATTCGATTCGAACAAACGGAGCACACAATTAAATATCTGACATAAAAATATGTTGCACAGTTGCAATTCAAAAAATTTTAGCATCTTTCAAGGGTGCTATTTTTATACATAAAACGGCATGAAGCGATTGATTTTCGATCATACAAACAAATAAGACCGTTATATAATTTCCCAAACAAATGTAACTGTATCGCTCACATCAATATCATCAGGTTCAAAATCCATTGGTGCGCCTGTTGGTGCCATCATATCGCTTTCCATGAGACAATATTTTGTATCGGAATACATGTGCATCTCGCCCCAGTTATAGTCAATATTCACAATCTGCCCGAGTGTTACGCCGGATGCTTTCGCGAGGATTTGAGCTTTGGCTTTTGCGTTTTCTGTTGCGTTGACGAGCAGCGCTTCGTTCACGGCGGTTTTATTTTTGACGGTAAAATTTACGGTGAATTCGGGTTTTGATTCGCAGTGGGCGAAAGCTGAAAGAACTTCGGACAGTTTACTCATTTCAAAATCAAACTCAAATTTTAATCTGTGACTGCACAAAAATCCTTTAAAAAAGCTTTTATAGTTTTTTCTTTCATATTCTGTTCTCACAGAAAAGTCTGTAGTCTTCAAATCTTTTTTATCAAAACCCAGCTTTACAATTGTTTCCTGTAAATTACCGATGGCATCGGAGGATTCTTTCATCGTTCTTTCATAATCAATATTTTGCCTTGACAGGGTTAGATTGATTTCTACCAAATCCGGTTTAGCACTGACGTTACCTATGCCTTTCACTGTGATAACTCTGTTCATATTGACCCTCCTAATTCATTATTAAAATTCAGTGGACAACAGGATTATATCACACTGAAGTATTAAAACAATTGAATAAAAAGTGATATTTTGCTTTATACCCATATATTTTAAGTGAAGGGACAATAATGGGACAACAAAGCCGTCTTTGAGATTAAGATCAGTTCTTTCTGCAATAACAGTCCACCTCTCCGTCACGCTCACGCGTGCCACCTCTCCTGTCGCAGGAGAGGCAAGAACCCACAGCCTTGGCTCTCCTATATTAGGAGAGCTGTCACGCAGTGACTGAGAGGTAGACCAAAACTGTCACGCAGTGACTGAGAGGTATAAAAACTGCCACGGGCGGAAATGCTCGGAATGACACAGGGGTCATTCCCTACTGCCGACTTTGCGCAGAATAAAAAAAGACCGCCAACGGCGGCCTCAAATTGTATTAAGCTCAATATCTCCCGTAGTTCTGTATCGCCGCCATGACCGTGCGCATACTCGTTAAGAGCGAGCCGTTGTTGATGGAACCGGCGGTTTTCAGGTCCACGCCGCGGATGTCATCCTCGCGCGCCATTTCACAATCCCTTTTCACTTCGGCAATGATTTTTTCCTCATCGTTGCTCATGAAGGTAAAAGGTGCGAGCTGACCGTCTATTTTCGTGTTCTTCATATATTTTCTGATATCCGAAATCATGACGGTCGGTCCGAAATTGCATTCGTTAATGCCGACTTTTGCCAATAAGGGCAGCAGGTGTCCCATCGCGGAATCCGAGTGCTGGTAACGGTCATCCTCCGGCAGAGGCGATGTTTTTTCAAACACCTTTTTCAATATGGGGTAACCGAAAAGTTCATACAAATCGGGCGTCAGCAGGCAGCAGTTGTCATCGGCAAAACTGAAGCCGTGGGGAAAGTTTTCCTGTGTATATCCGGCCTCCTCAATGAAAATGTCAAAATAGCCGATTATGATTTTGCTGATTGTTTCGCTGAACCGTTTTGCCAATTCCGGCTCGTCATAAATTAAAAATATAAGATTTTCGGTTCCGAAAACAGAGGTTGCCAATGTAACGGGACCGCGTACGCCATGAAACAAAGAGGGCTTTTTACCGTATTTTTCAAATAGCCGTTTCTTTTCGCTCTCCCAATTGTCCGGCAGAATAAAACCGCGCAAATCCATCGTATCAATCTTGTCAAGCAGTTTTTCAAGTTCCTTGGGTGTCTCACAGTTGCCCTTTAGCCATTCGGAGTTGCCGTCAAACAGATATTCACCGCCGAAAACCTCGCCGATTCTGCGGATTGGCGGAAAATTTTCCTCGGGCGGCGGAATATACTCGGCAAGCAAATCCCTGCCGACGATTTTTCGTGCCTTTTCGTTGTATCGTTTGTTAAGTTCCATCCGCCGTTCGCGCGGGATATCGCCCCATGGGTTGCCTTCTTCGCCGAGTTCCGCGAAAACACATTCGCTGCTCATACGGATGCCCAAGGCCACCTGCGGAGCCGCTTTACTAAAGCATCTGTCCTCATGGGCTAATTCGTCATCTGCCCAAAACTGTTCAATATCCAAATCGAGCATTGCGTTCCTCCGTTTTGTTTGTATGCGGACAGTATTATCAGTCTTTGATGGTTGTTTTAAGTGACTCGACTATTTCTTTGGTATCTCTCGCGATAACGAGTTCTTCGTTGGTGGGGATCACATAGATTCTAACCTTAGATTCGGGTGTGGAAAGCTCGCCCTCTTTGCCTCTGACGTACTTTTTATTCATCGTTTCGTCAATCTTAATCCCCATAAACGAAAGGTTTTTGCATACGCTTGCTCTCAGGTCGGTAGTGTTTTCCCCGATACCGCCCGTAAATACGATGGCATCAACGCCGTCCATTGCTGCCGCATAGCTGCCGACAAACTTGCGTATTTGGTAACGCTGCATTTTACGTGAAATAGCGGCTCTTTCGTTGCCGGCTAATTCGGCCGCTTTTATGTCCCGGTCATCGCTCGAAACGCCTGAAATGCCCAGCATACCGGATTTTTTATTGAGTACATTGTCTGTTTCGTCCGGTGTCCAGCCTTCTTTTTGCTGCAGATAGAGTACGGCGGAAGGGTCGACGCCACCGCTTCGTGTGCCCATGATGAATCCATCCAATGGGGTTAATCCCATGCTTGTGTCTAAAACCTTGCCATGCATAACGGCGGCAATTGAGCAGCCGTTGCCCAAATGACAGGTGATTATTTTTAAATCTTTACTATCCTTGCCCATCAACTCGGCACAGCGCTGGCTGACGAAACGGTGTGAGGTACCGTGGAAGCCGTAACGGCGGATTTTATATTTTTCATAATATTCGTAAGGGATATTAAAAAGATAAACTTCCGGAGGCATTGTTGAATGGAAAGCGTTGTCAAAAACTACAACTTCAGGCACTTCGTTGCCGAAAACATTTCGGCAGGCGTTAATGCCCTGAATATGCGCCGGGTTGTGCAGAGGAGCTAAATCGCTCAGGCTGTCTATGCCGGCAATAACTTCGTCTGTGACAAGAACGCTTTGATTAAACAATGAGCCGCCCTGAACAATCCGGTGCCCCACAGCAACAATTTCGGTAAGGCTGTCAATTACCTTGCACTCACCTTGGGTTAAGGCTTTCTTAACTTCCAAAAAAGCCGCTGTATGGTCGTTCAGTTTTACCTCATATTGAAATGTAAGTCCTTTTGAGGTTGAGCCGCTGATTTTGCCGTCTAGTCCTATTCTTTCACATACGCCTTTTGCCAGGATTTTTTCGTGCGCCATGCTAATCAATTGATACTTCAACGATGAACTTCCCGCGTTGATAACCAGAATTTTCAATATTTTCTGCCTCCGTTGATATATTTAGCTTGAATCCCTAAGATAACTAATATATTATATATAGGTGTAACCGATAATTCAAGGATTATTTATAGCTGAAAACAAAAATTCGAAAAGGAGATTCACCATGAAAGAAATTTTCACATCTGTTCCAAAAATAAAATATGAAGGCGCCGGCTCAAAAAATCCTTTGGCATTCCGCTATTACAACCCGGAAGAGGTTGTAAACGGTAAAACCATGCGCGAACAAATGAAGTTTGCCGTCTCTTATTGGCATACCCTTTGCGGCGAAGGGTCCGACATGTTCGGCCCCGGCACCGCGGACAAGAGCTTTGGCGGCGAAGAGGACATGGCGATATACAAAAACAAGGCGTATGCCTGCTTTGAGATTTTGGATAAGCTTTCTATCGACTATTTTTGCTTCCATGACCGCGACATCGCGCCGGAGGGCAAAACGCTTGCCGAAACAAACGCCCGGCTCGACGAAATCGTTCCGGTTATTGAAGACCTGATGAAAAAAAGCGGCAAAAAACTCCTTTGGGGTACCGCCAATTGTTTCAGCAATCCGCGTTATATGCACGGCGCGGGCACTGCCTGCAATGCCGGTGTGTTTGCTTTCGCGGCCGCCCAGATAAAAAAGGCGCTTGAAATCACTGTCAGGTTGGGCGGCAACGGTTATGTGTTCTGGGGCGGCAGGGAAGGGTACGATACACTGCTGAACACCGACATGGGCTTGGAGCTCGACAACATGGCGCGATTGATGCGCCTTGCGGTCGATTACGGCAGGAGCATCGGGTTTAAAGGGTATTTCTATATAGAACCTAAACCCAAAGAACCAACCAAGCATCAGTATGATTTTGATGTGGCGACCGTCCTCGCCTTCCTGCGCAAATACGGGTTGGACAAAGATTTTAAGATGAATGTGGAGGCCAACCACGCGACACTTGCACAGCATACTTTCCAACATGAACTTTGCGTCGCCCGGCTGAACGACGCCTTTGGTTCCATCGATGCCAACCAGGGCGATTTACTCCTCGGCTGGGATACAGACCAGTTCCCGACCAATGTTTATGAGACGACACTTTGTATGCTGGAAGTCATTAAAGCCGGCGGCTTTGTGCACGGCGGCCTCAATTTTGACGCCAAAGCGCGCAGAGGTTCCTTCACGCATGAGGATATCTTCCACGCTTATATCGCCGGGATGGACGCCTTCGCGCTCGGCTTGCGCATTGCCTCAAAGATTATTGCAGACGGCCGGTTGGACAGTTTTGTCGAAAACCGTTACGCCAGCTATAAAACGGGCATCGGCGCGGACATTGTCAGCGGCAAGGCGTCCATGGCGGATTTGGAAAAATACGCGCTTGAAAAAGGTGATGTTGTTGACACCCTTGAAAGCGGCAAGCAGGAGTACCTGGAAAACATCATGAATGCCATTATGTTTGGATAAAGAGTGAAAGACGGTCATTTGCGCTGCAAAAAAGTGAAAGTATTCAAATCGTCTTATCCAAAACAAGTTGAGGGGTATTAAAATGAAACATCTCATCGGCATCGATATCGGCACTTCCGGCACAAAAACCGTTCTTTTCACACAAACCGGCACGGTTGTTGCATCCGAGTCCGTCGAGTACCCGCTGTATCAGCCGCAAAACGGTTATGCCGAGCAGGACCCTGCCGATTGGTGGAATGCGACAGTTTCTTCCATTAAAGCTGTCTTGCAAAAAAGCAGTGTGGACAAAGCAAGCATTGCCGGCATCGGACTATCCGGGCAAATGCACGGGCTTGTTATGCTCGGCAAAGACGGCGAGGTACTGCGCCGTTCCATTATTTGGTGCGACCAAAGAACGGCGAGGGAGTGCGAAGAAATAACGAACAGGGTGGGCAGGGAGAGGCTGATTGAAATCACCGCCAACCCGGCCTTGACAGGTTTCACCGCCTCCAAAATACTGTGGGTGCGCAACAACGAGCCGGAAATCTATGAAAAATGCCGGCATATTCTTTTACCGAAGGATTATATCCGTTACATGCTCACGGGCGAATTCGCCACTGAGGTTTCGGATGCCTCCGGTATGCAAATCCTGGATGTGCCGAACCGCTGCTGGTCGGATGAAGTGCTCGGTAAACTGGACATTGACAAGGCTCTTTTGGGCAAAGTTTATGAATCACCGGAGATTACTGGCGTGATTTCAAGCTCCGCGGCAGAGCTCACCGGGCTCAAAGCGGGCACCATCGTTGTCGGCGGTGCGGGCGATAACGCGGCTGCCGCAGTCGGTACAGGTGTTGTGGAAGACGGCAAAGCTTTTACAACGATCGGGACAAGCGGCGTCGTCTTTGCCCATACATCCGATATTTCAATTGATTTTAAAGGCAGGGTGCATACCTTCTGCTGTGCTGTGCCCGGCGCATGGCATGTCATGGGTGTAACGCAGGCCGCCGGTCTCTCCCGCAAATGGTTCCGGGACAATTTCTGCCAAGCGGAAATTGAAGCCGCGGCGGGTACGGATTCAGACAGCTATGATTTGATGGATCTGAAGGCGGCATCATCGCCGATTGGTGCGAACCGGCTGCTTTACCTGCCTTACCTGATGGGTGAGCGCACCCCGCATTTGGACGCGAACGCCCGGGGCGTCTTTTTCGGTTTGTCCGCTATGCACACAAAGAACGATTTGCTGCGGGCAGTCATCGAGGGGGTTTCCTACTCGCTGAAGGATTGCTTAACGGTGCTGGAGGAAATGAAGATTTCCGTCGATAACATGGCGGTTTGCGGGGGCGGGAGTAAAAGCGTCCTATGGCGGCAGATGCTCGCTGATGTTTACGGCTGCCCGGTAAAAACCATTGCGTCCAAAGAAGGGCCGGCGCTCGGCGTCGCGCTGCTTGCAGGGGTCGGTGCCGGTATCTACGCAAGCGTGCCGCAGGCTTGCGCGCAGGTGATAGAATATGGTTCTGCTCAGCAGCCTGATGCGGCAAACACTGAACAATATTCAAAATATTACGAGCTGTATAAAGAAATATATCCCAACCTGAAAGCAAGTTTTGAAAAACTCGGGAAACTGTAGATGAGCAATCGCTGAACAATCGCTGAGAAGTAGCTGAGCAGTTGTTGAACATTAGCTGAGAAGTCGTTGAATAATTGCTAACCAATTGTTAACCCATCGCTAACCCATCGCTAACCCATTGCTCACCCATCGCTAACCCATTGCTCACCAACCGCTCACCTATCTGTTAAAGGAGGCTGTCTGTTGTGAAAAAGTCAGCAATAAAAATTATTGCCGTTGTCTTGTGCCTGACCTTGCTTTTCACCGTTAACATCCCTTCACTGGCCGTCATACCAAAACCCGGTCCCTGCTACGGTGATGCCGATGCAAACGGTTTTGTGAATATCAACGATGTCGAATTAATATTTTTGGCTTCATTCGGGTTGACGCTTTTAAACAGCAGCGGGCGTCTGCGGGCGGATATGAACAAGAACGGTAAAATCGGCATCGGCGACTTCTTCTTGGTATTGCAAACCGTTTTGGGCCTGCGCGCGCGGGAATATTTACCGGCTGAACCGGAAGACATTGATGAGCCGGAAACGGAGGAATTCAAAATGGGGCAGTACGACCTGATTGTTTCAACACAGGGGAACGATACCTGGAGCGGCAAGCTGCTTGAACCGAATGCGGAGGGGTCGGATGGACCCCTCGCGACACTCCAAGCCGCAAAAGAAAAGCTGAAGCTGTTGGTGAATACAGACTTGGATTTACGCGGCCTTACCGTATGGGTACGCGGCGGCACTTATCGTTTTCAAGAAGCGCTTGCATTCACGGCGGAGGATTTGGGTTGGTATACTTACAAAGCCTATCCCGGCGAAACCCCGGTTATTAGCGGCTCAACGGCTGTCAGCGGTTGGCAGACAGAGACGGTAAACGGGTTTAAAATGTGGACGGCAAATGTTGATATGCAGGGAGATGATTGGTATTTCAATGCCCTTTATAACGGCGACACCAGTCTGCCCCGTTCGCGTTACCCGAAAACAGGCGAGCTTTCCGTCAAATCAATCAACGAGGCCGAACGGCTTTATCCGGAGAGCAGCTATTTTAAGGGTGATACCTCTTTTAACGCATCTCCTTCCGATTTGCTGAACTTCAGTCATATTCCGGATATTGATGTCCGCATTTTACATTACTGGAAGGATGAACTGATTCCGCTTACAAGTTGCAATACCGCTAACGGCTATATTAAACTGAGTAAACCCACCAGCATGACCACCTCACCGGATGACAGATATTTCTTTGAGAATGTCTTTGAAGCGCTGTCGCAGCCGGGTGAGTGGTACCTCAAAAGGGATACGGGTAAACTTTATTATATACCCCTTGCATCCGACCAAATCGACACCACGGTCCTGCACGCGGGGCGGCTTGAAACGATCATCACCGTCAACGGCGTCAGCGGTATCGGTTTCAAAGGCATCACTTTCCGGGATACCGGATGGAATATTGTGCCGGTTGAGCGGGAAAACTCGCAGGCTGCCTACGGGGTTGCGCCAGCCATCCTCGTTACAAACTCTAATGAAACATCTTTTACCGGCTGCACACTTCAAAACATTGGCGCGTCGGGCATTAAGTTTGGTTACAATACAAAAAGCTGCCTTGTAAAAAGCAGCCTGTTCAGGAACATCGGCGGAACAGCTGTTTTTATTGAGGGTGCCAATGTTCAGCCGGAGGCCGCTGACATCACAAAAGATATTACGGTGACGGATAACCACATTTATAAGTACGGCAGAATATTCAACAACGCTATCGGTGTGCTGCTCATTCATGCAAGAAACTGCGAGATCTCACACAACGAGATTCATGACGGTTTTTATACCGGGATTTCCGCGGGCTGGGTATGGGGCTATTCCTATAATGTGACCGATTACCTCAAAATATCCGACAATTTAATCTATGATATCGGTCAAGGCTGGCTGGCAGATATGGGCGGTATTTATACACTGGGTATACAACCGCATTCCGTTATCAGCGGCAATGTGGTGCATGATGTCGGCTGTTACGGGGGCGGCAGCGGCTACGGCGGCTGGGGTATTTATCTGGACGAAGGCACCTCCTATATGACGGTGGAAAACAACATTGCTTATAATTGCTCCTCCCAGGGCTTTCATCAGCATTACGGGCAAGACAATTTGGTGCAAAATAATATTTTCGCCATGAACGGCGAAGGACAGGTCCGGGTATCCAGAGAAGAAGAGCACAACGAAATATTTTTGAAACGCAATATTATCGTTGGGGATAATTCGCCGATGTATACAAGCGTGGTGAAAGGCAAATTTATTGATGACGGCAATATCTACTGGGACTACCAAAGAGGGTGCATGGTGCTCAGCGGTGAGTCAACAAAAATCAAAGACAGAATTTATAAAATCGATATGCAGTTTAAAGGATACTATGAAAACGGTGTTTTTGCCGACCCCTTGTTCGCGGATATTGAGAACCGCGATTTTACCCTGTCACCCGATTCCCCCGCAATTCAAGCGGGCTTTATACCCTGGGACTACAGGCAGGCGGGCACCTTAACACAGTTTGATGTTTCATAGGGATTATTTCTGAAGGGAAAATACATGACTGTTGCCGGAATCGTAGCGGAGTATAACCCGTTCCACCGCGGACACGCTTATCAGCTTGAGCAAACCAAATCAGCCGGAGCGACACATATCGTCGCGGTGATGAGCGGCAATTTTGTACAGCGCGGCGAACCCGCCATCGCCTTCAAACACGCGCGTGTGAAAGCGGCGTTGGACAGCGGGGTTGACCTTGTCATTGAACTGCCCGTGCCCTGGGCATGCGCGGCGGCGATGACCTTCGCAAGAGGCGCTGTGGGTTTGCTTCATGCCCTTGGCATTGTTGACATACTGAGCTTCGGCAGCGAAAGCGGGGATTTAAAGACTTTGCAAAACACCGCGCTTGCATTGGCATCAGATAAGCTCAACAACGGTGCAATCGGCGGTCAAATTGAAACAGGAATGACTTTTGCCGCGGCAAGAGAATCCGCCGTCAGGGGCATTTTTGGCGATGCTGCGGCAAATGTGCTGAAAAATCCGAATGATACCCTCGCTGTTGAATATATCCGGGTATTGAATGAATCCGGTTCAACCATCAAGCCTTTCGCGGTGAAACGCGTCGGCGCGGGTCATGACAAGGCAGGTTCGGCGAGCGGATACGCGTCCGCCTCGCAAATCCGGCAGAGCATTTTGGCGGGGGATGACTTTGAACAGTTGCTGCCGCCATCTTCGTTTGCAGCACTGCAAGAAGAAATTGCCGCCCACAGAGCACCCGCCTTATACAGCCGGCTTGAAACGGCTGTTTTAGCTGCATTGCGCACCATGACTGCCGCGGATATAGCCAAAGCGCCTGATGTGTCCGAAGGCATCGAAAACCGGATTTTTGAAGCCGCCCGAAAAGCAGTGAATTTGGAAGAGCTGTTTGGCTTGGCAAAAACAAAAAGATACACACATGCGAGAATTCGCCGTATCGTTTTACATTCCTTCCTTGGTATTGAAGCAGCGGACAGCATGGGACCGCCGCCTTACATCCGGGTGCTCGGTGTCGGCCGCGGCGGCAGGGAACTTTTGCGCCTTGCCCGAAAAACAGCGACCCTCCCGGTTGTGATGAAAGCGGCGGATATTTTTGCGCTTGATGAAACGGCAAATCGTATTTTTGCGCTTGAATGCAAAGCGGCGGATATTTTTGCCTTGTCTCTGCCCGAAATTCTGCCCTGCGGGCTTGAACAAAAATCAGCGATCATTATCGGACAGAACGGAGAATAACATGCAACTCGAGATTAAAGCGGACAACGCAACGACTATTGTTCCCGTTAACAAAGGTGACAGACTCCTTGAGGTGCTCACGCGCCATGGATATGATATCAACGCTGTTTGCGGCGGAAACGGAAGCTGCTATAAATGTAAAGTAAAAGTTGAACAGCCGTTTATAGAACCCACAGCGAAAGAACTTACCGCGCTGTCTGCTGAAGAAATCAAAGACGGCATCAGGCTGGCCTGTGGGTTAATACTTCATCAGGACACGAGAATTGAGATTCTTGCGAACGGTAAAATGGAGGTTCTGCAGACGGTTGCAACAAATGGAAGTGCTGCAAAAGCAAGTGGCGTTGTGCGTGCCGCTGTCGATATCGGAACAACAACCATTGTCGTTGCGCTGATTGATGAAAACGCCTCCATCATCGGTACGACCGGCGAAAAAAATAAGCAGGCAGCTTTTGGCGCGGATGTGATTGCCCGGGTTAAATATGTGGTCAACGGCGGGCTTCAAGAGCTTCAAACCGTTGTAACCGCCCAAATAAACGGTATGCTGAAAGACCTTACCGCTTACTATAAAATCAACAAATTGGAAGATATAACAGTTGTCGGCAATACAGCGATGCTTCATCTGTTTTTCGGCAGGGATTGTTCGGGACTTGGTTTCTCCCCTTATACCGCCGAATTTCTATCCGGCCAAACGGTCAGCGGGACGGAACTGGGCTTGGATTTTGATGTGCCCGTTCGCTCTCTGCCATGCATCGCGAGTTTCGCCGGCGCGGATTTGACGGCAGGCATTGTCAGTGAATACAAAGACAACGAAAAGTATAATTTGCTTATTGATTTAGGCACCAATGCGGAAGTGGCCTTGTTTAACGGTGGAAGAATATTTGCTTCATCGGCGGCGGCAGGTCCTGCATTTGAAGGCGCAAGCATCAAACAGGGGATGGGTGCAATTCCCGGTGCCATCAGTTCTTTTGAACTGGTCAACGGGAACCCAAGAGTGAAAACAATCGGCAACAAAGTACCCGTTGGCATTTGCGGGTCAGGTCTTATTGATGTTGTCGCCGAACTGCTGAAAAACAATCTGATCGAAGATACCGGGCTGCTATTAACAGGCAAGAGTTATGAACTGTGCGAAGAGGTCAGCATTTATGCGGAGGATATCCGGGAATTGCAGCTGGCGAAGGCGGCCATCGCGGCGGCGATTGATATGCTGATATTATCGGCCGGTCTAACTGCGCAAGATATTGACCGCGTGCTTATCAGCGGCGGGTTCGGCAGTTTTATCAACCCCGGCAACGCGGCATTAATCGGCTTGTTCCCTGCGGAACTCCGCAAAAAAACAGCTGCTGTAGGCAACAGCAGCCTGGCAGGCAGTATTTTATGCGCCGCATTTCCGGAAAAAATGGCGCTTGCCGAAAAAATAGCGGCAAGCGCGGAATATCTGGATTTGGCGGGCAGTGTTGAATTCGCCGGAAGATATGTCGAACATATGATGTTTTGAATTCCCGTCCGGCTAATGCCGGGTTAACCTTTAAACAATGGGAGCGATAACAGGGTTAACGGTTAACGAGATTTCCAAAGCAATAATCATCCTCAATACCGGTAATCTTGACCCTGCAAACAGTACCGGCCGGCAAACCGGCGCAATGTATTTTCACCGGTGTGTAATTCGGCGTAAACCCTTGTGCAACACCCTTTTCATATTCGCCTTCAATTAACACTTCGACCGTTAACCCGATTTGACTTTCAAAAAATCCGTTTCGAATGTCTGCCGCGGCCGCCATCATGATGCGGCTGCGTTTTTCTTTTTCCGCTTTGGTGATTTGCGGCTTCATATCGGCCGCTATGGTGCCGGCGCGGGGGGAGTAGGGGAACACATGCACCTTCTCAAAACCGATTTTTTTAACAAATTCCAGTGATTCATAGAATTCGTCTTCACTTTCCGTCGGGAAGCCGACCATCACATCTGTGGTCAGCGTGCAGTCCGTAAAGCGCGCGCGCAGTTCTTTGCATAGCGTTTCGTATTCCGCAGCCGTGTAGTGCCTGTTCATGCGTTTCAGGGTTTCGTCGCAACCGCTTTGCAGGGAAATGTGGAACTGCGGGCAGAGTTTGGCCTGCGTGCTCAGGCGCACAATGAACTCTTCCGTCATTCTGTCAGGTTCCAACGACCCAAGGCGGACTCTTTTAATGCCGTCAAACGAACAGGCAAGTTCGACGGCGTTGTACAGGGTTTGGCCGCTGTCGCTGCCGTAAGCGGAAAGATTGATGCCAACGAGCACAATCTCAACAAAACCTGCCTCCTCAAGGGCTTCAAGCTCCGCTTTTAATTCAGCCGACTGCTTTGAACGAACCCTGCCGCGCGCAGTGGGGATAATGCAATAGGAACAGAACCGATCGCAACCGTCTTCAATCTTTACGACCGCTCTTGTGCGCTCTATAAACCCTTTGATGCCGCTGCCGGTAAAAACAGCGCCCGCTGTGTGGGGCGTAATGAGCACCTGCCTGTTCCCGCAGGCAAAGTATTCTTCAAGCAGGCGGAACAATTCATCGTAGTCGCGGTTCCCCATCACAATGTCGGCCTCCGGCAGTTCATTTGCCGTATCGGGGAAAGCCTGCGGCATGCAGCCCGTGAGTACGACGACCGATTCCGGGTGAAGTTTTTTAAACCTGCGAACAGCCTGGCGTGTTTTACGGTCACTTTCGGCGGTAACCGTGCAGGAGTTAACAACATACACATCCGCATCCATATAGTAACCGACCGTTTCATATCCCTTTGCGGCAAAACGCTCGGTTATAGCTTGTGTATCATATTGGTTCACCTTGCAGCCCAAGGTGTAGAAAGCAATTTTCATCTTATTTACCTGCCGGTTTTAAATATGCGTTAAACTTTGCGCCATGTACGGGGGGCGAATAGAATCAGTACAGGCATGATTTCAAGACGGCCGGCAATCATGGAAAAAATCAGCGCTGTCTTTGCAATGTCCGAATGATGTGCGTAGTTCATTGCCGGGCCCACCGCGTCTAGTCCGGGACCGATATTATTGAAAGTGGCAGCGACGGAACTGAAGGCTGTCATGAAGCTGTCAGAATCGATGCTGACTATCAAAGTAATAAAAGAAAAGACCATAACATAGACGACAAAATAGCTCCGCACGCTTTTTTGCGTGTCCATGTCAACAACCTTTCCGTCAAAAATAACCGGCAGACGGCGGTTCGGGCTGATGTAATGCCTGACTTCCTGAATAACTGTTTTGACATAGATGCCAATACGCGAAGACTTAATGCCTCCGCCTGTTGATCCGGCCATTGCCCCGCAAAACATCAGGGCAAGCACAACCATGTGTGCGGGCAAAGGCCACTTGTCAAAATCAACCGTCGCATAGCCTGTGGTTGTAATGATGGAAGAAACGGTAAAAAACACATCCCGAACCATTCTCCCGGCGGAGTCATAACCGGTGTAAACGAAGAAGCAAATCAGCAGCGTTGACGCCGCAATAATACCTGCATACCAACGAAGTTCTTCATTACGCAATACCGTTTTGAATTTACGAAGGAGTAGAAAATAGTAAAGATTAAAGTTCAGCCCGAACAGCAGCATAGCAAAACTCAATACATAATCGATATAGATACTGTCGTAGTAAGCGACTGATGCTGCTTTATTACTGAAGCCGCCGGTGCCGGCAGCTCCGAAGGCGTGAATCAGGGAATCAAACACCGGCATTTTACCGGCAACAAGCAAAAGAACAAACAGTGCTGTAAGTACAAGATAGATGATATAAAGGATTCGTGCCGTTGAATGCACTTTTGACACCAGTTTTCCGAAAGACGGTCCCGGGACTTCCGCCTTCATGATGTGCACGGCGTTTGAACCGATCTTCGGCAGGATTGCGAGGGTGAAAACAAGCACCCCCATACCGCCGATGAGATGCGTAAAACTCCGCCAGAAAAGCATCGAGTGCGGCATGGCTTCCACATCAATCAGGATGCTGGCACCCGTTGTGGTAAAGCCGCTTGCTGTCTCAAAATAAGCATCGACAAAGGATGGAATGCTCCCGCTGAGTATAAAAGGGAACGCACCGAAAAAAGACAGCAGGAACCAGGTGAGCGATACGATTACAAGTCCTTCCCGGGCGTAAAACGCCGTTTTCTCCGGCTTCCGAATGCCGAGCGCCGCTCCGCCGATGCAAAGGATAGCGATTGTTATTAAAAAAGCGCTTACGGTATCGATGCTCTCTTTATAAATGAAAGCAACCGCCAGCGAAGGAACCAATAAGATTGCCTCAACAAACATGATTCTGCCTAAAACAAAACGAATAATTCCGTAATTCATTTTATATAACGCTCCAACAATTGTTATCTTTGTTTTCTGAAGATATCGTCAATATCTTTCAAGTTCGGGTGCGTTGTTACAATGGCGATCCGGTCACCTGCATAAACCATATCTTTCCCATTTGGGAAAATAGTCTCCGTACCACGCAGAATAAATGCGATAATCAAATTATCAATGAGCGGCATGTCTTTGATGGGCATATTGATAACCTTACTGTCTTTGGTTACATGGAACATGGAAGCTTCCACTCTGTTGTCTTCCAACCGGAACAGCGTGTCAACGCCTGACCCTTCGGTGTTTTGCTGCGCGCGTACAAAACGGATGATAATATCCGCGATCAGGTGCCTCGGTGTAACAATAGAGTCAATGCCCAGCGCGCAGACAACTTTGAGTAAATCGGTTCTGTTGACTTTGCAGATGTTCTTTTTGGCGCCTTGCTGCATGGCGAACAGGGATAGCAAGAGGTTTTCCTCATCAATATTTGTCAAGGCGATGACCGCGTCATAATTAGCCAGTCCTTCCTCTTTTAAAAAGGATTGGTTGGTGCCGTCGCCGCATATAATCTCGTAATGTGGGAAATCGCTTGCGAGTTGTTCGGCTTTTTCACGGTCTACTTCAATGACTTTTACTTGTATACTGATCTGTTTGAATCTTTCAAGCAGATAACGGGTAATTTTTCCGCCTCCGACAATGAGCGCGGAACTCAGCCGCTTGCGGAAACTCTTTGCCGCCAAATAAATTTTATCAAGGTCTTTGAGCGTGCCTGCCACATGCAGATGGTCACCCGCAGCGATTTCAAAATTTCCTTTGGGAATGATAATGTTGTCCTGCCTGTTAACAGCACAAATCATGATGTTCGGATGCTCTTTGCGCAGATTTTTAAAGTTGATGCCGCAGATCGGGCTGTCTTCCGCAATCCTGACCTCCACAACATAGGCTTGCCCTTTTCCAAACCTTTCAATGCCGATTGCCGACGGAAACTCAATCATCCGCAGGATTTCATCGGCCGCTTCTTTTTCTGGGTTTATCATCAGCGTAATGCCCATATTTGACATCACAAAGTCAATTTGTGCCGAAAACTCGGGGTCGCGTACACGGGCGATGGTTTGTTTTGCGCCGATTTTATGCGCAGTGATGGCACCGATGATATTGGTCTCGTCATGCGGCGAAACGGCGATAAAAAGATCGCAGTCCTTCACACCCGCTTCTACCTGGGTATCATATAATGCACCGTTGCCGACAACACCGGTGATGTCTGCCATATTGATAAGCTGTTCTAAACGGTTTGGATCTTTCTCAATCAAGACAATGTCATTGTCGTCAGCGGCTAAACTGACACACAATTCCTCGCCGACTTTTCCGGCGCCGATAATGACTATTTTCAATTTTCGTTCCCTCACAAACTAATAATGAACTGTATCACAGCTTCCTTATAATGCATCAACCGATTATAAATGTCAAGTCATGCGCAGTTGTATCCGCAGCGCTTTTTGCGATTGCGAACATTTTGTTAAAATATAACGCGTTCTATTGAAATAACACATTGAATGGTTTACAATAGGACTAACAAGTTTTACAGGGTTTACGGAGGAATGTCAGTTGCAGCTCGAACTCAATGAAAAGTACACGCGGGGTTTCGTTTCACAGGAGTCTTTAACGGCGATTGAGCCGGAGGTCATGGCGGCTCACAACACGCTTCATTCGGGTACGGGTGAAGGCAACGGTTTTTTAGGGTGGATGGATCTGCCTGTCAATTACGACAAAACAGAATTCGCGGCAGTAAAAGCCGCAGCCTCAAGGATCATAAAGAGTTCCCGGGCGTTTGTTGTTATCGGTATCGGCGGTTCCTATTTAGGTGCCAGGGCAGCCATTGAGTTTATTAAATCGCAGGCGAACAATGAGTTTGACAATGAAACGCCGGATATCTATTTCACCGGCAACTCAATGAGCGCGTCCGCCCTGGCGGGGATTATTGAATTATGCCGCGACAGGGATTTTGCCATCAATGTGATTTCAAAATCCGGCACCACAACGGAACCGGCGGTTGCTTTCCGGGTGCTCAGGGGAATACTCATCAACAAGTACGGCGCTGCCGAAGCGGCAAAAAGAATATTTGTCACCACGGATAAAGAGCGGGGAACCCTGAAGGAGTTTGCGGACAAAGAGGGGTACGAAACCTTTGTTGTGCCCGACGACATCGGCGGCAGATACTCTGTTCTCACCGCTGTCGGCTTGCTTCCTATTGCTGTGGCCGGTATAAACATTGACGCGCTCATGCAGGGCGCCGCGGATGCCAGAAAAGAATACCTGGCTCCGGATTTCGCAAGCAATGCCTGCTACCGGTATGCCGCGATACGCAACATCATCTACCGTGGCGGCAAAAAGGTGGAAATGATCGTCAGCTATGAGCCGGCTTTTACCATGATGTGCGAATGGTTTAAGCAGCTGTTCGGCGAGAGCGAAGGCAAAGACGGCAAGGGCATTTTTCCGGCATCTGCCATATTCTCCACCGATTTACACTCCATGGGTCAGTATATTCAGGACGGCGAGCGGATTTTATTTGAAACTTCCGTGGTTTTTGAACAGCCTAAGGTTGATGTCGGCATTGATATTGATCCGCAGGATATAGACGGCCTTAACTTTCTGGCAGGCAAAACGCTTTCTTACATTAACAAAAAAGCGCTGGAGGGGACGGTGATTGCCCATTTTGACGGCGGTGTTCCTAACATAATTCTTAAAATGGAAAGAATGGACGAATACAATCTCGGTTGGCTGATTTATTTCTTTGAAAAAGCATGCGCGATTTCGGGCTATTTGCTTGGGGTCAACCCGTTTGATCAGCCCGGGGTTGAAAGTTACAAAAAAAATATGTTTGCGCTGCTTGGCAAACAAGGGTATGAAAAACTTCGTGCGGAGCTTGAAGAACGGCTCCAAAATTAAATAAAGAGGGGTAATTATCTTGATATCATTAATCATCGGCAAAAAAGGTTCCGGCAAAACAAAAAAGCTGATCGAACTGGTCAACAGAGCTGTGGAGAATTCAAAGGGCAATGTCGTTTGTATAGAGAAAGAAACCAAGCTGACGCATGATGTCAACTACCGCGCGCGCCTGATTGCAACGGACCATTTCGGCATCTCGGGCTACGATTCATTTTTCGGGTTTCTGTGCGGTATATGCGCCGGGGATTATGATATAACAGATATATTTATTGATGCTACACTTAAAATCGGCGGCAGGGATTATGCGCAGTTGGCTGTATTTTTTAAGCAGGTCAGCCGCTTGAGCAAAACGACGGACACGGACTTTGTGTTTACCGTTTCCGCGGATGAGGATGAATTATCGGCTGAAATGTTCGAATATTGCAAAATTGTTTAATTGCAAAGGATTTTCTTGACAAATTGCGCTCTTGTATATATAATACTCCCTGCGCGTGTTTAGGGTGAACCATGTTAATTGAACTTGAATACATTTTTAACAACAACGGTTCGGAATTTGTTTTCGATCATGAATTTGATCTGTCCGGGTACCAAACAGGTAATTTCAAACCTTTTGCCGGGCTTGCAAAAGTGACCGGCAGGGTGTTCAACAGCACCGGTATTGTGCGCGTCAAAGCCAAAGCGGCCGCGCAGCTGCAAACAACTTGCGACCGCTGTGCGTGCGATGTCTCAAGGGTGTTGGAAGTTCCGGTGGAACATATTCTTGTAACAAGCCTCAATGATGAAGACAACGATGACTTTATTTTGCTTGACACGCCGCAGCTTGACCTGGACAGTCTCGCGGGGGAGGATATTTTCCTTGCTCTGCCGTCAAAAATACTGTGTTCGGTCAACTGCAAAGGTCTTTGCCAGCAATGCGGTAAGAACCTCAACAACAGCCAATGCAACTGTAAAAAGACCACGGACCCGCGTCTGGCGGTTTTGGAGCAGCTGTTGGATAAATGAATAACCGGTTTCTATTGCGGATTAAGGAGGTGCTCACATGGCGGTACCAAAAAGAAGAGTTTCAAAAGCAAGGCGCGACAAAAGGCGTTCAAATGTCTGGAAGCTTGATGCGCCGGAGCTTGTTAAATGCTCCCAATGCGGCGAATTAAAAAGACCTCACAGGATTTGTCCCGAGTGTGGTTATTACAACGGCAAACAGTATGTTAAGAAGGACGCATAAAGCTGTTTGCTGAGCTTGGCTCGCAACGCAAGGGTAGAGGAGGGGTAGTGTTTTGCCGCTACATTCTTCTCTGCCTTTTAGTTTTTTATGCCGTGCCGCCTTTTGTGCAAGCGAGGTGAGCTTGTGTCTGTAACAATTCATACGGTAGTTCCCAAATCACCCTGCGCCAAAAAAAGATTCAAGGCGGGGGATATTCTTGTTTCCATTAACGGCAATCAAATCGATGACCTGCTGGACTTTCAGTTTTATTCGAAAGAGAAAAATCCGGTGTTTGAAGTGATAAGCGGCGGGAAAAGGCGGATAATCAAGCTGAGCAAGCAGGAATATCAAGAAACAGGGCTTGAATTTGAAACCTATTTGATGGACAAACAGCGGCATTGCAAAAACAAGTGCATTTTTTGTTTCATCGATCAGCTGCCCCCCGGTCTGAGGGAAAGCCTTTACTTCAAGGACGACGACACCCGTCTTTCGTTTTTGTTCGGCAACTACATCACGCTGACGAATTTGACTGCGCGCGAAGCGCAGCGGATTATCGAAATGCATATCAGCCCTGTAAATATTTCCGTTCATACCATGAACCCGGAACTTCGTTCAAGTATGATGCGCAACCCGTCTGCAGGGGACAGCCTGAAATATATCAAACAATTTGCTGACGCAGGGATAAAAATTAATACGCAGCTCGTTCTTTGCCCGGGGATCAACGACGGCGCCGAGCTGGTGTTCAGCCTGAACGAACTCGGTAAAATGTTTCCGGCTGTTCAGAGCATTGCCGCCGTCCCCGTCGGTCTCACAGACCACCGCAACGGTCTTTATGAAATGGAATCGTTCAACAAACACTCGGCAAAGCAGGTGTTGAACACCATTGATGCCTATAACGCGGAGTTTTCATCCCTTCATGCCGAAAAAATCGCCTACCCGGCGGATGAGTTTTATCTGTTAGCCGGAAAACCGTTCCCCTCGGCGGATTATTACGACGATTTTTATCAGCTTGAAAATGGCGTTGGTATGAGCGCGTTGTTCAGGGAAGAGTATTTTGCCGCGTTACTGGGAGCGGCCAATTCCCTTGATTTGGCCGAAAAACTACACAACGGCCCCAGGAACATATCCATCGCGACAGGCGAGGCGGCCTACCCGCTGATAAAGGAACTGGTTGACGAAACGGTAAAAAAATGGCATAATTTAAAGGTTAAAATATTTGTTGTTAAGAATAACTTTTTTGGCGGCAGGATAACCGTTGCCGGGCTGCTGACAGGCAGGGATTTGACCGAACAGCTGGTGGCAGGGGAACTGGGTGATGAATTGCTGATTCCCGCCGCGGCACTAAGGCGCGAGGGCGACTTGTTTTTAGATAACCTGTCTGTTGATGATTTGAGCAGGCAGCTGAACACAAAGGTTACAGCCGTTAAAAACAGCGGTATAGATTTTATAAGCGCGATTTTTGGAAGGCAGGTATAAAATGGCAAAACCCGTAGTGGCAATCGTCGGGCGGCCGAATGTCGGCAAATCGACTTTGTTTAACAAGCTTGTCGGCAGCAGGCTTTCTATTGTTGACGACACCTCCGGTGTCACAAGGGACCGGATATATAGTGATTGCGAATGGCTGTCGCACACCTTCCTGCTTGTGGATACCGGCGGAATAGAGCCGTTCTCAGACGATGTCATTCTTATCCAAATGCGCCGTCAGGCGCAGCTGGCTATTGACAGCGCGGATGTGATCATCTTCGTTACCGACCTGCGCTGCGGCATATTACCGGCGGATGAAGAAGTAGCGGCCATGCTGCAAAGAAGTGGCAAGCCGGTCGTTCTCTGCGTCAATAAATGCGATACGGTCGGGCATGTGCCGCCGGAATTTTACGAGTTTTACAACCTCGGGCTCGGTGACCCGGTACCGGTTTCCTCCGTCCACGGGCATGGAACGGGTGACCTGCTGGATGCTGTCTTAGCAAATCTTCCAACATTCAGCGAGGAAGAAAGTGAGGATGAAGTCATCAAGGTTGCCATTATCGGCAAACCGAATGTGGGTAAGTCATCGCTGGTTAACACTATTGCAGGGGAAGAAAGAGCCATCGTATCCGATATCGCCGGCACCACAAGGGACGCTACGGATACTTATGTTGAAAACAAGTTCGGCAAATTCATTTTTATCGATACGGCCGGTCTCCGCCGAAAAAGCAAGGTGGAGGATAATATTGAAAAATACGCCGTCATCCGCGCGCGAATGGCGGTGGAGCGCGCGCAGGTGTGTGTGATTATGATTGACGCTGTGGAAGGTTTTACCGAGCAGGACTCCAAGGTGGCCGGTATCGCACATGAACAGGGAAAAGCCTGTATTATCGCGGTCAACAAATGGGACATTGTTGAAAAAGACGGCAAGACCATGGACAAATACCGCAAAGACCTGATGAACGATTTTTCCTTCATGTCCTACGCGCCGATCATATTTATCTCCGCAAAAACAGGGCAGCGGCTGGATAGACTGTTTGAACTGATAAAATTCGCGGACAATCAAAACGCCATGCGCATATCCACCGGTAAACTCAACGAAGTGCTGGCCGATGCGACAGCACGCGTTCAGCCGCCAACCGACAAAGGCCGCAGACTGAAGATATATTATATGACGCAGGCGTCAACCCGACCGCCTACATTTATTTGCTTTGTCAACCGGAAAGACTTGTTTCATTACAGTTACCAGCGGTATATCGACAATCAAATCCGGGAGGTTTTCGGGCTGGAGGGAACACCAACCCGTATGGTTATCCGTGAAAGGGAATAAAACTGATGGTCATTTTGGGTATCGACCCCGGCTATGCTATTGTTGGGTACGGGGCTGTTGAGTATAAAAACAATCACTTTACGGTGCTGGGTTACGGCGCGGTGACAACCGCCGCCGGGCTGCCTTTCAACAAACGCCTTGAATTCATTTATGACGGCGTCACCGAAATAATCGATCAATTCAAACCGGTTTCTATGTCGATAGAAAAGTTGTTTTTCAACAGCAACGCGAAAACCGTCATCGATGTCAGCCAGGCAAGGGGCGTTTTGATTTTAGCGGCGCAAAAACAGGGCTTGAGCATATGTGAATATACGCCCCTGCAGGTCAAACAAAGTGTGGTCGGCTACGGCAGGGCGGAAAAAAAGCAGGTACAGGAGATGACGCGGATTCTCTTGAATCTCGAAAAGATACCAAGACCGGATGACGCGGCGGATGCGCTTGCACTGGCCATATGCCACGCGCATAGCAGCGGGTCTCTGATGTTTACCAAGTAGCCCATCAAATATTCGGGGGTAAAAACAGATGTTTTACAGTATTACGGGCGAAATACTTTTTGTTGACGAGAACAGTGTTGCGGTTGACTGCAACGGTGTCGGTTTTCGCTGCTCCGTTACATTCAACACCCTCAAGCAACTCGGCCCAATCGGCAGCAAAGCCACGCTCTATACCCACCTGAATGTGCGTGAGGACGCAATGGAACTGTTCGGCTTTTTTGACAAACAGGAACTGGATTGCTTTAAATTGCTGATTTCGGTTACCGGCGTGGGCCCGAAAGCGTCGCTGGCAATCCTTTCGCAGCTAAAACCCGAAAAACTGGCGCTTTGCGTTGCCACGGGTGACATCAAAACAATAACCGGCGCCCAGGGAGTTGGAACCAAACTCGCCCAACGGGTGATTCTTGAGTTGAAGGATAAACTAAAAATGGGACTGCCGGGCGGTATCGGTTCCCCTGAAACGCAGGCCGCCGGGATTGCGTCGGAAGCCGGTCCGGGCGGGGAAGCCGTCAGCGCGCTGGTAATGCTCGGCTACAGCCAGTCCGAAGCAAGCGTTGCCGTGAGCAGGCTGGAAAACGGGCTGACCACGGAACAGCTTATCAAACAGGCGTTAAGAAGCCTCGCAAAACAGTAAACCTTTTTTGAGGTGTGTGGAATGGATACAGACAACAACAACAGAATAACCGCGCCGGACTATCTGCAGGAGGATTCGGAACTGGAGTTAACCCTGCGGCCCCGCACACTCGGCGAGTATATCGGGCAGGAAAAAGTCAAGCAAAATCTTGCTGTTTATATCGAAGCAGCGCGTAAGAGGAGCGAACCGCTTGACCATGTGCTGTTGTACGGACCTCCGGGTCTCGGCAAAACCACCCTTGCCGGGATTATCGCAAACGAAATGGGTGTCAGCATCCGCATAACATCCGGCCCGGCGATTGAAAAGCCCGGCGATCTCGCTGCGCTGCTGACCAACCTCAACGAGGGCGATGTGCTTTTTATTGACGAAGTTCACCGCCTTTCCCGCAATGTGGAAGAAGTGCTTTACCCGGCCATGGAGGACAACGCGCTTGATATCATTATCGGCAAAGGTCCCTCCGCCCGTTCCATCCGCCTGGACCTGCCGCAGTTCACGCTTGTCGGGGCAACAACGCGCGCCGGCCAGCTCAGCGCACCGCTGCGCGACCGGTTTGGCGTCATCTTCCGGCTTGAACTGTATTCCCCGCAGGAACTCGCGCAAATCATCAATCGCAGCGCCGGCATACTGGACATTGAAATCAATCAAAACGGTTCGGTGGAGATCGCTACCAGATCCAGAGGAACACCGAGAATCGCAAACCGGCTGCTCAAACGGGCAAGAGATTTCGCGCAGGTAGTCGGGGACGGTGTCATTTCGCACGACAGCGCGAAACACGCGCTGGACAGAATGGAAATTGATGCCCTTGGGCTTGACTCCATAGACCGTCTGATTTTGACATCTATGATAAAAAATTACAACGGCGGTCCCGTCGGGCTTGACACCATTGCCGCCGCAATCGGGGAAGAGTCCATCACCATCGAGGATGTTTACGAACCTTATCTGATGCAGGTCGGGTTTTTAAGCCGTACTCCCCGCGGCCGGATGGTGACACCGGCTGGCTATGCGCATGTGGGCATGCCGATGTGCGGGCAGCAGCGGCTTGATGTTTAAGCGCATATATAACGAACGATTCAATGATGAAAGGCAGATAGGATGGGCAGATTGTTTGGTACAGACGGCGTGCGCGGTGTCGCAAACAGCGAGCTGACATGTGAGCTGGCGATGAAAATAGGCCGCGCCGCGGCAATGGTTTTAACCGAGGAAGTCAGTGCGAGACCCAAAGTGCTTATCGGGATGGATACCAGAATATCCTCGGATATGCTTGAATCGGCGATTTCGGCCGGTCTTTGCTCGGTGGGCGTGGATGTTTTGCTGTTGGGTATGGTCCCGACGCCTGCCGTCGCGTTTCTTGTAAAAAAATACGGCTATGACGCGGGCATCATGATATCGGCGTCACACAACCCTTGCGAGTATAACGGTATTAAGATTTTTCAGGCGGACGGATACAAGCTGCCGGATGCTTTGGAGCATAGGATCGAAGAGATCATCCTTGACGATACCGCGATTCCTCCGGTGATCATCGGTGCGGATGTCGGCAGAATATTTACATCGGAAATGCCTATTTTCGACTATATCGAACACATTGCGTCAACAGTCGGCGTTAATTTTAAAGGTATGAAGATAGCCCTCGACTGCGCGAACGGTTCGGCTTCAATCACCGCGCCCGAACTATTCATGCGCCTTGGCGCCGAATGCGGCGTCATTTGCGCCGAACCGGACGGTACAAATATCAATGAAAACTGCGGTTCGACCAACCTGGACGCACTGAAAAAATATGTTCTTGACAACAAATATGCAGCCGGATTTGCGTTTGACGGCGATGCCGACAGACTCCTTGCGGTTGATGAGAACGGCGAAACTGTGGATGGTGACAAAATCATCGCCATATGTGCCGAGGGTCTGAAAAACACCGGCAAACTGCACGAGGACACCGCGGTTGTTACCGTTATGAGCAATATGGGCTTTTATAAATTCTGCAGTGAACGGGGCATTCATTATGAAACGACCAAGGTGGGCGACCGCTATGTGCTGGAAAAAATGCTTGAAAAAGGCTATAGCATCGGCGGTGAACAGTCGGGGCATGTAATATTCCTTGACTATGCCACCACCGGCGATGGTCAGCTGACCGCGCTGAAACTCCTTGAAGTCATGAAAACAACGGGCAAAAGCCTTGCACAGCTGGCAGCTGATATGCAGGTCTATCCCCAGGTGATGGTGAATGTCAAAGTGTCCAACCTCGGCAAAGTCCGCTATTCGTCCGATGAGGAGATTAAGAAAGCCATATCGGAAGCGGAGCAGGAATTAGACGGCGACGGTCGGGTTCTGGTGCGTGTTTCCGGCACGGAACCGCTTGTCCGGGTCATGCTGGAAGGCAAAGACAAAGAATTGATTGCAAAGCTTGCGGAAGAAATTGCCGAAGTTGTTCGGGAAAGACTGATATAGACGATTATTGATTATCGGATGGTGTGCGATGCGGGTTGCTTGCGGTTGGAAGGATTACGAACTGCTTGACTGTTCCGACGGAAAACGGTTGGAACGGTGGGGTAGTGTTGTCCTGATTCGTCCGGATCCACAGGTGATTTGGAAAACCGAAAGAAAGCATGCGCTATGGGATGCCCCCCATGCCGAATATATTCGTTCATCATCCGGCGGCGGCAACTGGGAATTTCACAAAAAAACACCGGATTCCTGGCAAATTGCCTTTCAAGATTACATCTTTTGTATTAAAACAACGGGGTTTAAGCATACCGGTATCTTTCCGGAACAGGCAGTCAATTGGACACTGCTGTCGGATTTAATCAAAAAGGCCGGCAGGCCTGTAAAAGCGCTTAATCTGTTTGCCTATACGGGTGCGGCCACCGTAGCTTGTTTAAAAGCCGGCGCGCAAACGGTTCATGTGGACGCGGCAAAGGGTATGGTTGCCTGGGCAAGAGAAAACGCAGCGGCGTCCTCGGCACCGGAGCAATCGGTTCGATGGATTGTGGACGACTGCGCTAAGTTTGTTCAGCGTGAAATCCGCCGCGGCAATAAGTACGACATTATCATGATGGACCCCCCTTCATACGGCAGAGGGCCCGGCGGCGAGATTTGGAAACTTGAAGACGAAATATACCGGCTGGTCACCTTGTGCAGGGATTTGCTGCACGAAAAATCGCTGATGCTGCTGATCAATTCCTATACCACCGGTCTTTCACCTTCCGTCATGCAATATATCCTGGGTGCAGCGGTGGTTCCGCAACTGGGCGGTACCGTAACGGCGGAGGAAATCGGGTTGCCGGTGTCATCAACTGGTTTGGCATTGCCTTGCGGCGCCACATCCATATGGAGAAATGTATAATGAACGAACCTGTAATCAGATTTGAAAATGTTTGTTTCACTTATGAAACAGAAGATAACAATCTGCACCACGCGGTGAACAATATTAATATCGATATTCACAAAGGCGAGTTTGTTGCTGTTTTGGGGCATAACGGTTCCGGCAAGTCAACACTTGCCAAACTGACCAATGCCATTTTAACACCGGGAAAAGGGCGCGTGCTTGTCAATGGAATGGACACTTCGGACGAAAAACTGATCAATAAAATCCGTCAGACTGTCGGTATGGTATTTCAAAATCCGGACAATCAAATCGTTGCCACCATCGTCGAAGACGATGTCGCTTTCGGCCCGGAAAACCTCGGTGTGCCGCCCGCGGAAATCCGTGAACGCGTTGACAGCGCGCTCAGGGAAGTCGGTATGTATGAATACAGAAGCCGGGAACCGCACAAGCTTTCCGGCGGGCAGAAACAGCGCGTTGCGATCGCCGGCATACTGGCCATGCGCACGGCCTGCATGGTGCTTGACGAGCCTACCGCAATGCTGGACCCGCGCGGAAGAGCGGAGGTCATCAAAACGGTTATGCGCCTGAACAGAGAGCTGGGCATCACAGTGGTGTATATAACCCATTTTATGGATGAAGCCGTCAAAGCCGACCGGGTTTTGGTGATGAATGACGGCGAAATTATCCTTGACAGCAACCCGCGGGA
This sequence comes from uncultured Eubacteriales bacterium, assembly GCA_964612185.1. Classification (GTDB taxonomy): domain Bacteria; phylum Bacillota; class Clostridia; order Oscillospirales; family Acutalibacteraceae; genus UBA1447. The sequence continues at coordinate 63,968 of CAZTCR010000002.1, forward strand.
TGCATTTACCCGCGTCGAACTGATAAAATCTGTCGGGCTTGATGTTCCGCAGGCATCGGAACTGTGTTATAAACTGAGGCTCGACGGCCTTGAACTGCCGGAAGATATTCTTAATGAAGAGGAATGCATTAACGCTTTGGTAAAAGCGGCGGAGGGATAAATTGATGCCTGTTATTTCCACCCGCGGTTTGACTCATCTGTATGGCAAAGGCACACCTTTTGAAGTCGCCGCGATAAAAGACATCAATATAGACATCGAAAAAGGCGAGCTTGTTGGCATCATCGGCCATACGGGTTCCGGTAAAAGCACGCTGATACAACATTTGAACGGCATTCTGAAGCCCGAAAAAGGGACGGTCATGCTCAACGGCAATGACATTTGGAGCAGCAAGCAGAGCATCCGGGAAGCGCGGTTTCAGGTCGGGCTGTGCTTCCAGTATCCGGAATATCAGTTATTTGAGGAAACTGTATACAAAGACATCGCCTTCGGTCCCAAGAACATGAAGCTCGGCGATGATGAAATTGACCGCAGGGTTCTGGCGGCGGCGGAGTATGTGGGTCTCAAAGCGGATCTTTTGCAAAAATCACCTTTTGATCTCTCCGGCGGAGAAAAGAGGCGGGCGGCAATCGCCGGTGTGATGGCCATGGAACCCGCCGTACTGATTTTAGACGAACCCACAGCGGGGCTGGACCCGCGCGGGCGTGATAAAATACTCGATCTGATAAAAAAATATCGCGACAACACCGGCAGTACGATTCTCCTGGTTTCCCATTGTATGGAGGATATCGCCCGGCTGGCGTCCAGGGTACTTGTGCTGGAAAACGCTGTGGTCGCGATGTTCGGCTCGGTGCAGGAAGTGTATTCAAGGGGCACGGAACTGTTCGACATGGGCTTGAATGTGCCGCAGGTTACGCGAATTTTTGCCGGCCTGCGTGACCGGGGGCTGGATGTATCAGCCGGCATTTATACAGTTGAGCAGGGCAGACAGGAATTGCTCCGTTTCTTCGGAAAGGGGGCGAAGGCATGATCAAGGATATTACAATCGGCCAATATTTCCCCGGCCGCTCAATTCTTCACCGGATGGACGCCCGGATGAAGATTGTCCTGACCTTCGCGGTTATTGTGCTGATCTTTTTATGCAAAAGCTTTTTTTCAATGGGTTTGATGGTAGCTTTTGTCATCGCGCTTGTTTTCGCTTCAAGGGTTCCCTTGAAAACGGTTTTAAAGAGCCTGAAACCAATATTTTTCATCGTCATCTTTACCGCTGTGCTGAATATATTTTACACAACCGGCGGCGCGTGGACAATCAGTATTTGGGTGTTGAAAATCAGCGAAAAAGGTGTTTTTACCGCGCTGTTCATGGCTGTCAGAATCATTTGCCTTGTCGTTATCAGCTCGTTGTTAACCTATACGACAACGCCAACCAGCCTCACGGATGCGCTGGAACGCCTGCTTTCACCGCTGAAGATATTTAAAATCGAAGTCCATACTATTGCAATGATGATGACGCTGGCACTGCGCTTTATCCCCACGCTCATTGAAGAAATTGACCGCATTATGAGCGCACAGAAGGCGCGAGGAGCTGATTGGGAAAGCGGCTCGCTGGTCAGTCGTGCCAAGGCGCTGGTGCCTGTGTTGGTTCCTCTTTTTGTCTCTTCCTTTCGCCGGGCTTATGAGCTTGCTTTCGCGATGGAATGCCGCTGTTACACCGGGGGGAAAGGGCGCACCAGGATGAAGCAAATGAAACTTCGCGTCATCGACTTCGTATCAATGACGGTGACCGCCGCTTTGCTCGCCGGTATTATTATGCTGAACATCTATTTTGACAAGGTGATAGCGTGAGAAACCTTTTATTCACCATTGCATATGACGGCACAGCCTACCACGGCTGGCAGGTTCAGGCGAACGGAGTGTCCGTACAGCAAACAATACAGGATGCGCTGGAAAAGGTTATCGGCACGCGCGAAAATATTATCGGTTGCTCCCGCACGGATGCCGGCGTGCACGCAAACATGTACTGTTTTAATATGAGAACGGCAACCACGCTTGCCTGCGGCCGACTCACCGGCGCACTGAACGCGCACCTGCCGTTTGACATTTCGGTACTTTCCTGCCATGAGGTTTCCTATGAATTCCACGCGCGCTACCACTGTGTATCAAAGGAGTACATTTACAAAGTTTGGAATTCGCCGCAAAGAAATCCTTTTCAAAGCGGTTACAGCCTGCATTACAAATATCCGCTTGACGAAAAAGCGATTGAACACGAAGCCGAGTCATTTTTAGGCAGTCATGATTTCGCAAGCTTTTGCTCCGCGCATAGTAAGATTAGAAGCACAGTACGCAATGTGAACGCTTTTAAGGTAAACCGGCACGCGGACGAATTGCTCTTTTGTGTTGAAGCGGACGGGTTTTTGTATAACATGGTACGGATTATGGTTGGGACACTGCTCAGAATCGAACAGGGTAAAATCGAACGGGGTTCTATTCCTGCGATACTTGCCGCCGGGGACCGTTCGCGCGCCGGGATTACGGCGCCTGCCCACGGTTTGTATCTCAACAAAGTCAACTATCCATCCGGTACAATCGTTTAAATTGCCGCACAACAAACATTTCAGCCAATCCAGTTTGACGCAAGGAGCGTGAAAACAATGCCGGACAGAAAAAAAGTTACTAAAACAAAACCGCTAAAAAGCACAAGAAGCGCTTCCGACACAACGCCGAAGAAAGCGTCTGCCGCGCCGCAAAAAAAACGCCCGGCAAGTAAAATCGGTAAAAAGAGGCTTATATTTCTCATTTTTATCGTGTTGGTGGTTGTGATGGGCGGTGTAACAACTGCGGCTAAATTCGGCGGAATAACTCTTTCCGGCATTTCAGCGGACATCAAGGGTTTCTTTTCAAGCCTCGGCAATGGTGGGGGGTACCCATACAGCTTGTCCGATTCCACCATCATTTCCGCAGGAAAAATCGGATCGGGGATTATGGTCTTAGACAATGATTCGTTGAGCATCTTGAACGCGACGGCGAAAGAGATTGCAGGTGTTCAGCACACTTTTTCGAACCCGGCAACAAACACAAGCAACGGGCGCACGGTGCTGTTTGACAGAGCCTCCGGCCGCTTTAAGGTCGTCAGCTCTTCCGGTGTACTTTTTGAAAAAGATATGGAACGGAACATTCTTGCCGCGGCGTTGGGTAAAAAGGGGAATGTGGCTGTTGGCGCAAAGTCATTGAACGCGCAAAGTGATCTGACTGTGTTTGACAAAAACAAAAAAGAAATATTTGCCTGGGAATGTGCAAACGAAAGAATTTCCGCTGTAGCGCTGTCTGCAAACGGCAAAAGTGCTGCCGCTGCGGTCATTGGCGCGAACGATGCCGAAATCTATTCGAAAGTATTTGTATTTGACTTTGATAAAAACGAACCCGTTGCGGTTTTTGATTATCCCGCAACTGCATTGATTGAACTGAAGTTCGGAACCGGCCATACGCTCATCGCCGCCGGCGACAAATCAATCAGTGTCATTTCACTTGAAAGCGGCCAAAAGCAGGACTATTCCTTTGGTACAGGACAGCTCAACTGCCTGTATGTCCATGAAAACGGTAAAACTGCGGTTGTGCTGTCTGCCTTCGGCAACGAGTCAAAAAATGATTTGAAGGTTTTCAGCGCGAAGGGCGTGCTCCTTTTTGAAAAGAGCTTTGATCAAGCGGTTCGGCGGGTTTCCTGCGATGAAAATTATGTCAGTATTCTGTTGGACAATGAAGTACAGACATTTAACGAAAAAGGCCGGCAAATGGGCAGCGTCTATGCGGACAAATATACCGAACGCATCATTTCAGCCGGCAAAAACACCTATTTGATCGAAAAAAGCACTATTGCCAAACATGCCGCGGTAGGCATGAATAATTCGTAAACAATTTTCAAGGTCTTTAATTATGCGTTGACTGTGGTATAATAATCCTATGGGGAGGGTAAAAATATGGCGTATGTTGTGGATATTTTGCTTTTGCTTGTATTTGCCGGGATGGTACTGGTTGGTGTTGTAAAAGGTTTTGTCAAGTCCGTACTCGGGATGGTAGCCATCATGGCTGCTTTTCTGCTTGCTTATCAGTTGAGCCCGGTTCTGGCCCCTGCCGTTTATGATACTTTTTTGAGCGAAAAAGTTTATGAAACCATTGAAACAAAACTTGCCGAGGCACCCGGTGCGACTCAAGCCGCCGGCCAGGTATCCGCCGTGCTCGCGTCAATACCCGATTATGTCAAGAGCGTTGCTGCCTCCATTGGAATTGATACCGCCGGCATTACCGATAAAGTCAACAGCTTGGACAATTCAAACGCCGCTGTCGCGAGAGAACTGGCGGATAATGTAGCAAAGCCCGTAATCACCGCCGTCACACAAGCCATCCTATTTGTATTACTGCTTGTAGTATCCTATATTTTATTGATGATTGTTGTCAAACTAATTGATAAATTCTTCAAACTGCCTGTTCTTAAAACAGCGAACAAAATATTAGGCGGGGCGTTAGGTGCCGTAAAAGGCATTATGCTTGTTTTTCTGCTTTGCGTCATTTTTGAAATATTTTTTGGCACCGGTAATGATTCGTTTATGTCCGGGGCTGTCGAATCATCGAAAATCATCGAATTTGTCCGCGGCAACAATTTCGTTGCGGACAGGTTTTCCGCCTGAGTTAAGCAATTTTAACCTGAAAGGAAAATGTTTTCATGAAAGATTTGTTCAAAGGGAGTCTCACGGTGCCAAATCTGCTGACGGTTATCAGAATTATTCTAATTCCTGTTTTTGCCGTGCTGTTTTACAACGATCAACTGATTTGGGCTGTTTTTGTTCTGTTTTTGTCGGGATTAACTGATTTTTTAGACGGTAAAATCGCCCGGCGTTTCAATCAAATCAGCGAACTCGGTAAAATTCTTGACCCGATTGCGGACAAACTTACGCAGATCACAATTGCGGTGATGCTCTTCTTCGAGTTCCGCGGTGCGGAAAGCGGCGTCTTAAGGGCGTTCAGCTGGGTGTTTTTATTCTTCCTTTTCAAGGAAGGGGTTATGGTCATCGGCGGCGCGGTCATGCTCTCAAAAGGTATACGGCCCGGTGCCTCTGAAATACTTGGCAAAGTGGCTACATTTGTGTTTTACGGATCTATGCTGTTAATCATTGCCTTCGGCCCCGGTGTCGGCGCCTTTGTTCGCAACACAGCGGGTTCCGCCCTGGAGTTACCGAACTGGGCTGTAATGGGTTTGGTGATTGTTTCCGCAGCACTGACCCTCGCCGCGTTTTTAAGTTATATGCCTGAAACATTCCGTCAGTTTAAGGAGAATGCGGCGGCAAAAAAAGCAAAAAAACCCAAATAGAGTGCCTCAAAAATAAGGAGTAAGTTGAATCATGAAGCAAGTTGTATGCGTAAAATGCAAAATCAGGCCTGCCGTTTTTTTCGTAACCCGTGTTGAGGGCGAAAAAAATTCGCAGGAAGGCTTCTGCATGAAATGCGCAATGGATTTAAATATCGGTCCCGTCAAGCAGATTATGCAAAGTATGGGCATCTCGGAAGAAGAATTTGAAGAAATGAGCAATCAGTTCAATAGTTTCATTGAAAACGCCGACGGTACCGGATTCACGCCCGGCGGCGCAGGAACCGTGCCGTTTCTTCAATCGCTCGGACAAATGAACTTGGGGGAGTTTAAACCCGAAGAGTCGTCTATGTTTGAGGATGTGCCGGACGAGCAACCGGATGGTCAACCGACGCGGAAAGAAGAACGGACGCCGGGCAAAAAAAGAAGCAGGAGCAAAGAAGGGGACGAGAATAAACGCAAATTTTTACCCCTGTATTGTACGGATTTGACAGCGAAGGCAAGGGCAGGTCAAATTGACAGAATCATCGGCCGTGAAAATGAGATCTACAGAACCGTTCAAATTCTTTGTCGCCGCTCAAAAAACAATCCCTGTCTAATCGGCGAACCGGGTGTCGGGAAAACCGCCATTGCCGAAGGACTGGCCTTGCGAATCGCCAGCGGCGATGTACCGGCTAAACTTGCGAAAAAGGAAATTCATCTTCTCGACTTAACAGCGCTCGTCGCAGGCACCCAGTTCAGGGGACAGTTCGAAAGCCGTATCAAGGGACTTGTTGACGAGGTTAAAGCGGAAGGCAACATCATTCTGTTTATTGACGAAGTTCACAATCTTGTCGGTTCCGGCGATGCCGAAGGCTCCATGAATGCTGCGAATATTCTCAAACCCTCCCTCTCAAGGGGAGAGGTTCAGATTATCGGCGCGACGACCTTCAACGAGTATCGCAAGTATATTGAGAAAGACGCGGCGCTCGAGCGGCGTCTGCAGCCGGTTAAAATTGAAGAACCATCGGTGGAGGATACTTACCAAATGCTCCTTGGTATCAAGGATTATTATGAGAACTATCATCGGGTTGCCATCAGCGACTCTCTGATTTACAGAGCAGTCATCCTGTCAGAACGATATATCAATGACCGTTTTCTGCCGGATAAAGCGATCGATTTGCTGGACGAAGCCTGCACCTGCGCGAATTTGAGAAACAAGCATATCAGCGAGTGGGAAGTGGCGGAAAACAAACTTGCGGAGCTTACAGCCACGCATAAATTGGACACAGAAAATGTTGATGATGTTGATTTTGAAGAAATTGCGCGCCTCAAAGCCGAAATATCCGCGCTTGAAAATAATATGGACAACCTCAAGGATCTGGCCTCAGATAACGCCGTGACAGAAGAAGATCTGGCGAAGGTGATACAGCTTTGGACCGGAATACCCGCGCAAAAAGTGATTGAAAGTGATTTGCGCAGACTCGCGGATTTGGAAAAAAAGTTGAAACAAAAAATAATCGGGCAAGATGCCGCCGTTGAACTCGTTGCCGCGGCAATCCGGCGCGGGCGTGTGCAGATTAACCCGAGGCGCCGGCCGTCATCCTTTATATTTGTCGGGCCGACCGGTGTGGGTAAAACCGAGCTTGTTAAGCAGCTTGCCTGCGAACTGTTTGATACGCCGGAAACGCTTATCCGGCTGGACATGTCAGAGTTTATGGAAAAACACTCCGTTTCGCGGATCATCGGTTCACCCCCCGGTTATGTCGGCTATGACGAAGCAGGCCAGCTGACCGAAAAAGTACGGCGCAAACCCTATTCGGTTCTGCTTTTTGATGAGATTGAAAAAGCGCATCCCGATGTGATGAACATTCTCCTTCAAATCCTGGATGAGGGGAAAATTACCGATGCGCAGGGCAGAACGGTCAGTTTTGAAAACACCGTGATAATCATGACATCAAACGCCGGCAGTGATAAAAAAGAAGGCGCGCTCGGATTCACCAAGAGCAAGGGCGACGCTTCAAAAGAAAAAGTGCTCAAAGCCCTATCAGACTTTCTTCGCCCGGAGTTTATAGGGCGCGTTGACGAAATCGCGGTTTTCAACGAGTTGTCCGTCGAGGATTATGAGCGGATTGCAGTGCTGATGCTTGAGGAACTCGTCGAACCGCTGCGCGACAAAGGTATTCTATTTTCCTGGGGCACCGATATTCCTGCAGCCCTTGCAAAGCTTTCGGTTGGTGGCACAAGAGGCGCGAGGGACCTGCGCAATGTAATTCGCCGCCGGGTGGAGGATAAAATAGCTTCGCTCATTGTCGACAGCATGGGCAGCCCGATCAAAACAGTAACGCTTGTGCTCAACGGGGAAGAAATTGTACTGTTGTCCGCCTGAAAACGCGATTGTGACCATTTAAATCAGAAAAATTAAAACAGTAAAAATCGCGGATTCAGGCGATTTTTACTGTTTGTTTTTTATAACCGAATGAAGTGCTAGTTGCCGTCCGCGTCCATGTCTTGATCAAAGTCACCCATGAGTTCGCCTGACCTGAAACGCATGCGCAGCCGCTCATTCTCTACCCGCTCATCCAGCGCGGTTTTGAAAACCACACAATGCTTAATATTGCGTATTTCAAGCACCGGATTGGTTTTATCGGACGACCGTATAAGCAGCGTGCCGAGCCCCGCCATTTTTTGAAATAAAGTCCGCTTAATGGATACATCCATCACCCTGAACAAAAGAAGATCGTCTTGTGTGGAAGTCAACAAGCCTTTGTTCATTTGTAAACTTTTTGTTGTTAGCGTGTACTTGGTGAAGGTGAAAGGCAAACCGAAAAACAACCAGCGTTTTCTTTCTTTGTAAACCTTCGTGTCAAGCGTGGCATCATTTTCCTGGGTATTTTCGTTCATCCTAAATCCTCCTTAAAAAGTTTTTATTCCGGCAAGCAAAGCAACGCTGACGGTGTCAGTACATCTCTTCGTCATCGTCGGTAATCCGTTTTTTAATCTCATTGAGCAGTTCTTCCAACAAATGAAGTTGATTATTAGCGATTCTTCTAAAGTTGGGATATCCGTTTATCAGCCGGTTGATTTTTTCTCTGCCTTTTTTCCTTTCCGCCTTTTTCCCGCGCAACGGGAATCCGAAGGGTTCTACGATTTCACTCATTTGCCTTGCCATGTCGCCGCGCCATGCCGCGAATCTTTCAACTCGTTTGGCCGCGGAGGCTTGAATTCCGTCAAATTTTACCTCCACATTGCTCTTAATATCGTTTGCGACACTCGTTATGGTATCCGTCAATTTGTGAACTCTGTCCATGACTTTTTTAACATCCATCGCGTTGCGCACTGCGTTGATGATATCAAGCACAAAGATGAACAGGATGACTGAAATCAAAATGTATATTCTTTTCGGCTGCGCCGGGGGAAACAGGCTTTCGGCATACCGGGAAAAAAACGGATGAATCAGATAAACAAAAACCAGGGACGCAATGCCCCAATACAGGGTATGCTGCAGACAAATCCGGCCTTGAATGTTAAACGGTTTCTCGCTGTAATCCCACCAGCGGGCGTGGAAAAGCTTTTCCATCGCAAGGCTTGTGATGAATTCGACGATGTCGGCGAGGATCATGCCAACGATGAAAACAAGCAGGGGAGTAATCGACACGCCGAACACGCTGACCGGGGCGGGCGTCATTTCTTTAAGCGGTTTGAGACAAACAATCATCACCAGCGCTCCTGCACCGTAGATCGGGCACAGCGGACCGGTTAAAAATCCACGGTTAATCCATTTGTGTTCACCAAGGGAACAATAAATCGATTCAACCAGCCAACCCAAAGCACTGTAAAAAAAATAATAAACAGCCAGTAGTGAAAGAGTGTACATATAATTACTCCAAATCCGCGCAGATTGTTCTATTTGATTTTATCGATTTGTGCGTAGAAGCGGTTTCTGTATTTTTGGGAGAGGGAAATCTGCAGCTCTTTGGTCGCACAGTATTTATCCGCCAGGCTGACGATGAAAGCTTCCTTATACCGCGGGGGCAATGGCGTTAGCGGCCACATATGCCTCATTATAATATTTTCTGTTTTTTTGTCAAGATCACCGCACAGCGCACGGGCGTTTTTTAAGGCGAAGCGGGGGTGCAGATAACCGTGCGGACGGTGGCTCCAATCATTTTCACGCCAGTCATAATAGAATAAGTCGTGCAGTATGCCCCCTTTGGCAGCTGTTGCCCAGTCCAAGCCGAGCTTCCTGCACATTCGAAAACTTAAATATGAAACACTGGTAATGTGCTGCAGACGGTTGATTTGCAAATGCTGCTCAAAATCCTGTAAACTTTTTACTTCCGGGGAGCTATAGAGTGCCGAAATACAAGCTATGAATGCCGTGTCTTCCAGCTTTTCCGGATGGTAAGAAAGCAGATATGCATCGTAAAGCTTACTCAAGTGTTTCACCCCGTATCGGAAAAAATAAGCCGCCGTATCAAGTTGATTCGGCGGCTCCGGTGCCAGATGGCGGAGAGCAAGGGATTCGAACCCTCGAAGCCGTTTTGCGACTTACACGATTTCCAGTCGTGCTCCTTAGACCAACTCGGACAACTCTCCGTGTGGCAGACTCTGCGATTTTGGCACCTGACTATTATAGCCAAACCTCGTGTCAAAATCAAGTTATTTTTTTCAAGGTCCGCGGTATGTAAAAATGTCCGGCTGAATAATAGTTTAGCTGTATGCCGGTCGCCGAAAAATTCATAGCGAAGTAATCGTATGTTTGTTTTTGTTATAATCGAATAAGATAAGAAATCGAGGAAATCGTTGAAAAATTTATTGACATTTGCTATGTATTTAGTATATACTAACAATGGAGTATGGGAAAATGAAGTTAATATTTTTCTTTTCTGGTTTGTACGAACAAATCTTGTGAAAAAATGATTCCTTGTACACATGTAAGCAATTGCCTATTTATTTTGGAGGTGCATTTTAATGAAGCAATCAAAACGGATCCTCAGCGTACTCATGGCAGTAGTAATGCTGCTCACAGCGGTCCAAATCAACGCTTTCGCGGCGCATACCAGTTATGTGAATGCGGGCGGGTACGACATCCTTGACAACCCGTATGTTACTCCTGCTCAAGCAGCGTCCATGCTTTTGGACATGGTTGACGCTATGCTGGCAAAAGAGGATATGACCGTACCTGTTGATATTTATGTCGGCAGCAAAACAATTGACTTAAGGTCGATAGACCGCGCGACAACATCAATCGATGAATTCTGGAACTGGACATGGATTGACATTGCGTTTGGTGTGTTGAATTTCGCTGACATTGAAGACATGAATATGACTTGGATTGAGAATTGCCCGCTCAGAACCGATGCGGGTAAAACCGATCTTGATGTTGTACTGGCGCTTTGCAGATTCTTAAAAGACAACTCTAACCGTATCGGTAAAATCATTGATGACACTTTCGATTATGGATTTGTCGAAACGGTTACGGATTTACCGGACACCATTCATAATGTCCCGGGAACGCTCAAGGACAGCGTTCTTAAGTCATTAAATGATGGCGTCGTACCTCCCGCAGGCACAACGGTTGACAGTCTCGTCCAAAAACTTGTTGACAGCGCAATTATCGGTGAACTTGACCCGGACACCGGCAAGTATGACGGAGCCCTGCCCGGTCTGCTCGGTAAAACCAATATCAGCACCACCAGTGTATACACCTTATTTACCGATGCCATCAACGCCGGAATTGAAGGGCTGGTTGTGCCCGGGCTTTCCACCCTTTTGCTGGGGCTTGCCGGGGTGGAGTTTTCACCGGAATATCCGGGCGGAAACCCTGAAGGCGCCGAGAACCTGGACATGATTATCGGCTTGCTCTCCGAAATCGGCGGGGAAATTCCCTATACACCGGAAGACTTGCTGACACCGCTGTCCCAAATGAATGCCGCGCTTACATACATGCTTGTTGACGGTGGCATGGATGTATATTTCTATCTGGATGATACGGGGCTTCATATCACACCCGCCTTTGTAGAGTTGTTCGACGGTTTAATAAGAGTTGCGCTGACACTTATTCCGAATCTTGGTTTCTTGAAGAATACAAAAGTGTTCAAAACCGAAGCAGAAGTGATGGCAATGACAACGCCGGACTGCTACGCGTATCTTGCCCGCTTGCTGCTCAACGAATTCGTCGAGTTTGCGGACATTCCGGAAACTGCGTCTACGGTCAGGTCTGTATTTACCTATTTGCTCATCAGTTTGGCAAAAGATGTTCTGCCGGATACCAATTTTGACATGATGGTTGCCGCCGGCACCTTAAACCCCTTTACGGATGGTATCTTTGTTGTCGCCGCCCCGCTCATGCGGTACTATCTCAACGGCTTGCTTCCGATTGACATCCCGGCCGGTTTGAACTTTGAACAGGTTATCGGCTTCGTTTTTGATTGGTTCCTCGGCAAGTACGGCGGGCTGTTCTATACCGGAAGTATTCTGTCTACTGACACCGTATGGCAGAAGATTGACAAGGTTCTTTTCAGTATTATTCCTATCAACTGGCTGCCCGCGCAGTTTACCGGGTCCAAATACATCGTGATGGACTGGCTGATTGGCAACATTCTTGACTTCAACTATGTCGGTTTGCTCAGTATTGTAAAAAGAAATCCGAACTCGGAACTGAACAACAGTGTTGTAAAAGTATTGCTGAATACGGTTGCCCGTTTCCTGAAGAGCATGATTGGCAACAACACAATCCTTCCGATGAATCTTCCGTCACTCGATTCAGTATTCACCAAAGCGAATCTTCGCTCAACCATTCAACAGCTTTGCCAATACCTGTACGACAACGGCAACAGCTTGCTCGGCACGCTCTTCCCGTTGGTCACGCAAGTGATGGGTATTTGGACAAAAGAAACCTATATCCGCAAAGCCCCGGCGGGCGCGCCGTTGGTGAGCATTCCTGCGCTTCAAAGTCTGTTGGACTCCTATACGCCGCGAAATTTGAATGCGGATTTGCAGTATTATGAGACGGGCTACAATTTCTTCGGCGCCGAAGATTTCACCGAGCTGCGCAACTACTTCAACTACAAACAAGCCAAGACAGAAGTGCAGGGGCTGCTTGACGCTTACGCAGAGGACCCCGAGACGCTTGATTTGCAGAAGAACACCGATGCAGCTTACAGGGTTACTTTCTATTTCAACAGGTTGACAAAGCGGCCAACACTAAGCACCACACAATTGTTATTGGAAATGAAAAAAGCGCTTGAGCAAAATGAGTATCTGCAGGAGGATTACACCGCGAAGAGTTGGGCTGTCTATCAGACCGCGCTTCAGTTTGCGGAAAAAGTGCGCGTTGGTGTAGTCTTGGGCGAGTCCTGGATACGGCAGTCCACCATTTCGGCGGCCAGGCAGAACCTATTCAAAGCTGTTAAAGGTTTGACTGACTTTGTACCTTACGCCGACTACACACAGCTTGATATGTACATCGCCGAAGCTTTAGACAGGCTGGCTAACTTGCCTGCCGGTATTTTCACACCGGAAAGTATTCAGGACTTGCAGGATGCCATTACCACGGCGCAAGGTGTTGACAGATTTGTTTCTTACGAGGAACAAGCAACTGTAGATGATGTTGCGGCTCAGCTTTATACGGCGATGTATGGACTTGCTTATATTCTTTCACCCGCTCTAAGCCCGATTCCTGATTCCGTAAACGATTACTGGGGCAATCCGATTACACCGGTTGTCAACACGACCAGACGATTTATTTACGGATTAGCCCCTGGCGGGTTCAGTTTAAGTTTCTTTGATTTGGTCGGCGGCGCTTCTGCTTCAATCATATTTACCCAGCAAGGCAAAGGCACCGGCACCAGGGTAAGGCTCATGTCCGGCGGGTCTCTGATTGCCACTTACACGGTTGTTCTCTTCGGTGATGTGAACGGTGATGGCAATATTGACGACGGCGACAGCGGTCAAATCGTAGACTATGAGAACTACCTGTACAACTGGACCGGTAGCCCGGACAAACGCTTTGCCGCGGATATCAACGGCGACGGCGTCATAGATTCCATTGATTCCGGCATTGTAACGGATGTTCTCAATTACATGAAAACTGTTGACCAGATTTCCGGTTTAGCGCAACCTCTGGTTTAACAGATTCGAGCAATCCGTTATATTGGGATACAAAAAACGGATTACAGAAAAGACAAACTATTAAAGATTTGCCCGTCAGGCGTTCGGTCCGGCGGGCAAATCTTTTTTACCGGTTTTGCCTTGCGGATATAGCGTTCATTATGATATAATCATAAAGTACTAACACCAATTAATTTCAAGGAGTTTTCTGCATGTTAAAATTTCCAATCGGCGTGATAATTGACAGCTTCAGAACAGATATTCCTACTGCGGTGAAAAAAGCATCCGCGGTCGGCGCGCAGGGCATCCAAGTTTATTCCACCTATGGCGAAATGGCGCCGGAGAACCTTTCAACAGCCAAACGCAAAGAGTTTGCCGCCTTGGTGGCAGACAACGGTCTTCAAATATCCGCGCTCTGCGGAGACTTGGGCGGTGGAGGCTTTACCCAAAAAGCGATGAACAAAGATAAGGTTAGCCGGTCAAAAGAAATTTTAAACCTTGCCAAAGAGCTTGGCACCGATGTGGTTACCACACACATCGGTGTGGTGCCGGACGACCCGGGTAATGACCGTTACAAAATTATGCAGGAAGCTTGCCGGGAATTGGCAGAATATGCTGACACGCTTGATGCCCATTTTGCGATTGAAACCGGTCCGGAAACTTCTTTCGTCTTAAAAAACTTTTTAGACTCGCTGCAATCAAAGGGTGTAGCCGTCAACCTGGACCCCGCAAACCTTGTGATGGTCACCGGGGACGACCCTGTTCAAGCCGTATACAACCTGCGTGATTATATTGTGCACACCCACGCAAAAGACGGCAAGCAGCTCTTCTTTAAAGATCCGGAAGTGGTATATGGTCTGAAGAAACCCGTCATTGTTACCGGTTCATCTTTTGAAGAAGTCCCGCTGGGCGAAGGGCAGGTTGACTGGCCAAAGTATTTGGCAGCCCTTCATGATATCGGCTATAAAGGCTTCCTGACCATTGAGCGTGAAGTCGGGAATAATCCGGAACAAGATATCCGCAACGCGGTACAGTTCTTAAAACAATTAATGGCATAAGGAGGGAACTTGAGTTATGAAAACATGTATCAGCAGTTACAGCTTTAACAAGCTGCTGAAGTCCGGTGCATACACACAACTGACCTTGATTAAAGAAGTAAAAAGCATGGGCTTTGACGCGATTGAATTCACCAATCTCGACCCGCCGGAGGGAACAAGCGCATTTGACTACGCGCAGATGATTCGCGAGGAAAGCGACAACCGCAAACTGCCGGTTGCCAACTACACAATCGGCGCGGAACTCTTGAACTCAGCGAATCTTGACGATGAGGTTGCGCGGTTGTGTGAACAAGTCGATATTGCTGTTATCCTCGGCGTAAATGGCATGCGGCACGACGCAACAGGGGGATATAAAGGTGTTGAAAAAAGCTATAAAAGCTTTGACCAGGCACTGCGTGTACTCATCGAAGGTTGCCGGCGCGTAACCGAGTATGCCGGTGAAAAAGGTATCAAAACCATGGTGGAAAACCACGGTTATTTCTGCCAGGATAGTGAGCGAATTGAAAAGCTTATCACTGGTGTCGGTAAAGAAAACTTCGGTGTTTTGCTGGATATGGGCAATTTCCTCTGCGCGGACGAAGCCCCCGAACTTGCCACCGGCAGATTGGCGCCGTTTGTGAAACATGTACACTGCAAAGATTTTCATGTAAAAAGCGGACAGGGCGTCAATCCCGGCGCCGGCTTTTTCACCAGCAGGGCAGGCAATTTCCTGCGCGGCGCCATTGTCGGCCACGGCGATGTGCCCGTGCTGCAATGCCTTTCTATTCTCAAAAAGAGCGGATACGACGGGTATGTCAGCATTGAGTTCGAAGGGATTGAAGAATACATGATGGCCATCGAAACAGGCCTCAATAATTTGGAACGGTTTATTGAAATGGCGTAGATGTTTTAACCAAGCCAAAAGGGCAGGGGACAAGCAACAAAAATGTGCTTGCTCCCTGCCTTTCAGGACGAATTTGTTGGTTTAATTACACATCAATACAGAACAACTAAGTGTTAAGATACCGTGTTTGATTAAATCCAAATAAAAGACATGATAATATGTAACGAACGGCGCAAATCAAAGCAAAAATGATGAAAAGTGATTGACAAGGAGCAGGCGATTTGTTATTATACATCTGCTCGTTTTTTGCAGTCAAGAGCAGAACGAAAAAATCGAATATCAGCTATATTCACCGACACGGGCCATTAGCTCAGTTGGTTAGAGCAACCGGCTCATAACCGGTTGGTCCGGGGTTCGAGTCCCTGATGGCCCACCATTTATAGGGGTATAGCTCAGTTGGTAGAGCAGCGGTCTCCAAAACCGCGTGTCGAGGGTTCAAATCCTTCTGCCCCTGCCAGAAGAAGAATGTTCTCTGCATTGTTGTGGGGAACATTTTTTGGTTAGTATTAATTACGAAATAAAACGGTGAGGTGTGATATATTGGGTAATAATTCGGAATGCGACCTCATCATTATAGGCGCCGGTATTAACGGCTTGTCCGCCGGGATTGCCTATGCCCTGAACAGTAATATTTCTAAAAGAAAAGTATTAATTGTTGAAAAAGGTCCTATTTGTGGCGGATATGTAACCTCTTATACAAGAAAAGGGTATTTGTTTGATACCTGTCAGATGATATCAAATATTTCCGAAATTCTTGAATACTTCGGCGTTGAGCTCCAATGGAAGGAATTTGAGCATGACTTTGTCCGCATCTTCAAAGTGGATGCGGGAAATCGCGAGCCGGTGTTATTTGAACTGTGTGCGGGACAACAGTCATTCCGGCAGAAAATGCTATCATTATTTCCGGCAGATGCTGCAAAACTCAATAAATTCTTTGACTATTCAGATGCGATGTTTGCCGAACTATTCGGTCTAAAATACGCGTTGGGTCCGGCTGAAGTCATTAAAATGCTTTTTGCCTGCCCCAAAGTCATTAGAAATGCCTCAAAAACATTCGATCAATACCTCATGAGGTTTGGTATCGACAATCCGGATATAAAACTTATATTTCAGGCTTTTTCGGGATTGTGCGGGTTGCCAAATGATAAGATAGCTGCGCTGCTGACAGTCGGGGTGCTTGATTCACTGCTTGAAAAAGCGTACAGACCAAAGGAAGCCTTTATCGAATTGCCGCGTAAAATGGAACTGCGATTTCTTGAGTTGGGCGGGGAAATTCTATACAAGAGCGAAGCCGAAAAGATCTTAATAAAAAGCGGTAAGGTACAGGGCGTAAGACTGAAAAGCGGCGAGGAGATTCATGCCAATCATATTATTTCCACCATTGATATTAAGACCACTTTCGGCAGTTTGATAACAATGGACGAACTAAGCGCAGTTAGCCGCCGGTATGCAAAACGCGTTGAACATATAGAAATGACAACATCTGCTTTTACCGTGAGCCTTGGCCTCGACAGGGCTAATATCCCCGGAACCGAAAATCTTCAATGCGGTTACTCGCTTCTAACAAGCGGTTATGATGCTTTCTCGAGTTTATACGAAGCGTACAAGAAAAACATGTTCACCCTGAGCAAAGACTGCTTTTACCTCGGGCTCACATATCAGACCGGGCATGGCTATGAAAAGCCCACTTTATCCATTCAGGCAGTTCCGGCGCCGGTAATGAATTGGAACGAACTACGCGCATCGGATAGAAAAAAATACATCGCCGAAAAAGAAAACACAGCCGATTTACTTATTGAAATTGTCGAAAATTATTTGATTCCCTCTTTGCGGGAACATGTGGTTGTCAAGGATATTTCAACCCCCGCGACCTATTCCAGGTACTCCGGTTCGTCAAGCGGTTCAATTTACGATATGGCTTCCGTACCGAAAAACTTCGGCAGAAACCGTTTGCCGGTATTAACGCCGGTAACAGGGCTTCTGCTGCCGAAATTTGCTCATGGTGTGTTCGGCGCGATGAACAGCGGCTTGCAGGCTGTTGATGTTTTGCTCGGCGGTGCTGTAACGAATGGTAATTCGCGTTTTGGAAAGTAACAGGCGTACGAAGTCCCAAAGCGGGCATAATTATTTGAATACATATATGTGCGGCGGTTCGTTGTTTGTTTACGAATATGCCATCTGCTTTGTTTTGGTTGAAAAATTTACAAAATGGTGTTATAATTGTTAGTATCATTGAATAAATATTGCAATTCGACTTCTTCTTCTGTACAGTATTGGTTTTAAGCGATTAATGTACCTTTTCCAAGAGGGTGATAAAATGCAAACAACCAAAATCCAAGCAGTAGCGGAACAAAATAGCAAAGATCTCGCCGGAGCACTAAAAGTGGTAAAAATCCAGCGAACCTGTGTGCATGACGGGCCCGGGCTGCGAACCACCATATTCTTTCAAGGGTGCGGGCTGAACTGTCTGTGGTGCCAAAATCCCGAAACGCTGTCGATCAATATGAGCAAAACCGAAAACTGTGCCTGCTCGATTGAAAGCATCACGGAAATTGTTTTGCGGGATAAAGAATACTACAAAGAAGCCGGCGGCGGGGTTACGCTTAGCGGCGGCGAGCCGTTTTTACAGCCTACCGGCAACCTTGTAAAACTGCTGCAAATATTGAAGGCGGAAGATATCGCTATTACTGCCGAGACGGCGCTATTTGTACCATGGGAAAGAATTGCGGAAGTTCTTCCGCTCATTGACTTGTTCCTTGTTGACCTGAAAGCTGTCGGTGACGATGCGCTTCATAAAAAAATTACCGGGCAAGATGGTACGCTTGTACGCGGGAATATTGACAAATTGCTCGCGGTCAATGCCAATGTTCGTTTCCGTATGGTAATGGTGCCCGGGTTGAATGACAGCGAAGAGAATATTAAGGCAACGGCCGCATATTTGCAGTCAAAAGGGTTTAATACAATAGAACTCTTAAAATACCACAACATGTATGAGGACAAAGCAAAACGCCTTGGTCTGGAAATCGAAAAACTGAACATCAGCGCCGAAAAAAGTTTGATGTCAATTAAGACAAGTGTTGATTTATTCAAGAAATACGGCATAAAGGCAGAGAATCTCGACCTTGTCTCGCCGCCGAAACCGGCTGAGTTTACACAGCGCGTTCTGAATATTCAAAACGCCATCCGCAAAAGTAAAAGAGCTCTTTGCATCGAGGTTTCAAAACTTAAAACAAAATTTTATAAAAAGAACGGTTTTAACAAGCCGACACCGATTCACAGAGCCGAAAGGCTGGCTTATGTTTTAAAGAACAAGTCTGTTAAAGTCTATCCCGAAGAGCTTCTCGTCGGCAATTTCACATCAAAAAGAGTCGGCGGACAGGTGTGGGAGGAACAGTACGGCGTTCTTGATATTGTATTTTTATATAAAATCAACCGCCAAAAACCTGTTTCTTTTGAATGCTCCCGCAAGGAACGCTGGTATTTCTATACCCGCATATTTCCGTTTTGGTTAAAACACAGCCTGCTGTTTAAGGTCAACAAAAAATTGTCGGATTTTATCCTTACGCTGGCGCGTTCATCGGAAATGAATGTCGGCTTTAACAACAACATGGCGGCGATTGCTCATTTTATAGTCAACTTTGAGCGTTTACTCAACCTGGGAACAACCGGTCTCATTGAAGAAATAAAAGAGGCGAAAAGGGCTAATCCGGACAAAAATCAGGATTTCTATGACGGTATGATTATTTCTTTGCATGGGCTGGAAGTGTTTGCGGAAAGATATGCCGATGCATTGAAGCAGTTGAGTAAAGCTGAGAACAATCCGGAACGCAGGAAAGAACTTGAGGAAATGGCGGCCATATGCAGGAATGTCCCCAAGCACCCTGCCGGTTCTTATCGCGAGGCTTTACAGAGTATGGTGTTTCTGCAAATCGCGCTATGCACCGAAGCGTATGAAAATGCTGTATCGTTCGGCCGCTTGGATCAAATACTGTACCCGTACTACAAAAAAGATGTTGATTCGGGTCTCATCACATACGATCAAGCAAAGGAATTGCTTTGTTTGTTTGTTCTTAAGATGGATGAGTGCATATTCATCAATGACGGTGATTCCTTCCTGAATGTCAGCAAACTTTTTGAAACACTGTCAACGGATCAGGCTGTCACTTTCGGTGGAGTTGATAAAGACGGCAACGATGCGACAAACGATGTTACTTATATGCTCATTGACGCGTGCGAGCTCCAGCCCCTTGCCATCAATATGACCGCGAGAATTCACAAAGACAGCCCGGATAAATATTTAAACAGGCTTGCGGAAATCTACATCAATGGCTGCCCGATGCCGGAGCTTTTCAGCGATGACATATACATTGAATCCCTGCAAAAGCATTACGCAACAACAATTGAGCAAGCCCGCAACTATGCGATTGTCGGTTGTGTGGAACCGAATGCGTCCGACGATCATTTCGGCAACACCGATTGCGCCAATATGAATCTAACAATGCCGTTGCTGCAGGCACTGAAAGGCCATGAACACGATTTGTGGAATTTCAGTCACCGTGAACAAATAGAGAAAATACATACTAGGGCAATTGAGTTTGTCTTTGACGGGAATAATGCCTTTTCTGAATCTATAAACCGGCATCGGGAAGCACTTATTAAAAAGCGCAAGATTAAAAGGGGACTCTATCATTATAACCCGCCCTTGAGTATGAACGAATTGCTGGAAAGGTTCCAGGCAAGGCTAAACACCCTCGCGCAAGCCATATTGACCGACCACCAGAAAATCGAAAAAGTCCTTCGGGAAAGCTTCACAACTCCGCTTGCCTCTTCACTGTTTAAAGGCTGTGTTGAAAGCGGAAAAGACGCGTATGAGGGCGGTACCACCTTTAATAGCAGCGGTATTCAGGCTGTTGGCGTTACCGATGTGGCAGATTCCCTTCACGCGTTGGATGAAATCGTTTTTAAGAAAAACAAGTATACAATATTCGAAATAATTGAAGCGATTGACAGTAATTTTGAAGGCGAAAAAAACCAACAAGTCAGAGCCGAATTGCTTGCGGTACCCAAGTTCGGCAACGATGCTTCGGGTGAATCGGCGAAATGGGTAACCGAAGTGATGCGAATTTACAACAACGCGCTGGCGTCGGTGCCCAATTGCCCGCGTAACGGTGTTTATTCCGCGGGGTATTATGCCTTGAATGTAAGCGACCGTTACGGTAAAAAGACACAGGCATTGCCTTCCGGCAGGTTGAAGGGCGTGCCTCTTGCCAACAGCGTTGCGCCGCACTATGGTATGGAAGCCAATGATTTATTTTCATCACTCAATGATGTTGCTGATGTAAACTTTATTGATTATGCCGCAAACGGGACGACTGTCACTTTCACCATTGATTCTGCTCTTTTTCAAGGAGATCAAGGTGTTAAAAACTTGGCGGCGATTTTCAAGACATTTCTCACAAAAGGCGGCATGCAGTTTCAACCCAATGTAATTAACCGTGAAGTCCTGTTGGAAGCCTACAAGAATCCGGAAAAGTACAAGTATTTAATGGTGCGTGTCGCCGGTTATTGCTCGTATTTTAACGAGCTTTCGGATGAACTCAAGCTGATTATTATCAACAGAACATGCTACTCGTAATTTAAATTATTATAATCAAAACAGACCAAAAGCGAGACCGCTCTTGTTTGCTGAAGCGGTCTTGTGGTGTGTGTTTTGGGAGGAAACAAAAATTGAATCTAACGAACAAACCAAAACTCTATTTTATAGCACACAGGATGAATGTCGGCAGTCCGTCAAACGAAGCGCATAATCATGTCGACAACGGCATGGAAGCCCTGGACGCGGTGTTGGAGATCAATGCCGATAAGGATAAGTATCAGCACTTGAAGGGCTTTGAGTGCGATGTCAGGTTGACGGGAGACAACCAGCTGGTCGTTATACACGACGCTAACGCAAAAACGATGACAACAAACAAGTACAATAAAAACATCGGCGAAATGACATTCAAAGAACTGCAGAGCATAGAAATCAGAAACGCCGGCCTCTATTACAGCGGTTTAAAGAAGAGAGCGCTTTTATTGCCGGACTCAAAACGCATCAGAAACATCATCACCCAAAGGCTTCAGAACAAAACAGTAGTGCCCAGAGCATTTGAGATGTTTGAGTATTTAGCAGCCCAAAAATATGCCGGTGAAATTGTACTGGAGATAAAAGATGCCGTTGACAAGACTCGTGACGCAACGGTTGAGCTTGTCAACAGCTTTAAAAACCAATTAAATATCGTTGTAAAAAGTTACGACATAAAACGCACGATTGAAATCGGACAAAAAACAGGTGTGAAAACCGGATTGCTTGAAGCGGTGAGACTGGTCAATAAAAGGGATCCGATTGACGGGAAATTTATCAAAGACATGCCGTTTGATTTTTACTCAATTTTGTGGTCGAAAGTCAACAACAACATCATGAGTTCTCTGGTCGAAAACGGCAAGGATTTGTATATGTGGACAATTGACAGTGCCGCGCATATGTTCGCGGCACTGAAAAGGTTGGAGAATTATTATGACCGGTTCGGTTCGCTGCCCGAAAACACTCATTTTATAACGAACTTGCCTATTTTGCTGGAGGAATATATCGGCGGTGAAAGAAATAGTGTTCCGTTTGCAAAAGCCTCCTTTAGTCGTTATACCAAGTTGTTTGGTTCAAATTAGAATCATTTGATTGTTTTTAGAATTTAAAACAAAAACCCGCAAGCTGTCTTTGTCACGCTTGCGGGTTTTCAGTTCCCGAGTTATGCTATACGGCCGGTATTTTGATGTGGACTATTGCGGGTTGCCGCCCCATAAATCCGTTTTTTTAGATCCGGTTACTGCCAAAACATCCGCCAATTCGTCCGTCGGCAAAGCGTCAATGTTTCCGTCCGTTCGGAACAGTTCAATTGCTTTTTGAACGGCGTCAAAGCGTTTTTTGCTAACCTTGTTTCTTATTGCAAAGAAAAGACAGGCGGACATGAGGACGACCGGGATAATAATGAACATCCATTTAATACCGAAAACAACATCGGTTTTTGCGTATGCGGCGGGGTTAAAATCCGATGCGGTTGCCTTTAACAGGTTATATTGGTTTTGATCAAAACCCAATGCTTTCAAACCGATACCCAGCAGAAGTATGGCAACCCCGCTTGATGCTTTGCGCAAGAATGTGGTTATTCCGCTGTAGACACCCTCTCTGCGATTACCGGTCATCACCTCATCAACATCATAAATATCCGAAAGCATTGACCAGGTGGACAAGTTGCCGGAAGATGAACCGACGGCTATTAATGCCGCGAAAATACAAAACACAAATACAGGCGTACCTTGGTTGACGGGTATAAATGCGAGCATGGTCAAGATCCAAACGGGCAAACCGATATAAAGCGGGAATGCTTTGCCCTTTCGTTTTGCAAGCGCACCCATAACCGCCATGAGCGCCATGGAGCAGACAAGCAGGATGCCAACAATCAGTTCATAGCTTTTGTATTTCAAAACAACAACATCAATATAGAAAATGAGCAGAGCAAGCATCAAATCGATAGCGATCTGGTACATCAAGAATATGCCCAAAAAGTTCAGATAGGCTTTGTTCTTAAAAACAGAAAGCCAGCCTTTCAGTGTTGCTTTTTCAGGTTCCGGCAAATCCTTCTTTTCTTTTGTACCAAGAAAGGTGAACAGCCAGCACAAGGCGAAAATGGTACCAAGCATCACTGCCATAACGAGGTAGCCGGATTTTTGTTCGGGTCCGTTGATGTCTCCCCCCATCGTTTTGATGATGATGCCGGGAATAACAGCGCAAAAGAGAGAAGCGCCGCCCGAGAATATCATCCGGACAGTGGTAAAACTTGTTCTCTCGTTGTAATCGGAGGTGATGTCTGAGAGAATGGCATTATACGGTACCATAACAATCGTAAACGCTGTGCCAAAGAACATATAGGCAAACACATGATAAATGATTTTTGCCGTCATATTATCAATGCCAAACGAATAAAAAAGCATGATGAATGACAGGAAAACCGGGGCTATCCCGATAAGAAAAAAGAATCGTCTGCGTCCGAATTTGGAGCGTGTTTTATCGGATATCCTGCCGACAATCGGATCTGTAATCGCATCCCAGAATTTACCAATCAAAATTACTGTCGTTGTTGCGATAATCGGCAAGCCTTCAACCAGCACCAGAAAATTCATATACAGCAGGCTGAATACCAGAAAAGAACCGCCTCCGTATATATCGCCGAAACCATAGCCGAGCTTTTGTTTTACAATGCTTTTCATATGTAATTCCTCCCTCTTCTATTTGCACCGATTTAAAGGCTTTCGATTACTCAAAATTGCTTTGGATTACCTTTGCTATCTGATCCTTTGCCGGGAAGTCAGAACAAATCCAACCGTAGTTATTCCGGTTCAATAAGGGATAAACATTAAATTTTGAATTAACATATTGGGAATTCAAGCGCGGGATAAAGGGCATTCCGGCGGTGCTAAGATAATGAATTACTATGGTGCTGCTTGCAGGTGTAAAATGATCAAGTGCCGGCTTAACGGCATTTTTCCATTTCTTTACAGGGTTTAACATAAAGCTGTCTTGAATGACAACGCTGTATTGCGGCAGTTTGGATCCAAGGTCGTCAACCAGCCCGGGCAAGGGGCATTTGTCCGATGAAAGCGGGGAATCAAAGCTGTTCGCAAAGTTCAACCCGGAATTATTCTCATCAAAGGTATAGCGGGATTTGCCGGTGACGCACCGGCGTAACAACACCATTTTACCCCTGCACTCATCCAAAACGGGTATTCTGTTTTCCAAAAACCAGCGAGAACTGTTTTGCTCAACAAACTGTTCATAGAACGCGGGGAAAAATTCGTCAGCGTTTGTGCCTCTTTCCATTTTTATCGCAACAATAATTGCTTCAGACGGATATTCATCAAGGAAGTTCCGAATATTATCGAATATATCCCGAAAATGCAGTAAGGGCGATTTTTTTCTTTTTAAAGTCCGGCAGTTAGCGATACCATGTACCGCGTAAAACACATCTTCACGCAGTTCAAGTCTGATATCAAAAAATCTAATGCCGTTTTCAAGCTGTTGCCGGATGCTTGTATCCTGACATCTGCTGAACAGTGAAAGGGAGACGAACTGTGTTGAACTGTCGTGCGTACCCGGCAGATTTATCAGCGATATCGGAACGGTTCCCGGAATCAAATTTTGCCAGCTTGTCACATCCATCAAAGTTCACCTGAAATCTAATTTAAATTTGTATTTCAATTATTAGTTTAAACATATTTCAACACCGTGTCAAATATTATAGTAACCGCCACGGAAAATTATTGACTTTTTTACAAGCACAGTATAAAATAAAACAGATGACGAACAATATAGATATCAACAATAATATCTCGTCATATTATAAGGAGGAGGATATTTATGTTTTGCAAGAATTGTGCCAACCCGCTTGATCCCGCGGCAGTTGTCTGTGTAAAGTGCGGTTGCCCGAAAGGCCAGGGTGCTGCATATTGCCACAATTGTGCCGCACAAACCCCGCCGGGTGCAGTTGTTTGCACAAACTGCGGTGCTCCTTTGGCGGCACCTGTGCAAGGTGTGCAAAAGTCAAAAATGACAGCAGGGTTGTTGGGCATTTTTATCGGGTCATTCGGGGTTCATAATTTCTATCTTGGTTTTACCAACAGGGCAATTTTGCAAATTGTTTTGACTGTAGTAACTTGCGGAGCTGCCGGACTTTGGGGCTTTATTGAAGGGATTATGATTTTAACCGGCTCAATCAATAAAGATGCCAACGGCGTTCCTCTTGCCGACTAATTGAAATAATATGATTAAAATCTCCCGGCCGAATAGCCGGGAGATTTTTGTAATACAGCGTCTAGTATATAGTTATGGACTAGTCCAAAAAAATGTTTTTGATAGCCGCAACGGTATTTTCCACATCCGCCTTGACAACAAGCAGGGAAATATCGGTTTCTGATGTGGTAATCATCCGGATATCGGTGTTGGTGGACGCCGCCGCAGCGAAAACCTTGGCTGCAACACCGGGTTTGCCTCGCATAGATTCGCCAAACAAGGATATTTTACAGTTGCCGCTGCTGACATTGAATTTAAGTTCCGGGTTCAACTGCCGAAGCGCCGCCGCAATATCCAGTATTCCGCCGAAGTCATCATCGTCGACGGTAAAGGAAAGGCTGGAGTGCGCGCCGTTGGGCGGAGTTTGTGATATCATGTCTACATCAATCCCTGCCTGCGATATCATTTCAAATATTTTCGCAATCAGCTTGATGTCAGCAGGGGAATCAGTCAACGATATCAGGGTGATATCCTCATTCACGGTTAATTTTTCGATTGTTTTCACGATAATCAAACCTTTCTTTGGAATTGTTCGTTTTTCCTATTCCGCGACCAAATCTTTCATCGCGTAGAGACCTGCCGGCTTGCTTTTTATAAAAACTGCAGCGTTTACCGCACCGGCGGCAAAAATTTGTTTACTCCTTGCGCTGTGGCTGATTGTTACGATTTCGTCATGTCCCGCGAAGATGATCTCATGCTCACCCGTTATCGTGCCGCCGCGGACAGCGTGAATACCGATTTCATTTTTGCCGCGTGGGGCTCTTTTGGCATGCCTGTCATATTCATAATCCGGTGTATTCTCAAGTTCGGCGGCTATAGCGTTTGCAAGCATGAGCGCGGTGCCGCTTGGCGCGTCGATTTTTTGATTATGATGTTTCTCCACAATTTCAATATCAAAACTGCCTCCCAGGACGCGTGCCGCTTTTTCTGCGAGTTCGGTTATCAAACTGACCCCGATTGACATGTTGGCACTGAAAAAAACCGGAATTCTTTCCGACGCGGCATGGACTGAGTCAAGTTGATCATTTCCCAAGCCGGTTGTCGCGACCACAACCGGGGTTTGAGACACAACTGCATATTGCAACAGTGTTTCAAGGGCCGACGGGTGAGAAAAATCAATAATCACATCCGCTTTGCCTGTAAATTCCGCGGCGGCAGGATAAACCGGGAAGCCGATGCTTGGGTCGTTGTTTATATCAACGCCGGCGATGACTTGACAGTCATCTCTTTTCGCCGCCAACTCTGCCACAACGCGTCCCATTTTACCTGTGCAGCCGCATAATAAAATATCAGTCATCATATTAGCCTTTCTGCCGGCAATGAGCAGCTGTTTTTTTCGATAGTATAAATCCTAAATCTGTTTAAATCAATCCGTGCCTTTTGAGTGTGGCGGCAAGTACCGTTCTATTTTTGTCGTTAAGCGCGACAAGCGGCAAACGGCATTCGCCGACCGGCCAGCCCATCATTTTCATTGCTTCCTTGATGCAAATCGGATTAACATCGATAAACAAGTCAGTGCAGATGTCAAAATATTTCAACTGAAGCCCTGCGCTGCCCACAGTGTCCCCTGTAAGATACTTGGCAGCCATATCGTGTGTTTCTTTTGGCAGTATATTCGCCAGAACCGAAATAACGCCTTTGGCACCCAGGGACATCAATGCGGTTATCTGGTCGTCATTGCCGGAGTAAAAAGGCATATCATCCCCGCAAAGGCTTACCATTTTTGCAATAGCGGAAATATCTCCACTGGCTTCTTTGGTGCCGATAATCTTCGGATTGCGGGAAAGCTCATAATAGGTTTCCGGTTTAATTGTCATACCGGTTCTGCCCGGCACATTGTACAATATGATCGGCGTGCTGACTCTGTCCGCAATAAAATTATAATGCGCGACCAAACCGTCCTGAGATGTCTTGTTATAATAAGGTGTGACCATCAAAAGCCCGTCGACACCTGCTGATTCCGCGTCATTGGAAAGCTTGATCGCATAGGCCGTTTCGTTGCTGCCGGTGCCGGCAATGACAGGAACTCTGCCGCCGACATAATCCACGGTATGTTTAATGGCCATCACATGTTCTTCGTCCGACAGCGTGGAACTCTCGCCGGTTGTGCCGCAAATAACGATGGCATCCGTCCCGTTTTCAATCTGAAAGTCGATGAGTTTTTCAAGTAACGCATAATTGACCTGATCATTTTCATCAAATGGTGTGACGATGGCAACCCCGGAACCTGTAAATAGAACCTTTTTCATTATATTCAATAATCCTTTCGTTAACATATTAAAACCAATCATTCAGAACCGCCGGTTGCGGCAGGGGACATTTTATTCCATATATCCCTGCGCGCACAGCTGCTCGGCCATCAGCACGGCACCGCCGGCGGCACCCCTGAGCGTGTTGTGGGACAGACAAACAAATTTGTAATCATATTGGCTGTCCTCTCTCAGGCGGCCGACCGAAACGGCCATACCGTTTTCCAGGTCACGCTGCAGCTTGGTTTGCGGCATGTTGTCTTCGGAAAAATAGTTGAGGAACTGTTTTGGAGCGCTGGGGAGATTAAGTTCCTGGGATATGCCCTTAAACCCTTTCCAAATATCAATCAGTTCTTCTTTTGATGGTTTGTTCTCAAACCGTACAAAAACGGCTGCGAGATGTCCGTTGGAAACAGGAACCCGGATGCACTGCGCTGTAAAAGCGGGGGAGTCGGCACAAACAATCTCGCCATTTGCAATTTTGCCCCAAATTTTTAAAGGTTCCTTTTCAGACTTTTCTTCCTCGCCGCCGATGAAGGGAATCACATTGTCAACCATTTCCGGCCAGGTATCAAATGTTTTGCCGGCGCCCGATATTGCCTGGTAAGTACACACCAGAACATCTTTTATACCAAACCGGGACAGGGGAAAAAGCGCGGGCACATAACTCTGCAAGGAACAATTGGATTTAACGGCGATGAAGCCGCGCTTAGTACCCAACCGTTTTCGCTGGAACGGGATTATCTGCGCATGCTCGTCATTGAGCTCCGGTATGAGCATCGGAACATCCGGCGTAAAGCGGTGTGCGCTGTTGTTGGATATCACCGGGCATTCCGCCTTGGCATAAGCCTCCTCAAGCGCTTTTATCTCGTCTTTTTTCATGTCTACCGCGCAAAAAATGAAATCGACCGCAGCGGCGATTTTGGCGATATCCGCAGTTGCGTCCATGACAATTAAATCTGCTATATTTTTAGGCAGCTCGGTTGGCATACACCAGCGTCCGCCAACAGCGTCTTTATATTTCAATCCGGCGGAACGGGGGCTGGCGGCCACGACCGCAACCTCAAACCATGGGTGATGCTCAAGCAACTGCGCGAATCTTTGCCCGACCATCCCTGTTGCCCCGATAATTCCGACTTTGTAGTGTTTCATTTTTATTACCATCCTTGTATATTATTGACAAATAACGGTTGTAATGCTCAGGCCGATGCCATATAATAAAAAAGCCAACTTTCTAATCAAGATTGGCAAAAATACTATAATCAATGAAATTATAACATTGTGTATCTTTCAAGTCAAATATTTTTTCGAGGTTTTTGCATGTGAAAAAGAGCCTGTTCCGTTATGATTTGCCCAAGGCGTTAATTGCCCAACACCCTGTGCAGCCCAGAAACAGTTCAAGACTTTTAGTGGCGGACAAAAACAGCGGCGAGTTGTTCCATAAGAGCTTTTCGGATATTGTCGCGTTGCTGAAATCCGGCGACTGTTTGATTCTCAATGATACAAAGGTACTGCCTGCAAGGCTTTATGGTAAAAAAGCGGATACCGGCGCAGCGGTCGAGTTTTTACTGTTGAATCAACGCACACAGGACACATGGGAGGCGTTAACCGGGCCCGGTAAACGCGCAAAAGCGGGTGCCCGCTTTGTTTTCCAAGACGGTCTGCTCCGCGCTGAAATCATACAAGTGCTTGAAGACGGCAACCGACTGGTCAAGTTCGATTTTGAAGGCAGTTTTTTTGATGTGCTGGACAAAATCGGCGAAATGCCGCTGCCGCACTACATTACCGAAAAACTGGCGGATAAGGAACGCTATCAGACGGTCTACGCCAGGGAATCCGGCAGTGCCGCCGCGCCGACTGCCGGGCTTCATTTTACACCGGAAGTGCTCCATAAAATTGAGACTGCGGGGGTCAGCATCGGCTATGTAACGCTGCATGTGGGGCTTGGCACTTTCCGGCCTGTGAAGGCGGAAAATATTGAGGATCATCTCATGCACGCCGAGCATTATTCATTGCCTGAAGAAACGGCGCGGATCATAAACCGGACAAAGCAAAGCGGCGGGCGAGTGATCGCGGTCGGCACAACCTGCTGCCGTACGCTTGAATCGGTGATGGCTGAAAAAGGCGCCATATGCGCGCACGAAGCATGGACGGATATCTTCATCTATCCCGGCTATCGTTTTCGCTGTGTAGATGCGCTGCTGACCAATTTTCATTTACCGGAGAGCACACTCATTATGCTGGTTTGCGCATTTTTTGGTATTGAAAATACGATGAAGGCCTATGAAACAGCCGTTCATGAAAAATATCGTTTCTTCAGCTTCGGCGATGCGATGTTTGTCGCCGATTTGTAAAAAAGTATACAAAAAAATGGATTCAACAGGGCGGGAGAACAGAGAGTTGAAAATAAACTTAACAACCGGCAAAGCGCGCAGAGGCGAAATAGAAACCGTTCATGGCAAGGTTCAAACACCGGCTTTTATGAATGTTGCGACACAGGGCGCCATCAAAGGCGCGTTGTCGGCATACGATTTGGCTGAAATATCGTGCCAGGTGCAATTGTGCAACACATACCACCTTCATCTGCGCCCGGGTGACCGTCTTGTGCGGGAAATGGGCGGTTTGCACAAGTTTACCGGCTGGCAGGGTCCGATTCTGACCGACAGCGGCGGTTTCCAAGTATTCTCTCTTGCCTCTTTGCGTAAAATTAAAGAGGATGGGGTCTATTTTTCATCGCATATTGACGGCAGGCATATTTTTATGGGGCCTGAAGAAAGTATGCAAATTCAGTCCAATCTGGCGTCAACAATTGCCATGGCTTTTGATGAATGTGTTGAGAACCCGGCCACGTTAAACTACGCAAGGGAGTCCTGCGAGCGCACGGTGCGCTGGCTTTACCGCTGCAAAGATGAGATGACGCGTCTTAACACGCTGAGTGACACCCTGAATAAGAAACAACTTCTATTCGGTATCAATCAAGGCTGCACATTTGATGACCTTCGCATCGAAAACATGCAAAAAACAGCAGAACTTGACTTGGACGGATACGCAATCGGCGGCCTTGCTGTCGGTGAGCCAAAAGAGGATATGTACCGGGTTATATCAGCGGTGGAGCCATATATGCCAAAAGAAAAGCCCCGTTATCTCATGGGGGTTGGGACGCCCGGCAACATATTGGAAAGCGTGAGCAGGGGTGTTGACCTGTTTGACTGTGTCATGCCCAGCAGAAACGCGCGTCACGGGCATTTATTTACATGGGAAGGGATCCTGAATCTTAATAATGCAAAGTATGAAAAGGACCCTCAGCCTATTGATTTGCACTGTGACTGTCCCACATGCAAAAGGCACTCCCGGGCATATATCCATCATTTATTCAAGGCAAAAGAAATGCTGGCCATGCGCCTTTGTGTGCTGCACAACCTATATTTCTATAATAATTTTATGCAAAGGATACGCGATGAACTTGGCAGCGGAACCTTTGATGCGTTTAAAGCACGGCATGTTGATACGCTTGACAAGCGGATTTGAACGGGCAAAAAATAGCTTGCATATTAAGCCCTTTATGATATAATTAACACATCACATTTTGGAGGTTTTTTATTAATGGATTTTTACACCCTTTTAACAACCGCGGGGGCGACGGGCGCTGCCGGCGGTAAAAGCAACTTCTCGCTTATTTTTTTGATGGGCGGTATGTTCGCTATCATGTATTTTGTTATGATCAGACCGCAGAAAAAAAAGCAAGCGGCAGAGAAAGAGATGCGGGAAAGCCTTCAGGTGGGCGATGAAATAACAACAATCGGCGGCATCGTCGGCAGAGTTGTCACGGTTAAAGACGATTCCCTGATTATCGAAACCGGCGCGGACAGAAACAAAATTAAAATTACCCGCTGGGCTATCAGCACAAACAACACCGCGACCGAGAAAGCTGAGGCTGAAAGGCAAGCCGCAAAAGACGCCCAGGAAGCGGAAAGAGCGGCAAAGATGGAAGAAAGCCGCGAAAGCAGCAAGGCAAGACGCAAAAAGAGCAAGAAAAACAGCGACAACGACGAATAAAGATTTTACAGCCCCCTCATATTCAATTTCAGTTGATATGCGGGGGCTTTATTATTTTGTGAAGTTATCATAACGGGAGGAACATTGTATGAGAAAGCGGTTCAAACCAATTTTGTGCGTATTGCTTGCGTTGGTGATGACGGTGGCAGTCGTCGCGCCGGTATCGGCTGCGTCACCCTGTGCGGATGAAACGCTTCGTTTTCAACCGGACGGGTCTTTTACGATTCTGCAGTTTACCGACACACAGGATACGCAGTGGCCGTCACCCAATCTTCTTACATTAATACAAAAGGCAATGGATGCAAGCAAACCCGACTTGGTGGTGTTCACCGGGGATCAGTTAAAAAATTACGACTCCGATTACGGTAAAAACGGTCATGAGTGGAAGGTGAAAAACGCCCTCCACGCGATCATTCAACCCGCAGTCGCGCGGGGGATTCCGTTTGCGTTTGCTTTCGGCAATCATGATTCTCAGCTGTCTTTTACGCTCGAAGAACAGGTGGCGTTTCTCAAAAATTATAAAGGCTGCCTTGTGGAGGATGAAGGGCCTGCAATCAGCGGCTGCGGGAATTACAATATTCCTATTCTCAGCAGCGATGGCCGCTCAATGGCATACAACCTCTATTTTCTCGATTCAAACCAGTCAAAAGTATTACCCGATCAAATCGAGTGGTATGTTGCCAAAAGCAATCAACTGAAAGCGGAAAACGACGGCATGCCCGTTCCATCCATTGAGTTTCAGCATATTGTGCCGTACAATGAAGACCTTGTCGGGGCGTTTGCCGCGCAGGGGGATGTGAAGGCTTCATTTTTCGGGCATAATCATTACAGGAGCGATAACTATAATTGGTTAGGTATTGAATTGTATTACACCCCGACAGCCGGATTCAACGAGTTCGCGCCCGGCAGGGACCGCGGAGCAAGGGTCACCAAACTCAATGAAAATGAGCCGGACTCAATTGAAACCTATGTTTTGACGTTTGATGATTTGTTTGAGGATAACGCAATAACGGACTGCAGATATCTGTTGTTTACACTTGGCGAAATTCAAGGGAACGCCTGGGAGAAGACGGTGTCCGTCTTATCAAGTATATCAAAAGCGCTGCTTTATCTTGCGAAAATATCACAAGGCAATCCCGAGACCGTCATCAGCGAGTTGTTCGGTTTCTTCGGGTATGACACCGGGCTTCGGCAATTAGGTTGACCCGGTCAGGATAACGGATAGACCCGCCGCGCGTCAAGTTCCAACTTGAAACACGGCGGATTCTGCTTTTATGGGCATTACCACCGAAGCCCGATTCCAAATTCGGACGATTGAAAAGTGGCAACCTGTATGATATACTGTTTGCCGAACTCGTCCCACCAATATAGAGCGTTGATCGGAGTAGCGTGAAGTCTATGACAGTTAGAAATACAAAATCTTTTATGAAAATTATACCGGGCTTGCTTATTGCGGTGCTTATAATATGCTGCTTGGCCGCCTGCGATAAGGGCGGTAAAAATATCAACACGCAATCCTTCCTTAAAGAGGAGGCTGTAGATGTTTACCCGTCGAACACGAACAAAAACCTTCATGTGTCGGATGCCGGAAATTCAAATCTGAAGTTTATCGCAAAATCCGGCCTTGTTGAGATTTTTTTAGACACAACAACCTATGCGGTTGCGGTGCGTGAAACGCTCAAGGATTCTTATTGGTATTCGTTGCCGGTGGTGCCCGAGGAATATTTCGGCCGTTACAACTTTTCAGCCTCTCCGATTAACATTACCCTGGTTAATGGCAGTAAAACTTATTATTTAAACTCACAGGATAATGCTGTTGAGCAGGGAAATGTTTCTTACAAAATACTATATGAAAATACCGGTAAAACGGCCGATATAAATCCGCTGCCGGTCGGTGTGCAGGTTTATTACTTTATCACACCGGACAGCGAAACGGCTGAAAAAAAGGCATACAGCGAAACGGATATCGGTTTTTTAGTCAGCCTGACCTATACCCTGCAAGACGGCAGTCTCTATGTCAACTGTGAACACATCAATTTGACAGGCAACCCGGATGTCTTCATAAAAGATATAGGACTACTCGAATTCTTCGGCGCCTCATCCTCGGCCCAACCGGGCGATTTTCTGCTTGTGCCGGACAAAAGCGGCGCGCTCATTTATACCGCAGTGGAACAACCGTCATTCAGCACGATGACACTGCAGGTCTACGGAGATAATCAAAGCACGCAAACACCGGAGGATGAAAAGACGGCGGTTGCGGCGGCTTTCGGCATAAAAAAAAGTGAAAACGCGCTGGCTGTGATCATTGAAGATGGTGATGCAATCGCCCGGATTTCGGCCGACAGGGCAACCGGAAACAGCGGCTTTAATAAAGTTGGCGCGTCTTTCGCGATTACCGAAATGGCAGATGTTGAAAAAGGCAATAAGATTATCCGTTCTGCCGCGCAGCATTCATTCACAACCCCCGTCAAACTCTGCCTCCGGTTTTTATCGGGTGGCAACGCGACATATTCGGGTATTGCGGCCGTGTGCCGTGAACAACTGATTCGTGATAACATCCTCTCAAAGAAAACGCTGGAGAGTACAGAGAATTTGCCCTTTCATCTGACGACCGTCGGCGCTGTCAAAACAAACATAGTCGATTCGATTCCCATCAAATCAACCAAAAACCTGACATCATTCGATCAAGCGCAGGATATGGTTTCGCGGATGAAATCCAAAGGCGTCAACAGCATTTCTTTGCGGTATACGGGTGCGCTTACCGGCGGATTGAACCAAAAAGATGTTTCAAAAGCAAGAATTTTGCGTAGGCTTGGCGGTAAAACAGGGTTTGAAGAGCTTAACACTTATCTGAAGTCGCAGAAGATGGAGCTGTATTTGGATATCGGATTGCTCTCTTCCAAACAAAACCCGGTTTTTGATAACGCAAAAACAATAACGACCGTTAGCCGGGGGGAAGGGTATACGCTCACAAAAAATGATTTTTCCGCTTATTCAGGCGACACGAGCTTTAAACAGAATTTGCGGCCGGTTGCCGGGTATGACAACGCTGTGCTGAAAGTCCTTTCCGGATTCAGGGGGTCGGCGTTGGGCGGGTTCTGCCTCAATGATGCCGGCAGAATCCTCTATTCGGACTATTCCGACAGCGGTTATAATCGACAGGAAGCCGCGAAAGAGATCGACATACAGATTGCCGCCCTGTCAAACGGCAGAAAGATTATGCTGGATTCCGGCAACTTCAGCGCCATAAAGAACGCCGGCGTGATTGTTAACATGCCGATGCCCCCGGAAACAGGGGAGGGCGAAAACATCCCGTATCAGTACATTCCGTTCATACAACTCATTCTTCATGGGATGGTTGATTATTCGGGTGCTCCCATTAACCTGTCGTATACCCCGGGCGACAGCACGACACAATCAAAAGACCTGCAGTTCGCGGCCTTGACCGGTCAAAATCAGAAACCCATGAAGGACATGATGCTGAAATATATCGAATACGGCGCCTGCCCGAGTTTTATGTGGAGTTATAAACGGTTTGAGGGTACGGAAAATGGTGTGGAAACATTCTATTACGATGACTGGATTAACCAAGCGGTTGACTTTTATTTTCAAGCGAACACCGCGCTTGCTGATTTGCGTGGGTTGCGAATGGTGCGGCATACCCAAATCCTCCCCGGTGTATTTCGTACCGAATATGAAGGCACCAAATTAATTTATGTGAACTACACCTACACGGATGTCGATGTCGGCGGCGTAACAGTCAAGGCGAGAGATTTCCTCAAGCTGTAACAAAAAAAACATCTCCGGAAAGTCAGTCTTCCGGAGATGTTTTTTGCTTTTGGTTTATTATACTATTCTGCATTAAAATTGTTGACACAATTTTAATCGGCAAGTAAAGCTTGCCGCTGCGGCTGAAGCCGCAGACAGATAGCATAGAACGGTATTTCCGGCAGCAACTGCTGCCCCCGCTGTTTTTGACAGCGGATTAAAAGATAGACTTGTCTATCTTTTAAATGGAGATTAGTATTACAGTATGCTCAGGTCATAGGGTGTGCGCTGGTATACAAAATAATTCAGCCAGTTCGAAAACAGGAGGCTTCCCGTTTCCCGCCAAGTCATCAGCGGCTTTTTGCTTGTGTCATTAGCGGGGAAGTAGTTGTATGGGACTTTGATCGACAAACCCTTTTGCAGGTCGCGGAAGTATTCGTTTGCGAGGGTGTTGCGGTCATATTCCGAATGCCCGGTTGCGTAAAAATTCCGGCAGGCCATGTCGGATATTAGGTGCACCCCCGACATGTCCGAATAGGAAAGTATCTGCAAATCTTTGATTAACGCGATATCGCCCCGGCGAATTTCGGTGTGACGGGAATGCGGCACATAAAACACATCGTCAAACCCCCTGAGCAACGGGTGGAATAAATCTAAGGGGCGGTGCGGAAACACACCGAACATTTTTTCCTCAAGATTGTATTTGGGCAATCCGTAGTGGTAATACAGGCCGGCTTGAGCACCCCAGCAGATGTAGAAGGTCGAATAGACATTTGTTTTAGCCCATTCGAAAATCTTACAGAGTTCTTCCCAATAGTCAACCGCTTCAAATTCCAGCAGTTCAACCGGTGCGCCGGTGACAACCAACCCGTCATATCTGGAATCCTTAATATCATCAAATGTATTGTAAAATTTAAGCATATGCTCCTGCGCGGTGTTTTTGGATGTGTGCGTTGCCGTCTGCAACAGTTCAACCTCCACCTGTATGGGTGTATTGCTAAGCAGCCGGAGAATTTGTGTTTCCGTTTCGATTTTTGTCGGCATCAGGTTGAGCACCAGGATGCGCAGCGGACGGATGTCCTGTTGAAGCGCGCGGGATTCGGTGATGACAAAAATATTCTCGTCCTCAAGTGATTTGTGGGCAGGCAGCTGGTTGTCAATTTTAATGGGCATGGATTTCACCTCGCAAATAATGGATGGAAAAAAACTCTGTATCGTCTGCTGAACTTTTATATCATAACACGATGTGTTCTGTTGTTCAAGCGTTTATATTTCTATTGGCAATTATCATGAAGCGATCGAGCAAAACCTAAGCAAACCAAAGAAAATAATGCTTGACTTTGAGACTATAATCATATATCATATTCAAGTGTCAAATTTGACATTTATGATCCATTAGCTCAGTCGGTAGAGCACTTGACTTTTAATCAAGGTGTCCGGCGTTCGAATCGCCGATGGATCACCATTTTTCCGAAAGCCCCAAAAGTCCGATATCTGGGCTTATGGGGTTTTGCTTTTATTCCATTGGTATTTTGCCAGGTCAATCCTGCCATCTGCGTTAAACACAACTCCCTCACCGGTAAGCAGCTGAATCTGCATGTTTTCCCCGCCAAAGGCGAAGGCGCTTGAAACCTCCCCGAAACGGTTGACAACCCGGTGGCAGGGGATCAGCCCGGGCGAGGGGTTTACATGCAGCGCATACCCGACCACGCGTGACCAGCGCGGGTTGCCGGCATACGCAGCAACCTGGCCGTAGGTGGCAACCCGCCCCGGCGGTATGCTTTTTACCACTTCATAGATTTTAACAAAACTGTTTTCCATAATACGCCGTTCCTCATACTAAACATTCATAAAACCTAACTAAATAATCTGCATAAAATCGCATAAACCAAAGCTTTTGCTTGATTCTTTAGTTGTTTGGTCGTGAATTCGTAAAAAATATTGGAGTTGCTCTGTTTGAATACAAAAGAACCGAAATACACCCATGTTTTGTGGGACTGGAACGGTACGCTGCTTGACGATGTCGGTGCGGCGCTGAAGTCCGTCAACCAAATGCTGGAGCGCCGCGGGCAAGCGTCGATTACCATGGCGCAATATTATGAATATATCGGTATCCCGATCCGCAAGTTCTATGAGAATATTTTCAACCTTGAAACAGAAGATTATGCCGGGATACTCAAAGAGTATAATGCCGGATATGAGCACCTGCGGCATGAAACAACCCTGGCAAAGGGCGCGGGGGATGTGCTGTGCCAAATACACCGCAGCGGGCTGCGGCAAATTGTCCTTTCTTCGTGCGAGCAAAATCAGCTGAACAGCTATATCGCGCATTACGAACTTCAGGATTACTTTGATGCCGTTATCGGCTCCCAAGACTTTTTTGCGGGCAGCAAAGTGGAGCGCGCAAAGCGGCATTTGGCGGACAACGGCATTGAGCCGCAAAGGGTGCTGGTGGTCGGCGACCTTGTCCATGATTATGATATGGCACGGGAGATCGGCGCGGATTGTGTTTTGATACCAAACGGACACCAGAGCGCGCAGCAACTGCTTAGCAGCGGCGCGAAGGTCCTAGACTCAATCATGCAGGTGCCGGATGAGTTGACTTAGGAGCACTCTCATTGACCGAATCGCCGCAAAACCGGATATACCCGGGTTTGCGGCGGTCTTTATTCATAATACCGTATAAATGATTAACCGGCGCCGTTTACCACATTGACGGGGCTTCCGTTTATAAACGCGCGAAGGTTCTCCGCTAAAATACCGACCAGTCTTTTCCTCGTCTCATACCCTGCCCATGCGATATGCGGGGTAATAAAACATTTTTCACAATTCAGCAGCGCGTTAGCTGCCTGAGGGGGTTCTGTTGAAAGCACATCAACGCCGGCTCCTGCGATGATGCCGCTGTTGAGCGCGTGCGCAAGCGCCGTTTCATCAACAACACCACCGCGCGATGTGTTGATAAAAAACGCGGAACTTTTCATTTTTGCAAAAAAAACGGCATTGGCCATCTTTTCGGTTTCCGGTGTCAGCGGGCAGTGCATCGTGACGATATCGGACAGCCCGAGCAATTCATCCAATTCGGCAAATCTGAAGTTGTTCCGCCGGCTTTCATCGCCGGCATGCGGTGAATAAGCAATCACATTCATTTCCATTGCCTGGGCGATATCCGCAACAGCCCGGCCGATCTTACCAAAGCCGATGATGCCGATGGTTTTTTGGTAAAGTTCGACAAGCGGGGACTTCCAAAAGCAAAAGTTCCTGTTCGCACTCCATTCACCGTTTTTGACGGCAGTATTATGCAGGCCGACTTGATTGCATAACTCTAAAATATGAGCAAAGGTCATCTGCGCGACCGCTGATTTGCTGTAGGATGGAATGTTGGTGACCGGAATACCGCGTTCCGCAGTGTATGCAAGGTCCACCACATTGGTGCCGGTGCTCAGCAGACCGATGTACTGTAATGGATGCATACGGGAAAGCAGATCTTTGCCCAAAACAGTTTTATTGGTAAAGACGATTTCGCAATCCGCCGCTCTTTCCAAAACATCCTCGGGTCTTGTAAAGTCATAAACGGCGTATTCACCGAATTCCGCAAGCCATTCCCATGATAAATCCCCCGGATTGGTCGTGTAGGCATCCAGTATTACGATTTTCATTGTGCACTTTCCCTTCATGAGCAGTTCAATGATTATTGTTTGGTGTTGAGTATGGCTGAACAACAGAACAAAGCAGCACAGAACACATCAGGCATTACAGACGCCACCAGCCAAAGCCGCCGCTTTTGCGCCTGCGTAAGTTCATCTTCAAGCAGCAGTTGCAAACTGAAACCGAGAATCAGTTTTTTGTCCCAATTTTTTACAATTGTTTTCAGTAGATCAAAGCTCAGTCCTTTGTCGAGCTGCCGTGTGAGACCAGCAATCGAATTGGCGGAATTGTCCGCAATTAAGCCGGCTGTTTCGATGACCAGCTTTTCAGCCAAACCTTGAAGCGTATAGATTTCCCGTGGGTTAAAATCAAATATTTCAGCCGCAAGCTCGGCACAGCCGAGCACATTGTTGTTCGTTTCAAAAGGTCCTTGCTCAAAACCCTGCAACAGCTCGATAACATTTTGCCTGCCAATTCGGTCAAATCGGTTTTCGCTTGGCAAAACGCTGAAAATTCGGTTGAATTTTTGTGTGCAAACACCCTCGTAGGTGCTCACATGGTAGCATTCGTATTTTTCAAAAGTGTAGTAGTAACCATCAAAACGATTAAAGGCTTTGCAGGTATCCAAATATCCCTGACGAATATTGTTTAATGAAAGCTCTTTTTCAAAAATTGCCACACTGCCAAATTGACCGTCATTGAATGGGCGTTTGTTGTGGACATAACGGATGACCGCATCGTTTTCTTTTAACTTTTGCACGGGCATTTTACCTATATTAACGGCAACAACTTCTTCGGCACCGCGGTCTAATGCCATTTGTATCGGCATGTTGTCTGTATATCCGCCGTCAATATACTTCGTCTGACCAATTCGATATGATTTAACCAAAGGAAAGGCCGATGCACTGGCAATGATGTAATCAATTGCCTCGCCCCGCGGAATATCTTCAATAAACAGCTGAACACGCTTTTTATAGGGGAAGGTTGTGGTGACCAGACCGAAGTCGATTGGGGAACTGCGCAAAGCTTCTTCATCTAAATAAGACAGTATCATATTGCGCAGCGGTGTATAATCGGCACCGCCCTTGAAAACAGCTTCCTTCGCGAGCCTTTTGATAAAATCGCCTTGTTTCGATTCTTCGTTGTTTACAGCTTCGGCAAACTGGGAAAAAACCATACCCATGCTCATATTTTCCCACATGTGCAGCGCTTCTTTGTATTTGTCCATAACCATCAGGGCGCCGTTGAATGCCCCGACAGAAGTGCCTGTAACAATGTCGGGTGAATAATTCAGTTCGCGCAGAGCTTGCCAGGCGCCGATTTGATAACCGCCCTTTGCTCCGCCTCCGCTTAATACAACCGCTCTCTTGCATGCCAATACAATCCCTCCATAATTGACTGAAAATTTAAGCAGTTTTTCACTATCAATTGTAAAATATTATATCATGAAACAACTAAAAAATACACACAAATTTAGCTCTGAAGGGTCAATTAAGTTGACCGGCAGTAAAAAATGATATACAATCATTCTGGCTGAAACCATGAGTATAGGCATTAGACTGCGAAGGGCAAAAAGCATACAGCGTAATTTGCTGTTAGTCTGTATGCGAAAACAGCTTATCGGAAAAGAGGAGCATATGGAAAATCTTTTATTGATCAGAGACAAACTGGCTGCCGGATTTCTTGCGAAGGAATTGAAGGCAGTATATATGACGGATACGGAAGTCGCACGGCAAAAATTGAGAATTTCAAAACTTCTTGACAACTTCGGTCTGCTTTTTGGGACGGACAGAAGCATCGGGCTGTTCAGCGCGCCCGGACGCACCGAAATCGGCGGCAATCATACAGACCACAACCACGGTAGAGTCTTGGCGGCAAGCATTAATTTGGACGCGGTAGCGGCTGCTGCGGTCAATGATGAAAACATTGTTCGTGTAAAATCGGACGGTTATTCCATGGATGTTGTGAACCTTGATGACCTCGGCGTGATGCCGCAGGAGCGTCACCGTTCTGCCGCGCTTGTTCGCGGTGTCTGTGCCGGTTTTAAACTGCGGGGTTATCAAATCGGCGGCTTTGATGCCGCAACCGCTTCGGATGTTTTGCCCGGTTCTGGTTTATCCTCTTCGGCGGCATTTGAAGTGCTGCTGGGCACCATATTGAATCACCTTTACAACGAGGGGCGCGTCAGTGCGGTTGAAATTGCCCAAATCGCCCAATATGCGGAAAACGAGTATTTCGGCAAGCCCTGCGGTCTGATGGACCAAACGGCAAGCGCCGTCGGCGGGTTTGTCACGATTGATTTTAAAAATCCCAAAACACCGGTTATTGAAAAAGTGGATTTCGATTTTTCCGCCTGCGGACACAGCCTTTGTATTGTTGACACAAAAGGCAGCCATTCCGGTTTGACGGAAGAATACACCGCAGTGAGGGTAGAAATGGAGTCCGTTGCGGCAGATTTCGGCAAAGAGACGCTGCGCGATGTTCCGCAGGACGAGTTTGAAAAAGAAATTCACGACCTTCGTCCGCGTGTGGGTGACAGAGCCGTTTTACGCGCTATGCACTATTTCACGGATAACGAAAGGGTACTTCGTCAAGCGAAAGCCCTTACCCAAGGGGATTTTGACACTTTTAAAGCAATGGTTATTGAAAGCGGTCAGTCATCCTTTATGTATAACCAAAATGTCTACCTGTCAGGCACACCGGGATTCCAACCTGTTTCGATTGCTTTGTGTTTGAGCGAAAAAATACTCAAAGGCAATGGCGCCTGGCGTGTACACGGCGGCGGTTTTGCCGGGACTATTCAAGCGTTTGTACCGATTGATTTGCTTGGCGTATACAGTAACGCCATGAATGATGTTTTTGGCGACAATTCCTGCCATGTGCTGTCGGTCCGTCCGGTTGGCGGTGTAAAAATATTCTGAATGAATCTGCATTCCACAATCAGAAATGAGATGAAATGATGCCAAATTATAAAGCACTGCAGGAACTTATTTTCGCCCTGTCCGATACAAATGGTGTCTCGGGTGACGAGTCTGCCCCGGCAGAAATGGCAGGCAAAGAACTTGCGAAATATATGCCTGTGACGATTGACGCACTCGGCAATATATCGGGCAAAACCGCAGGTGCCGGGCCACATATCCTGCTGGACGCCCACATGGACCAAATCGGTATGATCGTGACGGCGGTGAACGAAGACGGGTTTGTGAAAATTGACAAATGCGGCGGTATGGACATCCGTGTTTTAGCGGCGCATGAGGTGACGGTATGGGGGAAAGAGCCGCTATTCGGTGTAATCACATCCACGCCGCCTCACTTAGCCCAAAAGGAAGACGGCAAGAAGGCAAAAAGATTTGACGAAATCGCCATTGATATCGGTCTGCCGGGGAAAAAGGCATCCGAACTTGTTCATCCGGGCGACCGGGTAACCCTCAACGGCAAGCAAATGAGGCTGATGAACAACCGGATTTGCAGCCCCGCGCTTGACGACAGGGCGGGCATGGCGGCAATTTTGCGCTGCCTGCAGATATTAAAAGATAAAAAGCATCAATGCCGGCTTTTCGTTCTGTTCTCCGTTCAAGAAGAAACGGGCGGCAGCGGCGCGCAAACGGGCGGGTTTACGGCGGCGGCAGATGAATCGATAGCCGTCGATGTGAGCTTCGCGATGGCACCCGGCATGCCGCGTGAAAAATGCGCCGATTTGGGTAAGGGCACCATGATTGGTATATCGCCGGTGTTGGATCATAAAATGAGCACAACGCTCGAACGAATCGCAAAAGATAAAAATATCCCATATCAGTTGGAAGTGATGGGCGGAAAAACGGGAACCAACG
Source organism: uncultured Eubacteriales bacterium (assembly GCA_964612185.1). Lineage (GTDB taxonomy): Bacteria > Bacillota > Clostridia > Oscillospirales > Acutalibacteraceae > UBA1447. The sequence continues at coordinate 106,791 of CAZTCR010000002.1, forward strand.
CGGATATGATTCAAGTGGCCGGCAACGGTACACCATCAGCCTTGCTTTCTATCCCGTTAAAGAATATGCATACGGGCGTTGAAATGTTAGACCTGGCTGATGTGGAAAGCACTGCGAGACTGATGGCTGAATATATTTTGGAAAGGGGCGGGGCGGATGTATAAAGAACTGGAAACCCTCTGCTCGATCCCGGGCATTTCCGGCAGAGAAGACAAAGTTCGGGACTGTCTAATTACACTTATTGGCCAATCGGCGCAATGTAAAGTTGACCCGCTGGGCAATCTGATTGTTTTTAAAAAAGGCGTCATAACACCAAAAAACAAAGTGATGCTTGCCGCGCACATGGACGAAATCGGGTTTATGGTAACTACCATAACGGATGACGGCTATCTCAAGTTTTCCGCCGTGGGCGGTGTGGACACCCGTGTTATGCTTGGGAGACCGGTAATTGTCGGCGAAAAAAACCTACCGGGTGTAATTGGTATAAAACCGGTCCACATGGTTTCGGACGATGAAAAAGCGGACATTCCGGACCAAGACAGTCTCTATATTGATATCGGCGCAAAAAACCGCGAGGAAGCGGAAAAAGTGGTAAGCCCCGGTGATGCGGTCGGTTTCTATTCGCATCCTGTACGGTTTGGCGAAGGCCGAATAAAAGCAAGAGCGCTTGACGATAGAGCAGGCTGTTTGGTTTTAGTGAATTTGATAAAAAGTGAGTTGCCCTGCGACATGCACTTCGTTTTTACCGTGCAGGAAGAAGTGGGTTTAAGAGGCGCAAAAACGGCTGCATTTTCAGTTGCGCCGGACTATGCGATTGTTGTGGAAACAACAACAGCGGCTGATATCGCCGGTGTTCCAAAAGAAAAGCAGGTGTGCAAACTCGATTCGGGTGCTGTCATATCGTTTATGGACAGGAGCACCGTTTATAACCGGAAGCTGTACGATCTGGCTTTTGCGCTTGCTAATAAAAACAACATAAAGGTTCAGCCGAAAACGGCGGTTGCCGGCGGCAATGATGCCGGCTCGATTCACACCAGCCGCGGCGGCGTGCGTACACTGACCGTTTCCCTGCCTTGCCGGTATCTGCATTCCCCCTCGTGCGTGATTCACGAAGAGGATATTACTCAAGTGCAAAAAATCGTGCTGGCTTTGGCGGAGGAATGCGCCAATGCTTAGATTTCCGGAGGAACAAGACGACCGCTTTACAAGTTTTTGTCAACGGGATGTTTTTGGCACGAGAATATCGGCCTGTATGACAGTTTATGGGACGGATTACCCTTTTGCTTTGTTTTATTTGCAGGTAAATGGGGACACGGTTACGGCCGCGCTGAGTATAATTGACGCAGCGATGACACTTTGCTGTGCGGAGAATGCCGATTTTGAAGAGCTGTCACAATTTATTAAAGCGGTCGGGTTCGACAGTCTGTTGTGCGATGCGACGCTCTGCAGCCGACTCGGTTTGGAACCGGAGAAAACCGGTTTTATTGTTGAGTACGGTGAAACAAAAAAAGAATTTGATTATCATGGTGTTTTCTTTGCGGACAGGGTTGAGTTATCGGATGTTTATGACATATTGCATCGTTCGGACTTTGACGGTTTGAATAATCAAGCCCGGTGGCTTTCGGATGTCTCTTTTAGGGTGAACCGGGGAGCCGCAACAGCGGCAGCGGCTCAAGAAGACGGCAAATTGGCCGCCTGTGCCATGGTTTTGTTTGAGACGCAATCGGCCGCGCTCATCGGCGCGGTTGCGACTTTGCCTGAGTACCGCGGCAAGGGCTATGCCGGTGCGCTTGTCACTTCGCTTGCCCGTGAGAAAAAGGCAGCGAATAAAAGGGTAGAATTGCTTTGTGCAAAAAATGACATTGTTCATTTTTACCTGAAGCTCGGATTTGAAATAACCGGTGAATGGGCGCTGGTGTAAAGCAGGTAATTTTTATGAAGCAGCAATTTTTTAATGTGGATGATAAAATATTCCGCTGCAGCGAAAAAGCAATGGATAAGATCGCTGCACCCATAAAGAAAATTGAAGAAATAACCGAGTACAACCAGTTAAAAGTATTGTCCGCGTTTGTTAAAAACGGTGTCAGCGAAAGCCATTTTTCGGAAAGCACCGGCTATGGTTACGGGGACAGGGGCCGGGAAGTACTGGACAAGGTGTTTGCGGAGGCTTTTGGTGCCGAGGATGCCCTTGTAAGGCACAGTTTTGCCTGCGGCACGCATACCATTGCCGTCGCGCTGTTCGGTCTGCTGCGCCCCGGTGAGACCATGCTGTGTGTAACAGGGGCTCCGTATGACACCATTCATCCCGTCATCGGACTCAACGGCGAAGGCATGGGGTCGCTAAAAGATTTTGGTATTCATTACGAACAAGTTGACTTGGATAAAAACGGCAAGCCGGATATACCCGCAATCCGGGAAGCGCTCAAACGCGACATCCGCTTGATTTATATTCAGCGCTCCGGTGGCTATACGCCGCGTCCAAGCCTGTCTGTACGGGAAATCGGAGCAATTACAAACCTTGTGAAAACACATAGCAACGCATTGGTTTTTGTGGATAACTGTTATGGTGAATTTGTGCAAATGCGGGAACCGCCCGAATTCGGCGCGGATGTTATAGCAGGTTCGCTGATTAAAAATCCCGGGGGCGGCATCGCGAAAAACGGCGGTTATATTGCGGGCAAATCGGATTTAATCGAACTGTGCGCTTACAGGATGACAACACCGGGGCTTGGCAGGGAAGTGGGCGCAACGCTCGGACAAAACCGCGGGATGTTTATGGGGTTGTTCAACGCGCCGCATGTAACGGGTGAAGCCCTGAAAGCGGCTGCGTTTACGGCTGCACTTTTTGAAGAGCTTGGATTTGATGTCGCGCCGGCAAGCGGGGATGAACGCTTTGATATTGTTCAGTCCGTATTTCTTCGCGATGCCGAATCGTTAATAGCCTTCTGCCAGGGGATGCAACGCGGCGCCCCTGTGGATTCTTTTGTGTTACCGGAACCATGGGATATGCCCGGCTATGACAACAAAGTCATAATGGCTGCGGGCGCTTTTACCATGGGGTCTTCCATCGAACTGTCGGCCGACGCGCCGCTCAGGGAGCCTTATGCCGCGTGGATGCAGGGCGGGCTCAATTTTCACAGCGCAAAAATGGGTATTATGCTGGCCGCTCAAACAATGCTTGAAAAGGGTAAATTGCAATGAACAGTTATGACGGAATTACGGGCGAAGCATTTTGGCTACTCGGACAAAACAAGTTCAATAATTCAAAAGAGTTTTATGAAGCAAATAAAGAGCAAATTGTCCGCCTTGCGATACAGCCCATGCGGCAGATTGCGGAGGCTATTGCGGCGGAGATGGAAAAAATTGACGACAGGATGAATCTTGTTCCGACAAAAATGGTATCCCGAATCCGGCGTGACACCCGATTTTCAAAAGACAAGCGACTTTACCGCGAAAACATCTGGATCATGTTTATGCGTCCGAAGGCCGAATGGCCGACATATCCCTGCTTTTGGTTCGAAATTCAGCCATCGGGTTATTCGTATGGCGTCAGCTGTTTCGAAACAACACCGGCGTTTATGCAGATTTACCGTCAACTGCTGTTGGAGCAACCGGATCAATTCCTGCAAGCGGTTAAAAAAACAAAAAAAGCCGGCGCGGATTTTTATGCCGATACCTATAAAAAAGAAAAGAAACCGGATGTTCCGGAAAACATAAAAATGTATTATAATGTTAAAAGCATGTCTTTTATGGCGAAATCAAACGACTTGACCATGCTTGAAAGCGACACGATTATTGCACAGCTGAAAGCAGCTTACGAGAACTTCACACCGATGTACCGGTTTCTGAAATGTGCGGCAGACCGGTATATCGCATTGGGGCAGGTGGATAACAATGCTTGACGAGTGTTGGGGAGCATTTAAAAGCGGCAGCGATATCAGGGGGTATGGTATCGCCTGCAGCAGTGAACCTCTTTACCTGAGTGAAACCATTGTTACACAGGTCACCTATGGTTTTACCTGTTGGCTGGGCAAAAAAATGGAAAAGGATTTGGACAGGCTTGTCGTTTCGGTCGGCCATGATTCAAGGATTTCCGCGCCGCATTTAAAATTGTGGGTTATCGGCGCTTTAACCAATGCCGGCGTTCATGTGATTGACTGCGGTCTTTCCTCAACACCCGCCATGTTTATGACAACGGTAAATTTGAAGTGCGACGGCGCCGTTCAGATAACCGCAAGCCATCATCCGTATGACCGCAACGGCTTTAAGTATTTTACGCCATCCGGCGGACTGGAGGGCGTAAACATTGAAGAAATGCTTGAAATTGCCCAACACAATCAAGCTGTCACTTCAAACTTGACAGGTGTGGTTGAAACGGTCGATTACATGGATGTTTATGCCGCAAAACTCAGAGCGATGATTTGCCGTGAAGTGAACGATGATACGAATTACGACAAGCCTCTGCGCGCATATAGAATTGTCGTGGACGCCGGCAACGGCGTTGGCGGGTTTTACGCGTCAAAGGTTTTAGACCCGCTGGGCGCCGATGTCGGCGGCAGCCAGTTCCTTGAACCGGACGGCACTTTTCCGAACCATGTGCCCAACCCGGAAAATAAAGAAGCCATGGATTCCATCAGCTTTGCTGTGAAAAATACGGATGCCGACTTTGGTGTGATATTCGACACCGATGTAGACCGGGCGGGCTGTGTGGGTAAAGGCGGGCTGGAAATCAACCGCAACCGCTTGGTGGCGCTTGCTGCCGCCATAACACTGGAAAACAACGCCGGTGCGACAATCGTGACGGACAGCATCACCTCGGACGGGCTGACTGCGTTTATACACGCACGCGGCGGACAGCATCTGCGCTATATGCGTGGCTATAAGAATGTTATCAACAAACAAATCGAACTGAACAACAACGGAGTCAACTGCCCATTGGCGATTGAAACATCCGGTCACGCGGCTTTTAAGGACAACTACTATTTGGATGACGGCGCTTATCTGGTAACCAAACTGATTATCAAAATGGCGGTGATGGGCAAGCAAAACAAGCAACTGAATCACCTCATAGACCTGCTGAAAGAGCCGCTGGAAGACATCGAAGTCCGGTTCAAAATTAAAGCAAATGATTTTAAGGATTACGGCGAACAGGTTATTGACGCGATTAAGTGCGCTGTGGATAACACGATGGGCTGGCAGCCTGCTGAAAATAACTATGAGGGTATCCGTGTATCAACCGCGCACGGCGCAGGCGACGGCTGGTTCCTTGTAAGGTTGAGTGTTCATGATCCTGTTATAGTGCTCAATGCCGAAAGCAATTCACCCGGCGGTGTAAAAAAGATGCTCACAGAACTTTCCGGGCTGCTGAAGGAATTTGAACTCTTGGACACTGCCGGGTTGGATAAAGCAATCAACGAGTAACTATGCGTTGAAAACGGCAGAACATAGCATAAAAAAGAAAATAAAGGAGCAAAATTATGTTGAATGTTGCAATGCTGAGCAAATGGCATGTCCATGCGGAAGGTTATGCCAGGCAAATCAAGGAATACGGCGCGAACATTTCCTGTGTTTGGGATGAAAATGCCGAAAGAGGAAGGGAATGGGCGAAGCAGCTTGGCGCTGACTTTGAGCCTGATCTTGATCGTCTTCTGGAAAGGGCGGATGTTGACGCGGTTGCCTGTTGCGCGCCGACCGCTATGCACAAGGATATTCTCGTAAAAGCCGCTAATGCCGGCAAACATATTTTTACCGAAAAAGCGCTTGCGCCAACAGTTGCCGAATGCGACGAGGTTGCTGCGGCTGTAACAGCAAACGAAGTTAAGTTCCTTATCTCGATGCCTTGGCGGTGCAAACCGGAGCTCCTGTATGCCAAAAAGGCGATTGAAGACGGACTTTTGGGCGATCTAACCATGATTCGCATCCGAAACGCCCACAACGGGGCAACTGCGAACTGGCTGCCCGACTATTGGTATGATGAAAAGATGGCCTGCGGCGGCGCAATGATGGACCTGGGATGCCATCCTATGTACGAAGCAAGTTTTTTGTGCGGCAGACCTGCAAGGATATCGTCCATTTTTAACACTATTACAGGCAGGGAAGTTGATGATAATGCAGTTAGTGTTGTCGAGTTTAAAAATAAATGCATAGCTGTACTCGAAACTGCGCTTGTCAGCTTTAATTCACCCTCTGCATTTGAACTGTACGGTACGGAAGGCACATTGATAGAAAGAGACGGCAGTTTCAGGCTCGCAAGCACTCATCTTGAAAATTCGGGGTTTGAACCCGTAAAAGAAATGCCAAAAGAATTACCCAGCCCGATTGTTATGTTCCTGGATGCCTGCACAAAGGGGACTTCGATCGAATTCGGCCTGGACGCTGCGCGAAACCTGTCTGAATTGCTTGAAATGGCGTACATTTCACACAAAAAAAACTCAGTTGAGGGATTTGATGAGGTATAAGAACAAAACATTAATTTCCGAGCTCAGTCTGCTCGGCATAGCGTTTATTTGGGGAGCCGGGTTCATTGTTGTTAAAAACTCGCTAGATTCCATCACGCCATTGTGGCTGATGGCAGCGAGGTTTGTGGTGGCTGCTGTAGCGATTTGCGCCATTTTTTACAAAAAAGTTAAAATGATCGACAAAGGCAGTTTGGCAGCCGGCATTATATGCGGTATTTTTATCTATTTTGCTTTTGCTTTTCAAACAGTGGCCATACAATATACAACAGCCAGCAAGAACGCGCTGTTAACCGCAACCTATGTGGTTTTCGTACCGTTCATCTTTTGGATACTCATTAAGACAAAACCGAAGGTTACACAAATTGCCGCGGCGTTTCTTTGTTTTGCCGGTATTTTTATGCTGATGTTCAACGGCAGTTTCGGCAATGTGAATTTAGGCGATATATTAACGGTTATATGCGGTCTGCTGTTTGCGTTTCAAATTGCTCTTTTGGGTATCTATTCGAAGAAATACGACACCATTGTGCTTACCATTGTTCAAATGGTTACCTGCGCGGTAATCGGGTTGGCGCTGGCGTTGGTGTTCGATGATGCACCCAAACGGATGAGCGGCTCAACGGTGGGTTCTGTTTTATACTTAGGTCTGCTGAGCACCTGCCTTGCCTACCTTGTGCAGACCGTCGCGCAGAAATATACGACTCCTTCGCATACCTCGTTGATTATGAGTATGGAGTGCGCCATCGGCTGCATCCTGTCGGTTATCATTTTTAAGGATGTTTTTACCCCATTGATGTGGGCGGGCAGCGTGCTGACATTTGGCTCGGTTATTTTGTCTCAGCGCAGCAGCAGAAAAGAACTCGCAAAGGCAATACTCAGTGAGTAGTATTGTTTTAATCTGAAAAGAGGAAGGTTGCAATGAAAAAAACTATCAAAGTGACACTATCGCTTATAATGGTTTCAGCGATGACACTCTCGATCGGGAGCGCATCACTCGCACAAGGTTTAAACGGGGCGAGTAAAAGCTTGAAATTCAGCACAAACGGAAAATTCAAAATTATACAAATCGCAGACCCGCAGGACAATGAAAATCCCCGCAGGGCGATGCTGGATATGCTCAATGCCGCGTATGACAAAGTAGAACCGGATTTGGTCATTTTTACCGGTGATAACATGCTCGGCAGGATTGCCGATAATAAAAGCGACCAGAAAGCATATGAAGTTGTTGAAAAAGCGCTCGGGCATCTAATCCGGCCTCTGGAAGAAAGAGGGATTCCTTTCGCGGTAACCTTCGGCAATCACGATGATCAGTGCGGGATTTCAAAAGAAGAACAAATTAAGATTTATCGCCGTTATTCGAATTGCATCGGTTTTAACGATACGGATCCGTCTATAGGCCGAAGCACCTTTAACTTGCCGGTTTTGAGTTCAGATGAACAAAAAGTATCCTACAATCTTTGGCTGATGGAATCGGCCGGTTTGGACGAAAGCGGCAATTACTTTGAATATGTCAGCACAGCGGCGCTGGAATGGTACAAGGTAAAAAGCGATGAATTGAAAGCGGCAAACGGCGGTGAACCGGTTATGTCGCTGATGTTTCAGCACATACCTGTTCCGGAAACTTATGAATTACTCACTGAGGTTGCCAAAGGAACGAAGGGCGCTGTGAACAAAGACGGCAAGTACTTTATTCTTAATAAAACATTAGCAACCGGCTTTCTTGGGGAAGGCCCGTGTGTAACCCAAAAGAACTTCGGCCAACTTGACACAATCGCCGCTCAGGGCGATGTCAGCGGCATCGTTTTTGGCCATGACCATGTCAATTCATTTACCGGCAACCTGCGCGGCGTGGACATTATTCAAACGCCCGGCGCTTCTTTCCGGTCCTACGGTAATGATTTGCGGGGCGTCAGAGTATTTGAAATTGACGAGAACGACACACAAAACTACCAAACCTATACCTTGGATTTCTATGATCTGATGGGGAATGGATTAAAAGAAAAACTTCAATTCATCTTCAGCGCTGATGAGAAAATACCGCTTAGAATCGCCGTGTGCCTTTTCCCCGTGCTTTTACTTTTTCTCTAATAATTCACCAAAAATCTAAGCGCATTGGTTAAAAATGAAAAGCCGTCAATTATTGAAAATTGACGGCTTTTTTTGGTCCGAGTGACAAGACTTGAACTTGCGGCCTCTTGACCCCCAGTCAAGCGCGCTACCAGCTGCGCCACACCCGGATAACGCTCAAAATAATAACACAGATGCCGGGTATTTGCAAGCGGATAGACCTATTTTATGTAAAATATTTGGGATTGAATAATTTGATAAAAAACAGAGATAAACAAAGTAAATCGGCGTAAATCGGCGTATGCGTTACCTAATGTGCAATAGAGCTGGGTTTTATATAGACTTTTGCAAAAAATATATTGACATTTGAGCGTTTTCGCTTTATATTTGTATCTATCCCAAAGTAAAATATTATGTGAATGCCGTCCAACGGCAGCGAAAGGGGCTGCATAATTGGAAGAAAAAATCATCATCGACCTGAAAAATATATCGTTAAAATTCGGCGATGAACAGATTTTGACAGATTTAAATCTGTATATCCGTGATAAGGAGTTTGTTACCTTGCTCGGTCCTTCGGGCTGCGGCAAAACGACAACTTTGCGTATTATTGCCGGATTTTTGGCGCCGGACAGCGGCGAAGTAATTTTTGAAAATGTTAATATCAATGGTGTTCCTCCTCATAAAAGGCAGGTTAACACCATTTTTCAGCGTTATGCGCTTTTTCCGCACCTCAATGTTTATGACAATGTTGCTTTTGGCTTGCGTGTCAAAAGACAGCCGGAAAAACAGATCAAAGATAAGGTGGAAAGCATGCTTTCGCTGGTCAACCTGAAAGGTTTCGGCAAGCGTCATGTCGATTCGCTTTCCGGCGGGCAGCAGCAGCGCGTTGCTATCGCCCGTGCCTTGGCAAATGAACCCCGTGTGCTGTTGCTGGATGAACCCTTGGGCGCTCTTGATCTCAAGCTGCGCAAAGACATGCAGGTGGAGCTAAAAAGTATTCAACAGCGGCTCGGCATCACTTTCATTTATGTGACACACGACCAGGAAGAGGCTTTGTCCATGTCCGACATTATTGTCGTGATGGATAACGGAGTCATTCAGCAAATCGGGACGCCGCTGGATATTTATAATGAGCCCAAAAACGCTTTTGTCGCGGACTTTATTGGCGAGAGCAATATTTTGGACGGCATTATGCGCAGGGACCTCAATGTTGAGTTCTCCGGCCATCGCTTCAAGTGCCTTGATTCCGGCTTTGCCAAGGACGAACTGGTGGATGTTGTTGTCCGGCCGGAGGATGTTGATGTGGTTAAAGTGGATGAGGGTATGCTCCGCGGTACCGTTACATCTGTTGTGTTTAAAGGTGTGCATTTTGAAATCATTGTCGACCTGAAGGGCTTTAAATGGATGATCCAGTCCACTGATTATCAGGAAGTCGGGACTGAAATCGGACTTTCTATCCCGCCCGATTCAATTCACATTATGAAAAAGTCCATTTATTCCGGCACCTTCGGCGACTACAGTTCATTCAGTGAGGAGTTTGACGAGCTTTCCGACCCGAGCGAGGAAGAAGCATGAATAAAAAATCCTCAGCCGGCAGCAAAACAATTGCTTCGCCGTATCTGATTTGGTCACTGCTATTTATTGTCGCGCCGATGTTCTTTGTTGTCTACTATTCTTTTACAACAAGCAGCGGTAGTTTCACTTTTGAAAACATTGCGGCGCTTGGCAAATATACCGGGACCTTTGTCCGCTCAATTTGGTTTGGCGTGCTCGCAACGGTTATTTGCCTGATTCTGGCATTCCCGGCGGCATATTTTATTGCAAAAACATCAGTTAACTCGCAACGCACAATGGTCGCGCTTGTTATGCTGCCGATGTGGATGAATTTTCTGATCAGAACTTATTCCTGGATGGCAATTTTACAGGATACGGGCATCATTAACACTCTGCTCGGTAAAATCGGGATCGGTCCTTTTGCTATGCTCAACACGCCGGGGGCGGTTATACTCGGCATGGTTTATAATTTTTTGCCTTTCATGATTCTGCCGCTGTATTCCGTTATGTCAAAACTTGACAAAAGTGTGATTGAAGCCGCGCAGGATTTGGGGGGAAACCGCCGTACAGTAATGCGCAAGGTGATTGTACCGCTTAGTATGCCGGGCATTGCCTCCGGGCTGACTATGGTTTTTGTGCCGTCGGTAAGTACCTTCTATATCTCGCAAAAACTTGGCGGCGGTTCTTTTGATTTGATCGGGGATGTAATTGAACGGCAATTCCAGCAGTCCTACAACTACAATCTGGGTGCGGCGATATCGCTTGTATTGATGATTCTCATTCTGCTTTGCATGGCTTTCCTCAACAAGTTTACAAGCGACGAGGAGGGGATGGTGATATGAAAATTCCCTCTAAAATTTATACTGCTCTGATATTCATATTTCTCTACGCGCCGATTATTGTCATGATTTTCTTTTCGTTTAACTCATCCAGCAGCACCGGGCTTTTTGCCGGTTTTTCATTGCGGTGGTATACAGTGCTGCTCAGCGATAAAAGCATCATGCAGGCACTGTCTAACACGCTTGTTCTTGCAATATCATCCGCTTTAGCCGCAACGGTTATCGGTACAGCCGCAGCGGTCGGCATAGACAAATGGAAGAAAAACTGGGTTCGCAGCAGTGTAATGGGCGTAACAAACATTCCGATGATGAATCCGGAAATTGTTACCGGCGTTTCGATGATGCTGCTGTTTGTTTTTATGGGCAGAATCATCGGCCAACAAGCAATTCTCGGTTTTGAAACGCTGCTTATCGCCCATATTACCTTTAACCTGCCGTATGTGATGCTTTCTGTTTTGCCTAAGCTCCGGCAGACAGATCCGCACCTTGCCGAGGCTGCGCAGGATCTCGGCTGTACCCCATTCAAAGCGTTTTTCAAGTCCGTACTGCCGTCTATCACCCCCGGGATTCTTACGGGATTGCTTATGGCTTTTACACTCTCGCTGGACGACTTTATCATCAGTTACTTCACCACGGGTCCGGGATTCCAAACATTGCCGATTGCAATATTTTCCATGACAAAGAAAAGGGTGAAACCGGACATGTACGCGCTATCCACGCTTATTTTTATCAGCATACTCGTCCTTCTGATTTTGATGAATGTCGCGCAGGCACGGGGTGAGAAGACAAAAAACAAACATAAAAACGAAAATAGAGGAGATGCTTAAATGAAAAAAAATCTTTGCCTGGTCTTGGCGGTCGTGCTGCTCACATCAACCGTGTTGTTTGGCTGCCAAAAGAAAACAACACAAACCCTATATGTTTACAATTGGGGTGAGTATATCTCGGACGGTTCCGATGATACACTCGATGTCAACAAAGAGTTTGAGAAGCGTTTTGGGATTAAGGTCGTTTACGACACTTTTGAAAACAATGAGGTCATGTATTCGAAAATTAAAGGCGGCGGTGTGAATTACGATGTGCTGATCCCTTCGGACTACATGATTGAAAGAATGATAGCTGAAGATATGCTGCAAAAAATCGATTTTACAAATGTGCCGAATTATCAATACATCGATGCAAAATATAAAGGTCTTTCCTATGACCCGGCAAACGAATATTCCGTTGCGTACAGCGTGGGGTCTATCGGTTTAATTTACAACACAACCCTTGTGGAAGAGGAGCCGACCAGTTGGTCCGCTCTTTGGGATACCCGATACAGTAAAAAAATCTTAATGATCAATAACCCGCGTGATGCCTTTGCCATTGCACACAGTATCCTTGGCATTGATTACAATACCACCAACGAAGCGGATTGGAAAGCCGGCGCGGAAAAATTGAAAGAGCAAAAAGCCGTTGTGCAGGCATATGTTAACGATGAGGTGTTTAACAAGATGGAGTCGGGTGAGGCCGCACTTGCGCCTTACTATGCCGGTGACTTCCTGACCATGCAGGAAAACAATCCGGACTTGGCATTTGTTTATCCGAGCGAAGGCGTTAACTCCTTTGTGGATGCGATGTGCATACCGAAAAACGCTCTTAATAAGTCCGCGGCGGAGTTGTATATCAACTTTATGCAGGACCCTGAAATAGCTTTGGCCAACGCCGAATATATCTATTACGCAAGTCCGAATACGGCAGTGCTTGCCAATGAAGATTATTCGCTCGCCGGTGATGAAGTTATTTATCCGGATGCGTCTGCGCTCTCAAAGACAGAAATATTTAAAAATCTGCCGCAGGCAACGCTTAATTTAATGAGCACTTTGTGGGATGAAGTTAAATTGTATTGACGAGGCAAGTACATCAACCATAAAAGGTTGAAACAGCACATGAACAAGGATATCGTATTCGTTTGAACACAGTGGGTGTCAGGTTGATCGTCAGATCGCGCATAAAATATTTGGCAAATCGCTTGACACCCAAAGTGCCCTTTGTTATAATTATCACCGTTGCCATGCGAGAGTGGCGGAATCGGCAGACGCGCACGTTTGAGGGGCGTGTGGTAATCCCGTACGGGTTCAAGTCCCGTCTCTCGCACCAACTTGGCGGGTTCCCAACGGAGCCCGCCAAACAACTAAACGAGCGGGTATGGCGGAATTGGCAGACGCGTTAGATTCAGGTTCTAATGTTCGCAAGGATGTGCAGGTTCAAGTCCTGTTACCCGCACCAAAATTGAAGCATTCCATACTTTGTATGGGATGTTTCAATTTTGATATGTGGGTGTTAAGGACTTGAACCTTTTCAAGCTCCTGTTACCCGCAATCACTTTGTGGTTGCGTCTCGGTTTTTCTGGTAAGCGTTACTGACTTGAACCTTTCAAGATCCTGTTACCCGCGTTCAAAGTATAGGCTTGAACCGCGGAAAGTCAGTTATTTTCTCGTCTCTAAATCATGTCTACAAGGATTCAGACCCTATCAATTCTCATTGACACTAAAAGCAAAAAATGCTACAATCCAACCAGAAAGGCGGTGATTCGCCATGAGCGTTTTTGAAACAATATCTAACTGGTTCAGTAAAGCTTTTATAGCGGTTTTAACCTGGCTTTACTTTGTCACCTCACTATTTAATATTGGAGGCAGTACCATGCCGGAGATTATATTGCCGCCCGAACATCCAATTAACGCGCATGATGCTATGCCGGACACCTATGCCGCCACTGATGCTTTGGGCAGAACACTTTCAACGAATACGGAAACCGGCGATGTGCGGGAAGATCGATTTGTCGGGATGTTCTATTGGACCTGGCATGTCGGTCAGGCGAAGTGGACACAGCAAGCGATAAATGTAAACCAAGTTGTCTCCAACCATCCGGAAGCAGAGCATGACCTCAATTTCCCTCTGTGGGGTCCGATGTTTGCCCCACATCACTGGAACGAGCCGCTGTTTGGATTCTATGATACGGACGACCGCTGGGTACTGCGCAAACATGCCGAGATGCTCGCGAGCGCCGGTGTGGATGTGGTGATATTTGACAATACAAACGGTACATTTACCTGGAAGGACTCTTATGAAGTCTTGTTTGAAGTGTTTGCCCAGGCACGGGCGGACGGCGTGAAGACGCCAAAGATTTCATTTATCCTGCCTTTCGGTGCAAGCGATAACACCAACATCCAGCTGCGCGAACTTTATAACGATATTTATAAGGACGGCAGATATCAGGATTTATGGTTTTATTGGAAGGGCAAGCCGCTGCTGATGGCCTATCCGGACAAGCTCGATTTAACAAACACAACCGATAAAGCAATCAGAACATTTTTCACTTTTCGCCCGGCCAATCCCGTTTATAACGCGCAGCCCAAAAAAGGCGAGTGGGGCTGGCTTTCCGTGTATCCCCAAGCAGTGTATAAAAACATATTCGGCAGAGCGGAACAGACAACCGTCGGCGTCGCTCAAAACTGGTCGGCCGAACGGGGACTGACAGCGATGAATGATGACAATGTTTTTGGCAGAACCTATACATCAAAGGGCTATGATACCCGGGAGAATGCAAAGCTTTATGGCGCAAATTTTGCCGAGCAGTTTGAATACGCGTTAAAGGTGGACCCGGAGTTTATCTTTGTAACCGGTTTTAATGAATGGGTAGCGGGGCGTTTTGACACTTGGCAGGGCGTAACAAACGCTTTCCCTGACCAGTTTAATGACAGCTTCAGCCGCGACATTGAACCTTCAAAAGGTGATCTGTCGGACAATTACTACTATCAATTGGTGGATTTTGTCAGAAGATACAAAGGAACCAGAGCCATTGTGCCGGACACTGTTCCGGTGACAATCGACATAAACTCGCAAACAGATGCTTGGCAAAGTGTAAAAAAAACCTATTTTTCATATCCGGGCAATACCTTTGACCGTGACGACATAGGCTACGCACAAATCCGGTATACAGACACCAGCGGGCGTAACGATATTACGCTGTCAAAGGTGACCAGCGATGCGGATTGTGTTTATTTTATGGTCCGATGTGCCGGTAATATCACGCCATTTACCGATACAAACTGGATGAGGCTATTGCTGGATGTTGGGGATAGCAGCAAGAATTGGAACGGTTATGAGTTTATTGTCAACCGTATTTCTCCGAACAGCAGCAAGGCTATTCTGGAATCCTCAAAAGGCGGTTGGGGTTGGGAGAAAGTGGCGGATGTTGATTATAGTGTCCGGGATAATACGCTGCAAATGAAAATACCAAAAGAAGCGTTGGGCATAATCGGCAACAACTTTTCACTTAATTTTAAGTGGACGGACAATACTTTGGCAACCGGGGACATAATGGACTTCTATCTCTATGGCGATACAGCTCCGTTTGGCAGGTTTATGTACCAATATAGGAGCGAGAAATAGTCGGATATAAGTTTCGGGACTGTGTCAACGGCTGAATGCTCAGCTTTTGATACAGTCCCTTTTTATTTCAACGGATTAAGAGCTTTCCGGCAAATTGCTTGTGCCGGCAGTCATGACGCTCTGCGTTTGCAGCCTTAATATTGAGCAGTTCACCCTTCATTACCGGAACACGAACTGACGCTGCCTTGTGTTTCGCTGTTGCATCATAGTGGGCGCTCCTGATTTGATTTTTTCGGCTAAACGGTCATCGTAGCTTGATTTAAAGCATTATTATCAAGTTTGGCAAGTTCTTTGACTTTATCCATATCCAGTCCGGCTGCTTTTGTGAAACGCTCGCCATAGTCGGCATCGGCCAGGTAGCAGTGAACAGCGTGGCGGTATTTGATGTTCTCGGTAACAGACGCTATATCACCTGCGGTGTTTTCTATCAAGACCTGTTTTTGATTTTCGTTCATGACACGCCAAAGGTTGCCGCCCGCACGGAAACAGTCATCTGTCGGGTCATCCTTCGGGTCATAACGGTACATGGCACCGTCTAAATCCAAAGGCGGCTCCGAAGCGTCCGGTTGTGCGGTCCAAAAACCGGCGCTGTTTGGCGTATAGGCCGGCGTGCCGCCATAGTTGCCGTCTGTTCGCATCGCACCGTCGCGGTGGTACTCGTTGACCTCCACCTTCGCGCGATTAACCGGAATATGGTTGTGGTTCACACCCAAACGGTAACGCTGCGCATCACCGTAAGCAAACAGCCTGCCCTGTAAAAATCGATCAGGGCTAAAGCCGATACCCGGTACCACATGAGCCGGCGTAAACGCGGCTTGCTCGACCTCTGCAAAATAATTCTCGGGATTACGGTTTAACTCCAACACACCAACAGGGATGAGTGGATAATCGGCATGAGGCCAAATCTTGGTAATGTCAAAAGGATTCTCGTAATGAGTTTTTGCCTGCTCTTCGGTCATAATCTGCACATACATATCCCACTGCGGGAAGTCTTTGCGCTCAATTGCCTCATATAGGTCTTTGCCATGATACTCCCTGTCCATACCGTTGATTTCTGCTGCTTCGTCATTGGAAAGGTTTTTAATACCTTGTCTGGTTTTAAAGTGAAATTTGCACCAAACGCGCTCGTTCTTGGCATTATAAAATGAAAAGGTGTGCTCGCCGAAGAAATGCATATTGCGGAAGGATGCGGGGATACCGCGGTCACTCATTACGATGGTTATTTGGTGGAAGCATTCGGGCAACAGTGTCCAAAAGTCCCAGTTGTTTTGCGCGGAACGGCGCCCGGTGCGCGGGTCGCGTTTGACCGCGCGGTTCAGGTCGGAAAAATTGTGAACATCGCGGATAAAAAAGGTTGGTGTATTATTGCCGACCAGGTCCCAGTTGCCTTCCTCCGTGTAAAATTTAACGGCAACCCCGCGGATATCGCGTTCGCAGTCTGCCGCGCCGCGTTCGCCCGCAACAGTGGAAAAACGAAGAAACAACTCGGTTTCCGTGCCGGGCTGCAGAACTTTTGCCTTGGTGAATCGGGAGATGTCATGTGTAACGGTCAGTTTGCCGTATGCGCCCCAACCCTTGGCATGCATACGGCGTTCGGGGATGACTTCACGGTTGAAATGGGCCATCTTTTCCATCAGCCATACATCCTGCATTACAACAGGACCGCGGGGACCGGCGGTGATGGAGTTTTCGTTGTCTGCTACCGGAGCGCCTACCTCATTGGTAAGTTTTTTGTCCTCATTCATAATAATGCTCCCTTCAGTTTTGCTTATATTTTAATATCACCGGGATATTTGAGCAAGAAATAAGTGGTTTTATAGCGGTACACTAATAGTATTTGCTACTGATAGGCTATCATATAACTTCATTGTTGTCAATGCAAATTATACATAATGAAAATTATATAAATGAAGAAATACACAATTTCTGAGAATAGTCAGTTATAAATTGCGGATATTTGACGACAAACAGTCTTGACATATTCTATACATACGCACGCAGGTGTGTTAATATATTCACGAAACAGATACGAGGGATGTGAATGCAATCAAGGTTCTGATTGTCTCAATTGCGGCCAAAAATATTCATAAAGCGTTGGCACCTTGGTGTTTAAAAGGATATGCTGACCAATACGCGTCCGATTGTGACATATTGATACAAGAAAGCAATGTCAACGAGAACATCGGTGATGTTATTGCTGGTATATATGGCCAATCGCCTGACATTATCGGGCTATCCGCATATATATGGAATATTGAACATGTAATCAAGATTGCCGGTACGGTAAAAAAACTCCTGCCTTCCTGCATGATTGTATTAGGCGGACCTGAAGTTTCTTTTGATGATTCATTGGGTGCCTATCCATACGCCGATTATGTCATTCAAGGCGTCGGTGAAGTCGCCTTTGCTGAACTGATAAACTCAATTATTGCCGGCAATGCACCCGACAATAGAATAATCACCGGCAGCAACCGGTCTTTTTGTGATTTCCCTTCACCTTTTACTCCGGCTTATTTCTCCTCGTTTGAGTCCGACCGAATGACCTCCATCAAAAACCAGCTAATCTATTACGAGAGCTCACGCGGTTGTCCTTACAACTGCGCTTATTGTCTGTCATGCGCAACGCAGGGTGTTCACTATTTGCCTTTGGAGCGGGTAAAGGCAGAACTCAATCTGCTCTTGTCCCACGGCGCAAGGTGTATCAAGTTTGTGGACAGAACTTTTAACGCGGATAAAGATAGAGCGGCGGAAATACTGGAATATATTTCCAATCTAAAAACGGACTGCACTTTTCATTTCGAAGCCGCGGCTGACCTTTTTGACAATCGCCTGCTGGCAATTATCGCCGTTATGCCGGTGAACCGCATTCAATTTGAAATCGGTGTTCAGTCTGTTAACCCGCAAACCTTGAGCGCGGTTGCCAGAAAGACGGATATTGAGAAAGCACTGTCCAATATCCGCCAACTGACCGCTATGAATAATTGCCATATCCATGTGGATTTAATCGCCGGACTGCCGTTTGAAACAACAGAAACTTTTGCGGATGCGTTGAATCAATGCCTTGCGACGCGCCCGCATATGCTGCAGCTTGGTTTCTTAAAAATGCTCAAGGGTTCTGCATTGCGTGAGAAGGTTGCGGATTATGACTATTTGTATTGTGAATATGCGCCATATGAGGTGCTTAAAAGCAACGCAATGTCAGCCGGCGACTTGCTCATGCTCAAAGGGGTTGAACGGGTGATTGACAAGTTCTACAACAGCGGGATGTTTGTCAACTCCTTACAATACGCTGCCGAAAAACTGTTTGATACAGCGTTTGAACTCTACAAAAAACTCAGCGATTATTGCACGGATATCGTGAACATCAAAGTTTCACTGAAAAACTCCTATACAATTCTGCTCAGTTTTCTTCTGTTATATGGGCCCAAAGATGTGGCTGAACACTATATCAAGCTTGACTGTTTGACCTTTGACGCAAAAGGTCTTCTGCCTGATGGCATACCCCGCTGCCGCGACAAGGACAAAGAGGTGCAGCTTAAAAGCAAGCCGGAATATAAAGATAGCAATATCAGGGTGGAGTATTTCTGTGATGACAATAAAAAACGATTATTTGTCTATGATAAAAAGAACCCGATATCCAGAGCTTACACTGTTTTTGAAATCTGAGGATTGTTATTTCAAAATGTGCGTTGCTTGACAACACGCATCAAAAATCGTATATTATTCAATAAACAGAAGGACTGAGTGACAGCCCCCCTATGAAAGGAAATGATTCTACTCATGCAAGTTTACCGCAGGGTCATCGCAAAAATTGATTTGGACGCCATTCAACATAACTTTAATGAAGTAAAAAAAGGGCTTGAAAAAGATACGAAAATACTGTCGGTACTCAAGTCGGACGGTTATGGCCACGGCGCGGTGCCGGTTGCAAATCTGCTGAAAGATAAAACGGACTATTTCGGTGTTTCAATCATTGAAGAGGCGCTGGAACTGCGCGGCGCGGGCATTACAAATCCGATTTTAATATTCGGGTACACTTCACCGGACCGGTTTGAAAAACTCCTTATGAACGATATCGAACAGACAATTTTTCAACTGGATGTCGCTCAAAAGCTGTCAAGCGCAGCGGCGGCACTGGGTCAAACAGCAAAAATTCACATAGAAATTGACACCGGTATGAGAAGAACGGGTTTCCCCGCAAATCAACATACATTGGGAATTATAGCTGAAATAGCGGCTTTGCCCAACATCAGAATTGAAGGAATATTTACCCATTTCGCCAATGCGGACATGCGAGATAAAACATCGGCAAAGCTGCAAAAAAAGCTCTTTACCGAATTCCTGGATGAACTGGCGGATAAGGGCATCACAATCCCAATCAGGCATTCCTGTAACAGCGCCGCGACGATTGAAGAAGATGAACATTTTGATATGGTAAGGGTCGGACTTTTGTTATACGGGCTTTTTCCCTCAGAAGAAGTCCGCAAGGAAAAACTCAATTTAATACCGGCCATGGAACTCAAAACGCATGTTATATTTGTTAAAACGGTTGAAGCCGGGCAGGGTGTCAGTTACGGCCACACCTATGTGACAGACAAAACAACGAAAATCGCAACCTTACCCATCGGTTATGCGGACGGTTACCCGCGGGCACTTTCCTCACGCGGGCGCGTAATAGTTAAAGGCAGGTTTGCACCGATTATCGGCCGGGTATGTATGGATTTGATGATGGTGGATGTTACGGATATTGACGGCATATCGGTTGAAGATGAAGTGACGCTGATCGGTTCTGAAGGCGGCAACACAATAACTGCGGAGGAAGTCGGCGCGCTGTCTGAAAGCTTTAACTATGAAATCATCTGCGGTATCAGTAAAAGAGTCCCTAAGGTTTTTTATAAAAACGGAGAGGAATTTCTTTTTCTTTCAAGTTTTGATGATTGCTGAGTGAATTAATATATAATTAAGAGCGTTAATTAATAACAAATTGAGCAGGAGCCTGAACAATAGATTCGGCTCCTGCTTTTTTAGGGTTTGCTTCGGTTTATTAATATCAGCCTTTATCGATGATTTTGATGGTCTTGTTAACAAGTTCAGCTACCGAAACATCAGTATACTCGTAGACAGCGGTTGCCGTTCTTTTGTTATAAGGGGCAGACCAATAACCCGGGATATTTTTTTCTCCAAGCATCATACCGAGAACGGACCCGGCAGTCGCGCCGTTGCAATCGGTATCAAAGGCGGCCTGCACAGCCAGGCAGATCGTTTTACCAAAATCCTTTTTACCGCAAAGCAGTGCCGCCGCAACGATCATTGCATTGGGAATGGTATGGCACCAGCCGTGCGAATGCGATTCATCATAAAGCCGGTGGATTTTATCGGTTATCTCATCAAAAGATAAACCTTTCCCATACCAGTCAAGCACCAAATCGATATGGACTCTAAGCCTTGATTTTAGCGGAATTTCATCTAATCCTGCTTCAATAACCGTAATAACATCATTGCATGAAGCTGCAGCAGCAATCATAGCTGCGGCAAACATCTCACCGTAAATTCCATTTTTAGTGTGGGAGATACTTGCGTCTTTCCAAGCCATCGCCGCGGCTTTTTCCGGTTCGCCGATACTGATATATCCGAAGAAATCTCCGCGAATTTGCGCGCCGATCCATTCCCTGTAAGGGTTGTGGTGGGTAGCTGTCAGGGGCGCGAGCATACCGGCGGCGGCGTTGCGGTAAGCGACCCGTTCCGCGGTAAAAGTGCCGAGCATCGGTATCCAGCCAAGCCAGGCTTCCAGTACATCGTTCGGCCGGAAATCTTTACCGTATGTTTCAACCAGTTTCAGCGCGAAAACAGTGTAGTTGGTATCGTCATCCACCGGTGCGATACCGTTCATGTTATTTGCCCAACAGGCTTCTTTGTTTATTCTCAGTTCTTCTATCATTTCATCGCTAAAAGCGTCTGAAGTCATGTACCTTGAAAGCGGCCAATTATCGGTGCTCTTTAGCAATTTATCAAGCCTTTCACGCATATAGCCTTCCACCGGTTTGCCGAGCATACAGCCGGATATACGCCCGACCCAGGCGCCTGAAAGTTTATCCGCAAGCTGTACATCATTTATCAAACTTGAGAAGGAATGTCTTCTGTTAGGTCTTCCCGCCCTGATTGCGTCCAAATCGGACGGTTCGACATACGGATATGCCTTGTCCACAGCCGCATTGTTAAGTTTTTCAAACAATTCCGCGGCTGTATTGGTTTTTGCGGGTGACCGCGGTTGTTTTGTCAGTTGCTCACATGCTTCCTTTAATGAGTCGACCTGCCGGCCTTCATCTTTCGCCTGGCGCCATTCAATGAGCATATCGTCCTCAAAATGAATCCAATTTTGTTTTTCCAGCATAAGCGTACCCCCAAAATGTTTTTGCGGTTATTTTATTGTAAAGTATTGAAAGAAAGTTTACAATATCAATTGAAATTTATAAGTTGTAAGTGTCATCAATAAAGGAGAGAAAATAATGACTGTCGGTTTATACAAAAGACTAATATCCTTTATCCTTTCACTTTTTACTTTAACCTTAACAATTACGGGCATTAACAACCCTATAATTAAACCGTTTGTTCCCTCCGAGGTTGTTATTGAACCCCAAAATGTTGAAATGCTTACAGTTATTGAGAACGGTTTTAGTGATTATAAGATCGTTAGGGGCATTAACGCGTCACCTTCGGAGAAGAATGCCGCCAATATTTTACAAAGGTATCTCGAACAGATAAGCGGTGTCCAGCTTTCAATTGTAAGTGACGAAACTGAAATGGCAAATCATGAGATTATCGTTGGCAAAACGAACCGCGAAGGAAGCGGGTACAATATAGACCGTGAAAAACTTGGCGATAACGGTTTGATCATTAAGGTTGTCGGAGAAAAACTGATCATTGCCGGGTCGGAACTCAGGGGCACGCTATATGGAGTTTATACCTTCTTGGAAGAAATACTCGGATGTCACTGGTACACTGCTGAGCTTATTGTAATCCCGGAGAGGGATAATGTGCAAATTCCAATTGCTACCAACATAGAACAAATTCCCACTTTCGAATTTCGAGAAACTGACTGGATAAGCCCCCAAACAAGCACTGAGTACAGATTGGCTAATAAACTTAACGGTAACTACCGAAACTTTAATGAAGAACAAGGCGGAAATATCCGATACACAGGTGGATTTTGTCATACGATGGCATCACTGCTACCGGTTTCACTTTTTAATGCACATCCCGAATACTTCGCTTGCGGCTCACTCAACGGCGGTCAACGAACGACGGATCAGCCTTGTTTAACGAATCCGGATGTACTGAGAATCATAACAGATAATGTTTTAAGCTTGCTTGCCGGTAATCCGGAGGCTCAGATTATTTCAGTTACACAAAATGATAACATGAACTTCTGCATCTGCAAAAACTGCTTGGCAGTTGATCTTACAGAGGGCAGCCATGCGGGTACTATGCTGCGTTTTGTGAACGCTGTCGCCGATGCTGTGAAAGATGCGGGCTACCGGGATGTTAAAATTGATACTTTTGCTTATCAATACACGCGCACCGCACCAAAAATCACTGCTCCGCGGGACAATGTAATTGTCCGCTTATGCACAATTGAGGATTGCTATGCACATGCATTTAATGATGCGGATTGTGTAATGAACAGTCTACTTACTAAAAATTTCGATAATTGGGCAGCGATATGCGACAACATTTATGTCTGGGACTACACAACAAATTACTATAATTTCTTAAGCCCTTTTCCGAATTTTGGAAATATTCAGGAAAACATGCAGTTCTTCGCTGACCACAGTATAACCGGTGTTTATGAAGAAGGGAATTATGCCGCTTCGTCGAGCAATGCAGAATTTGCCGAGCTCAGGGCATATTTGCTTTCAAAACTGTTGTGGGACCCTTATATTGATCTGGATTTGGAAATGAACGAATTTTTGCAGGCCTACTACGGCGCCGGTTGGCAATATATCCGTGAATATATTGATATGACATCGGAGAAAACCGGTGTATATCCGACACATAATATTATTTTTTCAAGTACGCTAAACCCCGGCGTTTTGTTGCTGACAAACAATGAAGTGAAATATATGGATGACCTATGGACCAATGCAAAAGCGTTATGTAATAACGACTGGCAAGCGGTTAACATCAAATTGTCAGAACTGTCTTGGCGTTATTGGAAAGGCTGCAACATGAAGAGCGAATTTTCAAGGTTGCAAAATCCGCCCGTTTGGCAGGAGGCCAATGAAAAATTGTATAATGATATGAAAGCTGCAGGCGTCATGAGGTTTTCGGAACTGAAAAGTATAACGGATAAACCGGATTTTACAAAACCTCCGTATACTTGGGGAGTAAAATGAAATCAGCCAAGTATGTTTGGCTATCAGAACTGATTTGTTTGACAAAATACGCTGATTGGTATAAAATTATGACAAATAATAAAAGGAGATGAGCTTATGAATTTTTTGCCTTATATTGTCATTGGTATCATTGCAGTGATTGCTATTTGGGCTATCGGCGCGTATAACGGGTTTGTTAAACTTCGCAACCAGGTCGAAGAAGCATTTGCGACAATGGATGTCTATTTGAAGAAAAGATACGATTTAATCCCCAACTTGGTAGAAACTGTAAAAGGCTACGCAAAACACGAGGCACAAACGCTTGAAAAGGTCATTGCCGCGCGCAACATGGCGCAGAGCGCGACGACTACGGAAGGCAGGGTGGAAGGTGAGAATATGCTGCAAGGCACACTAAAAACCCTGTTTGCCATTGCGGAAGCTTATCCCGACCTTAAAGCAAACGCAAACTTCATCGACCTGCAAGGTCAGCTCACCGTGATGGAAGGCGAAATCGCCAACGCGAGGAAGTTCTATAACGCGGTTGTTAAAACCTTTAACACCAAAGTCGAAGTTTTTCCAAGCAACATCATTGCCAAGCTCTTCAAGTTCACCCGTAAAACAATGTTTGTCGTTGACGAAGAAGCCCAGCGCCAGAATGTTTCCGTCCAGTTTTAAGGCGAACTAAACATGAAAGCCGCTATTGATGAATGATAGCGGCTTTTTGACAAAAGGGGGCTCATTGTGAAAAAAGTATTATCGGTATCTTTTTGTGTTTTTTTGACACTGCTTGCCTTTTGTTCAAGCGCAATGGCTGTTTCTGCCGCGAATTATGAGATGGATACCAAAGCGTTTGATGTTGATATCAAGGTAAGGGAAGACAATGTTTATGATATAACAACAACTATTAAGGTTTATTTTAATGTTCAAAAGCATGGTATTTATTATTATGTGCCATACGCAGGTGAAGTAGCCCGGAGAATTGACGGCGAGGATGTCAGAACGCCATACCGCAACCGTATTTCGAACATTAGCATACCCGGGTATAATTATGCGGTTAGCAATGAAAATGAAAATGTGTTATTCAAAATCGGCGATGCGGAAACTTATGTTTCCGGTGAAAAAACCTATGTCATCAAGTATCGATGCAGAGTGGCCGATGATAAGACAACTGCCCTTGACGATGTCTACTGGAATATCTTTCCGCCCGAATGGGAGTCTCCCATTCAAGCGGCAACGGTTACTTTTACAATGCCGAAGGAGTTTGACCCCTCAAAACTCGAATTTATCGGCGGTGCTTATGGCTCAACCGATACCGATTTGATGACCTACAATGTTGATGGCAATACGATAACAGCGATGCTGAAGCAACCATTGCCAAAGGGCGATGGCGTTTCGATGCGCTTGGTGCTGCCGAATGGTTATTTTGTTGAAAACAACAAGATTTTTATATTAGTTGCGCTGGTCATGCTTGCCGCTTTCGGACTCATCGTTTTACTTTGGGTATTCTATGGCAGGGATGAAAAAATTATTCCGGTTGTCAGTTTTACCCCGCCGAAAGGGATGACGAGCGCGGAAACCGGCTATATTATAGACGGTGTTATTGATGACAAAGACTTAATCTCACTTTTACTTTTTTAGGCATCCAAAGGGTATATCGCTTTAAATCAGACGGGCAAAAAAGATTTTGATATCATTAAAAAGCGGGATCTCCCGGCCAATGCCAAAGCCTATGAAAAAACAATGTTTGACGGGCTGTTTTTAAACCGGGACATGGTCACAACAGACCAGTTGAAAAATACTTTTTACATCACACTGGACGCAACAAAAATCATGTTGAAAAATCACTTTTCAGCCATACCGGAAAACAATATTTACACCAAAAAATCAGTAATTGCCCGTGGCTTTTCAACTCTGTTGCTCCTCATTCCGGCAGCGGTGTTTTTGATCATTGGCTTATACCATGTCATGGCAGATCCGGGCTGGTATTTTGCCGCCGGCATTACACTGTTTGTTCTTTTTGTTTGCGCCGGCAAGCTGATTTCGTCCTTTGACAAACGCAAGGCGATGTCAGTCGCAAAATATGTGGCATCTACAACGGCTTCCATTATTATCGCGGTTATCGCGTGTCTCGCAATGCTTGCAATCGGTGTGTTGGTTATCAAACAGATTGCCTTGGCGGCTATGGCTGTCGCGATTAGCGCAATAGCTATTTTCCTTACTATTCGCATGAAAACCAGAACAGCCCAAAGCAACCTGTGGATGCAGGAAATACTGGGCTTGAAGAATTTCATAGGAACAGCCGAGCTTGACCGCATTAAGATGCTTGTGGAGGAAACGCCGGAGTATTTTTATAATGTGCTCCCGTTTGCTTATGTGTTCGGTCTGACGGATAAATGGGCTGAAAACTTTGAGGGCATCGCCATCAGGCAGCCGGACTGGTATACCTCCAGCTACCCCGGTATGAATATGGGCTATTTTAACGCGATGATGTTCACCGGTGCGCTCAACAGGGGTATGTCTACTGTTACAAACAGCATGACAGTCCGACCTGCGCCGCAAGGCGGGGGTGGGTTCAGCAGCGGCGGTGGCGGTTTCAGCGGCGGCGGTGGTTTCAGCGGCGGCGGCATGGGTGGCGGCGGCGGCGGAAGTTGGTAGATATTCAAAACACTATTACAGATAAAGGATGGATCATTTTGGCAGAAATAAAACCCACAAAAAACTGGTATAAAGAAATGGTGGTCTACCAGATTTGGCCGCGCAGTTTTTGCGACGGCAACGGCGACGGAATTGGGGATATCAAAGGCATTGTATCCAAGCTCGATTATATCAAGAGTCTTGGCGCTAACGCCATCTGGTTTTCACCGCTGTTTAAATCCCCGCAAAATGATTACGGGTATGATATCGCCGATTACCGGGACATCGCACCGGAATACGGCACACTCGACGAGTTCAAAGAACTGCTCGCTTTGGCGCACGGCAAAGGGCTCAAAATCATCATGGATTTGGTTATCAACCATACCTCCGATCAGCACAAGTGGTTTTTAGAGAGTAAAAAAAGCAAGGATAACCCGTATCATGATTACTACTTTTGGCGCAAGGGTAAAAAAGGCGGCAAAAAGCCGCCGAACAATTGGCTTTCCAGTTTCCCGGGACCCGGCTGGGAATACGATAAGAATTTGGATGAGTATTATCTTCACCTTTTTGCCGTTGAACAGCCGGACCTCAATCATGACAACCCGAAGGTGAGGGCAGAGATTAAAGACATCATGCGCTTTTGGCTGGATATGGGCGTTGATGGTTTCCGCGAGGATGTTATTACATACATTTCCAAAAAAGAGGGTCTGCCTAATGGTCTGCCTATACCGGCGGCACGCGGGATGGAAAACTACATCAACGGCCCGCACATTCATGAATACCTGAGTGAATATAAAAACGATGTGTTGGCGCATTATGATTGCATGACAGTCGGCGAAGCGCCGATGATGAAACCGGAACTGGCGCTGAAATATATCAGCGAGGGCCCGGGACAGGAACTGAACATGATGTTCCACTTCCAGCATATGGAAGCGGACTGCCTGTTCGTTGAATGGGTACGGCGGCCGTTCAACCTAAAAAAGTTGAAAAAAGTATACACCAACTGGCAGGAACAGTTGTATGGCAAGGCGTGGAATGCACTCTATATTGAGAATCACGACCATTCCCGTATCATCAGCCGTTACGGCAGCACAAAATTCCGGGTGGAAAGCGGCAAGATGCTCGCCACCATGTATATCTGCCAAAGCGGCACGCCATTTATTTACCAGGGGCAGGAAATCGGTATGACCAACATCGAACTGCCGGAACTCGACATGTATGCGGATATTGCGACGCAGAATACTTATAAGCTGTTCAGAAAGCTGCACTTCAAACACGAAACCATCATGAAAATCGCCAAAGTAGCTGCAAGGGACAACGCCCGTACGCCGGTGCAGTGGAGCGCGGAAAAGAACGCCGGCTTTACCACAGCCGAAAAACCGTGGTTTTACATCAACCCCAACTACACAGAGGTCAATGTGGAAGCCGCCGAAAAGGATGAAGATTCTCTGCTCCATTATTACCGCAAGCTGCTCAAGCTTAGGAGCGAAAATCCGGTGATTATTTACGGCGATTACAAGGAGCATTACAAAAACAGCAAGGAACTTTTCGTTTACGAACGGAACTACGAGGGCAAACGCTTGTTGACCGTCAATTCCTTTGTCGAAAAGCCGGTAGAATTCAAAGCACCGGAGGGGTTTGATTTGAGCAAAGGGACACTGCTACTTGCGAATTATCCGACTGAGAATCCTTCGGCCAATAGGTTTACAACAAAACCGTACGAGACGAGGGTGTATCTTTTCTAAATAGGTCAATCACAGAGGGACGGTTCTCGTGTGTTGTCGAACACGCAAGAACCGTCCCTCTGTGATAATCTGTGCTTAATTTTCCTTCAACGATTTCCGCTTTTTTATGCCCGGATTTTGTGACCGCTCATAGGTCTTTTTCCAGGTTTTCACGGTTTGCTCTTTCAAAAACTCATATAGCTGTTCTATTTCTTCTTTTATATCATAGGTTTCAAGTGCATCATAGTATTTCTTTTTGTCCCCTTCAAAGATGATAACGGGCGGCTCACCGTGAGTTAATAAAAAGTAATTCATCAGTGTTCTGCCGACACGACCATTTCCGTCCGCAAACGGGTGAATATGCTCAAAACGCAGGTGGAAATAAGCGGCGGCCTTTAAAACATTATTGCCGTCGTACTCGTTCAATTCATTTATCAAATCAGTCAGTCCATCTTCCACTTCATCC
Organism: uncultured Eubacteriales bacterium; assembly: GCA_964612185.1. Taxonomy (GTDB): domain Bacteria; phylum Bacillota; class Clostridia; order Oscillospirales; family Acutalibacteraceae; genus UBA1447. The sequence goes on from CAZTCR010000002.1 coordinate 135,336, forward strand.
GGCGGCAAACCGATTTCGTTCCTGCCGATTACATAGTCGTGCTTCTTGAACTGCCCCGGCCGCTCTTCATTTACGACAAACCTTCTTTCGTCATAGGTGCCGGAGGTTAGTATGCTGTGAACTTCTAAAATCAGTGGCAGGGAAAGCGGTTCTTTTTTGACAATCTTTTCTTTTAGGAAGTCGTAGCAAAGTTTTTGGTTTTGCTGTTCAAATAAGGCTCTTGTGGAGCCGGTATAACCGTAAACTTTGCCGTTTTCAAATATCTCTCTCGTGTCGTGATATTCAATTTCATTATTTTCAATTTTTCCGGAGTGAAAAGCAAAGAGTATTCTGAAATTATCTAGGGCAAAGTCCAGCGCATCTGCTGAAGCAATGTCGTTTTTTTGCCACATCTCTCTAATTCTATCATAAAGTTCCATTGAAACACCTCCTGTCAGATGATGGCATTATAGCATATTATGAGCAAATCGGGGATGTTTATTGGAATATTATTTTTGACGAACCTGCAATGTCAGCACTATTCAAAAAATCAGCCCAGATATACATAATAGTATTTCCGGGCTGACTCGCATTTGATTCATTTTATTTCGCGTATTTTGTCATGAGTCTCTCAAAATTCAGATGAAAGACATTTTCTTGCTCATCAACAGAAAGGATTTTAGAGAGCATTTCAAGCTCTTCACCGGCATCCCACATCGGGTAATCGGAGCCGAAAATGACCTTGTCGATGCCGAAAATATCAATCAGTTCGCGCACCTTAGAAGGCTCTAAAAAGCCCTGGCTGCTGCAGGTGTCCACATAAACGCCCGCTTCGGCGAGTTCTTTTGCGCTGCTGCCCCACTCGGACCACCCGCCCAAATGCGCCGCGATAATATCAAGTTCGGGAAACGCTTTTGCAATGTTTACTATTCTGTAAGGCTTCGAAAACTCTGTTCTTATATCGCCCGCATGAATCAGCAGGGGAAGCCTGCCCTCAATCGCTTTGTAAATCTTCATGGCTTTTTCACTGTCCGCATTGAATCTTTGGAAATCCGGGTGCAGCTTGATCCCGATAAGCCCCATATCAATTATGCGTTGAACATCATCCTCGATCGTCTTACTGTCCGGGTGCAGTGTGGCAAAACCGATGAATTTCTCGGGATTGGCGGCAACGGCCGAGGCGATAAACTTATTGATGGATGCTGCCTGTCCGGGCGCTGTTGCGACGGAGTGTATAACATATTTACTAATACCTGCAGCGTTGCCGGTTTCCAGCAGTTTGCCGACGGTACCGTCATAAAGAACGCTGAGTTGATAAAAATCGGCTATGCCGTGCGATGCTTTTACGGCGATTTTATCGGGATAAATATGAGTATGTGCGTCGATAATCATTTCCACAAGTCCTATTTATTTATTTCTGTGACACTGCCTTTTTTAACCTTGAAGTTTTTTTCGCCAAGGTTGAAAATCGGTCCGTCATGATTGATTGAATCCGAATAAACACAGCAAAAACTGTAATCCGGCAGCTCGGCGTAGAGTCTGTTAACTTTCTCTTTTCCCTTGCAGTTATGCCCGGGGATTTCGCCTGTCTTCGGGTTCATTTTTGTGCCGATTAATTTGTCGACGCCGAGTTTTTCACATATCGGCCGGAGCAGAAATTCGGGGGAGGCTGAACAGACAACAGTTGGCAGTGTTTTGTCCCGGTTAATAAAAAACGGATAGATATTTTTAGAGTTTTCATCCCAAAACGCTTCAACCATTTTTTCGCTGTCAACAGCTTTCAAAAACCCGAAGAGCTTTGATTTTATTTTATCCGTATCACCGAGTTTTAGAGAGAAACGAATCATACTGATGACTTGACCGGGAAGAAATCGAAGCAACCCCGGCTGCTTTTTTAAGCAGAACAGCCAAAATACGGTTTCCGAGTCGGTTGGGTAGACGGTTTTATCAAAGTCATACAGATTTGCTTTCAAGTGCGGAGTCTCCTTGCGGCTTGTGTTTAAGTTAGGGGATGATGCTATTCGGGGATAAACATCATTTTTTCGCCGGTTAAGATATATGTTGTTTGGACCCCTTGGTAAACAATATTGATTTTACCAACGCCTGTGAGCGCGCAGCGCGTCATTCTGCCGTTTTTCCACTCGATATCTACTTTGATATTTCTCTTTGCGGTGAGCCCTTTAACATGCCCTTCCGGCCATTTTGCGGGCAGAGCAGGTAAAAGATAAATGGTATCGTTTACTGACTGCATCAGCATTTCCGTCATGCCGCTGACCGCGCCGAAATTGCCGTCAATCTGGAAGGGCGGGTGGGCATCAAACAAGTTCGTATAGGTACCGCCGCCGTTTTTATAATTGAAGCCGACGGACTTTACATACCGCAGTTGCTTTTCCAATAGAATCAGCGCATGATTGCCGTCGCGCAGGCGTGCCCAAAAATTAATTTTCCAGCCCAGGCTCCAGCCTGTGCCGTCATCACCCCGGAGTTCGAGCGTTTTTTTGCATGCGTTCGCCAATTCCGGCGTTTCTTCCACACTGATCAAGTGTGCCGGATGCAGTGAATAAAGGTGAGAAACATGGCGGTGATGCGGTTCTCTCTCTTCGACTTCCTCGTACCATTCCAACAGTTGTCCTTTGCTGCCTGTTCGAAAGGGCAGCATTTTGGTAAGTTTTACTGTTAGCAGCTCAGCAAAGTCAGCATCGCAATTTAAAACTTCTGCAACTTTAACGCAATTGGTAAGCAAGTCTTTTATGATTCCCATCGTCATTGTGCTGGTTTGCGACACCGAGCAGGATTTGCCTTCGTATGTAAAGCTGTTTTCCGGGGAGGTGGAAGGTGCGGCGATCAAAAAACCATCTTTGTCTTCAACAAGATATGTCAGGTAGAACGCTGCAGCGGATTTCATAATCGGGTACGCAGTTTCTTTCAAAAACCTGATATCGTTCGTGTATTCATAATGCTCAAACAGATGCCTGCACAGCCAGCCGGATGCCATCGGCCAAAAGGCAAATACCGCACTGCCGGAAACGGGGATAGCGTGCCGCCAGAGGTCCACATTGTGGTGGCATACGAAGCCGGGGGCGTTGTAATGCTCTTTTGCCGCGGCTTGGCCGGATATAGAAACATCCTTAATCATTGCAACAAGCGGCATATTGAGCTCGGGCATGCTGCACATCAATATCGGCCAGTAATTCATTTCGGTATTGATGTTAACCGTGTAGTTGGAATGCCAGGGCGGAATGAGTTTATCATTCCAAATGCCCTGAAGATTTGAAGGCTGCGAACCTTCGCGGGAGCATGATATGGCCAAATACCTGCCGTAATTGTAAAGAAGGGTGTAGAGACCCAAATCCTTTTGTGTCTTTTCAAAAGAAATCAAGCGTCTATCGGTCGGTACATTTTCTTTCCCGCTGCTGCCCAGGTCAAGTTCAACCCTACCATAGTAGCTTTGATAATCGGCTATGTGTGCGGTTTTTAAGTCGTCAAAAGATCCAAGAGCGTTTATTCGGTTCGCGCAAGGTTCTTTGAACGCCTTACCCTGCGTGACAGGCAGTTTTTGCCAGCCGTTAAAGCTGGTTTCGGCCGTAAAATAAATCGTTGCTTCGCCGGCTAAACGAACAGTAATATGTTTTGAATTGTATGCAATGTGCCCGTCAGTTTCAATGCGTACAGCGCTGCGGAACTGAATGCCCCGAATTTCATCTTTTTCGTTGTAGACTATTTCATGGTCGTTGCCGTCACGGTTGAATTCGGAGGGGCATTCACCGTCCATCAGCAGCAAACCGTCCTGTATGGTTACCTCTGATTTAAGTTCGCTGTTGAGCTTAACACTGAAATTCAACTTGTCTTCGCCATCCGCCGTGAGTTTGACCATAATCGCTTTCGCGGGGAAGGAGGCGAAAAGCTCCCGCTTATAGGTCGTTTTGTCAATTGTATAATCAACCGAGGCGATGGCAGTGGTTAAATCCAACTTACGGCAATAATCCGTTGGCTTGTGATTTTTGCCGAAATCGATTACCAGGTTGCCCAGCGGCATATAGGCCTGCGTCCAAGTGCCGAGCCATTTCTTTTCTATCAGCTCCTGGGCTTCGTTGAGCTTGCCTGCTAAAGCAAGCTCCCGTGCTTTTATAAAGTGAACCCAGCTGCCCTTGTTGCTTTTATCCTGCGGGAAACCGCTCCACAGCTCATCGTGGTTCAAGGCAATCACTTCTTTTTCCGTCTTGCCAAAAACCATTGCGCCTAAAGTGCCGTTGCCAATCGGCAATGCTTGCGTCCAAACTTTTGCCGGCTTGTTGTACCAAAGCAGGGTGCTGTCTGTTTTCATTTCATTGCCTCCAATATTCAAAAGTGAGGAAGTTATACGCCCATTTTTGCTTTTCTCATTTGTTCAACAGGGGTGTAGTTGATGGTGGAAAAATGACCTTTCAGCGGTAAGATTTTCTCATTTATTGCGTCCAGTATCCAGGCGGCCTGGGGGAAGAAGAACTCGTCAAATTCGAACGGCGGTGTTATCCAGTTTTGCGCGCCGACCACTGCGGGCGGAGCATCCAGATAATCAAAGCATAACTCACTAATGTTTCGCGCAACATCATTGAGGAACGAACCCCTTGCGCAGGCATCGGAGGCGAGCACAACCTTGCCGGTCTTTTTGACGGACTCAACGATTTTGCTGTAATCCAGCGGAACAAGGCTGTGCAGGTTGATGATTTCCGCGGAAAGGCCATGTTTTTCCTCCAAGGCCTTTGCCGCTTCCACCGCTTTGTAAAGTGTAGCGCCAATGGTCAGGATGGTAATGTCGCTGCCTTGCTTGACAATGTTCGTATCACCGATAGTGACTTCGTACGGGTCAGCGGGCACACCTTCCTCATGGAACAGTTCGCCCATATCATAAAGCCGCTGGCTTTCAAAGAACACAACCGGGTCGGTACCGTTTAACGCCGCGGTCATTAGCCCTTTCGCCTCGTAAGGTGTCGCCGGGAAGCAAACCTTAAGGCCTGGAATGTGGGCGCAAAGAGCGACCCAGTCCTGCGAATGCTGCGCGCCGTACTTGGCACCGACAGATATGCGCAGCACAACCGGCATTTTTAAAATGCCCGCGCTCATCGCCTGCCATTTTGAAAGTTGGTTGAAGATTTCATCGCCCGCTCTGCCGATAAAGTCGGCATACATCAATTCCACAATCGCCCTGCCGCCGCAAAGGCCGTAACCCACGGCGGAGCCGACGATAGCTGCCTCAGAAATCGGTGAATTGAATAGCCTGGAATAGGGGATAGCGTCCGAAAAACCGCGGTAAATGGCAAAAGCACCGCCCCAATCACGCACATCTTCACCGTAGGAAATCAGTGTTGGGTCCTCGTAGTATTTGTCTAAAATTACTTCGGATATCGCGTCACGGATGTTAAAAAGCCGCAGCTTAGGTGTCGGCTTACCCTCAAAGGTTGCTGTTCGAATTTTTTCTTTAATCTTTGTATAACTGACGCACTCGGCTTTGGGAACAAGAACCTCCGGTTCCCTGTTGTCAAGCTTCGCAGCTCTTTCGTTTGAGAACATCAGGTTTTCAACCGCATAAAAATCTTTTTTAAAATCGAGGTACGGGGAGATGGCGGGGTCTGAAGCCCATTTGCATATCATTGTCATGCGCTCTCTGGTTTGGTTCCACAGGTTATCGAACTCGCTGTCGGCGGCGACCTTAGCGTTAACAAGTGCCTCGCGGTATGTTTTGCACGGGTCCATTTCATTCCATGCTTCCAATTCTTCTTTAGAGCGGTAAGCGTTTTGGTCGGAGGTGGAGTGTCCGCTGAAACGGTAGGTAACAACATCCAACAGCACAGGACCTTCTCCGTTTTCAAGCAGCGCTTTTTTGCGGCGCACCGCGTCGATAACAGCAAGGGGGTTAAAACCGTCAACCCGTTCGGCGTGGAGCTGCGTCGGGCTGATGCCTGCACCGATACGCGCGAGCATGTCATACGCCATTGTTTCGCCCCTGGTTTGACCGCCCATGCCGTAACTATTGTCAAACACATTGAATAAGACAGGCATCCCGCCGTTTTTACCCTGTTCCCAAAGCGTTTTAAACTGGTCCATCGCGGCAAAGTTGAAGGATTCCCAAACAGGTCCGCAACCGAGCGAACCGTCACCGATATTGCACACAACAATGCCGTCTTTTTTATTGCATTTTTTATAAAGCGCCGCGCCTGTGGCAATCGCTGCGGAACCGCCGACAATCGCGTTGTTCGGATAGACGCCGAACGGCAGAAAAAATGCGTGCATAGAGCCGCCGAGCCCTTTGTGAAAACCGTTTTCCCGCGCGAAAATTTCGGAAAGCGCGCCGTAGATGATAAATTCAATCGCAAGTTCTTTCACACTGTCGGGCTTGTTCATTTTTTCAACTGCCCGGAGTGTTTTGCCGCCAAGAAAAGCTTCCATAATTTCCATCAATTCGCTGTCGTTGAGTTTTTCAATGCACGAAAGTGATTTGGCGAGTATTTCACCATGGCTTCTGTGACTCCCGAAAATAAAGTCATTACGCCCGAGCAAGTATGCCTCACCCACAGCGGAAGCCTCTTGCCCCACGGACAGATGCGCAGGACCGGGATAGGTTGTTTCAATCCCGTTATATACACCTTGCGTTTTTATTAAATTGAGCATGGACTCAAATTCGCGCAGAATGGTTATGTCACGGTAAATCCTTTTTAAGTCCGTATTGGAAAAGTTCTTTTTTTCCTGCGTGACGGTTTTGTTGTATGCGTTTACCGGGATATCCTGAAAAGTGATTTTACCGGAGGCACGCGTTGATTTTGGGTCGACAAAAAGTGATTTTGGCATAATGATGAACTCCTTTTACTTTTTTTCTTTATAACTTAAATTAATGACGGATTTAAACATCAAACAGTGCTTCCCGGATGACTTCACTGACAGTAGGGTGGGGGAATACCAGTTCTTTGATAGATTCAATATTCATTTCGGTTTCTATCATCAAACCGGCGCCGTAGATAATTTCCGACGCATAACTGCCGATGAGGTGCACGCCGACGAGCCTGTTATATTTTTTATCAACAACAAGTTTAGCAATCCCGTTGCCGCCTTCCACCTCGGCCATATAACGCCCGCTCATGCGCATGGACACACTGACGGTTTTAACATCCAATCCCTTTGCTTTTGCGCTTTCTTCGGTTTCTCCGACACAGGCAACTTCGGGGTTTGTGTAAATAACCGAGGGAATCGCATTGTAACGCATCGTGTCGTGTTTACCGAGCATGTGATTCACGGCAACCTCACTTTCCCGGTATGCGGTGTGAGCCAGCATGGATTTACCGTTCACATCGCCGGCAGCATATACGCCGGCAATATTGGTCCTCATGTTTTCATCCGTAACAATCGCGCCGCGTTCGGTATAAACGCCGATATTTTCGAGCCCGATATCGTCGATGAAAGGCTTTCTGCCGATGGAGACAAGCACTTTTTCAGCCGGTATGGTTTTTACTTCACCCTTTTCCTCGTAGGTAACGGTGTCGCTGCCGATTGCCGTTACCTTGCAGGACAGCTTAAAATCAACACCCTTTTTCTTATAATTTTTCAGCAGAATATCGGATATTTCGCTGTCTGTCGGTCCGGCAATTTTATCGAGCATTTCGATAACAGTCACCGTTGTTCCGACCGAATTAAAGTAGGATGCCATTTCAAGACCTATCACCCCGCCGCCTATGACAACAAGACTTTCCGGTAAAGTGACCAAGTCGAGAATTTCGCGGTTGGTCATAACAAAACCATTGTCAAGCCCATCACGGAGTCCGGGGATAGGGGGTAAAACAGGAATCGAACCGGTGGCAATCAACAGCTTATCGGCGGCAAATTCGTTTTCATCCGCAATAACGGTAAAACCTGCTGCAGACTTACCGGTAATAACAGCCGGTTTATCAACAACCGTTACATTCAACTTTTTCATTGTCATACCGACACCGGTAACGAGCTGCTTGACCACTTTGTTTTTGCGCGCTACGACAGCCGCGTGGTCAATGGCGGCGCCTGTTGTTGTAACACCGTATTTTTCACCGTGGATGGCGTATTCGAAAACCTTCGCGGAATTCAGCAGTGCCTTTGAAGGGATACAGCCTTCGTTCAAACAGACACCGCCTAAAAAACGCTTCTCGAATACAACTACTTTCATTCCGCCTTGCGCCGCCCTTTCGGCAGCCAAATAACCGGCGGGCCCGCCGCCAAGTACGATTAAATCAAAAACTTCCATCATATATCCTCTCTACTTGATAAGAAGAATTGAAAAATTCTCCAAATTGCTAATCAGTTCCTGCGCGAAGCGCGCTTCCGGCGCGCCATCAACCGCGCGATGGTCATAGGTGACAGAAAGACCCATTGCCGGGTATGGTTTAAAATCACCGTCTGTTTCTATTAAGCGGTTCGTAACATTGCAGACGCCTAAAATGCCGGTTTGCGGGGGATTCAAAACCGGTGTAAACATTTCGACACCCAGCGCGCCGAGGTTGGAAACGGTAAAGGTTCCGCCCTGAAGCAGGTCGGGGTTGATGGTTCCTGTCTGTGCTTGTTTGGCGAGTTCTTTGGCTTCAATTGCGATTTCAATCAAAGATTTGCGATTGGCAAAGAAGATTGTCGGCACCATTAACCCGCGCGGTGTGTCGATGGCAATGCCAAGATGCACATCCTTAAATCGGCGTAATGTGTTCCCGTCAATGATATGCGCGTTCAAGTCCGGGTGATTGATCAGGGTGCGCGAAACCGCAAATAAAATGATGTCGTTTAAAGTGATGTTCGGTAAACGCAGTCGCTCAGCGTTCTCTTTCAACCCTTTTCTTAAGGCTAAAATATTTGTCGCGTTAAATGAATGGTGATGCGTCAGCTGCGCCGTGGTGGCCAATGAGCTGCTCATGGCATGCGCAATCGCGCTTCTGATTTTGCTGAACTTGATATCTGTGTATTCGTTTATAGCAGGCGAGGGGAGCGCAGCGGATGATTGGCCCCCATTCGCATCATCGAAACGCATGTCCTCTGCACGAATCTTACCGCCGATGCCGGTACCCCGGCTGCTCTCGCTGAGCGCGCGGATATCCTGCTCGATCACTCTGCCATATGGGCCTGAGGGAATTGCGTTACCGGGGTTAATACCTGCTTTTTCTGCCAGTTTCTTTGCGCGTGGTGATATTCGAAGCGCACCGATTGCAGGCGAAATGCCCGATGGACCTGCTTCCGATGGTTCGCTTATGATGGTTGAAGCAGGGACGGGATCAGCGGCCTTGACCGCTTCTTGAGCTGCTTTTCCCACACTTGGTCTAAGCGCGGTCACATCTTCGCCCGGTTGGCCTAATGCGCATACATTAACCAGCACGGGCACTTCGTCGCCCTCTTCAAAGAAGATTTCAAGCAACTCTCCTTCGGCTGTGCTTTCGCATTCGAACGCCGCTTTGTCTGTTTCATATGAAAATAGAATGTCTCCAACCTTGACCTTCTCGCCAACCTTTTTCTCCCAGTGTGTAATCATACACTCTTCGACTGTAATGCCGGCCTTTGGCATTAAAACTCCGATTGCCATACATTTCTCTCCTTTTAACAATTTAATCGTTAAATCTCTTTTGCGTTTGCAAGCAAATATTCTTCGGCTTTTGCGTTCCATAAACCCTGCGTTTCCGCTGTTAGCCGGTGCAGTTCGGCAAATAAGGGATCCGTTTTACCCATAACTTCAAAATCAGCGATTGCAGTCAGCGGCAAAGAAATGCCGGTGTAAATCAGCTTTTTACCCCCGGGGATTTTTGGTAAATTAAGTGTCGTTTCAATCACTGCGTCAAGTCCTCCGATGTGGGTGACAAGGATAGACGGATTCAAAAGCCCTTTTTTCATCATATCCAGGCTTTCAATCATATCCTCGTAATTACCGCCGGATGTGCCGACGATATGTGTTGAAGCGTAATGTACATTGTAGAAGTTGAGACTGGCGCAAAAATCTGTCTTACTCGGACCCGCAAAAAAATTCAGACAGCCGTCCACGCCTAAGATGCTGTCTCCTAGCTCAAGTACGCTCGCTACCGGCGCAAAAACAAGCACATCATCATACCCGCCGCCGGCAAGCGCTGTTAAACAATCCTTTGCATTATCGGTCTTTGATGTATTGACATATTGTAAATCAATCCCGTTTTTGGCGGCGTCCGCAGGCGTGAGCAGTTCTTGTGCTCTTGCAAGCCTGGCTTCATCAATATCTGTCACAACAAGCAGCGACGGGCGGCGGTCGCAGTGAATAATATAGTCGAGCGCCGCAAGGCCCATAGGGCCAACACCCGCGAGCACGGCCATTTTGCCGCCTTCAACAATACCCATGCTGTGGTCATACTTACCCCTAACCGTGTGATACATTGCGTGGAAGGTGCCAACCACGCAGGACAGCGGTTCGGTGAGAGATCCGGTGTACCAGCCGACACCGTCAAAAGGGAGCAGGCAGTTCATCAACATGACCTCGTTGGGTATTACAATATAAGTGGCGTCTCCGCCGATGAAGCGATAGGAATATCCCGGCGCGTCGAGGCTGCCTTTGTAGTTCAACGCGGGTTGAATAACAAATTTCTCACCCGCCTTATATTTATCCGTCCACTTCAAACCGACTTCAATAAGTTCTCCGCAGAACTCATGGCCGATTATAACGGGATTTTCACCTGCGTCGTTTGGGATCCTTTTGTGATCGGTGCCTTGTTCCGCAGCTTTGTACGATGACATACAGATGCTGTCGGAAACAACTCTAGCGAGAATTTCGTCCTCTTTAATTTCGGGCAAATCGAATCTTTCGAGTCTTAGGTCACGCTTACCGTAAAGCCTGATTGCTGTTGTCTTCATAATATGTGTTCCTTTCGATTAAATAATTGAAACATTCAGCCGCTGAGCTTCCGCGATGAAGTCGGCGGGCAACCTGCCGTCGTTTATCACAAAGTCAAAATCAGTTAAACGCGCGAAGCTGAAAGGGAGAACCTTGCTGATTTTTGAACTGTCCATTAACGCAACGACTGTTCTCGCTTTTTTTACAACCAGCGATTTTGTCCTCGCTTCGCTTTCTTTTCCACCGGTAAAGCCGTTTTCGTGTGTATAACCGCCCGTACCGATAAACGCTGTGTCAATATTAATTTCAGAAATCATATCCAGTGTATTTTGACCGGAAAGCGCCAAATTTGCTCTGTTCAGATTGCCGCCGCAAATATTGATGGAAGGGTTGCGCAGCCGCATGAGCTCAATGGCAATATTCGGGCCAATGGTGAAAATGCTGATATCGATGTCCGGCATTCGCTTGGCAATGGCAAGGCAGGAGGTGCCCGCATCCAAAAATACGGAACTGCCCGGTTTGATGAGCGCAAGTGCTTTTTTTGCCATGGCATCTTTGAAGACGCTGTTTTCCTGTTCGCGTGCTTCAAACACGGGTTCAACAGCATTGCTCGCTGCTTGCGCACCGCCTCTTATCCGTAAAATGGCGCCTTTTTTTGCAAGATACGCTAAATCACGGTGTATTGTCATGGTACTTACACCGGGAAAAAGAGAGTGCAGCTGCTTGAGCGTCGCCGCCGCGTTGTCCTCAATATATTTCAATATTCTGTCCCGTCTAAGACTATTCATCTGCTCACCATATTTCATCGTTGTGTTATGTTTTGTTAAATATAACATATTCTAACATTTGTGTCAATAAAAAAACCGTGAGATAAGCTCGGCTTACATCACGGTGTGAAAATGTCTGATAGGACAAACTATCGCTGCGACTCGTACTGCCTCAACAGCTTAACAAACAGCTCGGGTACTTTCGTCATAATGTTGGGCGCTTCGACAAACGAGATGCGAAACTGTGTGCTTCCGGGGTTTTTTTCCCCAACAGGTATGTCGTAAAAACCCTTGAGCGGTGTAAACAAAAGTGTTGTCTGAACACCGGCGCATTCGACGGATCCTTTTTCAGCACAATACAGCACAAACTTGACGGAGTCAAAATCCGGTTTTACGACATTGCGCACATCAATAAGGGTGTATATTGCTGAATCGGGGCTTGAAACAATTAGCTGCGGTTCCTGCTCCAACAGCGCGTCATGTACATCAACAATCATCTTTTTATAATACTCGCGCAAACCTGTGCACCAAGCGGCAAGGTCTTCCTTTGTTTCATGCGCGAGCGCGCCGAAAATATATTGGCCGATAACATTCGGGCATAGGCTGTTTGTATATTCGGCCGCGCAGCGGTTGCTGAATTCTTTATTGTCTGTTACCAGTGCGCCTGTCCGCAGCCCGCAAGCGTTCCAGACTTTTGAGGCCGTTTCGATACTGATCCTTCTGCCCTCAATTCCCGGTACATCAGCGTTGGAGATGCCCCATATGCTGACAAGGTCATTGCCGCCTGTGTAAAACAACTCACGGTATGCCTCATCACTAACCATCCATAGGTTATATTTGACACAAAGCTTGGCAATATCTTTGATTTGGCTATAATCAAACAACTGACCTGTCGGGTTGTCATAAGGGATAATAAGAACCGCGCCGGGATTATACTGTTTGATCGTGTTCTCAATTTCTTCGGGAGAAGGCAAACTGAACTTTCCATTTTCGCTCAATGTGCGTTTTACCGTAACGGTTTTTCTGCCGACTCTTTTCGCAAATCCTAAATAATTGGTATAGGCAGGGTCAATGAGCAACAGCGGCTTTTCATCGCTGCCGGCAGGGCCGCAAACGCCCAGTATCATGATTTCCATTGCTGCCGAGCCACCATCCGTAATTTGAACCTGAAGGTGCGAAGTGTCAAAACCCTCGCAAGACAGGATATTTAAAAACGCGTCGCGGCACTCCTGAAGTCCTGCCGCTTTTGAATATTTTATCACACCATTTGCAAATGGGCTTTCCGGCGCACCGAGGTTAAAAAGCCTTTTCTGCATGGCAGGGTTTGTCGGCAATGGGACATTACCCTGTCCGACATTGATGACCGCTTCGGGCTTTGATTCACGCTCATCATACTTCATTTGAGCGAGTCTTACGCCAGATGGAGTTTTTGCTTCAAAATATGCTGACATTACCGGGTCATTCATAAGATTTTCCTCCAAAATCGATGTTTTATCTTTCAAATACAAAGGATGTTGTTTTATCAGTTTGATGTTTATTTTGCCGAGGCTTCCGCGTTCGCGGTAGCCTTCGCTTTTTGTTGCGCGAGTTCCTCGATACTTTTTACATGCAGTCTTGCCGCACCTTTGTATCCTTCTTTGGTCGGCAGCAAGCTGCCGTTGGCAAAAAGTTCTTTGGCAGCGGCTATTGCTTTGGTATATTGCGGCAGCCATTCCTCCTGCGCAATGAGCATTTCATCCACCATCTGCCAGACTTCCGGCGGGTTACAAACCGCACCCGTGAGCGGGTCCATGAGCGCCGCCTGCTTGAGCAGCTTGACATCACCGCGAACGGCTGCCTCAACCGCCAGGCGCTGTACCCAAACGCTTTGCGCGCACACCGCCGCGCAACCCAGCGGAAGGTCGCCGACCTGCGCAACGGAAATGCCGTTGCCATCCACATAGCAGGGGACTTCAACAATACAGTCCTCGGCTAAATTAGTGATACAATTATTGTTAACCACATTAAAATGACCTCTGTAGTGTCTGCCGGTTTCCAATCCTTCGATAATATATGAACCGTGTTCTTCGCCCCGTTCACTGCCGTCAAATTTTTTCGCGGGAGCTTTGAGCCAATTCGGGAAATCGGTTTCAAACCAATTTCTGCCTTCCAGACAGACGCGAAGGTAACCGCCGGTTTCGCCGGAACTCCAGCTTTCCAAGTCAATCCAGTTTATAATTTCATCCGGCCGCTTGCGGTACCAAGCAAGGTATTCGGACAGATGACCGTTGGATTCGGTAGAATAACAACCGAATCGTTTGAGCATGTCAATTCTGACCTTCTCCTTTTCACACAACCATTCATCCTGAAGATATGCGGCTAAAAGCTCATCGCTGTCAATGATTCTGCCATGGTGCTTGATTTGAATGTACCAGGTTTGGTGGTTGATGCCCGCGCATATAAAATCAAGTTCGTTGCGCGGAATTTTGAGAGCGTTGGCGATCTGCCTCTCTCCGCCCATAACGCCGTGGCAAAGCCCGATTGTCGGGATTTGCCCATATTTGTTTGCTGCCCAGGTCAGCATAGCATTGGGGTTGGAGTAGTTCAGAAATAATACATCCGGGCGGGAAACTTCCCGCATATCTTTGCAGAATTCAAGAATCTGAGCGATCCCTCGTTGACCGTACATGATTCCGCCGATGCACAGCGTATCGCCGACGCACTGGTCAACACCATACTTAAGTGGGATTTCGATATCTGTTACAAACCCCTCGAGGCAGCCGATTCTGGCGCAGCAAATGACATATTTGGCATCAGCAAGCGCTTCGCGCCGGTCAAGGGTGGCATGAATTTGACAGTTAACCCCGTTTTCGTCCATATCCCTTTGGCATAATTGTGTTACCATGTTCAAATTTTGCTCGTTGATATCCATAAACCAAAAGTCAATTTCACCCTTGAACTCGGGAACACTCATGATGTCGGTTACCAATTTGCGTGTGAACCCGATAGAGCCCGCACCGATAAATGCAACTTTGAATTTCATACAATATTACACTCCTTTTAATCTGATGACATTCCACGATAAAGGCCGAAGCGTGACTTTTAAGTGACCGTTTTCAAACGGGGGCAGGGGTGCTTGCACAGGGACGACTGGGCAATGAAGCCTTCTATTAATCTCAGTAAGGTCATATCCTGCCATTACACTGTTTTCGAACGGTTTGAATCCCTCAAAGTCAGCTAACTTCACATCAAGCTCAATTGTTTCATTAAAGTCGCGGTTAACGGCAAAAATTGTCAGTTCGTCGTTTTCTTCATTGAAAACGCTTATCGAATCAATATCCGGCACATCAGTATAATCAATCGTGTCATGTTTTGATGTTTCAATGACCGGCAAAAGCGCTGTGCCGCGGCCGTAATTAGAAACTTGCATCAGCGGGTAAAAGATTGTTTGTGCCCACGCACCGCCCCCGTCATCGGTCATAATGGGCGCGATCACATTCACCAGCTGCGCCATACAGGCTGCTTTAACTCTGTCAGCGTGGCGAAGTATGGAAATCAGCATTAGCCCGACAACAAGCGCATCCGCGAAGTTGTAAACATCTTCCAGGATGTGAGGTGCTTTTGACCATTTATCAAATTCCGCGCCATTGGAATGATACCATACATTCCACTCATCAAGTGATAAATTTACGATATGTTTCGAGTGCTTCTTACCCTTGATATAATCGCAAATGCAAACAACGGTCTTTATATAGTCATCAAGCTCGACCGAACGCGCAAGAAAATTTTTACACTGCGCGGTTTGGTCACCTTCGCCTTTAACCCCAAAATATTGATGAAGCGAAATGTAATCTACCTTTTCGTAAGCGAGGTCAAGCGTTGTCGCCTCCCATTCACCGAAGGTGGATGTTCTGCTGCTGGATGAACCGCAAAGAACCAACTCGATTGATTTGTCTGTCCATTTCATCACTTTGGCCGTCTCGGTCGCTATTCTGCCGTATTCATATGCGGTTTTTGCGCCGATTTGCCAGGAACCATCCATTTCGTTACCCAAACACCAAAGCTTAACATTGTGCGGCTGCTCAAATCCATGTGAACGCCTCAAATCACTCCAATAAGTTCCACTGGGGTGGTTGCAGTATTCGACAAGGTTTTTTGCCTCTTCGGGACCTTTTAACCCAAGGTTGACAGCAAGCATCGGTTCTGTGTTCGCTGCTCTGCACCATTTGATAAATTCATTGGTGCCAAACTCATTCGTTTCTGTACTTTCCCAGGCTAATTCAAGGCGTTTGGGGCGTTGTGTTAAGGGTCCGACGCCATCAAGCCAGTCATAGCCCGAGACAAAATTGCCGCCCGGGTATCGAACGATGGGCATATTCAGTTTTTTGATAAGCGACAGCACATCGGTTCGAAACCCGTTATCATCCGCGGCAGGGTGTCCGGGTTCATAAATTCCACCGTAAACAGCCCGGCCCAAGTGCTCAATAAACGAGCCGTACAATCGCTTATCGACCTCTCCGATGATGAATTCCCGCGCGAGTGTCATTTTGGCCATCTTCATTCAATCATACTCCTTCCGAGCTTGATGGTTATTATAAATATCGAATCAGTTTTTGTGCGGAAAATATGCTGTCTTCAAAGCCTGCAGCTGTAAGCGCAAATAACGCGGCGCCAAAAGCAGCTTCCTCGCTGTGCGCCGGTATAATCAGTTTCATTTCAAACTGTTCGGAAAACAGTTTTTGCAGTGCTTTGTTTTTTCGCAAACCGTTGCCGGAACCGATAAGCACTTTATGCGTCTGCGGTCCTGCAGATTTATACATTTCTTGCAATTCCTCCACTATTCCGCCCAGTACGCCCCATATCAAATGCTGCGGAGTAAAATTAGATAGACCGATATTTGAGATACGGCCTCTTTCCTCCGGATTGTTACGCGTGCCGCCAAAGCGGGTGGATACAATTAATGGATTATCGGCTTGCGGTGAGTCTAAAAGATAATCGTCTATTGCGGGATAGACTGTGCTGATTTGGTTGCCTGTAACGAAAGTTGCGGTATCTCTCAAAAACTTCTCAAGCAAGGCAAAGGCCCTTCCGCCGCAGAGCGAAGAGCCGACGCACAAATATTTATTGTCATAACAGGGGCGGATTTCCATGCCTTTTGCATCGGTTGGGTTATCGGTTAAAAATGAAATTTGGCTGCCGGTGCCAATATTAACCAACACACAGTTTTCCATATCGCAGACAGACCCGAGAAAACTTGCCTGATTATCCCCGATAGCAACGGATACCGGGATCTGATTATTATATGTGCCGGCAATGGCAAAGCCCTTTACTGTTTGCGGGAAAACATCGGCATCAAGACCCGCGTTAACAATTGCTTGAGTATCAAACAACAAAGAGTCCAACCTGAACAGACCGATACTGGCGGCATCGGAGGTGTGAACCAATGGTTCTTTTTTATCGCAAAGCTTCATTGCCACATAATCATGTATGGTGCAGATTTTCGAAGTTCCCTGCGGTACTTTGCCGGTTTGGCTATGGTAATAGTAAGTAGTGCCGCCAAATCCGGTTGCCATCCGGTAACCTGTGATATCTGTCAGGTGTTCCGAGTAGCTCTGTTTTTCATCAAAAGGCTGATTTCCACTTTCGTCCTGCCAAAAATACAACGGGCTTAATGCGTTTCCAAACCGGTCAAGGTATAATATGCCGTGCATTTGTCCCGTTATGCCGATGCAGGCAATCGGAGAAAAGGTCTTGACAAGCTCCGCAATAATTGTCGCGCATTTGTCCAAAATGCGTGCGGGACTTTGAATTCTTTCGAAATCAAAAGTCCCGTCAAGCCCTGCATCATTGTCAAATGTAACTGTTTTCAAAACTTCGCATGTTATGGTATCGAGGACAATCGCGCAAATTGTCGTTGTGCCGATGTCGAGACCTATTGTTTTCATCGGTGTACTCCTTACAATGTTGTTGACTCCAGGTCAAGTCGCTTGATAATATCCTGCTGAATTGCCGATGAGAGATCCAGAAAATTCACGAAAGTTCCGTGAATGCGCATAATATAAACACCGGTAGGGGCGTACTTATGCGGATCTGCCAGCACTTTGCGCAGCGTTTCCGGTGTCGTGACATTTACATACAAGTAGAACGGACAATCCGCCTTAGCTTTTTCATTAAAGAAAAGCGGCGTGATGACTCTTTTGGCAAATTCTTCGCCTTTGCCTTCAAAGTCCTCGGCTTTAAAGAATTTTGGGTCAATTCCAAAATGGGACGCATAACCGCCGCAGAATTTTTGAAACGGCAATTTCATGTTCGATAACATACGGAATCCCATGCCCGAGCCTGCCTCGCCAAACAAAGGATCCACACCGTAATTGATTTGCTCACGCGCTTTTCTCCCATCCGGTGTTGCACCAACCCAATAGCCATACAGCAGATGTGTGGACGGGCTGCTCCAATCCGGTCTGAAAGGATTGCCGAGATAATTTTTTTGGGCTGCAATAATATCGGATACTTGAGCTGCAATGTCTGCGGCTTCTTTGTCTACTGTGGCGTCATTGTTTCCGAATTTCGGGCAGGCCAGTAAGTATTGGCGCAGGTCTTCATCTTCGATAAAATTGTTCCGAAGCGCCGCTATCAGCCGGTCGGCATCCTCCGGTCGGTCCATGACAAGCCTGTCAATGGCGATGATAGAATCCGCGACAACGGAAAGACCGTGAATCAGGCAGCCACTTCCGTTGTATTTTGTGCCTTGTTTTCTGGGATCCCTTAAATCAATACCGGTATACGCGCCGCCCATGAAAGCCGAAAGAAAAGGTACCGGCAAGTTGGACAGTGCAACAGACGCGCCGTTCGCAGCCTGAACCATTTTTTCGGCAAAGTGCTCCACATTTCTAATAAATTCGGTACGGATGTTTTTCAGGAGCATGAGTGCATCGGTTTCCGCTGTAACGGTATCGATTTTCTGACCGGTAACGGTTGAAAGCCCGTTGTTTAATGTAAGTTCTAAAATTTTTGGCAGATTAAACCAACTGTTGGTTGTATTGGCATTATCTTTCCCCATAATCAACGGTTCCTGGCACCCTGCAACGGAATAATCTTCCAGATCAACCTCGTCAACTCCTGTGCGGCGTAACACTTCAAACATAGAATCATCGTTAAACAAGGACGGTGTCAGACAACCGGGGGTAAAGAAAAAACGACCCATCTCACGATACAACGATGCCGGTGTGTTTTTATGCAGTTTGATGGATAGAATCGGCTGCGGTAGATTCATCTCATAATAAGCATCCATGATTGCGTAAGTCGTTGTACTGGTTAAGTCTTCGCCGGTGCTTGATTTACCGCCTAAAAGGATGTTTTGCGAAATAGCCCAGCTTCTGTCACCAACATTGTAAAAAGTTAGGAAGTGCTTAAAGAGAGCTGCCGCCGTTTCTCTGCTCTCACCGCTCATTTGGCGGTATGGCTCAAAAATTCTGTCGGCATTGCCGACGGAAAAAGCAAACGGGTTTGGTGCCTGCTCAAGGCACATAACCTGCCAAAGCAGCATGTATGACTGCATGGCTTCATAAAGGGTGGAAGCGCCTTTTGCGGGGACTTTACGAAGGGTATATTCCATCAGTTCCAATTCAGCATCACGCTCGCCGCGGGCGTCAATCCTTGCCTCCGCGACAATATCCGCATACCGCTCGGCAAGGCGTACGACACCGTCGAGTGTTAACTCGATGGACCGGAAAACATTCTTTTTATCATCATCACCCTCGTCAAGCATGCGGGAGTGAACTTCGTCCCTTATGGCATCTACGCCGTATTTCAGAGCGGGACGAAAATCAGGGATTAAATGACCGGTAACCTGTTCAATGAAAAAGGCGACTTCTGCAGTGTAGTCGGTATAGTTCGCATATACCGCGGAAAGGGATTTTACATATTCGCTCTGTCTGGTGTAATCGCGCAATGCGGTGATTCTCTCCCGGGTGAACTCATCGTTCGGCTCTATGTCATTAAAAACGGCAGTCGGGTCGCAGTAACCGCTGAATGTTTCAACCTCGAAAGCAGGGTTTATCAACGCATAACTCCGTGCGAACGCATCCCTTTGTGTTCCGGCAAAAATTGAGTTCTCGCTGATGGTTAGCGGCAAATCATCGATGATGGCCCTCAACTCGAGCGCCGCGACAACTTCTTTATGCTGACCAAATGAGCTTTTTGAAGCCTTTACAGCAGCTTCTCTGGCAAGAAACCACCCGTCCAAACGCTTTAAGCTGCGTTCCTCCCGGAACAATAATTTTGCCATCTCGGATATTTTAACGGAATTCAAGATCGGGTTAAGCATCGGTAATCCTCCTGTTTAATAAATATATACTATGTGCGGATTAGTTGTAACTTGTTCTTTAAGAAAACATTTTTAAATTTAGCGAAAGCCTCATCACTGACAACTGCATTTTGCACTGTGTATTTCATGCCGCACTGCGCCCATTTATCTTTGCCATATTCATGATACCGGAGCAGCTCGAATGAGCAGTTATTAAAATCCATAGACAGGAACAACGCTGCGAATTTTTCAGCGTCCTTTTCGGACGCGTTAAATCCGTTGATGAGCGGTATCCTAATGAGTAGCTGAGAACGCTTCTTTGCGGCGGCGGCAATGTTCTTCAGTATTGTCTCATTTCCGATACCGGTTGCGGAAAGATGGGCGCTGTTGTCATAGTGCTTGCAATCAATAATCATCCAATCAATCAATTCGAATAGTTCAGGCAAGTCGATGTGGCTTCCGTTTGTCTCCAATGCGGTGTGTATACCAAGCCTTTTTAAGCGGGTGAGTAGCTCCTTGAGCGCATCAAATTGAACCGTTGGTTCACCGCCGGTGAATGTGACGCCTCCGCCATCGAAAAACATCGGCGTACTGCTCTCGATTTCGTCTACGACAGCGTCTATATCCATTTCCGTATAACTCATGCGGAGTTTGCTTCCGGCATACTTTGTACAAGGCTTTTCGGAACAAGCGGCACATTGAGTTCTGTTTACTTGCCCGTTTTTTACAGCGCCAAAAGGACAAAATCTTTCATCGGGGTTCCCGCTGACAAGCAGTGTGCCTTCTTCCGGCATACTTTCGGGTGTTGAGCACCACGGGCAACGCATATTGCAACCCTGTAGATGATAAACCAGCCGGTTGCCGGGACCGTCCTGTGAAAAATTAAAGCCTTTAAATAATACCTTTATAACCATTGTTTTTCAAAGAGTTCCTTTCCGGCACCGCAAAGCGGGCATGTCCAGTCATTGGGCAATTGCTCAAACGGGGTTGACTCGTCATAAACATATCCGCACAGCGTGCAAACCCATTTTTCTGTTTTGCCGCCGGGTTCCGTTGTTATCTTAACCGGACTCTCTGTGTGAAAAGGGGACTGCCCCGTCGCCTTAAACTCTCTAAAAGCCAGTGCGACGGAATTTTTAAGTGATTTGTGATAATCTCCGTAAAGCAGGGGTTCGCCGGTACCCATCCAAGAATTATCCACAGTAGCGGTGATGATGTTGTGCGTTGGCGTAATCCGGATATCTTCAACCGCGCAACTGAAATATGCCGCTGCGTTCTTCAAAAAAGGAAGACCGTTTTCTTTATCGTAATCGACATTTGCCCATTTATCGGTATCTTTACCGCTTTGGAAACCAAAATTGGCAATCACAAACGGATTGACTTGTGTGCTCAAAACAGAAACAGAAAAAAATCCTGTTTCTCGGATTAGCCCGGTGGTATAATTCTTGTTCATACTGCAAAAGATAATGTGCGGCGGTTTACAGCTTGTGGCTTGAATCAATGCGTCAACAATTGAGCCGCCGAATGATTCACCGTTTTTAGCGCCGATTACATATAGCCCGCATGAAATCTTGTGTAGCGCAGATGTGTCCATAGTTACCTCCAATATTTAGTTTGTATCGCTTTGAGTTTCCTTTTGCACATCAAACTTGTAGAGAAAGTTTTCGAGATATTTTTGATTCGCACCAAGGTCGGCCTCCAAAACATCCTGTCCTTTTTTATTTGCGCTTTTCCAGGTGTCGTCCGCCGGTATTCGAGCCTGTTCAATATCATAATTACGATAAATAATCAATGCGCCCATGGCCAGTTTAGTCAGTTCAAGAGGGTTTAAATCGGTTTCGACAACGGGTAGAATATCCTTTAAAATATCGGATAATTTGAAGAGGCTGGTATTTCCTGCTTTTTGAACGATTGCTGTAACGACTTTGCGCTGCCGGTAGGTTCGCATAAAGTCAGAATCAAGGTAGCGGATTCTGGAATACCAAAGCGCTTCATTACCGTCCAAGTGAACACTGTCACCGGCTTGTGTTTTGAAGAAATACTCATCCCGCATTGTTTTTGCTTCTTCTTGTGTGATTTCCAAATCAATCCCGCCGAGGCTATCGATAATGCTCATAAAGGCATTAAAGTCAACCAGCACATAACTGTCAATCTTAATATTGAAATTATATTCGATGGTATCGATTACATACTGCGCTCCGCCGTATGTACAGGATGCGTTTAACTTGGCATATGATTTTGATTCGGGCAGCATTACCCATGTATCCCGCATGAACGAAGTCAACTTCATTTTTTTGTTATTTTTATCAATGGAAAACAGAAGCATGGAGTCCGAGCGGGAATTGACATTCGGGACCCTTGCATCAACACCCAGCAGGAGGATGTTTAGGACATTTTTATCCTGCATCAAATCCCCGCTGTTAACATACACATTGGGTTTGTTTCCCTGCTCATTGAAATTGGTTCTGCGCATAAGGTCATACACATAGGCGAAAGTACCGGTTAAAATGATTGCAACGGCAAGCAGAAAGGCGATTGCTAGTTTAAATGGCAGATGCTTTTTATTGCCATTTTTCTTCCGCTGTTGGTTCGTATCCGGCTGACCAATAGGGGGTATATCCTGTGTATTCGATCGTCCGGAAAAATAAACATCGCCCATATTCGCTTGCTCCTTAATACTGTCTATATCACATTTATTCTACAATATCCCAACAAAATTAACAATGCTTTTACTAAAATTAACAGTTTGTTTTTTTATTATTAGAGTAAATTAGTTTGACATGCGGGTGCGTTTGAATTAGAATAAAAAAGCGAGCAAGCCGGGCAGCCGCGGGGGTGGTGAAATACCCGCCCGCGAGGAAAGTCCGAGCTCCGAAGAGCAGGATAACGGCTAACGGCCGCCGAGGGTGACCTTAGGGAAAGTGCAACAGAGATATACCGCCCGCCTCCGGGCGGGTAAGGGTGGAAAGGCGAGGTAAGAGCTCACCGGCGCGCGGGAGACCGCGCGGCCCTGCAAACCCTATCCGGAGCAACACCAACCGGGGAAAGCCGGCAGCGATGCCGGTTTGCGCTTGCTCGGCGTATACCCCGACAGGTGGCTAAAGCCTTGCGGTAACACAAGGCGTAGATAGATGGCTGCCTTTAATGACAGAACTCGGCTTACAGGCTTGCTCGCATTATTGTTTTAAGGATAACCCTATGCAGGATAATGAAGAACAAATTGAAATAACGGGCTGTGTCGAAAACATAACCTTCCGCCGTGAGGATTCCGGTTTCACCGTGCTGGACATTAGCAGCAACGGTGAGCTAATCACTGTTGTGGGTGTTTTACCGCAGGTTTCCGTCGGTGAGGAACTGCGCTTAAGAGGGCATTGGGATTTTCACGCGTCCTTTGGCCGTCAGTTTAAGGCTGAACTGTGCGAGCACCGCCTGCCGACTACCGCAGCGGATTTGCTCAAGTACCTTTCATCCGGTATCATCAAGGGTATCGGTCCGGCAACGGCGTTAAAAATTGTTGAGGCTTTCGGAGACAGTTCTTTTGAGGTGTTGGAAGAAGATCCCAGGCGTCTTTCAACCATAAAAGGTATCTCTTTTTCAAAAGCGGAAAAAATTTGTATAAACTTTAAATCCCAGTTTGCGGTGCGCGAGGTTATGATATCCCTTGAACGGTTTGGTATGACACCGGTGGAATGCCTAAATGCCTACCGTATATTCGGCGTCAATTCTGTTGTAACGATCACTCAAAATCCTTATTCTTTGTGTAACGAGGGTATCGGTATCGGTTTTGAACGGGCGGACGCAATCGCGGCTGTTTTACCCGAAAAACCGCCCGTGTTATTCCGCAACGCATCCGGTATACTTCACATTGTCAAGCACAACCTCTCAAACGGACACACCTGCCTGCCGCGTGAGAAACTCATCGCGCCGAGTGCCGAACTGCTGAATATTGACAGGGAAACCTGTGAAAATACTATTGCTATGCTGACCGCGCAGGGACAACTGATGCAAGAAAATATCGGCGGCAAAGAGTTTGTTTTTTTGCCTTGGATCCACACAGCCGAAAAAAAAGCGGCAGAACACATCAAAATGATGCTCCGTTTTCCGCCGGCAGGGCGTGAAACCGTTCAAGCAGAGATTAAAAAAGTGGAAAAAGACGAAGGTCTCAAATTTGAAGAAAAGCAGAAATACGCAATCGAAACAGCCATTCAAAAGGGGATTCTGATATTAACCGGCGGACCCGGGACCGGAAAAACCACAACAATCAACGGAATACTTAAACTTTTCGAGATAAGCGGTCTTAATGTCGCGCTCACAGCACCGACCGGCAGAGCAGCAAAAAGGATGAGCGCTGTAACGGGCAAAGACGCAAAAACGATTCACCGTCTGCTTGAGGTGGAATGGGACAAGGATGACAAACCGGTTTTTGCGCGAAACGCGCGGAACCCGCTGTCGGAAGATGCTGTGATTATTGACGAACTTTCGATGGTTGATATATCACTGTTCTCAAGCCTGCTAAATGCGCTGCCTATTGGCTGCCGTTTGGTGATGGTGGGGGATTCAGACCAACTACCCCCGGTCGGCGCCGGGAATGTATTGCACGACCTAATCGCGTCAAATCTTCTGCCTGTTGTGGAACTCAAAGAAATATTCCGTCAAGCAATGGAAAGCCTTATTGTCATCAACGCCCATAAAATTGTGCAAGGTGATATGCCTGAACTCGGCAGTAAGGATAAAGATTTCTTCTTCTTAGAAAGATATTCCGTGACCGCTGCGGCGGATGTCATTTGCGATTTGTGCGCTGAGCGTCTGCCGAAGGCTTATGGGTATTCGCCGGCAACGGATATTCAAATACTTTGTCCTTCAAAAAAGGGTGAAACCGGTACAGTATCTCTTAACAAGCAGCTTCAAGCGCTTTTGAATCCCTCGCAAAAAGGCAAGAAAGAGATTGTTGTCAGAACCAATGTTTTTCGCGAAGGCGACAAGGTGATGCAAACAAAGAACAACTACAATATCAATTGGGAAAAAGATGATGAAACCGGTACGGGAATATTCAACGGTGATGTCGGCATTTTGACCGGAGTCGATATGGCCTCAACAAATGTGACAATTGTTTTTGACGACAGAACGGCCTGCTATACCTTTGAACAAGCGGCAGACCTTGAACTCGCCTATGCTGTAACGGTACATAAAAGTCAGGGCAATGAGTTTGATGCAGTAATTATGCCGGTAATCGGTGTTGTGCCCCAGCTTGCTTATCGCAATCTGTTATATACCGCGGTAACACGGGCAAAAAAAATGATGATTCTTGTCGGCAGCGCAGAGCAAATAAGAGAAATGGCCCAAAACGACCGGAAGTCAAAGCGGTATTCCGCTCTTCATTATTTCCTGACGGGGGCATGAGCATGCCAAATGCAAGCTTAGTATTTGAACGGATACTTTATGCGATATTCCCCAAACGGTGTGTATTATGTACTCAGGTAATAACGCCGGAGAAAGATGCCTGCGCCAACTGCCTCAAAGATTTACCTCGGGTATTGCCGCCGGTTTGCATAAAATGCGGCCGGGGTAAAAGCGAGTGCCTTTGCCGGAATTACCGGTTCTATTATTCCGGGCTTACTGCTCCGTTCTATTATGAAGGTGTCATTGGTAAAAGTATCCGTAACTTCAAATTCCGGGGCAAAACCGGACATGCGGATTTTTTCGCGAAGGAGATGACGGTTGCTGTTAAAAATCAATTTGCCGGTAAAAACTTTGATTTGATTACCTGTGTACCGCTTACAAAGAACAGTTACAAGATCCGCGGCTTTAATCAAAGCTTTTTGCTTGCCAAAGCAATCGGCGGAGCTTTAAACATCGAAATAAGCGGGGATTTAATTGTCAAAATTTATGACACGCCCGCCCAGCATACCATGACTTCTTCCATGCGCCGCGGCAATCTTGCGGGCGTTTTCGATGTTGCCCGGCCGGATGTCGTGAAGGGGAAAATGATCCTGCTCTGCGATGATGTCGCCACAACAGGCTCAACAATCAATGAATGCGCGAAGATGCTGCTGCTGTATGGAGCAAAAGAGGTATGCTGCGTTACCGCAGCCGTAACCCGCAAAGTAAAATGACTGCAAAGCGGAAAGGGGGAGAACAATGCTCGGGATCAACATCGGCGTAGATTTGGGAACAACATCAACCGTAATTTATGTTGATGGCAAGGGAATTGTTTTATCCGAACCCACCGCAGCTGCCTATAACAATGAGAGCGGGAAAATGATTGCCGTCGGTAAAAAAGCATACAATATGGTTGGACGCAATCCCTCATCTATCAAAGTTGTGCTGCCCATGCGGGAAGGTGTTGTCTCAGACTTTACTGTAACACAAAATATTTTGCGCTATTACCTGCAAAAGATATGCGGCAATATGGTTTTCAAGCCGAATATCGTTATCTGTTTACCTTCAACCGTTACGAATCTTGAAAAGCGTACAATACTCGACCTTGCTATTTCGTCCGGTGCCGGCAAAGCGTGCCTGATTGAGGAACCGCTCGCGGCGGCTCTGGGGGCCGGTGTGGAGATAAGCCATCCGAAAGGCGTAATGGTTGTGGATATCGGGGGCGGTACGGCGGATATTGCTGTTTTAACCATGGGGAGCATATCGGTTTCGAAATCCATCAAAGTTGCCGGGAACTCCCTTGATGACGCCATTGTGCGTTATTTCCGCAGGGAACGCGATGTGATCATCGGACAGAGAACAGCAGAGAAAATTAAGATAAAAATCGGTTGTTCTTACCTGCGTGAAGCAGAGCTCGCGATTTCGGTAAAAGGTAAACATTATATTACCGGCATGCCAGCGCGTCTGGAAGTGTCATCAACCGATATTTATCTTGCCGTGAGGGAACACCTCGAGAGTGTTTGTGAAGCGGTGCGAAGTGTGCTGGAATCAACCCCGCCCGAGCTGGCTGCGGATATTACCGAAAGCGGCATTATTCTTACCGGCGGCGGGGCGCTTCTGAAAGGGCTGGATACGCTCATCAGTGAAAGGACCGGCATTAAAACAACCGTCGCAAAAGAGCCGCTTCTTTGCGTCGCAAACGGCATCGGTAAAGTGCTGAAGAATCTTAGTCTGCTTGAAATGTCCGGCTTTGCTTTTAAGACAGCGGAAGAAATCAGAGGATATAAGGAATAAATTAATATTGTAACAGGAGAGGGTTGTATATGACAAAAGTTATCGCACACAGGGGAGCCTGCAAAGTTGCTCCGCAAAACACAATACCCGCGTTTCAAAAGGCGATCGAAATGGGAGCGGATGGATTTGAGAACGATGTCCATCTGACTAAGGACGGCTTTTTGGTGGTATGCCACAACCATGACATTGATGAAACATCAAACGGAACCGGCTTGATTGCCGATTACACGCTTGAGGAACTGCGTCAATTTGACTTCGGCTCTTATTTTTCTCAAGAATTTGCCGGTACAAGGATCCCCACACTTGACGAGTTTCTTGACCTTTGCCGGGTGTTAGATGTCATCAATATCGAAATTAAGAATCCACGGCAAACCGGAACGGATATAGTACGCAAAACGATCGGCAAGGTAAAGGACTTTGGCCTTTTCGATAAGCTGATTATATCTTGTTTTAATAAAGACATTCTCATTGAGTGCAAAGCGGTTGACCCGAAAACCATGACCGGGATCTTATATTCAACAGAATGCCCGTATACGGAAATTTATGACGATCCGGTTGCATTTGCCAAAACAATAAAAGCGGATGCCATCCATCCGCTCGGGATACTTGTTGATGAAGATTATGTACTTAACTGCCACAAAGCAGGGTTAATTGTAAATCCTTGGACGATTGATAAACCTTACGCGATTGAGAGGCTGCGGGACTGGGGCAGTGACGGTATTATTACCAATTACCCGGACATCGCCAGAAGTATTATCAAATAAAAAATCCGCGCGGGTAACCGCGCGGAAACTTTTTGCAGCTTTATCAGCTGGCTATATTCTTTCGTACCGGTCAAAGGTGAAGGTGAATCCTTTGCTCTCCACCGGTGCTGACCGGTTAACCAGTTTCCACTCTTTACTCTTTGAAAGATTTGGGAAATGCTTGTCAGCCTTCGCCCGCGCATTGAACTGCGTGACATAGGCCGCCGAACAGTACGGCAGCATCAGTTCATACACTGCCTGTCCGCCGATAATAAAAATATCCGTGGATTCATATTGCTCAAGATGCGAAAGCAGTTCATCCAAACTGTTTAATATCGTAACACCCTCTATACGAAGGGTTGGATTATCGGAAAGAACAATATTGTTCCTGTCCTTGAGCGGTTTTTGATTGGGTAAGGAATAAAAAGTTTTTTCTCCCATTACCACGATCTTACCGGTGGTCATGCTTTTGAAAAATCGCATATCCTCCGGCACATGGAACAATAAATCGTTTTTATAGCCGATTCCCCAGTTATGATCCACCGAAACAATGGTATTCATCAGCAGCACCCGTACTTTCTAATGTCTCTTATCTAAACGGCAACCGGTATTTTCAACTTGAACTCGTGAAACTTGTAATCTTTAAGTTCAAAGTTGTTCACGCCGAACTTATAAAAATCATCAATACTCTTGTCGATGCCGAAGTCCGGTGCGTCAAAAGGTACCCGTTCCAAAAGCTCTTCAACAATTGGGATGTGTCTGTCATAAATATGGGCGTCAGCAATCACATGAACGAGTTCGCCGGCTTCAAGCGAACTGACCTGCGCAAACATGTGCAGCAACACCGCGTACTGGCAAACATTCCAGTTGTTGGCCACCAGCATATCTTGTGAACGCTGGTTTAATATGCCGTTGAGCTTGCCGCCGGTCACATTAAAGGTCATACTGTACGCGCAGGGGTATAGCATCATTTCGCTCAAATCATGATGGTTGTAAATGTTTGTCATAATGCGTCTGCTCAGCGGATTGTTCTTTAAATCATACAGTACCCGGTCCACTTGGTCAAACATCCCCTCGGCATACCGGTGTTTGACACCGAGTTGGTAGCCGTATGCTTTGCCGATGGTACCGTTTTTATCCGCCCAGGAATCCCAGATGTGGCTTTTCAAATCCTTGATATTATTGGACTTTTTCTGCCAAATCCAAAGCATTTCGTCAATCGCGTTGATATAATTTGTTTTGCGCAAAGTGAGAATTGGGAACTCCGCCGATAAATCATAGCGGTTGATCACACAAAACTTTTTTATGGTGTGCGCAGGGGCGCCGTCGTTCCATCTGGGACGGACAGCCACCTCTTTATCCCAAAACCCGTTGTTGAGGATGTCCTTACAATTTTCAATAAAAACTTTGTCCGCGTAACTCATCATGATTACTCCGTCTCATATTTCTCCCTCATATTCTAATGGGAATGCTGACCGGTGTCAACTAAAATCGGCGGGAATGTGTTGGTGCAACTTGCTTTATTTTAAGAAATCGTTATAATGATGAAGATGTCATGACTAATTAATTATCGGAGGAAAGCGATGAACAGAATTGAAATTAGCAACATATATAAAACGCCCCAAGAATTCAGCGGTAAGAGTATTACCCTTTGCGGTTGGGTAAAAACGATCAGAGACTCTAAGTCTATCGGCTTTATGGAGATAAACGACGGCAGCAGTTTTAAGGGCATCCAGGTTGTATTTGAAGAGGTAAAAGTTGAAAACTTCAAGGATGTCGCAAAGCAAAATGTCGGCGCAGCCGTACGCGTAACAGGTGTGCTTTTACTGACACCCCAAGCTGGGCAGCCGTTTGAGATAAACGCAACAAAAATCGATATCGAAGGTGCTTCAACGCCCGAGTATCCTTTACAAAAAAAGCGTCACACACTCGAATATTTGCGCACCATCAGCCATTTGCGTCCGCGCACCAACACCTACAGCGCTGCATTCAAGGTTCGCTCGGTGGCCGCGTATGCCATACACAGTTTTTTTATGGACAATGGTTTTGTTTACGCCCATACGCCACTGATTTCGGCAAACGACTGCGAGGGTGCGGGTGAAATGTTCAAAGTGACAACACTTGATTTGGTACAAACTCCGCTGAATGAAAACGGTACAGTGGACTATACGCAGGACTTTTTCGGCAAGCCGTCCTATTTGACCGTATCCGGACAGTTGCAGGCGGAAGCGATGGCACTTGCTTTCGGCAAGGTGTACACTTTTGGTCCGACTTTCCGGGCGGAAAAATCCTATACCCAGCGCCATGCCGCGGAATTCTGGATGATTGAGCCGGAAATCGCGTTTGCCGATTTAACCGACGATATGGCCTTGGCAGAGGAAATGATCAAATATGTTCTGCGGGCAGTGCTGGCAAAATGCCCCGATGAACTCGAATTTTTGAACAAATTTTACGACAACGGCTTAATTGAGCGGCTAAGTACGGTTGCGGGCTCGTCTTTTGCCCATGTAACTTATACAAAAGCGGTTGAAATGCTTCAGGATTACAACGAAGAGTTCGAATACAAAGTTTCCTGGGGTTGCGATTTGCAGACCGAACATGAACGCTGCCTGACGGAACGCATTTTCAAATGCCCGGTTTTTGTTACCGATTATCCCAAAGAAATCAAGGCGTTTTATATGCGGTTAAATGATGACGGCAAAACAGTGGCGGCAATGGATCTACTGGTTATGGGTATCGGCGAGATTATCGGCGGCAGCCAGCGTGAGGAACGCCTGGATATCTTAACCCGCAGAATTGAAGAATCAGGGTTGCACAGCGAGGATTACGGGTGGTATCTTGACCTGCGCCGGTTCGGCGGAACAAAGCACTGCGGGTTTGGACTTGGTTTTGAACGGCTGATTATGTACATGACCGGTATATCCAATATAAGGGATGTTATTCCTTTTCCCCGGACCACAGGGTCTGCTGATTTTTAGTTTCATTCTGTTCTATATAGCATACCGCCTCAAAATAACTTGACGGGGCGGAATTTTTTGTCGCCTTTGCAAGAATATAAAATATAACTTGCAAAAATATACTAATTATAGTAAAATTTACGACAATACCCAAACAATATGGAGGACAATATCTGTGAAATTTCAAGAGATGACAAAAGAACAACTTCAGGCGGCTCGGATGGAGTTGTCACAAGATTATGAAAATGTCAAGGCGAAAGGGCTGAAACTGGATATGTCCCGGGGCAAACCGGGTGCCGACCAACTGAATATATCAATGCCCATCCTCAACGAGGTTAATTCTGACAGCAGTATGAAAGCATCCGACGGCACGGATTGCCGCAACTACGGGCTCCTTGACGGGATACCGGAATTTAAAGCGCTTTATGCCGAACTGCTTGATGTCAGCCCGGACAACATTGTTGTCTTCGGCAACTCCAGCCTTTGCATTATGTACGATTATATCTCCCAATGCATGACACACGGCGCCGGCTCCACCCCCTGGATGCTGCAAGGCAAGGTGAGGTTCGCCTGCCCTGTACCGGGGTATGACAGGCATTTTTCAATACTGGAGTATTTCGGTATTGAAATGATCAATGTGCCCATGCTGGCCGACGGACCGGATATGGAAATACTCGAGGAGTTGGTAAAAGACAGCTCTGTTAAGGGCTTTTTTTGCGTACCGAAGTATTCGAATCCGGAGGGCAAAACCTTTTCGGACGAAGTAGTTCGCCGAATCGCTGCCTTAAAACCTGCCGCGCCCGATTTTAGAATTATTTGGGACAACGCATACAGCGAGCATGATTTGTATGATGAAGGCGACAAACTCTTGAATATTTTTGCCGAGTGTGAAAAGCAAGGCAGTGAAGATATGATAATTGAAGTTGCATCAACTTCAAAAATCAGTTTTCCCGGTGCAGGTGTTTCTATCCTCGCGGCTTCAAAAAATAATATCACCGCGGTGAAGAAACGCATGTTCGTGCAAACAATCGGATACGACAAACTCAATCAACTGCGCCATGCGAACTACCTGAAGAACGCGAAGGGTGTAAAACAGCATATGCAGCGGTTGGCGAAGGTGCTTGCGCCTAAATTCCAAGCGGTACTTGACGCGTTGGAAAAAGAACTCGGCGGAACGGGGATTGCACAATGGAACAATCCAAACGGCGGATACTTCATCAGCCTTGATGTCATGGAAGGCTGCGCGAAGCGTACTGTTGAACTTTGCAAACAGGCGGGCGTGATTTTAACACCGGCCGGGGCGACATATCCATATGGTAAAGATCCGAGTGACCGGAACATCCGTATTGCACCGACTTTCCCGCCGGTGGATGAGTTGAAAGCGGCGGTTGATCTGCTTTGTCTTTCGCTGAAACTTGCTGCAATCGAGAAATTGTTGGCAGTATAATTTGTAAGAAATTGAATATGCAGCAACATAATACGCCGGTGATTGGTTTCATCGGCGTATTTGTTTGGTATTAACCAATAAACCCCCGGCTATGCCGGGGGAGTGAGAGCGCTT
>CAZTCR010000003.1:0-49652 GCA_964612185.1 uncultured Eubacteriales bacterium
AACTTAAAGACGGCAAAAAAGTTATGTAATCCCACTCAATCGAGTTACGATTTGAAAAAAAGCGGGGCGGATGAAAATCCGTCCCGCTGTACTTTATGCTTGATACTGGAGATGATCGACCATCCCCCGGAGCCGGTAAACGAAAACTTAACAAATACTGTAAGTTTCGCCTGTAAAGCTATATAGCTTTACACCGTCCGATGGCAACTTATTTATAGGACTGTTCCACCTCAACCGCGCAGGCGACCGTAGCACCGACCATCGGGTTGTTGCCCATGCCGATTAAGCCCATCATTTCCACATGCGCGGGTACGGAGGATGACCCGGCGAACTGGGCATCGGAGTGCATACGGCCCATGGAGTCCGTCAAGCCGTAAGAAGCCGGACCTGCCGCGACATTATCCGGATGCAGGGTCCTGCCTGTGCCGCCGCCGGAGGCAACGGAGAAATAGGCGACATTGTTTTCAGTAGACCATTTTTTATAAGTACCCGCGACAAGGTGCTGGAAGCGGGTCGGGTTGGTGGAGTTGCCGGTGATGGAAACATCCACCCCTTCGTGCTTCATAATCGCGACGCCTTCAAGCACATCATTCGCGCCGAAGCAGCGTACTTTCGCCCGCTCGCCGTCGGAATAAGCGGTGGTGTTCACAATTTTAAGCTCGTCCGCAAAAAAGTCGTAATCGGTTTCTACATAAGTGAAGCCGTTTATTCGCGAAATAACCATTGCCGCGTCCTTACCCAAGCCGTTCAAGATAACCCTGAGCGGATCCTTACGGACTTTGTTGGCCTTATTGGCAATGCCGATGGCGCCTTCCGCGGCGGCAAAGGATTCATGGCCGGCTAAGAAGCAGAAGCATTTCGTTTCTTCTTTTAAAAGCATCGCGCCCAAATTGCCGTGACCAAGCCCAACCTTTCGCTGTTCCGCGACAGAGCCCGGAATACAAAATGCCTGCAGGCCTTTGCCGATGGCGCCGGCAGCGTCCGACGCGTTTTTGATGCCTTCTTTGAGCGCGATCGCAACACCCAATGTGTATGCCCAACCAGCGTTTTCAAACGCGATAGGCTGAACGCCTTTGACAATCGCCATCACATCGATGCCTTTGCTCAAGCAAAGGTCGCGGGCTTCGGCAAGGTCGTTTAAACCAAATTCGGCAAGGCATTTATCAATTTTATCTTTCCTTCTGTCCATACCCTCGAAGGTAATTACATCAGCCATTATTTTATCCTCCCTCTCTCTTATTCTTCACGCGGGTCAATATACTTCGGTGCATTCGCAAAACGGCCGTAATTGCCGAGGTTCTTTTTGTATGCGTCATCCGGCGATAAGCCGTGACGAATATCCTCGAGCATTTTGCCAAGGTTCACAAATTCGTAACCGATCACCTGGTCATCGCTGTCAAGCGCCATTTGGGTAACATAACCTTCCGCCATTTCCATATAACGAGGACCTTTTAGCTTGGTGCTGTACATGGTGCCGATTTGGCTGCGCAGCCCTTTGCCGAGATCTTCAAGGCCGGCGCCGATCAGAAGTCCGTCCTCGGAAAAAGCAGATTGCGTACGGCCATAGGCAAATTGAAGGAAGATTTCACGCATCGCGACATTGATTGCGTCGCAGACAAGGTCGGTGTTCAGGCATTCGAGCATCGTTTTGCCCGGTAGTATTTCCGCCGCCATAGCTGCCGAATGTGTCATGCCGGAGCAGGCGATGGTTTCCACCAGTGCTTCCTCGACAATACCCTTCTTTATATTGAGGGTCAGTTTGCAGGCTCCCTGCTGGGGAGCGCACCAGCCGACACCATGGGAAAGCCCTGAAATGTCGGCTATTTGATAAGCTTTGACCCACTTACCCTCCTCGGGTATGGGTGCCGGTCCATGATTCGGTCCCTTTGCCACGACGCACATTTTTTCCACTTCATGGGAATAGTTCATTGGTTTTCTCCTTTCGGTTTCTTGCGGAGCAAACAAAAGCTTGCCTTTTCTCCGCTGATTAGTATATTTATTGTTAAACCAGCCATTTGGTTTAATCCCGCACTGATCTTATTGCCTTGTTGCCAGGTGAAACGATCCATCCTCTGCTCTGTGGTATTTGAGGACTTCGCTGTTGGAGTTATGAATAAGTATAACACAGCGGCATTTGTTGTCAATAAAAAACAGGGGGTATAGAAGCCCCGCGGCTCAATTTCAGATTGATGTCGTATTTATTGAAATGGATATGATTTTTATTGTACTTTTTGCCGAAAAGAGCTCTTATTTCTCTATTGTAAATTTCTGTTGTGTTTTTGCTGGTATATTGATGATACAAAAAATACTGATTTGGGACTGGTCTCTTTGATTATTGATTTTCACACACATTGTTTTCCCGAACGAATAGCGGCCAAAGCAATCGCGCACCTTGCCGCCGCAGGTGCGGAAGTTCCGTACCACAACGGACCGGAGCAATCCCTTCTTGCACAGATAAAAACCATGGGGGCGGACAGGGCTGTTGTGCTGAATATAGCCACCAACCCGCGCCAGCAAAAAAGTGTCAATGATTACGCGATGTCGCTCAACTTCATTGAAGGGTTAACAGCTTTCGGCAGTGTTCATCCCGATAGTCCCGATGCCCTCGATGAGCTTGAGCGGTTGAACGAGGCGGGCATCAAGGGAATTAAGCTCCATCCCGATTATCAGCATTTTTTCGTTGAAGAGAAAAGACTTTTTCCGATTTATGAAAAAGCAGCGGAGCTGGGATTGATAACGGTCTTTCATGCCGGTGTGGATATCGGATTGCCAGACCCCGTGCACTGCACACCGCAGGCGCTGGCAAACATTCTGCCGGTTTTCAAAGGCGCGCCGGTTGTCGCAGCCCATTTCGGCGGTTATATGATGCGGGGGGAAACCATGAAGCATTTAATCGGTAAAGATATCTATTTAGACACCGCCTATTCACACAGCCGTTTCCCGCCACCTTGGGCAAGGGAAATTATTGATGCGCATGGGGCAAAAAAAATACTCCTCGGCAGCGATATGCCCTGGAGCAGAACGGATTATGAAATAAACTTTGTAAAAGGCCTTGGGTTCAGCGATGAAGATTCGGCGTTGATTCTGGGTGAAAACGCGCGGCGGCTGCTGAACATTTAACCCTTGATCTCATCAAGGGTGAGGGAATAACTGGGCAGGAATTCCGCCAAAAAACATCCTGCCTCCGGCAGTTGCATCGCTGTAATGGCTTCCTTGATGGAAGCCGCTGCAATATCGAACTCCGCATTGCCCGCTTTTTTTTCTTCAATACATTTCGTCAGCGCGCATATTTTATCAGCGGCTTTGACATATTTCCACAGCGCGGCATCCTCACCGGCCGGAGAAATAAAAGGCTCGTAATCGGCTCTCAAATCATCGGGCAGCATATTGATCAGTGTTTGGCATGCATGGTCCTCAACGGACTTGTATGCCTCTCTTAATTTATCGCTGTGATATTTGACAGGGGTCGGCATATCGCCGGTTAAACTCTCCGGCAAATCGTGGTAAAGCCCCAGGAGCGCGGCGCGTTCGGCATTCAGGCTGCCCCCGAAACGGCGATTGTGCAGCAGAACGAGGGCATGGGCAACAGCCGCAACCTCCATGCTGTGCTCGCTGAGATTCTCATTTTGTGAATTGCGCATAAGGGACCAGCGGTTGATATATTTCATCCTGGATATCATCGCGAAAAAGTGATGCTTTTTTATCTCAATTCACCGGCCTTTCCGGGTTCACTTAAAAAACGGGTACGATCTCGGAGCCAATCAGAAAACCGGCTTAATCGGCGTAGATTTCTTCAACCTCTTCCAAGCCAAGTATGCCCTCGGTAATTGTTCTGAATATCTTTTTATTGTCCGAAATGATAAAGATCTTTAGAATGACAACATCCTTTTTCTTGTGCAGCAGGCTTTCATCCTTTTCGGGATACACGATTTCCATCGATTGTATACTGCCGCCGTAATCCTGAACCAGGTCATTGATTTTTTTTGAAGCCAATGAGAGATCTTTTACAATAATGCTGACCGTGTTGCCTTTGTTGCTTTTTATCATCACTCTCTTGAGAATATTAAGTGTGATGATAATAAAAATTGTGGCAATAATCGCGCCCTCATAATACCCGATGCCGACGGCCAGACCAATACAGGATACCGCCCAAAGGCTCGCCGCGGTGGTAAGCCCCTTCACACTGAAGCCTTCGCGCAGGATGGTACCCGCACCCAAAAAGCCGATGCCGCTGATGACCTGGGCACCAAGCCTGGCAGGGTCCAGATTGGTCAGCCCCTTGTATTCTTCAAAAATAAAACTCGATGTCAGCATCACGAGCGCGGAACCGACCGCAACCAGAATATGTGTTCTGAAGCCGGCCGGCCGGTGTGAATGCTCACGCTCAAAACCGACAACGCCCCCAAACACACCCGCGAGCGCGAGCCTTAGCAGTGCCTCCAAAGAATAGGCAAATCTATCGCTTGTGAGGATTGAATTCAGAAAATCACCGAAATCCAATTTTTGTCATCCTTTCGCGCTTAAAATACCAACGAATTCAAAGTGTTCTTTAGAACGGCATTGTAGCACAAATCATCCGTTTATGCAAATGCACAAGCGGTTGGTCTGTTTTAACCAGCGTTTATGTCAGACAATTTTTTTCTTATACATGATGTGCGTACCCAGCAAGGATACCGCCACCGTAACAAAAATCAGCGTTCCGACCGGAAAAGCGGGGGCAAAAACAAGCACAACAATACCAAACGCGATAGGCAAAACAGAAATCTTCCAGTGTTTGGCAAAGTAACCCGCTCCAAGCGCGCCGAAGAGCGCCGGAATCACCTGTTGAAACGCAGGGGCGAACAGTGAGCCCTCTTTGGTCAGCAGCGGCAGAAGAGGAGAAAACAACAGGACGCCCAACGCGATAATGATTGTTGTTGTGATGGCGGAGGCGGCGATGGCGATGGTGGAAATAACCTCGCCTTCCTCAGAGTTGGCGCGGACATCCGCGTTTTGCATCGCGTTGAGCCCGCATGGCAGTTTCAGGTTGCTGATGTTGCCCGTCACAAAACTGAGGTAAGTACCGCCCGCGCCGAGCATCGGCGCATAGGTGATCACCTCAATGACTGCCACGGACCAAAACAAGGGGATGACTTTAAGCAGCCCGTTCAATACGACGGAAGCCTGCGGCCACACATCAAAATAGACGCAGATGGCCAGCGGAATACTCAGCATCACGGCTAAAGAAGTCAGGGATGATATTTTACCCCAGCGGTGTACCTTGTCAAAATAGGTTCCCCCCATGTCTTAACCCCTCCATTCAAGGTTGATGATATCTTGCGGCAGTGTCAACACCGTTGTGACCCCCATGGCCAGGAACATACTCAGGGGCATCGCAAACGGCTCCAGCCATTTCAGTTTCGGTTTTTTGCTAAGCCGCTGCAGCACAAGCATGAACAGCATGGCGGACAAGAGTGTCGCGATTGAGAGAAAACCAGCCCCGTCGCCGGCAATATCTTTTTCCCCTGCTCCGATGACACTGCGCGCGATAAACGCGGCGATCAACCCGATAAAAGCAGCGGCGGACATTAAATCCGCCCATTTCGCATTCGCGTTTACCGCTTTACCGACTCTTTTCTGAATTTTTTTTAAAAACAGCGGCAGTAAAATCAGCGGCATCACACTGCCGACGGTCATCACCCAAGCAGCCGCGGCAAACACCGTCTTATCTTTTACCTCAAAATTAAGCCCGCCGGGGATGCCAAACGCTTCCAGTGTGCTTTGGGCAGCTGTCACCTCATAACCGATGTTGCCGATGATCGAAAGCCTGATCCAGGGCAGAACCAGCCCGAGCGCGCCCGCAATCGTGATCACTGTAACCAAGATTGCCAGCGCAGGCGCGATGGTGAAAAGCACACTCGAAACAACAGTATTTTTTAGCGTTGATACTTTAATACCGAGTTTTTTGCCCTGTCCCCAAGCCTTTTTCATAAAAAAAAGAGATTGCAATAGTATAAAGACAACCATCCCGCTGCCAAGCAGATACATAAATCCGCTTTCTTTGAAATCCATCCAAATACTCCTTAGCTGTAATCGTTTCAGGTAAAGTTTTATGCCCAAGCCTTCAGCCATTCTTTTGCGATAAGCGTGTGTCCTGCTTTTGTGGGATGTACGCCATCAGCGGCATAATAGTCCGGGCTTCTTTTTTCAGCCGCGTCCTTAAAAATTTGGTCAAGGTCAATAAATTTCGTCCCATATTCTTTTGCGAGGGCTGCGACCGCCTCCTGTTTGAGGCATAAATCTTCCCGCATCAGCGTAATTTTCTCGTTGATGTCCAGTAAAAAAGGATTAAGCAGCACGATTTGAGCAGGTGTTTTTTCAAGCGTCAGCTCAATAATTTTTCTGAGTCTGTCTTTAAATATATCGGCGGGTGTGATGTCATTGTTGTCATATCGCCGCCAGGTGTCGTTAACGCCTATGAGAATACTGACATAGTCCGGTTTGAGCAAGACACAGTCATTTTCCCACCTGTTGAGCAGGTCAACAGCCCTGTTGCCGCTGATACCGCGATTGATCACTTTGATGCTTGATTCGGGATACTCCTTTTTTATCAAAGACCGTACCTTCGCCGGATACCCGCTGCCAAGCAGCCGGTCAGACACCCTGCTTCTGCCTGCGTCCGTTACGCTGTCACCCTGAAAAAGCACCGTTGTGTTGTTTTGCAGCATTCTTTTCCCTCCAGTTACCGGCGGTTAAGCCGGTGTCAATGATGATAACAATTCTTTGTCTGGTATTTCGGCTCGGTTGTGAGATTGATGCCGAGTTTTCTGTATGTTTCCTGGTCCGACTGCGCGAGGATGACCGATGCGTGCGCCTCGCAGCCGCGCAAATCGTTCAGGTTGCTTAAGCCTTGCATCGCTGCCTTGTTGCCGGCTGCGCTGATGGAAAGGGCGATTAAAACCTCGTCCGAATGCAGGCGGGGGTTGCGGTTCCCTAATATTTCGGTTTTCAGCCTTTGAATCGGCTCGATAACGGCCGGGTCAATCAGATGGGTCTTTTTATCGATACCGCCAATTGTTTTGACGGCGTTGAGCAGCGCCGCGGCAGAGGCGCCGAGCAGTTCCGAGGTCTTGCCGGTTATAATTCTGCCGTCAGGCAGTTTGATGGCCACGGCGGGTTGCTCCCCGGTTTGCGCGCTGCGTTCGAGCGCGTATTTGACAACCTCACGGTCATCCGTGGACACGCCGGCCTGTTTCATCACCAACTCGATCTTTTCGACAACCTCGTCCGTAAAACGCCCGTTGCGCCGGTCGCAGAGAATTGAAAAATACCGGCGGACAATCTCTTCTTTGGACGCTGCCCGGACAACCTCATCATCTGTGATGCAATAACCCGCCATATTCACGCCCATATCCGTCGGGGACTTATAGGGGCTTTTACCCTCGATATGCTCAAAAATCGCGTTGAGAACAGGAAACACTTCCACATCGCGGTTATAGTTGACGGTTGTCAGACCGTAAGCATCCAAGTGATAGGGGTCAATCATATTGACATCCTGCAGTTCGGCCGTCGCCGCTTCGTAAGCCAGGTTGACCGGATGTTTGAGCGGCAAATTCCAAATCGGAAAAGTTTCAAACTTGGCATACCCCGCGCAAATCCCGCGGCTGTATTCGTGATAAAGCTGGGAAAGGCAGGTTGCCATTTTACCGCTGCCGGGACCCGGCGCGGTGACGACAACAAGCGGACGGGATGTTTCAATGTAATCGTTTTTGCCGAATCCGTTTTCGCTTACCGCGTTTTTCACATTCAGCGGATATCCGTCGATCGGGTAGTGCAGGAAAACGCGTATACCAAGCTGTTCGAGTTTTTTCTTAAACAAATCCGCTGTGGGCTGGCCGTTGAACTGCGCGATGACGACGCTACCGACATATAAACCGATATCCCGGAAAGCATCGGTCAGACGCAGTACATCGCTGTCATAAGTGATCCCCAGGTCCCCCCTGATTTTATTGCTTTCAATATCACCGGCATTGATGACGATGACAATTTCAACATCCTGACCGATATTTTTAAGCATTTGCAATTTACTGTCCGGCGCGAAACCCGGCAGTACTCTGGATGCGTGAAAATCGTCGAACAGCTTGCCGCCGAATTCCAGGTAGAGTTTGCCGCCGAAATCTTTTATTCTCTTTTCAATCTGCTCAGACTGCTTTTGGATGTACGCGGCGTTGTCAAATCCGATTTTTCGCATAAAAGCTCCTTTTTGGTCTGACTGTTTGGGGACGGCCGGATTCTTCGATTATTTTCTGAAAATGATTTCTTCTCTTCTGGGTCCGTTTGACACCATTGTTATCGGGAATCCGATTTCTTTCTCAATCAATAAAACATATTCTCTTGCCTCGACCGGCAGTCTTTCAAAATCACGGATTCCCCTGATGTCGCATTTGAAACCCGGCATGGTTATCAAAACGGGTTTCGCTTTTTTCAACTCCGGTGTAACGGGAAAATCTTTTGTGATTTTTCCGTCAATTTCATAACCGACACATATTTTTATTTCGTCCAGATAATGTAAACAGTCGATCGCTGTCAGCACAACCTGTGTCGCCCCTTGTACCTGGCAGCCGTAACGGGTGGCTACACAATCGAACCAGCCCATCCTTCTCGGCCGGCCGGTCGTCGCGCCGTACTCGCCGGCGTCTCCGCCGTTCGTACGCATGATTTGGGCTTCTTCCCCGAATATCTCGCTGACGAACTCCCCTGCGCCAACAGCGCTTGAGTAGGCTTTGGTAACGGCAATGATGTCCTTGATCTCATGCGGAGCGATACCCGCGCCCACCGCGGCAAAGCCCGCGAGTGTCGAGGAGGATGTGACCATCGGATAAATACCGAGATCCGGGTCCTTCAACGAACCCAATTGCCCTTCCAGCAAAATGTTTTTTCCGTCTTTAACTGCCTGCCGCAGGTAAGTAATCGTATCGCCGACATACGGTGCTACGGTATCCCGGTAACTTAGCAAGGTAGCAAATAATTCGTCAACATCAATCAAAGGTTTTTTATAAACATGTTCGATCATCAAATTTTTTATTTCGCAGACGCTTTCCAGCTTTTCGCGCAAATATATTTCGTCAAACAGTTCGCAAACCTGAAACCCGATTTTCGCGTATTTGTCCGAATAAAAGGGCGCGATTCCGCTTTTTGTGGAGCCGAACTGACGGTCCTGCAGCCGTTCTTCTTCATAAGTGTCCAACAGCACATGATACGGCATCATAATTTGCGTGCGCTCGGACACCATGATTACCGGTTCAGGAACCCCGGCGGCTACAAGCGCTTTAATTTCTTTGTCCAGCTTCGGAATGTCGAGTGCCA
This sequence comes from uncultured Eubacteriales bacterium, assembly GCA_964612185.1. Classification (GTDB taxonomy): domain Bacteria; phylum Bacillota; class Clostridia; order Oscillospirales; family Acutalibacteraceae; genus UBA1447. Next base: position 9,346 of record CAZTCR010000003.1, read on the forward strand.
CCCCATTGCCGATTATATTCACCGTGTTCGGTTGACATACGCCCGACGGCAGCAGGTGCAGCGCAAATTTACCGAACTCGTTGATAATGGTGTGGCCGGCATTCGCTCCCCCTTGGAAACGCACAACGATATCCGCCTGCCCCGCGAACATATCGGTTATTTTACCCTTGCCCTCGTCGCCCCAGTTTGCCCCGACTATCGCTCTTACCACAACAATCCGCCTCTCATCACCCATAGAAGGTGAACACTAAAAAATAATACAGTTTATTATATGATTAACGGGGTTGGGTGTCAACGCAAACAGACCGTCGTCCGGGTCAAATTTTTGGGCGCAGCGGTTGCAATTATTGTTTATTGTGATACAATGTATAATGGTTTTATAACCGGATATTTTCACAAGGAGAGGAAGATCCCGTTGAAAAGAAAGATGAAAGCGTTCTTGGCCGTCCTACTTATGCTCGCATTTGTTTTTACTGCGGCTTCGCCCGCATATGCCGTTTCCGAAACTGTTGAAACTCAGCTGAGTTTCAACAGCGATGGCAAGTTTAAAATAATGCAGTTCGCGGATTGCCAGGATAGCATTATGCCAAGGCAAGCCATGATCAAACTGATGGGAAAAGCGCTTGACGCGGAAAAACCGGACCTTGTTGTCTTTACCGGCGACAATATTACCGGCGGCGGCAACCCCGGCCAGATTTTGACAAGTCTTGCCATTAAAGCGGTTCTGGCTCCGGTAGTTGCGCGCGGCATCCCGTTTGCAGTGGTGTTCGGCAATCACGACGCGGAAAGCGGCGTTTCAAAAGAAGACCAGCTTAAAATGTATCAAAAATACGACAACTGTCTCGCGATTGACCCTGAGCCGGGTCTTTACGGCTGCGCGACCTATAATCTGCCGATAAAAAGTGCTGACGGCACCAAAGACGCCTTTAACCTCTGGCTGATGGACTCCAACGAGTATGACCGCGTAAACGGCGGTTATGACTGGGTTCACCGGGACCAGCTTGACTGGTACAAAGCAAAAAGCGCGGAATTGGCTGGTGCAAACGGCGGTCTTGTTCCATCCCTGATGTTCCAGCACATCCCGGTGCCGGAAATATATGAAGTACTAAAGGAAGTCCCTGCCGACACGCAAGGCGCCAAAACCCGTTTCGGTAAAACCTGGGCGTTCGAGCTCAACCCGGCTATGGCGCAGGGTATCCTCGGCGAATGGCCCTGCCCGCCCGACACCAACGGCGGTCAGTTCCAAGCTGTTGCCGAGCGCGGGGATGTGCTTGGTATCGTTACCGGGCATGACCATGTTAATGATTTTATTGGTACTTATAACAGCGTTGACTTTATCCAGTCACCCGGTATTGGTTTTCAAACCTACGGAAATGAGAACCGCGGTTTCCGAGTAATTATTTTAGATGAAAATGAAAATTGGAACTACGAAACCTACACCCCCACTTTTTTTGATTATTACGGGACAGGCGTTGCGGGTAGATTCGCCTATGCTTTCTTCGGCAGCCCCGTTGCGAGTTTTCTGCCCGGCATCGGGGATACCCTATACAAAGTTCTGAGACTCTTCTCATAACCGTGTTTCAATAGACCAAAAAACGGGAGCAGGTGTAATTGCCTGCTCCCGTCGTTTATATTCGATGAGCCTTTATGCCGAACGGTTTTCCTGTTCAGAGATTTTTTCCTGCTTTTGGGCATTTTTCAGCTGTGCACGCCGGCTTTGAATGCACAGCACGGCAAAAAGAGCGATTCCGCCCGCAAACGAACCAACCGTTCCGCTGATAATATCAGTCATCGTGTCCATTAAGGGGAAGCGTGCCGGATCTGTCGGTAACAATTCCAAAAATCGCTCGCTCGGTGCGAATGACCAGTTTTGGGTATTGCCGGCAAAAAACTGGTCGCAGACAAACTCAAATATTTCCCACGCTACCGCGGCAAAAAACGACAATCCAAACCCGCAGATCGCGCCAATCACCGGCGGCAAGGGTTCCCTGCTCCTTTTGATCGATCGGGCAACCTCGTACCCGGCATAAACACAAACAAAACAACCAAAAGCGTGCAGATAAAAATCATACCAGGGGATCAAGGTATAGATATTCAAAAACTTACCGATAAACGATGCCGCCAACACCAAAATCATCACCCAAGTCTGGGCGCGGTACGATATACGGTTAAGAAAAGTCTTGCCGGGGAACAGATGAAACACCGGAATGAGCACCGTAGCCGCGGACTGTGCTTTGATTACCAGGATTGTTTGCGCCGGTAGTCCCTTCTTGGTAGATACTACCAGCGCGTAAATAAGCATCGCCCAGCCAACGCACCAAAAAGCCATTTCAAACCATGTGACCTCTTCGCGCGCACGATCATATTCCGAGCGAAATTTGCGTTTAAACAACAGCGGCACCTTCCTGCAAAATGAACTGAAGAGACAGCGAACAACTTTTTTTCGCAAGACCGGCTTAGCGGACTTTTTTCTTTTTATATTTGACACACAAATAAATAAACAGCACAAACCCGCCTGCCAGTGAACCCGCGGTGCCGAAAACCAAATCCGTCATCGTGTCCAGCAGTGCATATCGCTGCGGTTCAATGCCCGGGAACCGCGAGAGCAGCCCGGACGAGTTGATAAACATCCAATTCTGCGCGTTCATTCCCGCAATCAATGTATCACTGAAGAATTCAAATATCTCCCACCCGACAGCGAAAAAGAAGGAGAAGCCGAACCCGCTGATTGCCGCGACAATCGGCTGCAAAGGCTGCGTGTCGTGTTTTAACGCCATGGTCAGATAGTAACCGGCAAACACACACAGAAAACAGCCGAATACATGCAGATACGCATCATACCACTCCACCGTACTGTACCAGCCCTTATACTGACCGAATACCGCAGTCAGCAGCAACATGACCGATGCCATTGTCTGAACCCTGTAAGACAGCCGGGCAAAAAATACTTTGCGCGGCAGGAGGTGCAGCAGCGGCAGGGCAAAGGCGCACGCCAGCTTCGCGCTCAGCCGCAGCGCCAAGCGGTCCGGGTCGCCCGCGAGGACTGATCGAACAAGCGCGTACACAATAATAATCCGGACAATCCACCAGAAGGCGTACTCGACCCAAGTGACCTCTTCCCGGAATGTTTTGTATTCTGTTTTGATTTTATTGTTAATGTTCATTGTTGAATGCTTCCGCCCCGAAAATGAGGCCTTGGTATGCTAAAAAGGGCAGAAATCCTTTCCGCCCTTAAATATTGCCGGCAAGTATTAACCAACCTGCTGAACAGGTTCCTTTTCCTGCGTTTTACCAACCGCTCTCTTTTTTATCAATGTCAGCTTTGAGGCCTTTTTATTTGTGCGGTACACATAGGCGAACACGGTAATCCCGCCCAGGATCGAACCGATTGTGCCCGCGATCATATCAGTCATTGTATCGAGCAGCGCGTAACGCTGCGGGTCAATCGGCGGTAAAAGTGCCATGAGCTCATTCGAATTGATGTTTGACCAGTTTTGAGAATTACTGCCGACAAAATAATTGTCGCAGAAGAACTCAAAGATTTCCCACCCCACAGCGAAGAAAAACGAAAGCCCGAAACCACAGATAGCCGCCACGACAGGCGCCAAAGGACGATCGTCGCGTTTGAGCGCCATGGTCAGCTCATAGCCCGCGTACACAAACACAAAACAGCCGATTATATGGAGATAGGCATCGTACCATTCCACATTGCTGTAAAACCCTTTGTATTGCCCGAAAAAGGCAGTAGTCAGCAGCATCACGACGACCGCGTCTTGCACCCTGTAGTTGATGCGGGATAAAAATAATTTTTTCGGCAACAGATGCAGCAGCGGCAGCGCAAAGGACAAAGCGAACTCCGAACCGAGCTGTAAAATCGTCACCTGGCTGCGCGATTGTCTGATAGAATCAATGAGCGCATACAGCAATATCAGCCTGATAGCCCACCAGAGCGCGTACTCAACCCAAGTGACCTCAGATCTAAAAACCCTGTATTCGCCTGCCAATTTTGTCTTCATCAATTTTATACCTCTTTACCGCGGGCGATGCCATATTCGCCGCCGATTCGTCCTGTAAAACAGTATATTTTTCTGATTGAATTATAACGCCTGTGCACCGGATTCGCAATGCATTTAACAATTTGTTTATGCATTCTTTATATTTCTAATTTCGCTTATTTCGCCGGATTAAATCCCCCGCAGATTTTGTCAAGTTCATCATCTGCTGACATTGACAATCCTGCCGAGCACACCTATAATAGATGAGGTTTGACAACCATCGAAAACTAAATTGATACACCGAGGTGGCAGCGATGCTGAAAATCGACAAGTTATCCAAAACCTACAAGGGCGGAATTAAAGCTGTGAACAACCTTACTTTGCAGGTTGACGCAGGGGATATTTTCGGGTTTATCGGCCCAAACGGAGCCGGCAAAACCACCACCATCAAGGCTGCGGTGGGCGTGCTTGATTTTGACGAGGGCGATATTTTTATCAACAACCTCTCTATCAAAACAGACCCGCTCGGCTGTAAGAGAATGACGGCTTTTATTCCGGACAACCCGGATTTATATGAGTATTTTACCGGTATCGGTTACCTCAATTTTATCGGCGATGTGTTCGCTGTGGAAAAGACCGAGCGTGAACGGCTGATACAAAAATATGCCGATGCGCTCGAGCTTACCGGAAACCTCGGCAACACAATCGCCTCCTATTCGCACGGCATGAAGCAGAAACTCGCGATTATTTCCGCACTCATTCACAGCCCGAAACTGCTGGTGCTCGATGAACCGTTCGTTGGGCTTGACCCGAAATCGGCGCATACACTCAAGATAATTATGCGGGAACTGTGCGACGCAGGCAGCGCTATTTTCTTTTCCACTCATGTGCTGGATGTGGCGGAAAAACTATGCGATAAAATAGCGATTATCCGGGACGGCGAACTCATCGCCTGCGGCGATACGGAGATGGTCAAAGGCGACGCAAGTCTGGAAGAAGTTTTTTTGGAGTTGACAGAAAATGCGTGAACTTAAAATACTCCTGCGGGTTGAATTTAAGCACATTCTGCATTCACTCAACCCGAAAGCATCAAAAGGCAGCACCGGCAAAGGCAAAGCAGCTGCCTTTTATGCCATTATTCTCTTTTCATTCGCGATGATGATTTTTTATGCGTTTGTTTACTCCGCCATCATGGCGGACGCCTTCACGCAGATTGACGCGCTTTATTTGCTGCCGGGGCTGATGATGACAGCAAGTTGCATGATGATGCTTTTCACAACGATTTATAAAGTAAAAGGCACGGTGTTCGGTTTCAAGGATTATGACCTGTTAATGTCCCTGCCCGTGAAAACAAGCACCGTGGTCATCAGCCGGATGACGGTGCTGTACACCATCAACTTTTTATTCTGCCTGTTCCTGATGCTCCCTGCCGGCGCTGTCTATGCGGCACGCGCGCTGCCCGGTCCGGGTTTTTACATTGCCTTCCTGCTCACCTTTCCGTTCATTCCGCTTGTGCCGATTGCCGTGGCTTCGGTTACCGGCACCGTCATTCATCTTGCCGCCGCGCGCTTCAAACATAAAAATATTGCCAACCTGATTATCACCATGTCCTTTTTTATGGGGATTATGTTTTTTTCCTTTAACACGACCACATTTATTAATAACGCCGCGGACATCGGCATGACCGTGATGAAAGCTGTCAACCGCTACTATCCGCTCGCGCTGATGTATACCAACGCGGTGTGCAAGAACGACTATGCCGCTTTGGCGCTTTTTATTTTAATATCTATTCTTATTTTTTCTCTGTTCGCGTTTTTAGTGAGCAGAAGATTCAAGACGCTCAACACCTTGATTTTAGCGAACCGTACTGCATCGGATTATAAAATTAAACCCCTGAATGTTTCTTCACCCGCGCGCGCACTTTACAAAAGGGAACTGAAACGCTACTTTTCTTCCGCAAACTATGTGCTCAACACCGGCGTCGGGCTGATCCTGTTTACCATGGCATCTGTCGCGCTCGTTTTTATGGGTTCGGAAAAACTCGGCGTTGTGCTGGGTATCCCCGGCATGACGGAAATTATCGCGAAGGCGGGCCCGGTGGCTGTCTCGGTATTTGTGGCGCTTTCCTGCACGACAGCCTGCTCGATCTCGCTTGAGGGCAAGCATCTGTGGATCATTAAAAGTATCCCCGTAAGCATCAAGAGCGTCTTTTTGAGCAAAGCCGCGGTCAACCTGACGCTTGTATTACCGGCTGTTTTGGTCAACACCTGCGCAGTTGCCTATGTGTTCCGCTTTGATGCCGGACAAACCGCGCTGATGTTCCTTGTACCCGCAGTCTATGCTGTTTTTATCGCGCTCACGGGACTTGCTGTTAATCTGCAGTACCCGAACTTTGACTGGGCGACGGAAATCACCGTCATCAAACAAAGCGCCGCCGTTCTGCTTACGCTGGTTGTCGGTCTGCTGAGCGTTGCCGCGCCGCTGGTGGTTATCTTTACCTTTAAAACACTTGACGCGCGGCTGGTCACTTATATAACCTTGCTCGTCTTGACTATCGCGGATGTCTCGCTCTACCGTTACCTGTTGACAAAAGGCGTAAAAACTTTTAACAGCTTTTGACCACAGCCAAATCAATCTTTGGAGGTGCTCGTATCGCCCGTTCAAACAGACCTCAAAACGCCAATAACTTCTACCGCCGCAACAGGGGCAGGGGCGTGGTGCGTATACGCTTGTCTACGGTGCTTGCCTTTGTTTTTGTCGCCGTGATGCTGCTGCTTGTTGGCATTTATATTTATTATAACGATGTGAAAATGACGGTGTTGTTGAATATTGCCGGCTTTTTCGGTTGGTAAAATGAACAGAAAAAAGCACCCAAAACGCCTATAAGAGAGATTAAACAAGCTAAACGAGAATTTTCTGATTTGAAGGAAAGGGGGCTATAAAATGAACAATAGTGCAATAGGGAGCAATTGGGATGATGTTCGAAAGGGAATTTTTACTCCTGAGGAAATAGCCCAAAGCAATTTGAGGGTCGCTTTGGTCGGTGAACTGATCAAGGCGCGAAAAAAGGATATAGCCCAAAAAAGCTAACAGAACTGAAAATAATTACCCCACACTTGTTGACAAATTTAACTTTGTGGGGTAATATTTATTTGAGGTGAGAAGAATGAATGTCATACTCGGAACTTTAATGGAGGAAAAGGTGCGGAATCTCAATATGCAGCAAAGCTGCATTGACGAAATCAATAAGCTGCCAAAGGGAAGCTTATCTGTAAAACGGATAGGCAAAAATGAGTATTGCTATTTGAAATACAGGCGGGGCGAAAAGTTCATCTCGGAATACATCGGAAAATGCGATGATAATATCGGGGAAATTAAAAAACAAATTAACAAACGCAGATATTTCGAAAAACTCCTTAGGGATCTTAAAGCAGAATACAAATTGATAATTAAGGTGGTTAAGGACTGATGATTGCCGAGCAGGAAAAAGTGTTCTGGGACACAATAGATGTTTTCAATAAGCAGAAACTGCTACCGTATATCATGGTTGTCGGCAGCTGGGCGGAATTCTTATACATGGATTATTTTAAGACGGGTTACGAATCCGGCATGAAGACGAGAGATTTGGATTTTTTATACCGTAATGTCAGACGGCCGGAAAGAAAAATTTCTATAATCCAGGAACTTTCCAAGAACGGCTTCACATATAGCGTGGATATATTGACCGGTGTTGGCAAGTTTTATAAAGAAGGTTTGTTGGAGATTGAGTTTTTGACCAAGGCAATCGGCAAAGGCTCTTCAACAATGAAAATACCAAGCCTTGGCATTACAGCCGAGAGTTTGAGAACAATAAACCTGCTTGCTGATTTTCCGTTAGAGATAGAATACAATGACTATATTATCACCGTACCGGAGCCGGCGGCATATGTACTGCAAAAGCTTTACACCAACCCGACACGAAGGGCTGACAAGCGGGAAAAAGACATCAGAGCAATCAATTTGTTGTTTCCGCATATTAAATCAAGCAAACATGATAACGCTATGTTAACTCTAATATTCAACTCACTTCATAAAAATCATCAAAAAATAATTATGGAAACCTGCGAAAAAAATTATATTGAATTGTGGTGAATTACCCCACTTAGTTTAAATATTGTTACATTGTGGGGTAATTAGCATAAATTTAAACCGGCTGCTAAATGAATGGCAGCCGGTATCTTTTTATACAGAAACGCCTGTAAGGCACGGAACGCATACAATGGTTCCCTACAACGCCTATTTCCCCAGATTATACCGTATGCCCTTCACGAACATCGTCAGCGTTTCCACCACAAATCCAAACACGGCAATACACCCGAAATACCACGGCACCCGGCTCCAATGGTATGCAAGGTCAAAATCAGCCGGCATTTCAAACCCCTGCACAGCTTGTATTTGTGTGATAAAATCCGCATTCCATATGGCGGGTGAAGCAAACACATACAGCGTAATCAGGAGGGAAATAATGTTGATTGTTGTTATAATCACCGCAAGTTTCAGATTGTATTTTTCAATAATAAGTCTGAAAATTTCTTTCACAATGCTGAGTGCAAAAACCACATTGATCAGCGGCAGCATACTCCGGAAAACCGTCAGATCAAACACAGGGATATAGGAATGCACTTCTCCGAACCAATGGATGCCAAACACTTCCGGCACGGCGTTGAAGAGCAGCATGGCCAAAACCGTGAAGACGATGCCTGCAATCGGTTCGCTTTTTTTGATGCGCGCTTTTTCCTGCGGCACTTCCGGGAGTTCATTTGGATTCCAGTCCGTATCTTCTTTATCAATTTTTGCGTTGTACTTTTGCATCACGGCAAAAATCACCGTCACCCAGCCGAAAGCCTGGAACAAAGCGGAAATCACTGTGGAAAAATAACCGCCGATGCTTGCGAAAATATCATCCCGTGCCCCGGCAGCAAACCCGATAGTCAGCGCGATAGTCATCCCGCCCGCCACCGCGGCAAGCACGATTTTCAGCACCATCATATACAAGCCGAAATAGTCAGGGCCTATCAGATAATTCTTGGTGCCCCTGTACTTGGCGGCCAGTTCCGCCGGCTTGCCGAGTTCGAGCAGCACTGCCTCCACATCACTTTGCGACGGTTCGCCGCCGGCGGTTTTGTCCGCAAGCATGTCTTCAATCAGGCTGCTGAGTTCTTTTTCGATATCGTCTCTTTGCTCTTTGGGCAAGCGTTTTGTTACGGCGTATAAGTACCTCTCGATGAGGTCTTTCCCGTTTTTCCTGTTATCCATTATTTTATTCCATCCTTTCCTCTACAAAATAATGTTTTATATTTTTCGGTGCGTCAAAGATGCCGCACCCTACGCGTTTTCATTGATGAGTTTGTTCAAACTTTCTGTCATTGCTTTCCATTCATCGCACATCCGGCGGTAAACTTTTTTGCCGTTTTCGCTGAGCACATAATACTTGCGCGGTTTGGCGCCGGTTGTTTCCCACTCGCTGGTGAGTAGCTCCTGCTTTTCCAGCCGGCGCAGCAAGGGATACAAGGTGCCGGGTTCTATTGGTATGCCCTTTTCTTCCAGGCTTTCAACCAGCGCGTAACCGTATTTGGGGCTCATCAACTGGCTGAGAACGCTGATGGTGATGGTGCCGCGCCGGAGTTCGGATACCAAACCTTGCACAAAATCCTGTTGTTCTTCACTCATATCAATGACCATTCCCTTCTATAATCTGTAGGTTGTAATATTAAAAATTTGTAGTTTCATTCGCATTATACTGTATGACACACACTATTGTCAATAGTATATTATTAATTTTGTCATATTTTTCATTCTGTTTGCCATTTTACCTCTGTTAGGTATATAATCCTTAACGAAAAAGGAGTGACCTGTATGTTAAAAACAAAAATCATCTGTACTTTGGGCCCCGCGACGGACGATGAAACTGTGCTGCGTCAGCTGATGCAAAACGGCATGAATGTTGCGCGGATTAATTTTTCGCATGGAACGCACGAAGAGCAGTTAAAAAGAATTAAAACCTTCAAAAGGCTCAGAAGTGAATTCAACTTCCCGATAGCCCTCATGCTCGACACGAAGGGACCGGAAATCAGAATCAGGAAGTTTGAGGACGGTCAGGCGGAAGTCGTCAAAGGTCAGCAGTTCATTCTTACGACTGCGGATGTTCCCGGCAGCAGCGCTATTGTTTCTGTCACTTACAAAGGGCTGCCGGCCGATGTAAACACCGGCTGTACAATTTTAATCGATGACGGCCTCATTGAACTGAGCGTTGACAGGATTGAAAATGAAAATATTGTTTGCACCGTTATCAACGGCGGTGTTTTGTCGAACAACAAAAGCATCAATGTCCCCTGCGCGCTTATACGCCTGCCTTACATCAGCAGCCAGGATGAAGCGGATATCCTGTTCGGCATACAAAACGGCTTTGATTTTATTGCGGCTTCATTTGTCAGAACCCCCGATGATATAAAGGGTATCAGAGCCCTGTTGGAGGCAAACGGCGGGCAGCTAATCAATATTATCGCCAAAATCGAGAACCAGGAAGGTGTCGATAATATTGATGGCATCATTGAGGTCAGCGACGGCATCATGGTGGCCAGGGGCGATATGGGGGTTGAAATCCCGTTTGAAAACATCCCGGAAATCCAAAAAGCACTGATCAAAAAATGTTATTCCAAAGGGAAACGAGTCATCGTCGCCACCCAAATGCTTGATTCCATGATGAGAAACCCGAGACCTACCAGGGCGGAAACAACGGATGTGGCCAACGCGATTTATGACGGCACCAGCGCCATCATGCTTTCCGGTGAAACGGCGGCAGGCAAATACCCGGTGGAGAGCCTGAATACGATGGTCCGCATCGCCGCAAAAACGGAAGGCGCCATTCATTACAGAAAGAGATTTGAGAATGGAGATTTTTCTATTAATTCCACAACGGACGCCATCAGCCACGCCACCTGCTCCACAGCGCACGACCTGGATGCCTCGGCGATCATCACCGTTACCAAATCCGGCCACACAGCGCGAATGGTGTCAAAGTTCCGGCCGGACTGCCCCATCATCGCGGCAGCTATTGACGAAGTTGTTTGGCGGCAGCTCGCGCTCTCCTGGGGTGTGTACCCTATCATGGCTGAGGTAAAAAACTCCTCGGATGAACTGTTTGACCATGTGGTCAACAGAGCGGTTGAAGAAGGGCTTATCCGGCCAAGGGACTTGGCGGTCATCACGGGCGGTGTCCCCCTGGGAAAAAGCGGTACAACCAATATACTGAAGGTTCATACGGCGAGTTGTTAGAACGCGAATAAATAATTACCCCACAATTGTTGACAAATTCAACTTTGTGGGGTAAATTCTTGTCCGCGCGGGTATTCCCTACCCGTCTATTCTGAACAATTGCACGGGGATACCGCGGCTGTTGATTAAATTGGCCTCGAAATTCATATTGCAAAACGCGTAGGAAACGCCGGCAGGGTCCGGTACATCTTTTGCCGTTAGCACAACTGTATTTTCTCCGGTAATAATCGCGTCTGCCGGGTAGTATTTTTTATCCCTTCCGCAGAGTTTAAAGCCCTTCACGGGTTCGCTGTTTTTCGTCTTGAGTCCCCCGTAAGTATCCTCAAAATGTACGGTCACTTTTCCGTTATCGAAGTCCACTCTTCCGGGTGCCGGTACCCGGTTTTCATGCGTGATGCCCCAAAACAGCTCCGCCGTTCTTTCGGCCAGCGGGATTTTATCGGTCGGGTGAATCAGGTTTGGTTCCCACACTTCCGTTTCCTCATACCGCAGCGAAAAATCGTAGGTCGGCACACTTACCGCTGTTGTGTTGTGCAGTTTCGCGAACTCATTGTACCGTTCGTTGACCTGCGCGGCGCCCGTGTCCAGCAGCGGGTCCTTGAACTCACCTTCATAGGGGAAAGGCGTGATATTGACAAACGCCACAGGAAGGCTGCCCGGCGCATAGCGAAAGCGCTCGGACAAGTCGTTGATGAAAGCGTCGATCTCTTTCGCGAACAGGGTCATGCTTTTACCAACCTGGCTTTCGCCCTGATACCAAATCAAGCCGGAAATATTCAGGTTGCTGACGGGTGACAGCTTCATATTAAACAGCACAGTGGTGTTGTTGTGGCCTTGTTTGGCAAGCCGGCTTTTCAGTGCATCGTCGCCCTCGGCCGCATAGACATTGTTTGCTATCATTTCCGCTTTCAGTTCGGGATCAGCTTCAATCGCGCGCCTGCTCAGCCAGGTCTCAATCACCGTGCCGCCCCTTGAGGTGCTGAGCACACCGACCGGAACATTTTCGGCACCGGTGTTGAGTTTTTGATACATTTCTTTGGCAAACACAAAACCGACTGCCGTCACATCTTTGATTGCTTCGATGTTATCCCCCGCCACCCAGGGTCCGCCGATTTTCGGGGCGAATACGGGGGACAGCGAGCACTCATTCTCTTCGCAGGGGTTCGGCGCGGGGTTGTACACCCGGATGTTCTTGTTCGGCGCGGCTGATAAAAGCTCTTCTTTTCTGTAAATATCGCGGACAATCATATCCATATTGGACTGGCCGCACACCAGATACAGCCGCCCGAACAGGATGTTGTCAACCCGCCGGGTGTCATTGCCTGCTGTGATTTCAAGCGTATACTCATCAAAGGAAGGTTCGATTCCGGGTAACTCTGTGACAAAGGAGGTGTCCCCGGAAGGCAGCGCGATACTCGTTCTTACAGCATCTCTGCTTTTATCAAGCAGCCTGATTTCAATTTTATCTTGATAGGGTGAAAGCCCCCAAATAATGACAGGTTTATCGGCTTCAAAAAGCATCCCGTCTTTGAAGACATCAGGCATTGTCAGTTCGGTAACGGGGGGGATGGCAATCAAGTCAACTTCATTTCTGCCGGCATTAATGCTTTTCGCAATGACATCTTCTTTGCTAAATGATGTGATCGGCAAGCTCATTTTTCAACCATTCCTTTCATTATGTGTATTGAGTATACCCAACTATTTTTTTAGTGTCAAGGCAATGCAATAATTTACCCCCAAGCAAAGCATACACTTGTGCTTGGGGGTTTTTGAATCATTGAATTTTTACTATTTGCTTTCTTCAGCAGGCATTTCCGGTTCTGCTGCTTCCGGTTCTTCGACCACTGCCGGTGCTTCATAAGGCGCTGTCGGTTCTGTCGGGTTTTGCAGCGAAACACCGAGTTTTTCGATGGTGATAAACTTCAGCAGCGTATCCAAAACCGTGCTGCTGCCATTGCTGTCACCATCCGCATTGCCGCCCATATTGACAACCGTCTTCGGCACGATATCGACACTCGAATTTTTGATGGCGTCGGAAAGCTTGTCAACAACTTCCTGGATAACCCGGTACTGCGCGCCGCCGTACGCTTTTACCTGCGCGTCGATAGCCTGCGCCCTTGCCAAACCGACATTGGATTCCTTCGACGCGTCCGCCTCGCCTTCGAGCCTGACCTTGGTCGCGTTGGCTCTCGCGAGCGCAACAATTTGGTTGGCTTCCTGCTCCGCCTTGCTGGCAAGCGCGGCGCCGCTGTTTCTCTCGACATCAATCTTGATTTTCGATTCTGTCAGCAAGCCTTGCTGCGCCGCTACGGCTTCCGCTTCACGCAGGGATTTTTCGCTTTCTGCCGCGGACTGCTGCTTCTGGTAGGTAACTTTCTTTTCTTCCGCTATCTGCCGTTCGCGCAGCTGGGTTAAGATGTTTTCTATCATAATATCCGCAACGGGTGACTTGGGTGTACCGATGAGCACTTCCTCGAGTTGTAAATTGTATTTCGCAAATTTCTGCCGCATTTCTTCCACGGCTCTTTCACGGATGGCGCTGCGCTCCTGAATCAACTCAATCAAGGTTTTTGTCTGGGCAACATCCTTGAAATAAGCGCTGACAAGCGGATCAAGAGATTGGTTGACAAGCATGTTAATATCGCCGAAGCGCTGAATCACCCACGGCGCCTGCTTGTAGTCGATATGCATAACAACAGACAGCGGCAAAGACGGTTCAAAAGCGTCCTTGGTGATGATGTCGACTTCCGTCAGATTTTCGTCATATTTATGGTCGCCCGTTTCGCTCTTGTTCCATTTCAGGATGATGTTGGTAGTGGGGACAAGAACCACTTTGCCGGCGTCCGTATTAAAGGCGTATTTGCCGGGCATCAGCGGTTTTTCCAGCACGCCCTTGCACCCTTCGCCCACAAGTTCGCCGTGCTTATAATCACTGCCGGTTGTATCAACGCCCTCTTTGCCGAAGAAAGAAACGACGATACCAACGAAACCGATGGGGACAACGGTCTTTGCCCGGTATTCAACTGTGGCAAAAAGCCGGTTGATATAATAGGTGCCGTCCGTTAAGACCTCTATTTGCTTGCCGCGTTTGCCGCCGAGAGCCAGGAACTTTTCCGGGTCCTGGAAACTTGCGTGTTCCTGCCCGACACTCGGCGCGATAATCTCGCCCTGCGGCAGTGACGGGCCGTCATGCACGGTCACAATACCCATGATGTCGCTTGACGAATTTTCCTTATTGCCCATGATGACCACCGGGCTGAAAGCTTCCCTGATGGCAAGTGTTTGCTGCATGGTAACAATTTGGCCCTGCTCCTGCCTGTCTCCCGTGTTGATTGACTTGATGGCATTCGGTGTAATCACAATAAACTGCGCCAGGTTGATGGCGTAAGTTCCCTCTCTGATGATTCCTCTTTGCGGTCCTCTTTGTCCGCCCGCTTGCAGAAATCCCCTGACATTTTGAAAATTATTGGCCTCCGGAATCACTCTCCCGAGCGTTTGGCTGGGTGCCAAGGGGGTGCCGTCTTTTGCGAAAACATACGCGATTTGGCCTTGCGGAATCGTTATCAGCGGATACTTGTGGATTTTATACATCAGTACGGATTTAAAATGAATGCCGCCGCGCAACAGGTCGGGTGAATAGCCGGCTTCTCCATTGAGCGCGATGATGGCGTCTTTGAGCGAGCCTTTCAGGCTCCACCACTTTTCCACGACCGCGACCTCGGACGAAGCGATGACCCTTAAACCTAAAACCTTAAAAATGAACAGATAGAGAAAAACCAGACCGCCGGCAACATAGAAGATGACCATTAGGAAATCAGACATAAATATTGCTCCCTCTGCTTTTTATTTTTTAATTGGATTTGATTGTTGTGATTACTATTTTACTCCCGATAAATCAAATAAACAACACCAAGGTCAAATATTTATTATTGATTTGATGGTTGATGAACAACTACTCACACCTCGGCCGGACCCTGCCGTGATAGGGGTCGCCCCCGTCCTTTTCCGCACAGTGAAAAAGCGCGATTATTTCATGGAATGCGTCCTGAACCGGCACATTATCTTTGAGCAGCTCTTTCCATTTTAGTTCGTTCCAGCTTGTTTGTGTGTTCAGTGCTTTTGCCATATTATACCGGTGTGCGTCAATTAAGGCGCGCAGAGTTATAATTCGCCAACGCCATGCTTTTTTTGCCCAAACGGGCAGTTTTTCGTCAAGCAGTTCAACCAGTTCAAAAGCCCTGTCGGAAAGCGCGGTGTCGCAAAAGCCTTTTTCAACAACATCACTCTGCGTTTTTTCAATGAGTGAAATCATCTCAATAAAATCAGACGCCTCCGCAATGCCGAGTTCATACCGCGCGTATTGCCGCAGTGTTTCCCGCCAGTCTGCTTCGCCGTGCCAGTAAAGCCGGGAAACGACTGCCTTGTTTATATCCTCATATATCCCTTCGGAATATAAAAACCCGCCTGAAAGAATGCGCGACGCTTGGCTCCACAGCCTGGTGAACCTTTCAGGCAGCGCGGTTGCTCCCCAGCCGCCCCACGGGTACAGCCCCCACATGCTGATTTCCGGAAAGTTGATAATCGGCAGCCCGCCGGGGCTCGGATTTTCAAGCGGATAGCGCGGGAAATCCTCATGCGCGTCAGCCAAAATGCAGTCGCACCATTGTTCGGTTTTTAATGACTCCGCAAGAGCTTCCCACTCGCCCTCATACGGGGTGTCAAAGCACCAGGTTGAGACGCATCTTATCACATCCGGGTTGAGGGTACGGGCAATTTCAAATGTCTGCTTGGAGTATTTGATAAAGCCGTTCCCGCCCCAAGGGTAACACTTTTCACACGCGCAGCCGCCCTCGTCATAAGGCCAGGTGATCACCATATCCGGTGGGTTTTCCGCAAGGCCGGCAAGAAAATCCGTGTTATAGCACATAATCAGTTCGTTTGCGCCGGGAATGGAGGGGCACATCATATTGCCGCTGTTGCCTCTTCGCCCGGTAGGGTCTTTATGCGGGGTAAAGAGGTATTCCTGCGGAAATTCGCCAAAACCGCCGTTTACATTCATGGAAGTGGCCGCTTTCATGCCGAGGGAGTGGACAATGCCGAATATTTGGTTGAGACGGTCCATCTGCACGACGCATTCCGGATCATTCTCATTTTTCAGGTCAATCATCGGGAAAATAGCTTTGATATAATTATATCCCCATAGCGCGAGGTCTTCGATGTAACGGCTGATTTCCTCCATAGCTGCGACATGATAAAAATTATGAAAATGAGAGGCAAAATAAGCTCCCCGGATGGCGCATTTCGGTTTTTGCCTTCCGCGCCATTGGCATGGCTCGGCAGAATTTTCGAAGAATTCCGTCATACGCAAGAAAAAGCCCGCGCCGTGAATCAGCCCGAGTAAGCCGCCGGAGATAATTTCTGCACCGCCGTCTTTGTCCGTAATTGTAAATTCATCCGTCTCCATGTCAGCCTTTATATCGAAGGTAACCGGATAGCCCTCCGGTATAATCTTGAGATTGCGTTCTGAGACACGCGCTGTAAAAATCAAAACCGCGCGTTCGGCGGTTTGGCATTCGGTATGGGGATAAAAAGTGTTTATCATTTTTATCAACCTTCCGTTTTTTTCTATTCTCAACCCGGGATACTTATATTGCAGGTAACGGGACAAAAAACTCGTTTCCGATAGCTAATGTTTGCCGGAATCCTTGCAAATACTGGATTTTTCATCTGTAAAGTAAGTTGACTTTACACCAGTTTCTTAACCTTTTGTCTCCGACAACTGAACATGTCGAGGGATGTCAAGGTGTTATCCAACTGTAACAGGAATACCTCTCAGTCGCCTACGGCGCCAGCTCTCCTATATAGGAGAGCCAAGTACGAAATTCCAGTGCTTGCCTCTCCTGCATCAGGAGAGGTGTCGGGCAACAGCCTGACGGAGAGGTCGAACTCCTGTACTAGACCACTGCCCACCGACAAAATTCAACTCCCGCCCCGCGGTGCCGGCATTCTGTACGCCGGCAGTTGAATTTTAAAATGCGCAGCCTTCTGCGCTATGACAACTATCCCAGGTGCCTGTCCATAAACCGCATAAACATCTGCCAATCGTAGCGGCTTAAGAAGTGGGTACCCGGGCGCAGATGGTAACCGATATTGCCTTCGTGCAAAAATTCGCCCGGTTCTATAGTGCGTCCTTCATGCACAAGCCCTTTTTTGCCGAGCAGCTTGAAGGCGTCGCTTGCCGCTACGCAGGCCAAAAACTCACTTTTCGGGTCTGCCCATTTATCTTCGGAAGCGCTGGCAACATAAACAAGCCGCGGCGCCATCAACGCGAGCAGCTGATGTTGGTCAAAGGGCATATCATACTCTTTTTCTCTATATTTTTGATAGTTTTCGCAAAACCAATACGGGAAATGGGTGGTGATTGCTTTTACTCTTTCGCCTTCCTTATCTCTTGTGATTGCCGCGCCGCTGCAGCCCGAATCATTGGATACTGCCGCCTCGAAGCGTTCGTCCTGCGCGCCGCACCAAAGCGCGGTTTTGCCCAGGCGGGAATGACCCGCGCAAAAGATGCGGTCTTTGTCGATGCCATCCAGCGTCTGCGCGTAATCCATCACGCGGCTCGCCGCCCACGCCCACATGGCTATTTTACCCCAATCGGCACCGTCATTTTTTCTGTCAAACATAGCGGCAAGGCCTGACCCGAAATCGTCGTCCTTATCTTCGGTTACATCATCATAACAGAAAGTTGCCAAGGCATAGCCGTTGTCCACAATTTCCTCAATTGGGCCATACTTGCCGATGGGGTACTTGGTGAAGGATATATAAATAATCAGGGGCAGCTTTTTATCGCTGGTCGGCAATACCAAATCAAACGGGAAAGAGAACTCACCTTTCGGTGTCGGAAACTTTAATGCAAGCTCACGATGTTCCGCTTTACCTGCCCATGCCCTATTTTCCAAGAGCGTCGTTTCCGCCTCAACAAACGGCGGCGGAGGCGGCGAAAAGCCATACTCCTCCCGCGCAAACACTTCCAGCAGTTCTTTGCGCCGCTGCGGCCAGTTTTCAGCTGTAGTGTTTTCCGCCAGAACCGGGGGCAGTTTACGGTTTGCTAAATCATTAAAAATCATCGGTCATGCTCCCTTGATTCTCCAAATTTTGTAACACATTCCAATGTGCATTATAGCATAAAAATATCGCCGTTTACAGCAATGGCTGCAAATAATCGGCGATAAAATGTCTTTATTGATATGCGTTAAATTTCCGTCGCAAGCAGTGCATCATTCTTCTGTTTAAACATCGCGATCATTTCCCTTGTGAGCTTTTCGTCCAAAACATTCTTCATGGCCGGTGTGGTGAAAACCCGCTTGGATATTTGTATTTCAGCCAGGTCAAACCCGAGTGCTTCTTTTATTTGCAGTTTTGTTCTATAGATGCGCAGCCCGAGTCGGTCCAAATATTCATCGGTTGCATTTTCCTTCGAGATCGCGTTGATTGCGCCGAGCGCGGCAAGAATGGTCGCATTATCGTATACATTGCGCGCAAAAAGGCAGATAACCAGGGAATTGAGCACGCAGCGTTTTACCTCCTCGTCAAACAAGCTGTCAACAAGCTCCCGTTTGTTAAACGGTTTGTTTGTTTGGTCGTACGAATAGCCGCCGTTGCATAAATGGTTGTGCCGCGCGCCGCAGCTATAACCCACAATCGCACCGTAACCGGTGTGGTATGCCGGCATTTCGTTTTTGGCGATGGAGACGGCAAATTCCGAACCGCCATATTTTGCCGATGCCACCGCGACCCCGTCGGACAACGCGGCATAAAACTCATTTTCTTTAGCCGCCATAAACTTGATGGCTTTCAGATAGTTTTCTTTGTTGCCGAATGCCAGCGGAACAATGGTTTGTTCTTCCGTAACAATTTTCTTTTCGAAACATTCGGTAGCATAAGCCAGGCAAATTCCGCCCGCGACGGCATCCAACCCGTACTCTTCCACTTCGTCAATCAGTTCCAAAATCGAATCGCTGTCCCCTATCCCCAAATTGGAACCCAGCGTGGCGATGAGTTCATAGTCATAAGCGACATTGAGCGTTTCATATTCATGCCCCTCATCAAACTCCCGTCGGACCTGCCCGATGTGCACACAGCCGACAGGGCAGCCCACACAGGCGATTTTGCGGATCAGGTTCCGCTGGGCAAAATGCTCGCCGCTGATCTCCTCGGTGTCCTCGATGTGCGCCCGCTGTAAATTATTAACCGGCAGCGCGCCGATGATGTTTAAAACATTGACATTAATCGGTGTGCCCAGGTCATGGTATTTTGTCATCAGCCGGGTGTCCGTTACTTTGTTGAAAATCTCATTGTACACTTTCAGATAACTCTTTTGGTCTTTGATCTCTTTGGTGACATCGCCTGTCACCTGAATGGCTTTGAGGTTTTTGCTGCCAAACACCGCACCGAGCCCCATGCGGCCGAAATGTCGGTAGGTATCCACATTGACATTCGCGATTTTGCACAGATTTTCACCCGCCGGCCCAATGCGGATGATGGAACGCTTGCCCTGCCCGCCCTCGACCGTTCGGATATACTGCCCGACTTGATTGGCATGCAGCCCCCAAAATGCGCGGGCGTCCTTAATATCGATACGGTTATTGTTAATGCTGATATAACAGGGATTTTTCGCCTTGCCTTTTATCACAAGCGCATCAATGCCCGCATTAAACATCGTATAGGCAAATCTGCCCCCGGCGTAGGATTCCCCGAGTTCGCCGGTGACGGGCGATATAAACATGGCGACGGTTTTTGTAACAACCGGGAAGATAGAGCTCAACGCCCCGATGGCAAACACAATCGGTTGCCCGCAAGCCAGCGGGTCTTCGCCGGGGATTATGTTTTCAAGCAGCAGCTTGGACGCAACACCGACACCGCCGAGGTATTTGGTTAAATCCTCCCGCAAATCCACGCTGACCCTGCCGGTTGTTAAATCAATATTTAGCACCTTGATATAGTTTTCATTAAGCATCGTCCTTCTCCTCCATGGTCAGGCAGTTATGCGGGCAGTATTTTACGCAGATGCCGCAGTGTTTGCAGATGATGGGCGGCGAATTGTCATCCGTAAAATAGATGGCCTTGACAATGCAGTTTTCGGCACACTTTTTGCAGTGAATACACTTTTTTTCATTGAGAATTACCCCGCCGCCTGGCCTGGCAGTGAGCGCGCCGGTGGGGCAGGCGTTCATGCAGGCGATATCCCCCGAGCAGGCAAGGCAGTGCGTGGCAAAGAACTTGCCGGACAACCCGCCGAGCGTGCGGATTTTTATCGCGCTTTTATCGTCGGTGAACGACTTGTGGTTGATGCCGGCGCATACCCGTTGGCAGGTAAAACACCCGATGCATTTGTTCATGTTGTTAGACCTTAAAACTTTGCCCATGATTTGACCATTCCTAACTTTTTGATGTCTTGGCCGGTACCGGCGGTTAACTTATTTTGCGCCTTTTTGCCCAAAGACGCAAGCAAAATATCTGAATTGTCTGAAATATTATCAAGTCCAGAGGGATGTGATAAACATCGGTGTTTTATCCTCTCCTGCCTCAAACCCGCAGTTCTTGTAAAAATCAACCTCTTTGTCATACGCGATTAAAACGATTCTGAGATAATCCCTGTATATCTCTTTAACAAGCCGCACCAGTTCTTTGCCGATGCCCCTGCCTTGAAAGGCCGGGTTCACCAGCAGATAGTGAACATAAGCGGTCATGACTCCGTCGTCCAGCACATTGACCAGCCCAATCAGCTTTTCGCCATCCCACGCGGAAAAAACGGAGCCGCTGTTTTGCATGGCTGCCTTTAGCTTATCCGGAAAGTGGCCGGATGACCACTCGACTGAAAGGAACAGGTCCTGCAGTTCGCCAGAGTTGAATTCTTTTGTATCTTTGTAAATGATATCCATTTTTTATCCTTTGCCTAATCACTTATTCTTGCGCTTTTGCATTGTCTTCAAATAGAAAAACACAAAAAAGAACACGAAGCTGATGAAATAGAAAAGAAGCACAAAACCGAAAAGATTGGTAAAAGTGTCCACAATGCCGGATTCCGGAAATTCGGGGTTATACCGAATATCCACCGTTTCATTCATTACATAAGGAGCCTTTTTCAAAAAGGGGGCTTCCGCCTTCGTATAAGTATCCCCGTTTTTATCTGTGTACTCAATAATCGATTTTTCAATGTCTCTTGTGAAAAAGATAAACACCCTGTCCACTTTGCTGGTGGATTCCATAACGATGTCCACCACCTTGCCCTGGGTCACAACAGACTTGCTCTTGAAGTCTGCCCGGTCATAGGTTGCGTATACTGCGAAGAAGAGAAAGAACACCGCAATAATGAATGAGATCACTCTGCCGGCTTTATAGTTTTTCAATCCGTTCGCCTCCTTTGCCGGGCAGCGTCATGCCACCGCTATCATTTTACTATAACCGGATTCTTTTATCAACGCGAATTTCATCAAACAATACTTGTTGAATCCAAACGCCGGTTATTGTATACTTTTGTGGGATATAGCATCCTTGATATACCGAAGATTTGAATATAAGGGGTTAAAAAAATGATTGATATGAACGCATTGGTTGCCGAAGCCTTAGCCGCCGGATTTTCACAGGCAGGGGAACTCAACCGCGATGCCATTGAGTTTATGCCGGAGGTCAGGGACATGTGCGCGGCGGACCGCTGCCACAGCTACGGCAAAAGCTGGGTCTGCCCGCCCGGTTGCGGGAGCATTGAAGATGCGGCGCTCAAGGCTGCCGAATATTCCAAGGGGTTGCTTGTGCAGACCATTGGGCAGATGGAGGACGATTTCGACTGGGAAACAATTGAAGCAACCTCCGCAAAGCACCGGCAAAACTTTGAACATTTCACTGCCGGTTTGCGTCCGCGTTTCCCCAAAATGATGCCGATGGGCGCGGGTGCCTGCTCCGTATGCCCCGAATGCACCTACCCCGACGCGCCCTGCCGCTACCCGGATCTCGCCGTTCCTTCCATGGAAGCCTACGGGTTGTTTGTGAGCAAGGTCTGTACCCTTTCCGGCTTACCGTACAACAACGGGCCGCAGACGATTACATTTACAAGCTGCTATTTATTTGAATAAAGGAGAATCGCCATGGAAACCATCAGACTTTATCAGCCGAAAGACCGTGACAATATCCGCAGCATCTGTTTGATTAACGCCGGTAACCCGAAAACAAAACGGGAGCAAGATTTTATACTATATACCTACTGCGATTACTATATAGAGTGCGAACCGGAAAACTGCTTTGTCGCGGCGAACGAAAGGGATGAGGCTATCGGCTACATTTATTGCGCGGAAGACTACACAGCATATCAGGCGCGCTTTAATGAAACATATTTGCCGAAGGTCAAAGAACTCGGCTATTTCAAGTGGAAAGCATCCCTGGGTTCCTACCGCCTGCACGCAAAATATGCCGCGCAGTACCCCGCCCACCTGCACATCGATATTCTGGATGAATATCAACGCAAAGGCCTCGGCAGCAAACTGGTGAACGCTTTAAGCGAGCACCTGAAGGCAAAAGGAATCGGCGGGCTGATGCTGACCGTGGGCAGAACCAACGAGCTCGGCATCAATTTTTATAAAAAATACGGTTTTACCGAACTGGAAAAGGGACTCGGCGATGTGGCGATGGGGATAAAGCTTTGAGCATCACAAAAGCATGGGACTGGACAAAGAACACCGATGATAAATGGCTGAACCCGTGCGTGGAAAGCGCCTTTCTTGCCGAGCGCTGGCAGGCAGAAGGGTTGATGAAATTTTTGGACTTAGGCTGCGGACTCGGCCGGCACTCGGTTTACATGGCGCAAAAGGGGTTTGATGTGACCGCGGTTGACTTGTCCGACTTGGGGGTAACCCACCTGAAAGAGTGGGCGGCAAAAGAAAACCTGGCTGTTCAAACAGGCGTTTGCAATATGCTGACACTGCCATTTGAAAACAGCAGTTTTGACTGCATTATGGCATACAATGTGATTTACCATACCGACACCCCCGGCGTCATCAGCGCTTTAAATGAAATCAAAAGGGTGCTCAAGCCCGGCGGCGAGCTGTTTATCACTTTCATATCCAAAGGCACATACAGCTTTCAGCATGCCGATCAATATATGCGTATTGATGAAAACACAATTTTGCGGGACGAAGATGAAACAGAACGGGATGTTCCGCACTTTTATGTCGATATCGCAGATATCAGAAAGCTTTTTGACGGCTGGACATTTATTGAACAGCCGAAGGAAATGAGTGAATACAAAGCAGATGATTCCGCGTACTGCAGCAAACATTGGTCAATGCTCTTGAGGTTGAAATGAACCAAATGAAAACGCTATACATATCCGACCTGGACGGAACACTGTTGAATAGAAACGCAGAAATATCTGAATATACAGAAAAATCGCTCTGCCGGTTGATTGAAAACGGGTTGAACTTCAGTGTTGCAACGGCGCGGACGGCAGCAACTACCCTGCAAATGGTAAGCGGGATACCCATCGATGTTCCGGTTATTTTAATGAACGGCGCTTCCATCTATGATATTCAAAACAACACCTATGTAAAGACATATTTTATTGAAAAACCGTCGGTACAGCAACTGTTTTCCGCAATAAAACGGCACAGTGTCACGGGCTTTGTTTACATCATTGAGGATGACATACTTCGCACATGGTACGAGCAGGTAAATTCCGACCATACCCGGCGATTCATTGAAGAACGGATACAAAAATACGGCAAACAATTTACACAAATAGACGATTTTGCCGGCTTAGCGGATAAGCCTGTACTCTATTATTCCGTCTGCGATGTCAAAGAAAAATTGGTGCCGCTGCGGGATGAGCTTTGCAAGATGGATCATTTGCATGTTGAGTTTTACCGCGATGTGTATGAGGAAGGCTATTGGTATTTGGAAGCCTGCTCGGCGGATGCCTCCAAGTATAACGCGGTAATTTTTTTGCGTGAGGAATATGGCTTTGATAAAGTCGTGTCGTTTGGTGATAATTTAAACGATTTGCCGATGTTTTTAGCCAGTGATGAAAGCTACGCCGTTGCAAACGCCAAGCCGGAGGTAAAACAAAAAGCCACCTCCGTCATCACCGGTAATGATGAAGACGGTGTGGTTAAGTGGCTGTTGGATATATTTCAGCTTTAGCCATTTGTTGTACTTTACAAAAAGGACTCTCTAAATCTGTTTTTAGAAAGTCCTTTTTTATTAATTGAACTATATGTCATCAGAAAATACATCGGATTAATAATTATGCTCCGGCTTGTGAACCCTTTTTTGTACATGCGTCGTGCCGTCCTCCAGCCAAAGATAGGATGTAAAATCGGATGAGTTTTCATCCAAATCGATTATCCGCGCGCCCTTTAAAAACCCGTACATGCCATAAGTGCTGTAGCCCGAGCCTCGTCCGTAACACAACCGGATGCCATAAAGCCTGCCGTCAAAATCGTTGATATGGTCATGGCCGACAAACACACCCCGCATGGAGCCGCGGTCCACCATCGCCGCAAACATCCCCGTGTTGGTTTTGGGGCAGCAGATGAACTCATTCTTCTGCCCGACACACTCATTATACGCCCAGACCTCGTTATACTCCGGCAGCGGATTGTGAAAAAATGCCAGTTCCCCAAGTTTATAACCGAATTGTTGTTCGAGCTTTTCCGACTCTTTCATATACCAATCAATCTGATTGCGGTAAATGTAGTCGTACCCGCTGGCTGGACCGCCGTCTTTGCCGGGGTATAACCGGCGGTTGTTGGAATCGATAAAAACCAACGCCCAGGCCGGTGCATCCGGCTTGCCAACCGTTATAATATAGTTGCCGTACCCCTCAATTTCATCGGGGCCTTTTTCAAAAAGGCTGCTCGGCAGTGTCGGAATAAAATCGCCGAGCGCTTTTCTGTCCAGCGTGTCTTCCTTCTCTGTGCCATCGTGGTTGCCCAATATACAGGCCCACAGCGTTCCGGTATCATCGCAGACATCTGCCAGCATTTTTAATCGTTCATCATTACCGGCGTTGTTTGACATGTCACCGGTGACAACCAGCAAATCGGGCTTTTGGTCGATAATAACCTTCCGGATAAGCGCAAGCGTTTGCGCGTCCGTTGCTTTGCGCTCTCCGCCGCACAAATGGGTGTCCGTTACCTGGCAGATGCGGAATTTACCTTCGTTGTTAAAATTCAAGTGTTTCATAAATCCGTTTCCGTTTCTTCTTGTATTTTCATTGCCTTGCAGGCGATATAACTCGTCAGTTCATGCCGCAGGCGCGAATACCGTTTTTGCGCCAGGCTTTGCCGGATACCGGTTTCCATTTTATCCATACCGGGGATGTGTTTTCCGGCGGCTTTTACGGTTTCAAACGCTTTCAATATTTTCTCCGCCCGGGAGAAAAGCTCCGCTGTGATTTCATCCGGAAACGAAACGGCAAAACCCGTTATATCCGTTGAACTATCCGCTGTGAACACCTTCAAATCATAGGGTAAAAGGTTAAACGCCGGTTCGCCCGTATATTCGGCACCCGATAAATCCGACATATCGGTCAAAACAACCTTGTCTTTATTAAAGCTGACATTAACGCCGATTTGATAAGGTTCCCTGTTCACGATGTAAAAATACAGTCTATTGTCGTATATCAGTTTCCGCACAGCAACGGGGTCCGTAGTCTCACCGACATATATAAACTTTTTGTCCGGCAGTGCCCTGTAGGCTTTGGCGAATTCCAGTGTTTCAACACTGTGGGCTTTGTCGAGGTAAAGCCCGCCCCTTGTGATGCTCAGCGCGTCATATTCCGCCAAAGCGTGCGTGTAATGCTCTTTGAAATGGGCGGCGGGTGGGAAGGCGGATGTGATGCGCAGCTGTGAATCCCACCAAAAGCCATCGGCCGGATAATAGGAATTCATCCGGTGAACATATTCCGCTTCGCCGTCAAACATCTTTGTCACTTCGGGCAGATTGGGGTCATCCGGCTCGCAGGAAAACCATTTGTGTTCGCCCCAGGCCTCCACCCAGCAGTTAAAGACAAAGCCGCCCGGGGAATTGGCGTTTCTCAACGCGTCATGTCTTGCGGTGTCCAAAAAGTCGTGATCCCTAAACATAAAGCCGGCTTCAAGTGGTGCGTTGACACCCTTTGTATCCCAGCCGCGGTCCCGCTGGTGGTTGGTTTCGACAGTGATTTCTATGCCGTCCTCTTTGCCCAGCAGCAATAAATCCGCGCCGCCGTCTTTGAAAAAGTCATAATCGTTCACCCGTGCGCCGTATTGGCTCTGCGTGTTGGGTCCGCCGAAAATCTGCGGTTTGGATGTTTCGTTCCAAAAGTTAAGCGTCAGCGAGAGCAATGGGTTTCCGCGGCGCAGTGCATCCCGAATGGCGCAGACAAAATCCCTGATTTTGCCGCAGCGCCAACCCACCCAGGCCGGGCGGCATTTGAAGGTGAGGAACTCATACCGCTTTGAAAAACGGTTGGGATCATCCGGTTTAATGCCGGTTGATATGCCCGTTTCTTTTTCAAACAGCGCCGCGGTATAATCGTCATACCCCGCGTGCAGGGAGCCAAACCAGATCAGGGTGGCGTGCATACATTGATGGATAACCCCTTGAATGCTTTGTATTTTCCGTAACACGCCCCGATTTCTTCGATATATGCCAGTATCTGCCGCTGCACCTCCGGGTGCAGTGGGTTGAACATCGGCCCGCCGTGGAATTTGCCGCGTTTTTCCCCGTAAGCAAAAGGGAAATCGGACATGTTCTTTTTTTCTTCCTGCCAACGGACATTTTCTTTGTAATTCCGCGCGTTGTAAATGGCTGTCCAGTCCCCGCAGGAGGACTGCACCTCGTCATTCCAAAGCATATTATTGGTTGTTTCTTTACCCGCTTTGATGGCGTCGAGGTCGATATTCATATTTTTCAGCAGATTGCCGAGCCTCAACAGTGTCATGGAACCGGTGAACGCCAGGTTTTCTTTTTCAAAACGCGCCAGCAAAACAGAAAGCCAGTCCGGCGGATGCGTGGTGGAGCGGCTGTATTGCTTTCTGTCATCCGTCACCACCACATCAAACGCGTCGGACGGTTGCGTTTTGCAGGGGAACTGCGGTCCGTGGTACCAGTTGATCGGGTATACAAGTATGTTTTGCCCGGTATGATGTAAATAGGCGATATGCCGTTCGAGCCATTCGTCAAAGGTTTTAGCGCCTTCGCTCGCGCCCTTGCCGCAGGGGTCTTCATATTGAACGCCGATTGATCTTCTGCCAGCCTGCCCGGTCCCCTGTATCTTTGCCGCCGGCAGTTCATCCAGCTCATAAACAGAAAACCCGTGCACCGCTGCCGGTTCGCCGAAGCCCCAGGTCATAAAAACGATGCTGCAATCCTGCCAGCGCGGCCAAAAGATGTTTTCGATGCGCTGCATTTTATTAGAGACGGGATAAACGCCGCCGGTAAAAACACCGGTGGTTAAGTCGTAACAGGTGCCGTCATTCACGCACATATACCGCCGTTTGTCATCCGGATAGCTGATGACCGCCATGTGTGGCCGGCCGACATGCTCAATTTGGAAACGGTAACCAAACCTGGTGAGCGGCTCATTGCAGGCTTCGCGGTAACGCCCGACGGGTGACTCCACAACCGCTGTTGCCCCGTTTTCGAAATAACACTCCGCCGGAAAATCAGCTGTGCAGTCAATACTGCAGATGAGTTTGCCTTTATACCCTCTTGGCAGTTCGGGCATATTCACGCCTCCGTCATTATGTTTGAAGAGCCGGTTATTTTTTACAAAAAAGCAGAGCAAAACAGCCCTGCTTATTTATCGTTTGCCCTTGGTGACCTTGCCGCTATTTGCCAAACCGCAATATTGTCCGGGCGATGGCAAACGCGTCCCCAACCTGCAGGGTACTGTTAATCATGGAGGAATCAATCGTCAGGGATTTTTTTCTGTCTATTTTTTTCTGCAAAATTTGTTCAACCGTGGAAGGCCGAGCCTTTATATACTCTTCCCGCGTTATCTTGTAATCAAACGGGCGTTTTTCCAGGCTGTCAAACAATTCGGCTGCCGGAGCAAATACCGTATTTTCGGAGGTTGCAGCCGCGGCGAGAATCAAAATTTCTTCCACCTTCGGGAGCGTGATTTCTTTTACGCCTTCCGGGATATCAATGGCATATTTAAAGAAGTAGAGCTGTTTGGCAATTTCATCGCCGGTTTTTGTATGCGCGTGGGTCGTGTTCCAGGCTAAAACATCTTTTTTCACATAGCCGGTTTCGCCAAGGCCGATCAGATCCCACGCCCCGACTGCTTCCTGCCAGTCCTGAATGAGTAAATCAACCTCTTTACCGCCGACATTGAAAGCAACCAGGCGGTCACCGTCAACAGAGCTTGCAAGCAGCCAAAGCTTTTTGGTGCCTGACGGCAAGGGGATTTTCTGCCCCCGGCACACCATTGCGTTTTTATCGTCTTTGCTGATGTTAAACTGTACGCCGCCGCTGACAATGGCATCCGGAATGATTTCGCGCGGGACGGAAAGCGACTGCGGAAGGTCCGATGTATCCATTTTGTCCTGCGCGGTAATCGCCGTCACATTATATGGGAGTGTGAGCGGCTCTGTCAAAACGGGTTCAGCTTTCAAGGATGCTTTTTTAAGCGTGAGTGCGAAGGATTTCGGCTCATAAGCGCCGATGTCAAACACCAGTTCGCCGTCCGCAACCCTCGCTTCACCAACAAACTCTTCGGACGCGAACACTTCATTTGCTTTTTCTATGCCGTTGCCCATCGAGAACTTAATGCCCTTCTTGGCCGCACCGTCCGCTTCATTAAAACGCACGACAATTTCATCGCCTTGGTTTGCTTTTTTGATTGCCCGGATCAGCACGCCGTCATCACTGATTTTTGCAAGGGAGAAGGCCTTGCCCAGTTTACCCTTGTGTGAATCGGTGACGAAAACGGCCATTGGCTGATTAAAGCGCTGTGCTGCCATTTGTGTGCCGTTTTGCCAGCCGCCGGTATGGCTGTATATCCCGAAGGAAAACCGGTTGAGCCCCAAATCCATCAGATGCTGGGCGCACTCCCAACGGTAGCTGTAAAGCGGTGTGTGCACCGCAGTTAAGCGCAGGGTGTTGTCGTCCGGTTTATCCCAACCCGCTCTGGAGTCGCTCAGGACGGAAGCACCGAAACTTTTGTCCAAATCCGTGATGTCCGCCCACATCTGCGCGGGCGCCTCGTAAAGTTTCGCTTTGCTGTTGCCGCGTTCAATCACGCCGAGGCCTAAGTCATAACTTGCGTTCGGGTTGGACGCCGCAAGCGGGAAAACGACTTTTAACAAACTTGCGGTGGAACGCCAGTCCACCTCGTTATACACTTTAACCGTATCGCCGTTTGCGTCAAGCGAAACAATTTGCGTAAACTTCGACGGTCCCGCCGTTCTGATTATTTCAATGGCTGCCCTGGCCGGGCCGTATTCAAGAATTTTGATTTTTGGATTGCGCGCGTATTCACGCGGGGGGACGGCAAGTTCGTTATAAGTCAATTCCCACGCGGGCCAGGCCTTGCTGCCCTTGTAATCGAACAGCGCGAGCGACACCACGCCGGAGAGCACATTTTTACCGAGTTTTTTGTCAAACACTTCGCATATATCGCCGTTTGCGTTGAGCATCACACGCAGGTTGCTGTTTTCCATCGATGTAGAGGATACGCGCAACGCCGCGGTGTCCTCATAGGGTTTGTCCGCCGGTTGAACATCATAGACCGCGATACCGACCGACGGCACGCTGGCCGTAAAGGCAATTTCCGTCGTATTTTTACAGGTCGATACAACCTGCGAAGGTACAGCTTTGCCGGCCGCATCGAGCACTTGAATATATCTCGTGTCTTTGGGCAATTTCACCTTCGCGGTAACGGTTTCACAGCGAGGCCCTTGCGCCTGCAAGGGGTTTGTAACCGCGACGGCAACGCCTTTGACAAAAGAGGTGTCCATCTGCGAAACGACAGCTGCGCTACCTGCCCGGTATTCCTCCGCAAGCTGGTTTTGGGAGAGCATATAGTCGTTCCAGTTGCGCTTGTAACACACCTGAAAGGATGTGCCGGTAATATCGTCGTGGAATTGATGCGCGATGGCGCGTTTCCATGATGTATTAATCACATTGTGCGGATAATCCGCCAAACCGAGCCAGTCGGCCGCGACAGCACTCCGCTCCGCCGCGTCAGCAAGTTGTTCCACGCGCTTATTCCACCGTTTACCGACCGCCCTGGAGGTATAGCTGCCCACGCCGTGGTCCGTTAACAGCAGTTCATTGCTCCACTGAGGCAGTATGGCCTTTTGCTCGTCGCTGAGCTCGTTGTCCATTATTTCAAACAGTTCAACGGAACTGACCGATTTTACATCAACATCGCTGCTGTCATTCGCCTGCATCTCTTCTGTAACGGTTTTAACCGAACTCTCGCCCGGCGCGCCGCCGCGGTCGCCCGTGCCGTAAAACGCGCAGGTAAGGGGCAGCCCGGTATTGGCATTCTGCTCCAGTTTCGGGGCAATGGAGTTGTACTGCAGCCCGAACTTTTCCGGTTCGAGCAGTTTAGGCGCAATGCTTTCATTTTTGCGCACCTTCGTCAGGCTGCGGGAATAGGAACCCGGGCGGATATTGGCGTAAACATACTTACCGTCCACCCCGACCCATTTGCCCAAATCAAACGGCGCACCATATGCGCTGCCCCAGGCGAGTTTGCCTGTGGAAAAGCCTTTCAGGTTCGCGTGCCGCTCGATGGAGGGCAGCGCCCAACCGAAGCCGAAACAGTCGGGCAGAAAGATGTCGTTGCTGACCTTGCCGAATTTTTCGCGAAAATAGCTGTTGCCGTACAAAATGTTCCGGAACAGCGCCTCCGGCGATGGTGTGTTGACATCGCCGTTTTCATACGCACTGCCAACCGGCACCCAGCGCCCCGCTGCCACATATTCCTTGAGCTTTTCGAACGCGTCCGGATAATACTCCTCCATGAGTTCATAGCGGTAAGTGCCTTCAAAGCCGAAGGTGTAATCCGGGTATTTGTCAAACAGCTTGAAGTTGCGAAACAGCGTATTCGGAATATATTCGCGGATACTCGTTTCCAAATCCCAGAGCCAGGAAGTATCCAGGTGCGAAACGGCGACGGTGTAAATGGTTTTTTTGGACGGCATAGCCACATCTCCTTCAATTATCGGGGGACAGTGTTTTGCATATTCCGCAAAATATACATTACATCGGTTTTTTCTTCTTTTTAATCAGCTCCGGCTGCTGTACAACCGGCTGCGGTGCGCCCATGGAAGGCGAAGCATTCAGTTCGCTCTTCTTCTTCTTTTTGATGTTCTTGTTTTTGATGTTACGGTCACCCATATCAACATCTCCTCTGCTGTAATATTTGTAGGTCCATTAAACTAATATCCATTAAGAAGATAGACAAGTATATCTTCTTAATCCGCTGTCCAAAGACAGCGGAGGCAGCATACGCTGCCGGATATACTGTTCA
The DNA here is from genome assembly GCA_964612185.1 of uncultured Eubacteriales bacterium. Taxonomy (GTDB): domain Bacteria; phylum Bacillota; class Clostridia; order Oscillospirales; family Acutalibacteraceae; genus UBA1447. Next base: position 41,176 of record CAZTCR010000003.1, read on the forward strand.
ATGCTATCTGTCTGCGGCTTCAGCCGCAGCGGCAAGCTTTGCTTGTCGACTTAAAATGCATCTGTATTTTTAATACATAATAGTATTATAACTTTTTAGCGTATAATCTTCAACTGTTTTTATCGGTTTGCCTTGAAGATTCCATCAGCAGGGAACCCCGCCTACCCACTCCTCAAAAAAGCCCTGCAAAAACTCATCCATCGGTCCTTCATAAACGGCTTCCGCCAAAAACTCAACACCGGTCTGGTTACCCCAACTGTAACAGATCACCGTGCGCCCTAAAAATTCACACAGATCCACATCGCTGTTGTTGCTGTCAAGCGCGTTTTCTATACGCGCACGCTCTTCGGGGGCAAAGAAGTGATGACCAAGCTTTTTGTCCTCATTTTCATCAAACATCAGCACCGGATTCACCGGGCTGCGGTGCCACTTTATCAAATCCGTGCTGCGGGCAATATAAGGGACATAGCCCCAGCCGGGCAGCGCCTCCAAATAAATCATATAATAGAATCCGTCCTGCGGCAAATAACGGATAGTCGGGCAGGCAGTATAACGGTCTTTTGAATAAACACAATCGGAAGAAGTAAGTGTCCAATTCCATAAGTCCGCCGATTCCGCAAAGCGGATAGTGAACGGATGCCCGCATTCTTCCGGCGGGTCCCCGATTTCGAACGCCATGACAAAACCTTTCGCACCCGCACACACGGAATTGTTGAAAAGCCGCCAGCCGGGCAGGTTGAAAATATCTTTATGTTCCCAGTTCACTAAATCTTTGGAGCGGAAAACCGTCATCATCTCTCCGCCGATTTTCGACACACCAAAGACATAGACGGTCCCGTTATTGTTAAAAGCGCTGCCGAAATGATACCCTTGGGCAAACGGCGGCGTGACCGCATTCGTTTCGACATCCTTAAAACGGAAGTAGGATTTGCCGGTTTTATTTGGCTTGTAGTTGTCCCGCACATACTCAAAACGGTATAACCGGCCGTTTATCACAACCGGGGTTGTTTCCACCATATCGCAGTCTATTGTGCCAAGTTTCCTAATTTGCGGTTTGCCTTTGTAGCTTTTCATGTTTTAGCTCCTATTTTCATTTACTCCGCCTTGCTCACCTTGCGCAGCCTGCCTTTAATCGGCGTATTCTGTAATGCCCGATAAACCATTTCACCTTTGTTGTTTAATATTTCCACAAAAGTGGAAACATCGACGATGTTGATGATGCCGATATCGTCTGCCGTCACGCCGGGAATGTTGCAAAGGGTGCCGACGATATCGACCGGACGCATTTTTGTTTTTTTGCCGGCGTTGATGTGCAGTTTCAATATTTCCTTGCCGAGTTCGGCACCTTTTTCTTTTTTGATTTCCGGCGCGGTGCCGATTTTATGTGTGAATTCTGACCGCTGTTCATTAACTGTTTCCTGCGCCGGCCTGCGTTTGTAATCCATCTTTTTGCCCGTATATTTTTCGATCGCATCGAGCTGCGCGGCTTCTTCCGGTGTGACGAAGGTGACGGCCCTGCCTGCATTGCTCAGGCGCCCGGTTCTGCCGATTCTGTGCACATAGCTTTCGCCATCCTTTGGGATGTCGTAATTGATAATGAGCGAAATGTTATCGATATCAATCCCGCGCGCGGCGACATCCGTGGCAGTCAAATACCGGAAATAGCCTCTTTTAAAATCGTTCATCACCATCAGGCGGTTCCGCTGGTCCATGCCGCCGTGAAGCTTCATGCAGGCAAAGTTCAGTTTGCCGAGTTCCCGGCTGACCTCGTCCACCATTTGCTTGGTGTTGCAAAAAATAATGCAGCTGTCCGGATTTTCCACAACGATGATGTCTTTGAGCAGTCCGGGTTTATCCGCTTGTTCAACGGTATACCGTTCCTGACAAATCCGTTCGGCTGCCGGATTTTCTTCTTCCACCTCGATGCGCAGGGGGTTGTTCATGTATTTTTTGCACAGGCTTTCAATATCAGCCGGCATCGTAGCGGAAAGCAGCATGGTCACCCGCCCGCTTGGCAGGGCGGCAATGATGGTCTCCATCTGCTCGACGAAACCCATATTCAGCATTTCGTCCGCTTCGTCCAACACAAGGTATTTGATGTTGGATGTGTCGAGCGTACCCCTTTCCAGATGGTCGATAATCCGCCCCGGCGTGCCGACTACCACATGCGTTTTTTGCTTGAGCTGTTTTTCCTGATTATAGAAAGAGGACTTGCCGAAAACCGCGGCGACTTTAAGCCTTTTGAACCGGCTGATATTGAAAATATCCTCTTTGACCTGAATGGCCAACTCCCTGGTCGGGGTAATCACCAAGGCCTGCGGTTTGTTCTCTTCCCAGTCAATCGCCTGACAAACCGGTATGGCGAATGCCGCTGTCTTGCCGCTGCCGGTTTGGGATTTGACAATGACATCCCTCCCTTCCAGCAGAATCGGTATAACCTGCGCCTGCACCTGCGTGGGGGTATTGAAATTAAGCATACCTATTGCTCTGAGCAAATCTTTGCTTAGACTAAAATCGCTGAAATTCGCATCGTTCATATATTTTTACTTTCTTTTTTGTCACTATATTCACAAAAGTCAAACGACTTTTTGTCATTCGTTCCACTTTATCGTTCGACTTTGCGCAAGAAGCGTCTAAATCCCGTATTCCTTCAACCGCCTGATGACCTCTTCCGAGTCCGGGCACCAGCCCAAAGCGCCTTTTACGCAGATGCACTTAAAATCGCCAATTTGTTTCCCGACGACATCCAGGGTATCCAACCCGCCGAAAATCTGAATTTTCTTGCCGGCCGCGTGTATTTTTTTGTAGACCTCGGGCCAATGCTTACAATCGGGGTTGCCGTCGCCCGGCACCCACTGGATACCGTTGAGTTCCGGGATAGCGAGCAGCGAATCGAGGTGCGGGAGCTGCCCGACGCCGTCCAAATGGTATATAGCACGGTCAAGGGCTTTGCACAGGTGGACGATGGTCGGTTTGGTAAACTCGTCAAACATCGGTGTGCCAATCATATAGGAAAAATCGCTCTGCAGGGTGTAAAACGGTTTATCACTGTAAATTCCCGCCCAATCGGAATAGCCGGGGCTAAAGGGTTGCATGACAGCATCAATTTCACTGTAATATTTCATCCAAAGCGCGTCGAGTTCCGCTAAAAGCCGCTTGACTTCCTGCGGGGTGTCCACCAAATCATACAACAGCTGCTCGGTCGTGCGGAAGGATGCGAGGAGGTCCAGCCCCATCCCGACATCCGGCATGCCGACGAGCACATTGCCCTGCCAGCGTTTGACCGCGGCGGCGCAGATGTCTTTGATGCGGCAAAGCCATTTGTTATTCGGGTCATATTCGAAATGAAGTTCTGTGATATCTGTTGGTACATTGTCCGGCGGATAAAACCAGACGGCGCCGTTTGAATTGTCCAGCCTGGCGCCCAAAAAAGCGGCTTCCACACCGGGTCCGAAGCACGAAAGGTTGACCATCGGAAAAGAGTCACCCAAAAAAGTCAGCGCGGACAGCTCATAGTCGAGCCTGTCAATCAGCTCGTCCGGTGTATACGAAAAATCCGCGCAGCTTTGCTGGGAAAGAATCGGCGCGCGGGGAATCTCCCGTTCGGGAAATTCCTCAAACATGGTAAGCCCTATAATCGGGCGGTCCAACTCATTATCCCACCACTTGGTGTAATTTTCCCTGACCTGTGCCCATCTGTCTTTGTCAAAATTAATCGGCATAATTCACTCCCCCGTTGCTTCTCCGCCGTTCTCCAATTCTTCTCTGCTTCTTCTCTACTGCTTCTCTACTTCTTCTCAAATGCTTCTCTATTGCTCAGCTATTGCTCCGTTAAGCACTATCGTCGCATTGTTGTCCGGCATGCCGGTATTGCCAATAAGTGAAGCAACAAACGACGGGATATCCTTGAACAGCGGATTTTTTTTGCCGAGCTTTTTCTCCAAAATACGCACAACCGGCCTCAAGCGTTTGAGCGCTTTCATAAACAGCGTATAGACCGGCGTGCCGGGCACATAGGGTTCATCCCCTTCAAACATATTGCGGACGATTTCAACACCGAGTTCTTTTACCAAAACATTTTTCAGTGACGGGTCCACCTTTATCCAAAGCAGCCGGCCGAGCTTGCCCAGGGTCAGTTGCTGCATAGTTTTGCCGGCAAGGCGTATCAGCCGCAAATTTTTGGGTTCGCTGCCGGCTTTGCCGACTTTACGGCTGAATTTTTCCGGGTCTTCGGCCATTGAGGCTATGGTGGTGTTAATCATCCGGTCAAACCGCCATGCAAAATACTCATTGGCCGTCATGCCGTTTTTGTCCCAGTCGAAGTCTTCTACCCTGCTTGATTGGATGTCCACGGTTTTTTCGTCCAAAAAGGTCACCTTGCGGATAGACGCCGGGCAACCGACGAGCGAGCCGGTGCAGACATCGTAGATGGTGTTGCCCAAATCGGTTGTTTTTGCATTGATGGTCTGCATGTGCATGTGACCGGTAAAAATCAGCTGCAGGCCCCAATCCGCAAGCCTGGTCGAAACATCCTGCCAGTTGGTCATCACCGCGTCGCCAACCATGCCCATAATCGGGGAACCCGGCAGAACCGGGTAATGCACCATGGCGAAAAACACATCGCCGGCAGCCTTTGCGGCATCAATCTGTTCTTTAATCCATTGCATCTGCTCTTCGTCAAAGCCATGAAAGTCTTTGCAGTCGCCGTCGCAGTTCAGCGCCAGCAAACGAACGCCATCGGCTATTTGCGACACATAGGAATAAGTACGCGCATCAAAAACAAGGGTTCCCGAATATCCGTAATCCTTATAGAGTTCCGGCAGTTCTTCCCGTTCGGTGCCCTCCACCGGGATTCGCTTTTCCCCTTCAAAAGCCATGGGATTACCGCTGAAATCATGCCCGGCGGTTGTGACATAAATCCGCTTGCCGCAGGCGCTGAGTTTCTCCAGCTTTTTCATAAAACCTCGGTGGCTTTCCTTTTCGCCGTTGAAAACCAGGTCACCCGGGATGAGCACAACTTTTGTTTCTTTGTCCGCGCAGAGCGTTTCAAACGCGGCGTCGATAATCGCACCGGTTTCAGCCAGGCATTTTTGTTCCTTTAAATTGAACCGGTCATATTCCGCTCCGCTCGCGCCCAGCGAGTTTTCAAAATAATGCGGGTCGGTAATCAGAAAAAATGAAAACGGTTTTTGCATGCGGGCTCCTCCGTTATTATTTCAATTTAAATTGCAGCTGCACCGGATTATGGTCACTGTAAGCAAAGCCGGTGTCCACATTTTTCACACCGATAACTTCCACACCGGGCGACACAAAAAATCCGTCAATAATAATCACAAAGGTTTCACCCTTGACATAGGGAATATCGCAGTTGCGCGCCGTCGGGACAAGCGTGCTTTCATCATAATTTGTGACCATCGTGATACCGGCCGGCATCAGCTCTGTCGGGAAGGGCTTCGCCCAGCTGAACTCCGCCTTGCCTGCGCCGTTTAGCAACTCCGCGGAGTTGCCCAACAGGTCGTGGTTAAAATCGCCGCCGCAAATCACATAATCACCCTGCTTGATTCGCTCGTTCATATCATCAAACAGCATCTCAACCTGCGCCGCCCGGATTGCCGGGTCCCCGCCGTAGGCGGACATATGGATGTTGTAGACAAACAAGTTTTTGCCGAGTTCCGTTTCAATCTGCGTCACGGTGTAGCAACGGTCCAGGTCAATGAGCTTGGACAAACCGGTGGAAATGGGCAAACTGCGCCGGAGCGAATCCACCATGTTGAATTTGGACATGGTGACGACAGATGCCAGCGATTTGCCATGGGGCTTAGTCAATGGATACATCAAATAGGCCGAATCGTAGTTGACTGCCTTGACCGAATCCAACCCCGGCAGCTTACTTTGGAGCATCGCGTACTGGTCAACATGGAAACTGCGCGTTGAGTTTAAATCAACTTCCTGGAACAGCAGGATATCAGACTTCAGCGCCGCGATAGTGTCTGCCGCGCCGTTGACATTGGCCACGCAGCTCTCCTTACTTTTTGCGCGCGACTCTGTGCCGCCGTCCATAAAAAAGGTAAAGTCCGGGCTGTAGGCGCCAAAGCCGATGTTGTAGGTGGTGATGGAATAGGTTTCGCCAAGGCTCATATAGCCCTTTGTGCCGTCGTCAATCGTCAAAACCTGATTGTCTTCTATCCGGCTGTAAGAAATGAGTACATAAGCCACATAGGCACCGGCGACAACAATAATCGCTGCCAGCAGGAGCCCGACAGCCTTCAATATTTTTTTCATCATAACACCTCATCATAACATTTTTGGTTCAGGCATCATTGTACCACATTTCGCCATGCTTCTCCATCCTATCCGCAAAAAAGTTCCCACACGGCAAGCCCGCTAATTATGTGAAAAAGCCGCAAACACCAAAGGCATTTGCGGCAGATTTATTCCTGTGTTTATGCCATTTTTTGAGCTTCGGGCTTCTGCTTGTAAAGATTCGTAAAATTCACAAGATACAGTATCAGGTACGCGCACCAAATCGGCAGTGTTTCAATCGCACCGTTTTCTTTGAACAGAATCAGCAGAATAATCATAATCGCGAGAACCGCAATAAACAATAATAGTGTTGTTAAAAACCTCTTGTTTGTTTTTGACTTGTTAAACAGAAACAGTATAATGGACGCCGCGCAAAAAACGCCGAAAGCGAGCGCCGCACTCCAGTGGACAACCATCCGCCAATTGAAGTCGTCCTCGTGGGGGATGATTTTTGTAATAATAATGCAAATAAAGCTGAGATACATGGTAACCTTGCCCGCTTTGCCGTTATAGTCGTTATGCCTGTACATATAACTGATGTTAAGCCACAGCGAAACGATGGTAAAGAGCACCCAAAAGTAGTACAGATACGGGTGAACCATTGCGATAACGCTTGCGGTTTTGACAAATCTGGGGTATTCCACGCCAAGATAGGTGACCTTGAGCGCACCGAACCAGGTGATAAACCCTACGGCGATAATCAGCCAGGCCATGCAGAAATACCGGTTGTCCGCAATTTTCATGAAGGTGCTTTTTTGTTTTTCCATGTGCAATCCGCCTTTCAGCGCCGAGGGGCGCAATGCTTGTGTCCCACACTTTACAAAAGCTTATGATGATATCACGAAAAATCAATGGCAGTGATTAAAACCGGTTATTTGTCGGTTTTCCACAGCCCTTCTGACAAACTGCACCCGTTGCCGAAATACAACGCCCTGTTCTCCAGTCTGTGGCGCACTTCCTGCACGGCGATATCCACGGCCGCTTCAATAATTTCCGCGCCGAAAGCGGCTGTTGAATCAGCCGGGTGCCGCTTCGGGTTTGTGCCGATGAGCTTTTCGCCCTTGGGCGGCAGCAAGCTTAGGTCGACGGTATCGGGGTGCAGGGCCATCATATGCGAGGTTTCCCACCCGCCGGCATGGTCGCCGGCATTTTCATACAGATGGCTGATCAATAGATGGTCCACAAAAGCCCACGCCAGCATCCCGTTCCGGTATGAATACGGTCTTTTATTGAATTGCAGCACCGCTGCCCTGCTGTGGTCAATGAGCGGATAATGGCCGGCGACAATCACACCGACTTTAAACCCCAGTGACTCCGCTTCCGCAAGGATATGAAGCAGCAGCTTATTATAATTCAGCACCTGTTCAGTTGCGGTGAATGGCATTTTATCCGGCAGGAAGTTGTCCGGGTCCAATCCCATTTTCTCCGCAATCAGTGCCCGGTCATCCGCGCAGGAATCTTTTAGATGCTCTACGCGGCTTTCACCGTAATACAGCGGGGGAAAGACAAGCCCGCCGCCGGTCTGCGCGCAGCGGATGGCAATGCCTTCCGCCTGTAACCCGTCCGCGCCGACGGCGTTATGTTCCCCGTGCCATTCCAGCGTGCCGACGGGAATGTAAACCACCGGGCACGCTTTGCGCTTTGCTGCAATTTGGTCCGGCCGCAGCAGTTGGTATCTGACTTCACAACTCATCACGCGCCTCCGTTTTTGCGTCAATCAAAACAGGCTAAGCCGCCAGGCCGGTCGTCTGGTCAATGGTCACCAAATAGTTCTCAGCATCCACCGTGATACCGGCATCCAAGCTGTCTATGCTGTTGTCGCCATTCAAATCGGCGGCTTTTAAATAGGCTGCATCGATCAGCGGATCCCATAGGATCAGGTAGTTCTCATAATCAACCATAATGCCGGCATCGATGCTGTCAATGCTGCCGTCCCCGTTGACATCGCCGTAAATCAGGATTGTGTAACTGTCGACTGTGACGCCGTCCTTGATGACATTGACAATTGTTCCTGTACCAAAACCATTGGGATTCGGGGTGGAGGACAGTTCATATCCGCTCGCGACATTGACATAGCCGGTTAAAGAAGTCACCCCGGCGGATAACCCGCTTATGGTCATCTTGTCATAATCAATCAGGCAGGTCGAGTTTTCGGCAGCCATCAAGATTTCCGA
>CAZTCR010000003.1:49752-122247 GCA_964612185.1 uncultured Eubacteriales bacterium
TCTTGTCATAATCAATCAGGCAGGTCGAGTTTTCGGCAGCCATCAAGATTTCCGATTTTCGGCTAATTTTCATTGCGGGGCGGACACCGATGAAGGGATAGTCGACATTGGGTCCGTAACCGTTAATATCGCCAAAATAACTGACATTGCATGCGATACCCTGATGAATGCCGGGAGTCCGCAACCACCAGTGGCTATTACCGAAATAAGAACCACTAGAGGCTACCCAAAGCCCTTGGCTTTTTGAAAAATCCGTCCCCTGTGCTCTGCGGGCAGTGTCGTAAGTTTCGTAAGCAGAATTGAAACCGTTGACAGGGTTCGTCATCTCAGTGTGGGAGAGCAAAAATAACTTGTCACTTGTGTTGTTGCCACCGGAAGTACCAGCCAATGGATTGTTATCATTAATAACCGTGCTTGTTTTTATCTTCACCCGTTCAACCAAATTGAAGGTTTCGTTATAGAAATCGTTGTTTAACCAGTTACGCATGGAGCAGGTTTCCCATGTAACATATTCATTAACTTGGTTATATGGCCCTATGAGCAATATTTTATCCGCCACAACAAAAAGTTCTCCATTTGTGTCGGATAACACACGCCATTGTATCGGTTCATATTTGAACCAGTAAACCGTATAGATATGATAGCCATTATCGGCCTGATAAGAATTTGTCTCGGTTGTGAAGTAGACTCTTTTATATTTTGACCCGTCGAAGTTAACGGTGTCATCCGCTTGCAGCGGTTGCGCATTGAGTGTGGTTATCAAACCGGCGTCCGTCACCTCGGATTGCGGGTAGGAACCAAAGGTGACCATATTCGGATCGTTTGGTAACGAAAGGGTGATGTCCGCGCCGTCGAGATTCACATCAAAGTAGTATGCCGTTGAACTGCCGGTTGTGCAAAGGAGATCCGCACGCTCCACTTTTACAAAATACGCAGCAGCTGTTATATTATCCGGATTTCTCACCCAGCGGTTATCCATCCAAATGCGCGCGTTGCTGCCGGCATTGACCGCTTTGATAACTTTGAGGTTAAAACGAAACAGCCATTCCCCCGGCATAAAACCCGGATAGCCGCCGTTGGCAGAGTTGGTGTTTGCAGTGTTATACACTTTCACTGCGGTATAGTCATTGAACTCATCATTTTGCATGTCGAGCGGCCAATTGTTCTGGGGAATATCGGTTGCGCCTTGATACCCGGAAGCCACCTGCGCGTAAAATTCGTTATCAAAATTGGGCGTAAACGCATTCGCACCTGACCCGACAACCTCAAAATACTCCTTGCTGAACATCGCGACATAAGTTGTTATACCGCAGAGGAAATCACTTTCCGCGCAGATGCGAACGGTGACAACATCGTCGACCGCGAGCGCTTCACCCCGCGTAAGAGGCACCCAGTTTGCGTCAGCGGTGCCGCCGGCATAGCGGCCGACCTCCAGGTCAACATCAATGGAAAGCTCTTGACCGTCACCCAGGACGGCTGCGGCGGTAAAAACACCCGCCGGTATGATTGAACCAATCATGACGACTGTGAGTACCGCGCTGAACAGTCGTTTGCATAAACATCGCATTGCCGTTCCTCCTGCCAAAACCAATAAGAGAATCTTTACACATTTATCTTATCATTTTTCGCCCATCAAATCAACGCAAAGATATTACCCGGATTGCTTACTGCCCGGCATCCGGTCAATAATTCCGAACCATCTCCATCACCGTCTGTTCCCATTCAAAAATGTTTTCCGGCCTGTTCGAACAGGTACTGATATCCTTGAGCGTAATATCGCAGGAACAACCGTTGAGCTTGCAGGCGTCCAAAATAGCACTGATCTCATTTCTCAAAGCGTCTTTGTCCAGCATGGCGACACCGACGGCGGCGGGATTCGGCTTGGAGGAGACCACATATTTTTTACCGATGGCTTCTGCCGCCACATTGACATCCGCCCAGGGGGTGACGCCGATTTTCCGCAGGTTCGGAATTTTTTCGACAATGTCGATCTTTTTATCGAGCGGTTCGCAGCAGCCGTAATACACCAGCCCGCACTGCCCGATGGTTTGCTTCATATACGCAATGTCAAACTCTTCGTGCATGGCCTTCGAAACAGAGGCGAATATCTGCGCCGCACCCCTGCCCCAAATATCTTTCCTCGTCATTTTTTCGCCGTCAAAACTTTTGCCCGGCAGGTCGCTTGTTAAAATCGGCGTGCAATGCAGGGCAAACGGGTCGCTTTCAAACAGCCCCAGCGCCTCATACTGTGCTAATTCAGCCGCCTTAATCTGAGTCAGTTTGGCAACCATCCGGTGTGAAAATTCGGGACGGTCAATTAAATCCATGAGCAGATTCGTAACCCCGCGGTAATGGGATATTTCATCCCACACCGAATCGGAGAAATAATCCCGCCCGACAATTTTTACAGGGATGATATCACCCAATATCTCACCGATGTGATTATACTGTTTCAATGTTGTCTCGCTGTCATAAGTGATGACGGGGATTTTCAATCTTTCCAGTTCTGCTTCCGATTGAAACTGGTCTGTATATTCATGGGAAACGATGCTGTTTTTCGCGTCGGTTTTTAGTATTTTTTCCTGTACAGGGACGCCGTTGCCGGTGGAGTGCACCACTTTGGATACCGGAAGATATGGGCGAAGGAACATATCCGCGGGCATATGTTTGTATTTGTAGATGTTGGAACGCAGGAACCATTCCGTGCCTTGCAAAAACGGGTTTTCGCACTGCATCGTGAGCTCATCGTTGATGTTCATTTCATTCCACGGCAGTTCATCAATCATCACGACCGGGCGTATCATTTTCAGGTCGTTCACGGCTGTGTGGAGTTTTCTGCGCTCGATGTTCCGTTCCTCTTTGGACAACTGATAATATTCACGCGCGAGCTTCCTGAGAATTTGGTTGTCGTTTGACATTCAGTATTCCTCCCATATCATCGGTTACAAAGTGAAAGAGACACAGACGCTCCGCTTGAGTCATTTTTTTCGGTAAGAATTCAATTTTCTTCGCCAATCTTCAATCAAAGCCGCATCGTACGATTCGGGGATGTCCAAGGCGGTTCTTATCGCCTCTTTTGAGGTGTCAACTGCTTTTTTCAGCTTGAGCAAACTAATTGGCCGCCTTAATCCGCGCTTGAGTTTCGCAATCATTTCCGCTTTGTCCATCTTTACAGCGCTGCCGCCGCCGAGTTCATTTGCCGTTAAAATCTCTTTGTCGAAAAAGAAGTTCAGCGCGCGCTGAGAATAGCTGAGCAAGCAATTTTTTAACACAGCTGTCGCGACGGCTCTATTCGCAATCGCCTTGTAATACTTCACCTGATATGGCCACAGCGCAGCCGCAGTGTACTCCTTGCCCGCTTTGTCAATCTCTATAACGGTTTCGGCCAGCATCGCCCCCGCTTTTACAGCAGTTGTGATACCCGAGCCGTCCATTGGGTCCGGCATGGAGACGACATCGCCGACCGCGGCATAATTGTTGCCGACCAACAGCGTATGGGTGGACTTGATGGGAATGTCGACAATTTGCCCGCCCCGCAGCAATTGATCGCCGATAGCGGGTTGAACCTTTCTCATTTCGCTGAGCACTTCCTGAGCCCTTTCATTGCTGAGCGGGTTGACACTGCCGATGAGAAAATCCGCCATTCCATCGGCTATTTTGAACCAGGCAATTCCTTTGATTCCATTAAAACGGAAGTAGATATTGAACCTTTCCATGTTTTTGGTTTTAACGCCCTCAACAAGATCGTAATAGGCTCTGTAGGTATGGAAAACATCATTTTCGCCATAGCTGTCGGTCATATGGTATTTATCCGGCAAGCCCGCGATGACGGGGGAAAACATGCCTGCGCTGTCTATTACCAAATCGGCCAACACCTCTTTACCGTCAACAATCAGTCCGCACACATCGTTGTTTTTATCCAGCAGCGGACCCTCCACACACTGTGAATAATGAATTTTTACCCCTTTGCTTTCGGCATTGTCAATTAAGAAATCATAAATGTCTTTTCGATCGATTTCCAACGCCGTCCGTGCCGGATCCCTGTCAAAGGAAACCGGCGTAGCCATAGACGGCGCGTAAAAAGTCGAGTTTCTTCTGGGGGTTACCTTGCTACGGTCATATTCCTTCATACCCGCGGCTTCAAAAGTCTCACGGCCTATGGTGTCGTGCCAGTCGTAGCCGAGTTCCTCCCTTTTCTTATGTTCAAAAACCTCGGTTTCATAACCTTGCTCCGCCAGATATGCCGCGGCAACAAGTCCGCCATGGCCTGCGCCCGCCACAATAATTTTCTTGCTCATTTTGCCTCCGATGTTGTATAAATTTTTTATGTACAATATGGTATGGTTTGCGGACCTTTCGGAATGACAGCGACACTGCCCCCGATTGACGCAACAAGCGCTTCAATATCTCTGCAGGGCAGCAGCAGCGCCCGTTTAATTTCCTCATCGCTCAGGCAGTCGGCGTACACATACACCTTCGCCCTTTTCTGAATTCTCGTTTGTATCTGTGCCTGCCATTGTTCGGGCAGTGTTTCTTTGCTTGACGCAATCAACTCAAACAGTTCGCCCGGTGTCCCCGCCATTTGAAGGATTTTCTCATATGGGCTGTTTTTCGGCAGCCCGTCGGCACATTCCCCGGCGATGATGATGGTCCCGTTTTCTTTAACAATCTGCGCGGCGCAGCTCATGCCTTTCACACACTGGTACAGGTTCATATCCAGCGGGTAACCGCTGTTGGAGGCGATGACGATGTCATATAATTTATTCACTTTTTGCATCGCGTTTTGTCGGACAAACTCAAACCCTATTTTATGTGCCTGCTCCCACGCTCCGGTGAAAATTCCGGATACTTCCTCCCGTGTATTCATTGCCACATTAACCAAAAAATCCGGGTTGACCGCTTCGCAGCCGGCTCGAATGTTTTCCCACACCGGGTTGCCGCGGGTGATACCCCAAGTTGCTTTTTCATCCCCGATTCGTTTCGCGTTGTGGTTGCGCATGATCGTGTCAATATCACAAAGCCCGGGCAGCACCGCTTTGGGGCCGCCGCTGAAGCCCGCAAAAAAATGCGGTTCGATAAAGCCGGTGCATATCTTCAGGTCTGCCGCCATAAATTCTTTATTGATGTACAGCGGAAACCCGTCCAAAGAACCGGCCAACAACATGGTGTCTTTGTCAAAACTGTTGTGCTGCACACATTTATAAGCCGACACCATATCCTGCCCCAGCATACATACCAATTCGGCTTGCGTCTGCGGGCGATGGCTGCCTGTCATATTTACCAGTACAATGTCTTCTTTTTTTATTCCCAATGCCCGCAGTTCGTTTACGATGACGGGGATGAGGATGCGGTTGGGCGTTGCGCGCGTGATATCTGTGTGGGCAACCGCAACCGTCCGCCGGCCTTTGACAACCTCCGCCAAGCCCGGACCGCAGTCCGGCTTAAGCAGTTTTTGCCGGATAAGTTCCGTAGGATTTTCTAAAGCCGGCTGCTCCGATGGCAGGATGACATCCGCACCCGGAAGGTTGACGCAGAGCCCTTTTTTCCCGTAGTCCAGCTTGATGTTTTGTTCCATAGCTGCTCCCGTTATGATATATTCGCGTCAAAAAAACGCAGCATATCCCCGATGATTGCCTGTTCGTCATAATCCCCTGTCAGTTCATGGCGGACATCTTTGTATATCTTCATCGTCACTTTTAACCCCAAAGAACGGTACAGTTCATGGAGCGCTTTCACTTTAACGCCCATGCTGCCGACGGGGTCTTTTTCTCCGCTCATCAGGGCAATCGGCAGGTCTTTCCTGATCGTGTCAAGATTCCGCTTTTTATAGGCGTCATCGAGCCCGCGCATCAAGGCATAAAAAAATCCGTTTGACATGATGAAATCAGAATAAGGGTCCGAATTGTAGATTTTGACTTTTTCCAAGTCTCTGTTCAGCCAGGCGTTTTGAATATGATCCTGCAAAAAATACCGGTCGTTTGAGGTAAAGGTCATTTTGTAGAACATATTTCCCGGGCCGTATGTTTTGCAGAAAATCCGCTGGAACAGGGTGATCACCTTGCCCCCCAAAAGCATCTTACCGCCCATGTAAGCGGAACCGCTGAGCAGGATACCGTCAATCAAATCGCCGGCGAGCTCGATATACCGTTGCCCGAGAAAGGAGCCGTAGCTGTGGGCAAAAAGCTGGATAGGCAAGTTATACTTCCCCCGCAGCATTTTAGTGATCTCAATCTCATCCAGCACATTCTCGTTAAAATTGTTGTTGCCGGCTTTGCCCAGGTTATTTAAGCCGGCGGTTTTGCCGTTCATACGGTGGTCGTCCCCGAAAACGATGTAGCCGGCGGTGTTGAGTTTTTGGGCAAAATCATCGTAACGCATGGTGTGGGATGTTAAGCCGTGCACCAGTTGAATGACGCCCTTCGGGTTTTGCACATCATCCCAAAGGAAGCAGGCCAGTTTTTTGCCGTCGTAGCTTTCAAATTGAATCTCTTTCATAAATCCCCGCTGTTCTATTTTAAACTTTTTAATGCTTTATTCAGCAGCAGCCGGGCAAAAATTTTCTTGAACCAATATACACCGCTGAGTTTGCCGGTCCTGGTATCCGCCTCCGTAAAAACAATCAACGCAAGATACAGCCGCATCAGGTTTATCCGCTTTTTTGTTGACTCGTTGATCACTATTTTCTCATCGGCAACGGCGTTGTATCCTTCAATAAAAGCCGTATTTCGGGCAAAATCACCCAAAAAATCAAGGTTGACAAATTCGCCGTACATGTCGCCCCACATCGCCCGCTCCGTGTCGATGATGCCTTCAAGCGAGCCGTTTTCATTGACAAAAATATTGCCCTTCCATAAGTCAAAATGAATCAGCCGCGCCGCAGTCACTTCTTCCAGCACCGGGGCGTTTTGCTCGATTAACCGGCAGATTCTCTTTCTATGCGGCACCCTTATACCCAGCCGTTGAGCATCGCTCAACACGGCTGAAACCATCGCGTTGTATGCCCCTCTCCAAGTGGTTTTCAGCCCGTTTTGCATATAGCCGAATTCATTGTTTCTGATGCCGTTTATTTTGGCGACACTTTGGCCAAGCTCAAACATGACATGTCGCAGCTGCGCTTTTGTGAGTTTGATTTTCGTCATCGGCCTCGCGTGCAAAAACTCCATCAAATACCACGGGTTGCCCGTAAGCGCGCTGCTTTTATAAAACACTTTCGGCACACGGACATCGGTGTTTTGCGCGATCAAATCATAAACCGCCAGTTCCGTTGCCATCAGGTCTTTTTCGTAGGTTAAAACATTCGCATCATCGTTTGGGGCAATTTTCACAACATAGCTATTATCGCTTGTTTTAACCTTAAAAGCAATATTAAATTCGCCGTCCTTAAGTTCTTCTATATCGGCAATGTTATCAATTCCTGCCTCATGCATCATGGTCCGGACGGTATCTTGATTGATTGATGCTTTCGTTCTTGACTTCATAACATCCCTCATATTCGTTATGCCGCAGAGTTCCACTTGCAAAAAAGCACACTTCATCGGTGTGCTTTTTAATGTATATGTAATTTTAAACAATTTTCACCAAAAAATCAAATGTATGCCCTATCATATGGTTTTCGGTGGTTCATTGTCCGGTACTGAAAGCTCGTTTTCCGGTGTCTTTTGCTGTTTTCTTCGCCGCCAGTTGATCAAAAACAGAATGCCGATTAAAAACGCAGGTCCTGCAATTTGCAAACTCCATGCTAAGGCTAAATACCATTCTATATTGTTGTAGATACTTACCCCGATATATGCTATTCCGGCAAGGATAAAAACAATTCCTCCGACAATTTCGAACTTCCATGAAATAATTAAAACAATGAGCAGTACCAACGCCGGTATGTTGTGCATCAGCAGCCCCAATGCAATATCACCCGCGCTTTGGTTGGGGATATCAAATACATCCAGTGAAAACAATGCAAGGAACAAGATAAAGAGGATTGACAAAATTCGTGGCGTCCAATAAATGAATTTACCGGTTTGATTTGCCATTTCACAGCCCTCCCTGTCAGCGTAATATTCTGTTTTTATTCGTTGGTTTTACACTTTAAACGACTAAATCATCCTTTCAACTATATTTTACGCCTGAATTTCAAATAGTTCAATACCAAAATTGTGTACGGATTCTTAATTTAAATTATCGATCCGCTGTCAGATTTTTAACATCCCGAAAGACAAATTCCCGCCTGTTCGTAGTTTCCGGCGGTTCAACATTGAAATTCTCAACCGTTAGCCCGTCTGTATGCCTGGCCCAAATGCCGTATGCGGGCAAATTATAAAACCGCCAGCATTCCGGATACTCCTTTTCAAACTCGGGTGTGAGGGGCAGGTAGAGTGGGGCTTCTTTTGATTCGGTTGTATAAGTAAGTGAAAAGTTCCTTAATGTGATATCCTTCACATAATTCGTGCCTTTTTCGGTATTCCGCACACCGGTGATGAGCACAGGCAGCTCAATATTGTCCGCCTTGATGTTTTCAATCGTAATGCCCGAAATGGTACCGGAAAAATCGGAGGTGTCGTCAGCATAACGGTTCCGGTTGCCGAGCCGGATGAAAACCGGGCAGGTTACTCTGTCCATTTCTATGTCGCGCACCATGACACCGGCAAGCGCCGTACCATCCATAGACTCAATTGCGATGCCGGACACACTGCCGGGGTATAAATCCGGCATATAAAACTTGCAGTTTTCGACCAGAACATTCCGGATAATCCCTCTTGTTTCCGTCCCGATTTTAAACGAGTTGGTGCAGGAGATCACTTCACAGTCATAGATATGGACATTCTCCACTGTTCCGGTCACAGACCAGTTTTTCAACACGATGCCGTCATCCGCTGTACTGATGAAAGATTTGCCGATTTCCACATTGCTGCTGAACAGCACATCGATGCCGTCCGCATTGGCGATATGCCGGTTGTTGTTGATGATGAAACGGTCAACCTTCAAACCGCTGCAATTATCAAATTTAAGTGTCCAATGGGCGGAGTTTTCAAACACAACATTTTCGACCGTAACATTCGTGCTGTTGTAAATGCTCGATATTCCGCCGTACTTGCTTGCGTGCGGAAAACGCACGCGGCTCATATACTCATATCGCATGATGACTGTGTCGGAATATTGCAATGGTATCAGGAGCGGTTTTTGAAGCGGTTTGAGCGAATAGTAATTGCCCTCGCCGCACACCTTGCCGGGGCCGGTTATTTTGATGTTGTCACAGCCGTTGGCATAAATAACACAGCCCAGGTTCATGTCCGCTGTATTGCGTGAGGCGACAAGCGCGGCGTCTTTCGCTATTTTGAGCGTTACATTGCTTTGCATGGCGAGGGAACCGGTGCGGTAACTGCCGCCGTCAACGAGCACGGTACCGCCGCCGTTTTGCGAACAGGCGTTAATTGCCGCATTAATTGCACCGCGGTTTACAACCGCGTTATCATCCGGTACCGCACCGAAATCTCTGACATTATAAACCGTGCCCTGTAATACTTCGGCATCAAAATCCAGGTATTTATCATACGGAATATTTTCTACAAAATCTCCTTTGTACACCTCGGGAAAAATCGACTCGCTGCGCTGTTTAACACGAAAGTCATTGAGCCAAATGCCAACCATGCTCACGCTTGCTGTCAGCAGATATATGACCAACTTTGTTATAAAAGACAACATATTATATTCGCCTATTCGTACTTATTTTTCTCCCAAGCTATAGAGACGCTTTGCCTGCTTGAGCAAGTCCACTGCCTCATAATGCCTGTATTTTCTGTCCGCGACCGTCGGCTTCCACGATGTCTGCAAAAAGCCTTTCAGCCGGTCGGGTGATACGACATTTTTACAATAATCCACGGTTCTTTCGAAGTTTTCGCTGCAACTCCAGTTGGATCCCGCCGGCACCTGATCATACCCGTTTTCTTCCAGGATACGGTAGCTCTTAATCCCCATGTTTTCAGACTCATGCGGATTGAAACGGCCGTAATACCAGTTGCTCTGCAGTACAGACTTCGGCATTTTACGCAAAAACAGCTCGGTATGGTCCCATATATAATCCGACCAAATCCAGGCGCGCGCGCCGTTATTTTCAACCTGCTCGACAAGATAGTAGAAGTCGTGCCACCAAAGGTCGTTTTGGCGCACAACAGCATGGCTGTAATCCTTTTGATGGTTATAAGTCTCTTCATCCATACCGATGTGAAACAGCATAGGTTTGCCGAAAATGTCCGCTACTTCTTCAATAATATCCCGGCAGAAATCGTAGTACCAACGGGTTGAAACGGCGCGGGCATATTCACCCATCCATTCGTCATGGCAGGCAGAAAAGTTTAACTTGGGCACCGGCGTAATGCCCAGCGTCCGCATATCGGCAAGTTTTTTCTTCAGCTTCTCAATGCTCCAAGAGCCTTTCACGGCGATTTCGGGGTGGCTTTGAAAACACACGCCTTCACCGATGTCTATTACACAGGTGTTGATGCCGCAGGCAGCCATAAACTCGACGAGTTCATCCCAACACTCTTCTTCGCACAACAGTGTCCCGCCGGCTTTTGTATATTCGGCATACCAATCCACATCGTTCCACATGTTAAAACCAAGGTGTAATAAGTAAGCCCACATCGGTTCCTGCCACATGTAAATCATCCTTTCACATTAGGCACCGGCAGCCCGGCACCGCTATTTTTTCTTTTCCGCTTTGTTCTTACGGATTTCCCATATTTCAATATATGAGTTAATCAACGGCACCAGCGCGGCAGCGACAAATCCGCCCGAAAAACCGTTGTTGTAAAGGTTCATTCCCCCGTGCAGGTAACCGATGTTCATGGTTATCGCCATATGTAAAAACCCGGCAACCACACCCCAGCCGGCGCCGTAATACCCCGCGATTGGCGCAAGCGTGGTGCCGAAAAGCGCCGATAAAATACCTATGGTGGAAGACGCTTCATGGATATTAAAAAGGTTGGCGATAAATACACCGCACAAGATTGGTAAAACATTTTTACTGTTCTTCCCTGCCGCGCCAAACCCTGCAACCGTAAAGATGCCCCCGATAACCGGACCGTTTATTTCGCCTTTTATTGCCAGCACATAGGCTGTCATGAAGCACCCTAACAAGGACATATTGATCAGCGATATCCCGAACCCCGCGGATTCGAAAAGGTCCGTGCCGTGCTTGCCGGGAATCGACAGGATTTTTTTATACCCGCGTAAACTCCTTTTGTTGTATAGCAACCCTGTAATAAATACAACAGCAAAAATTGAGAACAAGATGATTGAAAGCGGCTTGTTGTTGCCGGACGACAAGATTGAAACCGGCAGCACCTCCACCCCCATACTCCTGAGCACCGCCAAAAAAACCATACCGATAATGCCGGTGGCAAACCCGACATTGTACAGGTTGAATCCCATATGAAAGGTTCTTAAATGACTTGATAACGGGGGTAAAACAAACCCCACAAAAACACCTGCGGCAAAACCGAGCAAAACAGCAGGGATGACGGGCAGCTCCAGGTTAAATGATATCTCACTCACCAATGGCCCCAGCGCGGTGCCGAATATTGCTTGCGGCAGGTTCTTTTTAAAAGGTGTGCGTGAAATCTTTGAAAAGAGGATAACGCCTAAAACAATCGGAATTGAATTGAGTAAATTCTTCCCGAAAAATGAAAATCCAGTAACCGTAAAAACGCCCGCGGCAAGGATACCGGTTACCTCGGAACGGGCTCTTTTAATCGTGGCCACGCTGAGCAATGTCATTAGCCCCGCATTGAGCAAGGTTGAGCCTATATTGGTTAATTCTATATAATCTGTCAGCAGGTTCGCGGGGGAAGTCAAAATAGCAATGCTGCCTGCCCATAATGCGCGGGGCGTGTTGAAACAAAAGGCGAGCGCGATGAGCACCAGCCCGAACAGCACCAAGAAACAAACCTTAACCTTTTCCGGTACCGCAACCGGCTCAAACGCCGGCAAGGCATTCCCTGCAGGATTTTCGGTCTCGGATAATTCCGAAAGCCGGGAAGCCCTTAAATAATAAAATCGTTTTTGGAATTTGGCGTGCTTACTGTTTTCGGATTCTTTCAGACGCGTCACACTCCTATTTTGTTTTGATAATCTTTTAAACAACTACAAGATTACAATAGAACCAGATTTTTTGCAAATAAATAGTCAGCCGGTACCTGTTACCGCTCCTTCAGCTGCGGGTTTCCGCTTCGTTTTCATACCCGCGCTTTTCCCAGTATCCTTTATAATCCGCATCATCGGACAGTTCAATGCGGTCAATCCATTTTGCCCATTTATAGCCCAACTTGTCTTCCGCAACCAGTTGGAAAGGATAGCCTCTCTCCGGCGGGAGAACGACTTCATTCATTTTATAAGCCAGTATCATGTTTTTGTCCAGGATGGTTTGCAACGGCAGGGATGTGGTGTAACCGTCCACCGAGTGAAAGATGACGGTATTGGCGCTGCCCGATACAGTCGACTTGTCAAAAAGGTCTTTCAGCAGCACACCTTCCCACAGGATGGTGACATCCCAGCCCTCCACACAGTAGAGTGTGACGACCTTGGTGTACTTCGGGTTGGCCAGCACTTCATCATAGGTGTAGGAAGCCGGTTTTTCAACCAAACCGTCAACCGTCAGCTTATAAGTGCTGATATCCACCGTTTGGGGGCCTTTTATGGAGTTCTCCCGAAAATCTTCAATGGAGCCCAACTTCGCTCCGCTATATTCGGTGATTTGCGCTGCCGCCAGGTTGCTCAGAGCATCACTGCTGCCGTTAGCGCAGCCGAATAAAAGTCCCGCGAGAATGATACACAAAATAGTAGCAGAGCTGATATGCTTAAAACACATATTTTCACCTTCTTTCACCGTTTGCATGCTGCCCCTATCCGGGCAGCTTTGCGTCAAGCAGTGTTCCGCCGAGTTTGCCCAGCAGACCGCTGCAGCCGAAGCAGAGCACACCAATGATGATTATCGTGATTTTTCCGCCTGTACCGAAGACTTCAGTGTTTATCATGACAGCCGATACAGCGGACAAAACGAAAAACAAGGCACCGATGATGATTTTTTGTTTAACACGCGGGCCGCACTTCTTCTTAAAGCGCAGCTTTGCGTCAAACACCCCGGCTGCGGCGGAGATTAAAACCGAAACAGGCAGCAGGACAGATAAGAGCTCTACAACCGTCATCATATCGGCGCCAAGCGACCCTTTCGCCGCAAAGGCGATGATAATAAAGACGAGCGAGAGAAACGCGATACTTTGCGGGAAATGGACAAGGATAGGATGCAGGTGGAAACCAAGCATCTTCAGGCGTTTATCGCTGATGTTATATTTGTAACTTTCAAACGCCGTTTTCGGTACGCCGCAGGCCGGGCAAAAATCCTTCATCTCCTTTTCATCGCCGATAAAACCGCAGACTTTGCAGCGCATATAGGTCTTCATGCCGTTCCCCGCCTTTCTTATTTTTTTGTGTACATCTCGTTTAGGAGTCTTTTGCCTGTTTTTGTCCTGAAAATCATTTTTTCGACATTTTGAACAGCCTCAGCCGATAAATCGTCTTCATACGCATTCACCAGAAAATCCGCTTCAATTAAAATCTGGCAGTCTATATCAACAATGTCATCATAGGTGTGATGATGGGCAATCAGCCAGCACACGCGTTCTATCAGTTCTTTATCAAACCAAAGATCTTCCAGCAGTTTTTTCGCCTCGGGCGGGCCTTCCGTCTGCTGGTAACAGCCGGCGGAACTGTTGTACTTCATTTCGCTGTTTTTGATGCCGATATCATGCGTAACCGCGGCAACTTCCAGAATCAGCTGCGTTCTTTTGTCAAGCTGTTCCAGTTCGCCGATGGTTTTGGCAAAACCGTATACCTTCATAAAATGGTTGATGCGCCGGGCGTCGCCGGCAAAATAATCGATCATGGAAGCAATAACCCGACCCGTTTGAATCACCAACTCATCGCCTGCCCTTTTTTATATTTTCGGATACCCTGAACCGGACGATCCTGCTGATTAAATCCATCGGCAGCGGCTTATCCAACGGAAACTGCACGGAACCTTTGGCGCCTTTATATGGCGAGAGCTCCTCTTTAAACGCTTCAATTCCGCTCGGTGCCGGATAAAAGCCGATATGACGCGCGTACGCGGCGAAATGCACCAGATTGCCGTTCAAATAAAATGTCGGCATTTGGTAGCTGATTTTTTCTGTGGCTTCCGGCGCCGCTTCTTTGATAACCGCCCTCAGGTTTTGAAGTATTCCCCGAACATCGGGTGGAAACTGCGCAATGTATTCATCAGTTGTTAAAGCTACTTTCTTATTTATTCCCATTCGTTTTTTCTCCGGCAGAGATTTTTATCAATAGCAATTTCATTTTTCATTCTACCTTTTTTTGCTTCAATAATCAATACAGCGATGTGCGGCTCTTTTCAAGCCGGCAAAAACGCCGTTTCCTCTTTATTCCTTGACATTGCAGTTACCGCAGTTTAATATCGTATACAAACGGATCGTTTCCGCAGAAATTTTCGGAACTACCGGAGGTACCCGCTTGAACATTTTTGAAACCTTTCTCCGCCTGACTGATGCCGCAATCCCCGGCTTGCTTGCCATGCGGCAAAAAGACCCGGCGCACAGGGATTACAACGGGCAAATTTCACCCGGTAAAGGCTTTGCGGAACCCGGTGCCGCCAATTCCGCAGCTGCAACACTGCTTGCCGTGTATTTTTGTCACGATTCAACATACTATAAAAACGAAGCGGTGATAGCCGCTGCTGTCGGTTCGCTTGAATTCCTGTTATCCCGCTGCCATGAGGACGGCACCATCGATTTGATGGAAACTAATTTTCACGACAGTACCTGCAACGCCTTTTGTGTGCAAACCCTCGCCTATTCGTACCGTTTGCTGGAGAGAGAGGCAACAACCGCGCTTGAACTGAAAGCCAAAGAGCTTGTTCGGTCATTTTTGCAGACCTCTGCCAAAGCCATGATAAACGGCGGGTTCCACACCCCGAATCACCGCTGGGTGATGGCCTCTGCCCTTGCGCTTTGCGGGAACCTCCTGAAGAATGAACGCTGCGTGGAGATGGCAAAAATTTATCTTTCAGAGGATGTGGACCAAAACGAAGAGGGTGACTACACCGAACGCTCCGCAGGCGGGTATGATGCCGTATGCAATGAATCGCTTTGCATGCTTGCCGAAGAACTGAATATGCCGGAGTTTTACGCATATGTGGAGCGCAACCTGGAAAAAAGCATCTATTATTTGGAACCGGATTTTTCTGTACTTACCCTTGCCAGCCGTCGGCAGGATTATGGCAAAGATGTTATCCCTGTGCGTAATTTTTTCTCCGCGCTTATGCTCTACCGCCATAACGGGAATAAAACCGCTCTCATTTTGGCAACCGAACTGCTCAGGCTGCTGGACGCGCTGGCATTAAAATCCGGACCGCCGATGAAGAGCTTCACATCGCTTAACCACCAAAATCTTTTAACCAACTTCTTATTAAACCCCGCTCTCGGAACCCCGCTGCCGCCGGCCGGCACGATCCCTGCCCGGTACGAAAAACTCTATGAGGCAGCGGGTATTGCTCGTTACAGGCATGACGATTTTACCGTGACAGTTATCAGAGATAAGACCACGGTTATAAAAATTCAAAACGGCAGCCATAAAACTTTCGTCCGGCTCGCGGCGAGTTTTTTCGGCAACAGGGGTCAGATGAAAGCTCAGCATATTACAAAAATCGACGGCGGTTACCGCTGCACATACGAAGCCGAACAGGGATATGTTCGCCCGATTGAGGGCCTGCATGAAAAAGATTGGGAGAATATTGACCTTAGCAAGCGCGAAAAGGTAAATGTGCAGCATCTTCGCTATCAGGTTGATGTGTTCCCGGCGGGCAATTCGGTGCTATTAAAGATAAAGGCAGCCGGTACAGCGGATGTTCCGGTTAAACTGGAGTTCATTTTTGAAACGGACGGCATGCTGACCACCGCCAACTCCGCGCAACCCGGCATGCCCGGCGGATACGCGATTTTGGGTGAGCGTTTTACCTATGAGCGCTTTGGGGAAAAGCTTGTGATTGACGGCGGCTTTAACCGGCACGAATACGCGCCCCAACTGCGCGGGAGCGAACCGATGCCGCAAAATGCGTTCTGTGTGTTTTTCACCGGGTTTACGCCTTTGGATACCGAAATAAAAATAACTGCTCCGCCTTTTACCGTAATTTAAACAGCAGCATTTTCGTTTAAATTTGCAATACATTTACTTTGTCAGAAAGGAAAGAGCAACATGGATATCACCCAAAAAGACAAGGAAATCCTGCGCACGCTTGCCTCAAAGTATATGGAGATAGCCTCGCTGCCCGTTCAACGGGAAAAAATGGAGCTTTGGAAAGCGCTGAACCGCGGCAAAATGCAGCGCCCCATGGTCGTGCTGGACCAGCTGCCCTGGAACGAGCTGAACAGCGAAGGGGACCTGACCTGCCAAGCGCAGAATTCTTTTTGCAGAGGGCTTGAATGGGATTTGCGCTCTACCATTTATAAGTGGGAGCATTTCCCCGTCGATATGGTTGTGGAACCATTTATCACCATCCCGAAATCTATCATCAACACCGGTTACGGTATCGGCGCCGATGAAGAAATTCTGCGCACGGACGAAACCAGCGGTGTGGTATCCCACCACTACAACAACCAGATACAAACCGATGAGGATATCGATAAAATCAAAGATATGGTCATCATTCATCATGAAGACACCAGTAAATATTTTATGGACCAGGCTCAGGATATTTTCAGCGGCATCGCGCCGGTGAGACAAAGCGGCGGTTTGCAGCTCCATCTCGGCGTTTGGGATACGCTGTCGATGCTCATGGGTGTCGAAAACATCTATTTTGATTTAGTTGACCGGCCGGAATTTATCCACAAAGCGATGGATCGAATCACAGCATCCGTCATCGCGGGCATTGAGCAGATCAACAAGCTCAAGATTTATAACGGCAATGCCAACACCTGCCACTGCTCCTATGTTTATACCGATGAGCTCCTGCCGGACTTTGGCGCGGGCAAAGGAAGTTCAACGCAAAACGGCTGGGCTTTCGGGCTCGCGCAGCTGTTCACGTCCGTCAGCCCCGCTGTTACAGAAGAGTTTGAGCTCCCGTACATTTCCCGCATGGCGGAATACTTTGGCATGATTTACTACGGCTGCTGCGACCGGCTGGACGACCGGCTGGATTTGGTGAAAAAAATCCCACATGTCAAAAAGGTTTCCTGCAGCCCGTGGAGCAACCGCGATGTTTTTGCGGAAAAAATCGGGCCGGAGCTTGTTATGTCCAACAAACCGACACCCGCGCTGGTGGCAGAAGACTCCTTTGAGCCGGAGGCTGTGCGCAAAGATTTGGAACTGACGATGGCCGCCGCAAAAAGAAACGGCGTCAACCTCGAGTTTATACTCAAGGATATTTCCACCGTTCAATACAAACCGGAGCGGCTGACCGAATGGGCGAATGTCGCAATGGCTGTTGTGACAAAATAGCAAATCACATCGGCAAGCGGCAATCTCTCAATTTTCAAAGAACCGATTTCATCATCAGGAAGGGTTGGATATTAAAGAATGTCAGAATTGTTTGAAGCGTTTATGATTATCAGCTTTGGGCTTTCCTGGCCTGTATCGATTTCAAAATCAATCAGGTCGCGCACGGCGAAGGGCAAAAGCTTTGTGTTTATGCTGTTTGTCCTGTTCGGATACGCCTGCGGAATTACCTCCAAGCTGTTAAAAGGCAACCTGACTTATGTTTTTGTTTTTTATGTGTTGAACTTTGTGATGGTGGCGGTTGATTTATGCCTGTTTTACCGAAACAGCAAGCTTGACGCCCTGAAGAATAAGGAGCAGTAGGGAATAGTTCGCTGACTCACGAGGGACTCTGTTAAAATCAAAATGTACAAAAAGGACGGCTCAGTGAAATTCACTTTGCCGTCCTTTTTATCTGCTTTTAGTTGCCAAACCGTTTCTTTTTTTCCTTCGGCGGGATGGTCTCGAACGGAAACTTTGCGTGGATGCAATCTCCGTCCGGTTTATAGCCGCTTTCGCCGCTGTCGTGTTTGGTTACCCACAAAACCGCGTTTTCGACAATCTTCCGGATGTTTTCGTTATAGTAAATCGGGAAGGACTCATGCCCGGGCTGAAAGTAAAAGACTCTGCCCGCTCCGCGGGTAAAGGTGCAGCCGCTCCTGAAAACCTCGCCGCCCGAAAACCAGCCGGTAAAAACAAGCGCATCCGGCTTCGGAATATCGAAATACTCGCCGTACATTTCCTCCCCGTCCAGCCTGAAGCCCTGCGGAACATCCTTTGCAATCGGGTGATACGGGTCCGTGGTCCATATCCTTTCCGCCTCGCCCTCTTTCTCGCGCCAGCGCAGGGAACAGAGCGTGCCCATCAGCTTTTGAAACACCTTGGAGTAATGGCCGGAATGCAGAACAATGATGCCCATGCCATCCTCGACTCTTTTACAAAGCTTTTCGACAAGCTCGTCTTTCACTTCGCCGTGCCTGCAGTGCCCCCACCACAGGATGACATCCGTGTTATTCAGCACTTCATCCGGCAGACCCTGGTCCGGGTCATCCAGCAGCGCGGTTGTAACGGCGTATTCCCCTTTATCGGCGAAAATTTCTTTGATCGCCGCGTTCATGCCATCGGGGTATGCTTTGCCTTTGTGTGTGCTTTCGTTCCAAACGGTAATGTTTATCATTTCAAATCCTTCTTTCAACAAGGTTAAATAAGCAGTTATTGAACGGCATGAAAAGCCGGGTTTTCACTTTTTATTTAACAATAACCTGCAACCCGGAATTGTTTTCGGCTGCTTCGGAAAAAACGGACAAAAATATTTTGCCATATTCGCCCAGGTTTTCTTCCAGCGACAGCGCATATTTTACCGTAATCTCGGTATCCGCCATAGAGGTCAGGCAGTCATACAAAGCATTCAGGTTTTTGCCATAATAAGCGGGGAACGCACACTTTTTTGCAAGATATTTGTGCGTGTTTTCGCGCGTATTCATTTTTCTGGCATCAAGTGTTATTTTTTTCATTTGTACTCACTTTAATATAACCGAATAAAGGTTTCATAGTGGTCTGGGGTGTAATAAATCAAACCGTCATTTGAGTATACCAGGCGTTTGGGGCCTCTGTCATGTGCGCCCAAGGTATCAATGTCACATTCAAAAAACTTGCGGCCGCTTGCTTCGGGAAACGGCTTGACACCGTTATCGTCCGGATAATTACCGAAATGACTCCCGCCGATGCATTTGCCGGGTGCATAGGGTTCCAAGTCGCCGCCCGGCCAGCCAAGTGCCTGAGCCTGTGCTTTGGTAATAAAATTATTGGGCAGTTTTTTATAGGTATGAATGTATAAAGAAACATCTTCTTTGGTGGTGTAAGCGCCGTCCGGTTGTATACCCTTTTTAGTGGTTAGCTGTGCGGGCTTGGTCGTCGTCTGCGCCGGGTTTGTTGCAGCTTGCGTAGGTAATGCCGATGTTTGTGTGTCGTCAAGGCTTAATACTGTTTCCTGCTGCAAGGCAATAGTGCTTTCGGCAGCGGTTGTCACAGGGGTGATTTTTATCAGGTCGGAGATATTGAATTTACATCCGGAAAAAACGCTGACAAAAATTAGTAAAGATACTGCGAATGCTATAAATTTCTTCATACCACATTCCTTTTTCGTGTTGGTTCATACTTGTTGCTGTTGCCCGATTTGTTCGTTTATGCTATTGTATCCAACCCTTTTTGCTTTGTCAATCAATTTGAAGGGTAGGTGCGAATAAAAAAGCCATAGGCGGGTGTACTCCCTGCCAATGGCTCTTTTCAGTCAATTTGTTAAGACTTTCGCGAGTTTATTCCTGGTCAAGCACCTTGAACAGTTCCTCAAACGGGATGCCGCTGTCCTTGCCGTTATCCACAATCAGCTTGTTGTACCTGGCAAGCCAGTATGGCATGATGATGTTGTAAGATTCTTGCAAATGCCTGCCCATATGCCCTTGCTTTGCCTGGAAAAAGTTCGCGCCGGTGGAGCCTCTTTCATCCATCGCCACGGCATAGGGGGTTTTGCCGTCTTTGTAGAACATGTAGCCCTCGTCCTCAACCATATCCGGGCGGGTCGAGTTGTCTGTGAAAAACTCGCGGGAATTGACGGGGTAACGGCTGATCTGCCATTTGAGCATGTCAATGCAGGAACGGCCGAAAGCATCAAACTGCTCTTTTTCATTGTTGATAACCTGGTATATCAGCGACCATTCGATGTCCCTGGCGTACTTTTCCAACGCCCACCAGGAGTCCGCGCCCTGCCGGTATTTTTCAATCAGAACGGGGTCGTTTTCCAACTGTGAGAGCGTGTAGTATGATATCGCTGCCATGCGGACATCGGAGTAATTCATAATCTTCACAACTCTGTTGAAGATTTCCTCGTCGTTGTCCTCATCTTCAACAAGGTCTTTCGCGATGATGCGGTAGCGTTCAAAATGTTCCCTGAGCAGGTCGGCATAACGGTACGGTTCGTCGAGCGCGAGCTTGCGGTATTCTTGATTCCACTGCTCGTCGCCGGTGATGTGGTGCGCAACTTTATAAAGCTGCAACAGGATGGACAGACCGAGCGGCGCGTCGGGGAAGCCGTCGCTATACTCGTTAACATAATACTCGCGGTTCATGCGCGCCCAGGAGGTCGGCTGCCCGCCGGCGTCGGTATGGCAGTAGTTGTTGTTTGTAAAATGGTTCGCATGCCGTTGAACAATGGTTTTAATAATTTCGGCAAGCTCCGGGTCTTCCGGACCCAGCACATCATACGCCAGGTGCCAAACAGCGTAATGGCCGACCAGCTCGTCGTTGGAGGTGTCACATTTATAGATAATTTCGTCGTCGCCCCAATGTTTGCCTGTTTTGGGGTTGACTTCATCGGTATACAGTTTCTTGAGCCGCGCGGGGATTTCCATGGAACTGTCGATGGTCAGCAGTGCCGGCAAGTCATCGCCTTTTTCGGAAGTGGAAGGAATACGAACGGAAACCAGCTTACCGTCAGGCGTGAACTTTTTACGGAAAAATACGCCGTCGCCGAACGGAATCGGGTCATTCTCCGGGTCATTGACATGGTAGGAGCGCGCGATATATCCTTCCACATTGCGGAAGACGATTTCCGGCATGCCTTCGGTCGCCCAATCCTCCGGATTGGCCGGACCGACCTTACTCACCACATACCCGGTTGGACCGTTATCCGGCATATTAATTTTGTATTCTTTCCCTTCCAGCAGAAACTTATCACTCGCTCTGTTGGTGCCGGGCTTGTTATAACGCACAAAGGAAGCTACCTCACCCTTCCAGCTCGGTATATACGCCAGCAACAGAATTGCTTCCGTCCAGCGGGTCGCGACTTCTCTCGCGCGGGTGATTTCTTCTTTGGTTGCGGTGGGGTCGTCCTTCAGCACGGCGTAACGGCAAATGTCGCCCATGGCGACAAGGGATGTCCACAAGCCGTCGTTATCGGATTCCCGGCCGATCCAGCGGTTATTCTTTTTATCCCAACGGGCGCCGCTGAGCATACCCCTGCGCTGCACATGCTTCACATCGACATCGGAGAGGAAAACCGCTTTTTCCTTTGCGGACATCCATTTCATCGCGATATGGGACACGCTGGTCTTGGTGAGTACATACACGCCGTTGTCCCCATCTCCGTCAACCGCCACCACTTCATTGTCGAGCATATAGGACGCAGCCCGGAAACACTGTACCCGGTCAAGGGGTTCGGGTTCTTTTTCGTTCACACGCCACAGTCCTTCGTTGGTCCCGAGCCATAGAACCCCGTTGGCATCCTCATAAACGCAGGTGATCATTTCCGGTGTTAAAAAGTCCGGCAGGCGCATCGCTTGTTCCGCTCTCAACGCTGTTTTCGGCAGGCTTTCCAGCGCCTTCACTCTTTCGGGGTTTGCCTCCCTTGTCTGCCTGATGGCAAGGCGCTGCAGGGTTTCTTTGATTTCAACCGGTTTACCCAGATAGTCTCTTTTTGTCATCGATATTCCCTCATCATTATTTATTTGACAGGCAAACACCCAAATAGCGTATTGCCTCGCATTCACTTCTGTATTCTACTATCCGGCACCGGTTGTGTCAAGCAGATGCCACTGCGTTGGCTTGGTCTTTCAGGAAGTAAAACAGCCGGCATTGCTTTGGCAAATGCCGGCTGAGATGAATATGGATGCTGTTTTTTACTTACCCGCTTATTGACGGGGTCCAATATCGGTTGTTATAAATGTCGGTCAAGCGGTAGGTCATCAGGTAATCATTATTGCTTATCGCAATGTTTTGAATGTTCCAGGAGCCGGTCGCGGTATATTGCTCGCCAAGATAGTAAGCATCGTTAAACTCCCCGTCGTAAGTGTAGTAATCGCACAAATAGTCGATTTTGTCACCTGCAATGATGTCCAGAAGGCCTTTTGCCGTTGTTTCGCTCTGCGTTTTTGTATCGTAAATGATTTGCGCGCCGAGCACTTTTCCGTTTGGATTTTCATTGTCAAAAACAAGGATGATATCCACCAGTTGGCCGTTGAGCAGTGCCGGGACACGCCCTTGGATGGAATAGTCGTCGCCGTGCCGGTCTTCGGAGACCATATAGTAGCTCACGATGTTGCCGTTAAGCGCCAACCAGGTGCCGTCAAATTCCATGATCAAATCGCCGCTGTCGTTGAAATCATAAACATTGTCCAACCCCAGGTCAATATACCCTTCCCCGTCATCCAGGAAAACATTCAGTTCAAGGTTTTGAATAAGTTCCCATTGTTTGTCCGGTAGTTCCAGCACTTGTCTGCCGTCTTTTTCTGTAATTTTAAGCGCGGAAGCATCAAAACGATTGTCCTCATAATACTTTATAGAATCTTTCATGCGCCCGATGTCCAGCCAACCGGGCAAACCGCCGGCTATGCCCGTGATGCTGCTGAAATCTCCGCCCGATATGAATGAACTAAGCAAGCCGGTGATAACCTCAGCGCCGCCGCCGGATTGACTGCCGCCGGCAAAGTTGCCAAGCAGCGTTTGGAGCACATTGCCGCTGCCGCTTGATGTCGCCTGCCCGCCGACCGCTAAGCTCGCGAAACTTTTGAGGCATTCGCTGTAGCCCGCGTCAATACCAATCTCATCATAAGTATTGAGCATAGAACCGAGGCTTGAAACCTTGCCTTTCGGAAAGTAGATGGAAAGGCCGTTGGCGTTGACAATATTCGTTGAGGTGCGGTTGTACTTGACGCATTCACGCAGCACTTTTGCGAAATCCTTCGCCTCGGAGGTGCCGAGGGTTTCCGCGAAGTTAACCAGGTCGATTTGGTTGAGTTGTGAAGAACCGGCAAATTCTTTGGTGCCTGCGCGGGCATCTGAAACCTTCTTATACTCCTTACTATCAATCAGCTTGCTTGCGGACGCTGCAAAGGCTGCAAACGGTTCCGGTACCGTGCCTTTCATTTCCGCCAAATCAATCAAGGAAAGCGTCGCCTGGCTTTTCGGTGTTTTTGCCCGGACTTCTTTCACATAATCGTCAATGAGTATTTTCCCGAGGTCCGTTGAAGCAATTGATGTGTTGCCGGAAAGCTCAGTTATCCAGCCCGTGTAATACCAGCCGATACCCGGTTCAACTTCCTCGGAAGCAATCATATAATCCGCATAGGGCTCCAGAACAATCGCGGTTTCGAGCGTTGCCATCAAGCAGGCGTCAAACCCGACGATATCAAAAACGCAACCCCCGTTTTTGAGCGCGATATTGATCTCGTCGAGCGTCATGCTGTCATTCGGGAAGTTTTGGTCGTACCCGTAGCCGCTCGTCGAGCCGCCGCCATGATCCCATAAAATCAATATGTAACGGTCCGCCGGGTATGTGGACGAGCAGTATTTGATAAAATCCGAAAGGGTTTCGGGCTTCACCATTGATTTTTTACCGAGATTTTGTTCAAGCGGTTCAAGCCCTTTGCTCGTTACACGGTAGCGTTGGTTCGTTTTATTGCTGATTATATTGTTGTTCCACTTGGCCGTGCCGCCGGTTTCAACGATGATATTGACCTGGTCGGATATCTGCGCCTTCATCATCTCCTGCAGATCAGCGGTTGCCATACCGCCTTTGGATTCGAGGTCCGTCCCGCACAGGTATACCATAACCGTGACCTTGTCGCTTTTATTGCCTTTTAAAACAGTGTACTTATTGCGGGCTTTTGGAGAAACGGACTGAACAACCGGATACGCGCCTTTGTCAAAGTCGGACGCGGTTGACCCGTTATTAACTAAATTGTTTATGCTGCCGGAGTCTTTACCCAGCGAGCTGAATAGCAGATACAGCCCCACGGCAACAACAACTAAGATTATAATACCTTTCAGTGAGCGCCCGTTGAGTGGAACTCCCCGGCTCCCCCCGGATGGATACCCGCCCGTGCCTCTATCGGAACCGTCCCATTCGGGCTGTGTGCCCTGCGGTCTGTCCGAGTATCCGCCGGCGTTGCCAACCGGTCCCTGGTCTCCCCGGCCCAAGCCGCTGCCGCGTTTATGCACATTCGCGCTGCCCGGTCCGTAATTCTTCTGCCTGCCGGTCGGTCTGCTTTTTCTTTCCATTTGATGGGCACCTCCTTTTTTTATGGCGTATTATTTTTATCACACATCCGCCATTGATGTTGCCGAGTACAACGCTGTACATTTAAAGACCGACCAATTCATCACGGCACTGTGCGAACCCCAGGTATCATATACTTCGACATATTCCTTGCTGATGGTGGTGACGGTGACCTGGTTAATCTTGACCGGGCACTCCGTTTTGTAATAACCGACACCGGCGAAATAGTGGTTGGAAAACCAGTCGCATCCGATAGCCGCCAAACTGCCGATAACAACCGGCTCGCATTTTTTGAGCGTGCTGATAATCACATCGTCCGGGTTATTGTTCGTGTTGGTTTGAAAGGTAAGTTCGCCGCCGGTTTGCTCATGCAGCCACACACTCAACAGGAGCCTAAAAGCCTTCAACAGTGAATTGCTGATGCCCTGCGGTACGAGGGTAATACTGAAACACAGGTTATCAATCACATTCTGTGCGGCATCCTCATACCCTTTGCTGTAAAGATAGTAAGCCAGCCCCATGTCAAGGGTGCCGAGCATTTCATAGCTTTCGCTGAGCCCCAGTTCATTGACCGTCGGGTCGTTAAAGAAAAAACCGAAATAGTCGGTCATTGATTCGTAAATCGCGCTGAGTTCGGCATAGATCGCCGCGTCGTCCGGCAGCGCGGTGTAACCCATACCGTCTCTGTAGAATGCGAGCGCCATCACGCAGGACGCCTTGCCGCAAATACCGCTGCCCGCGTGCAATTCGTAATAGGACTGACGGCGGGGAATCATAGTTGCTTTATCGACCACACGGGACTCCGTTACCGTGCAGCCTTCCCCCGCGTTTTCTTTAATCAGCGCCTCGACCGAGGCATTGATCTGCTCGATATCGACATTGTGAAACACACGCCCGATATAATACCAAAGCAGTTCCAGCACATAATCATATATTTTTTGAAAACCGGACTCCGTATTGCCGGCGGATTTGACCATATTTACAGCGGAGAGCACCGCGGCATTTTCCGCCTTGACCACAGCAATAAGTTGGCTGTTTTTAACCGGCAGTTCCGCCCGGTACGCGTTGTAAGCCTGAAAGGTCGTTTCAACTTCTTCAAAGGTGACGGCATTTCCGTTTTGGTCCAAGATTGTCCCATCCGTCAGTTGATTGTAATAGGACAGCGGACCGATGTAATAGGTTTTGATAATGTTTTCGCCGCCAAACGGGGACGCGCCGAACCCCTGTTCCATTACATAAGGCAGGTCCGCATTCAGTGACACTGTTATGTAGCCCTTCATCTCTTCATTTGTTGTGCTCTCAAAATCAAAACAATAAAATGACGCCGTGTTTTTGATGTTATACAGCGGATGCCCTTTGAGCAAGTTGAAATCCTTGCCGAGTTTGACGGGGTTACGCACGCCTTCGACGGGGACAGGCTCCAGCGTTGCCAAATAAAATGTGGCGATATTCCGCGCGGTTTTCATGCTGATTTTTGATACAGCATCGGTCTTAGCGCCTGCGGTAACGCAAAAGCTGCCCAGCAGAATAGCAAACACCAACAAAACGGATAGAAACTTTTTCATTTTTTACCTCACTTTCATACCGGAACGATTGCGCCGATAGTTTTCAGTCCGCTGCGCAGCCGTTCAATCGAAACCTCATTGACAGAAATGTTTAGCCTTGCCGCAAGTGCCGCGGCGACACCGGCCGCCTGCCCTGTGGCCATGCACACAGCCTGCACCCGGCAGGCACTGTTGGCTTGTGTGTCGGCGGAAAGGCACCGGCCGGCTACCAGCAGCCGCTTAGAACCTTTTGGTATCAGCGCGCCATATGGGATCGTCGGAACAATGTTTTCCTGAAGAAAAATCTGCTTGATACCGCCCGGCAAATGCAAGTCAACCGGATAAAACGCAAAACAAACCGCGTCATCATAGACTGTTCCGTTTAAGTAATCCTCTTTTGTAACGGTTTTTTCGCCGGCAATTCTGTAAGTCTCCCGGATACCACACTCCTGTGCGAACCGGCTTACATAAATATTCGCCAACCCGGGGATTGTTTTTAAGAATGCAATCAACTCCGCAAGCTGCCGCCGCGCTTTTACCTCTGCGGCAGTTTTTCCGCCGGAAGTGGATGCGTCAACATTTATCACATGCATGGATATCCGGTGCGCTCTCAGCTGGCTGAACAAATCGCCGCCCTGCGTATCTTCTATTTTTATTCTGCCGGACGAAAGCGCCTGTTCTGTAGCCGCTTTTACCCGGTTACTGTCTAATTGATCAATGTCATACCCTGCAATATCGTTGATGAGTGTTGCCGGCTGCAAGTGCTCGCTTTTTTCCCTGCGATAACCTGCCAGCCCCGCGGCATCTGCATCGCCAGTTGCGTCAATCACCGTTTTTGCCTGTATTCCCCATAAGCCCTCTTTAGAGGTGCAAATCAGTTCAACACCCTTAGCGGTATCCTGC
Source organism: uncultured Eubacteriales bacterium (assembly GCA_964612185.1). Lineage (GTDB taxonomy): Bacteria > Bacillota > Clostridia > Oscillospirales > Acutalibacteraceae > UBA1447. Next base: position 76,825 of record CAZTCR010000003.1, read on the forward strand.
ACAGCTGAAACCATGGTATGCATTACCAGATCAACACCGTTTTCAATACACAGCTGTTCTAAAACGCAGGTATAAATAAAGCTGTCCAGCCGAATTTGCTCCTGCCAATGCTTTGCGGGACACTTTGTAATCCGGGGCAGGCTTGCCCCGCCCGCCTGCACTGTGCGCAAAACAGCCTCCCAGCAAGGACCGGCGATTATCTGTTCGCCCCAAGCAAAGAACAAGCCCGGATAGTTCACCCCGGCCGCGGTCATTGTTCCGCCTAGCAGTCCGTTTTTTTCGACAAGCAGTGTTTTTGCACCTGTCCTCGCAGCGGCAATCGCGGCAAAACAACCGGCTGTTCCGCCGCCGATCACAACGGTATCGGCAGTTTTCAAAACTGGTATCTCGTTTTTTATAAGTACGGTGTCACTCATCAATCCGGTCATTCTCCTGCGTTATACTGTCGTGCATGAAGTCGCTTACCGGCTGCTCATTCTCACTCGTTTCATATAAATACAGATTGCCCCGCTTCCCTGTCCTATTAACCGCGCCGATATGATGAAGAACATTCAGCGCAAGCTGCGCGGAGGAAAGATTCAGCTTTGCCGCTTTGGAAAAGTCTTTGGTGGTAAACGGTTTCGGCAAGCTTTCCGGAATCAAATTGATGTATTCCTTTGTATGATTGAGGGTTATCTCCCCGACGATATCAACCGGCAGCCGCTCGCAGCGGGATGAACCTTTTTTCTTATCCCTGCTCCAACCGTCAAGATAACGATACTCTTCAATTTCAAGAAATACAAGACAAACCGACAAATTCGGGTGACTCAGCAGCTGCTTGATTTTGTACAGCTCAAAAAACGCATCATAAACGGTGCCTGTTTTTGGGCTTTTGCGCTTTTTAGTGACAACACCGGTTTCCCTGTCAACCCAGCACAGCCATTTTGTCGCCGCAATCGGGTACACCACGGTCACCCTTGCGCAGTCTAAAAACGCCGTCAGTTTGCCCCGGATTTTATCAAAGCCCTGCGTCTGAATTTCAATAATTCCGTTTTCGCCCACAATATCGGCAACATACCGGCCGATTTTAATCTCCCGGTCGCCGGTGCTCGGCGCGAAATAGCGTTTCAGGACAGCGTGCAGCGTCTTTTCCGAAAGGGTACCGATGCCCGCTTTTTCACGCTCGGATTTCATCACATATTCGCAGGCATCGCAGAAGGGTTGTTGGTTCATTGTGTACCTCAGGTAAGCGGACTTTACTTCTTCGCGCTTTGCTGTGTCGGCCCGTAATTCGCCGCGCCTTTGTACTCCACCTCATCCGCTGTGGGGTAGTATTTCGGTACACTTAAATCCCGCTGATAAAGGCGGACATGCTCACCCCGCGGCTGAATATCAACCACATCCGGTCCGCGCCATAAAACGGTAAGATCCTTGCCACGCACACGCTCTTTTTTCTCAACGGTTTCAATTGAAAAAAGAAGTTCGGCGGTGTCGCCCTGTTTGAGGTTTTCAAACACGGCAATGCCGTTTTTGATGACCGGCTGCGCTGTTTTGCCGTTGAGGGTATAGGAAACCGCACTGCCCATCCAGGCATACAGGCGAAAGCCTGCCGCGCAGTCTTTTTTTGCGGTGAGCGTCATCCTGCCTTCATCGGGAATAAACGATTTTAGTATCATCTCAGGCGTCTCTTTGTCCAGCGGTATGTTGACGGTGGCGACACCGTCTTCTTGCGTGACAGCGTCGTCCCACGCGATTTGGAGCGCAACGGGTGCCATGCCGACACAGCAACCCGCGATAGAGCGGAAGCGCGTGAGCGATATGGAGCTTGGCTCGCTGCCGCCGGTAAAACCGCCGATCATACGCTTATCAATATCCCGGAAGGTCTTGCCGTCTCCATCCGGCAAAGAATTGTCCACGGTGACATAACCGGAATAGGTGACTTGATTTTCCACTAGCTGGTTGCGCGCGAACAGGTTCAGGTCGTTCCAGTATTCCGGATATCCGGCTTTAATGAGTTCATGAGCGCACTGCAGCATATCTTTGATACAACAGGTTTCGCAGTGTTCCGCTTCCACCGGGTGCCACTGGGCATATTCCGGCACCCAGCCGAAATCGGAGGACAGCGAGCGCACATAATCATAAATGCATTTGCCTTTTTCAATATAGGTGTCGATATCCGTCACACGGCCGAGGTAAACGAGGCCGGACGCCACCCACATGGCGGAATGCACATGGCCGAAGAACTCCATTTTCCAGTTAAAATACCGGGACGGGCCAAGCACAAAATTGGCGATACCAATCGCGAGGTCAAGCGCAACTTCGTCTTGTTTCAACTCATATCTTTTTACCAGCGAATGGAGCATGATGGCATTGCGAATTGGCTGTTCACCCCTGCCGGTATGGCGGGACAAATCGAAACCCCCGTCACGCAAAAACACGTCGTTCGGAAACTCATAAAGCGGCTGCGTTTCCGTGTAATCGCCGGACCAAAAGGTACGCACCTTGCGCTCAATCACCAGCGCGCGCATCCCGCGGATGAGTTCGCTCGTACGCTTTTCCGCTTCCACATCATCGGGGTATTCCTCCGTAATCCGGTTCATCGCCGGCAGAATGTACCCCATTTCATGGAACGAGGCATGGTTGGTATGTGTCCACGGGTAGTCCTCGTGGAAGCGCAATCCGTGCTCACCCCAGGACTTCATCAAATGCCTGCGGAAGGATTGCTTTACTTCGTCTCCTTCTGCCACGCCGAGCATCTTCAAGGCGCAGTCGATCCCCTCGTACCAGGAACCGACAAGCTCTGCATCATCAACACGGCAGTGCGCCGCTTCGGCGGGCTTTTTATTGGGCAAAATCAGCCAATAAGGCAGGTTGTCATACGCCTTGTCCACCATATTTGTCAGGTAGCCAAGTACCAATTCCGCATTGTGCAGGGGGTTGAATTTTTCATAACTCATTGCTGTTCTCCTCTTAAAGCATTGATAACATAACTTATCGCGTCATCGTCATTTGACGGTGCTATTCTGTCCGCATGTTTTTTGACACTGTCCGGCGCGTTTTCTGTCGCAAAACCGATATCCGCCACTTTAAGCATGGTGATGTCGTTTTCAAAGTCGCCGATGGCAACAGCGGTGTGGATACCCGGGCACATTTCTTCTTTCAAAATCTTCACGCAGCTGCCCTTGCCGCTGCCTTGGATGTGCATTTCAACCCCAAGCGGCCAACTGCGGTCAAATAGAAACCGGTCGCCGAATTTTTCATCGAGGTCCCGGTTCATAGCAACAGCGTCTTCGGCACTAAAAAAACGGAACAGTATTTTATACACCTTGCTTTGCTTGTATTGCTCCGTTATCGCGCCTGCCGGCCGGTCTTCCACACATACCCAGTCCCCGGGGGTATATACCTCGTAGTTTCTCATTTTATCGGCATATCGGCTGCTTATGTATTCGATCACATCGTCATAATAACAGTCGAGCGGAAATTCACGGATGACTTTGCGGTTATCGATGTCATAGATTACCGTGCCGTTGACGGAAATCACCGGTGCGTTGGGCAAAAACGGAAAGTTCAGCACATGCTCGGGCATCCTGCCGGTTGATACGGTAAACAATCCGCCGCCGCGTTGAAACGCCTCAATGGCTTCAAGATTGTTTTGGGAGAGTTCGCCCTTGGAATTGACCAGCGTACCGTCGATATCGGTACAGATTAAATAGCCTTTGAATTTTTGCACATCATTCTCCATCATTCTCATTGAATTTGTAAAGTGTCCATTATTGTTTGATGACTTTTTCAAGAAACACATGCACAACACCGGCATCAAACTGCGCTGCGCAGCCCTCAAGCAGTTCGGCGATTGCCGCGTCCCGCGTCATGGCCTTGCGGTATGCTCTGTCCTGCGTCATTGAGTCATAGGCGTCGACCACGGTGAGGATACGCGATATCAGCGGAATATCTTCTCCGGCAAGCCCTTGCGGGTAGCCTTGTCCGTCCCATCGCTCATGGTGGCAGAGGATATACTCTGCAATGTGCCTGAGTTCCGGCACCGCCTGTGCAATCCGGTACCCGACAAGCGGATGTTTTTTAATTTCCGCCCACTCATCCTCATCAAGCGGTCCCGGTTTTGTCAGGATGTCTTTATCAATGCTGATTTTGCCGACATCATGCAGTGTTGACACCAGCTCGAGCGCGGTCAGCTGCCTGTCGTCTAAGCCGAGTTCCTGCCCGAGGCGCCTTGAAAGGTCCGCCATGCGCTCGGCATGTTCTTCCGTTTCATTGCTTTTTTCAAGCATGGTGGTCTTTATTGAGGTCAGCAGGGAACTGTGCAGGCTCTTCTGTTCAAAGAGCTTGCGTCTGTACATATTTTCTTCCGCTTCCTTATAAACATCGGCAAACGGTTGATCTGTCCTGTCTTTTGTTGAGTACCCCAACGATACACTGGTAAAGTAACTTGTTTTATCCGTTTTTGCCGCATACCCTTCAAATCGCTCTTTCATTTTTGCGAAAACCGCGCGTGCTGTCTGTATATCCGTTTTCGGCATCAAAACACAAAACTCATCACCGCCCGTGCGCGCAATGATATCATCCGGTCTGCAGCAATCTGTAAAAATACGGGCGGTATTCGTCAACAGTTTATCGCCCTGGGCATGACCAAACGCGTCGTTGATAATTTTTAAGCCGTCAATATCGCCGATGATGAAAGATAACGGCATCATCTCCGGCACATCCAGCCGTTTGCGTGCCTCTTCAAAAAAAGTGCGGTTATACAAACCGGTAAGAATATCATGATAGTTCAGGTAGCGTATTTCCTCTTCTTTTTGCCTGCGCTCGCTGATGTCTTGCACCATACACAGGTGGCTGCCTTCAAACACACTCCCGTTTTCGATGGATGCGACAATCATATCCACCCAAACCGTCGAACCATCAGGTTTGATGTATCTTTTAACCAGGTGATAATCCTTAATCAGCCCCGCCTTTAACGCCTTGAACTTTTCCATATCCGCCGGCAAGTCATCGGGATGTGTCAGGTCTGCCCAATCACAGTCTTTGAGTTCTTCCTGCGAACGGCCCATTATGCTTGCATAAGCGGTGTTCATATACAGCGTTTTGTGATTGTCCGCAACCGTAATGCCGATGGGTGCCTGTTCAAACATCGTGCGGAAACGCAGCTCGCTCGATTCGAGTGCTCTGTTTGTCCGGACATTTTTTTGCCCGGCAGCCATCACCAGGCACAACAAGAGCGAGCCGACCGGATAAATAGTGAGGATTGGCAGACTTATTTGCCTGATGGTTGCTGCCATTACATTTGGCGGCAAGGTCAGCATACACAGCAGCATCACCAGGTGGGTAATCAATCCGAAAATATAATAGTTTAGCCAGTTGGTTTTTTTACCGGCAAATTTTCTTTTGCTGATTACCCATCGCCAAAGCAAGCCCGAGACCGCAGTCAGCAGCGTCACCGTAACACCGGTTAGAACACCCGGCCCGCCGACAAAAATCCGGTACCCCGCTATCAGGAGGGTCGCGACCGCAGTAGGAATGAGACCGAAGAAAAAACCGCAAATACTGATAAGAATGGAGCGGGTGTCGAAGATGACCCCCGTGTCAAGCCGCACCGAGTTAATCACCAGCAAAATGCCGACAAAACCCGTAACAACACCGAGCAATGCTTCATATGCCTGGTTTTTCCCGCGCACTTTTTGTAAAAACGCGTTGTAAACAATACTAACGGATAAAAGCAATGCGACATTCAGGGTCAGTCCGCGGACAATTTCATTGTTCATTCTGTCACCTCAAACGGCGTCAGTGTGTCTCTTCGGGCAAAACCGTTGCAACCACATCAATACGACTCGGTCATAAACATTTCTTTTTGCGGAAAAACAGAAAACAGCAACTCGCGGTTGCCCAGCAGTTCCACCGTATTGTATGCCACCTCTTTAGCCAGCGAAGTGTACCCGGTGGCGAAGCGGGTAAGCGCCTGTACAGTACACTTTACATCGGGTTCGGCACAGGTCTTTTGAACAGATACCGCACCGTCTTCAAAACTGACGGTGAAAACGCCGTTGTTCCAAGGAATCGAACAGTCGGTTACACCGATATGCACACTGCTGTTTACACCCGGGTTCTGCAGGTAACCGAGCACCTTTTCAACATCGACAATCCTGTTCATCCCGAAGGTTTTCAGTTCGCGCTGCATCAAAATCGGTTCGGGAATCAGAACGGTCAAGTCAATCGTTGCCGGCAAATACCCCTTGAACGCTTTAAAAGTCGGATGGAACTTGCTTAAAAAGCCAAGCAAGCCTCTTACGGCATCATAGTTTTTAAAAGCGAGTTCACTGATATGCATTTCGTTGGGACCATCCGCGGACGAATCGTAGGAGATGTAACCGACCGGCTTTGAGTCGGTGTCATACCAAACATAGGTGCTGTACAGTTCAGTGTACGGGTCCCGGTCAAACATCTTTTTCCACTGCGCTTCATCCCGGACGACAGCGAGGTTTTTGTTTTCAATATAGGTGTTATAGATGTCCTTGACATCCTGCAGATGCTTATCATAAACAAACAGTTCCGCTCTGCCCGGCATTTTCAGTTCCGTAAAGGCGTTGAGCGGCATGTTAATGAGCTGCCTGTCGTAATTGCACTCATAACCGAACATCCTGTAATAGGGGTGCGAAAACGGAAAAAGATAAGAGAATATCTGTTCGTTCGCGCGCATTTCCTCAAAACAATAGCTGAACAGTTTTCTGATATAACCTTTGTTTCGTTCCTGCGGTAATGTCGCAACCGCGCCGATGCCGGCCATTTTAACATTGCTGCCGTTGTAGCGGATGGTAAACGGCTCCACGCGTGTAGTCGCGCAGGCTTTGCCGGTGTCGTCAAATACCGCGCGCACTTCCTTGTAGCCTTCCTTTACCTTCTCGGGGTCGCTGAAATCCTTCCTTGAATTGTAGGAAACCGACCGCAGTTTCAGAATATCGATGTGCTCTTCCGGTAAAATTCTTCTGATTTCCATTGATATTTCTATCCTTTCCCTTAAAACGGCGATTTGATAAAATGTTTTTTCTCCCGCGGGATGGCATCTATCATAGAGAATAACTCCGTATAGAAACCGTGCGTTTCCTCTGCCCCGGCATTCAGACCGATGACCGTGCCGTGGTCGCCGTTTCGGGTGGGCATTACATTCCATACCCCGCTTTTAATGTCTTCGCTGTTATAATCCTGCCACGGGTCTCCGAACGGATACCTTGCCGAAACCACATTGACAAGCCCGTCGTTCGGAAGCCAGGTTTTGTCAATCGTAAGGTCTGTCACCGTGTTTTCATCGTAACTTCCCATGAGCAAAGCTGTGGGCATGAGCACAAGGAGCGTGTCAAGCTCGGGCAGCTGGTTGCCGGTTAAGGGGTTTTCTTTTGTGGTGCAATAAGAATAGGAGAAATAATAGACGCCGTCAACAACCCCGATACGCTTATTCAGTTCGGCGCAGCCGTCCGGCGACAAATCATAAACGGCATTATCGTTGCCCGTTTTTAAGACTCTTTCCAATGAATCTTTCATGGAAGTGAGGCTGGTGTCTTCACCGGGGGCGGAGGTTATACCAAATTGTTCAAGATGAAAATCAAGATACCCTTTCACGGGTGTATTCCCCGATATGCCCGCAAAGGCAAGTACGACATCCAGCAAGGGGGAAACCAGGTTGTATTGATCCAGAGCGAGGAAAAGAGAAGAGCCGTTGTTGGGGGAATCCAGTGTTGTTACGCTGTTTACAAGGTCGCCTTGGCCGCCCTTGAAAAGTGGGGATACCGCGTCCCCACCTGCCTCAATTTCCTCCTGCGCGCCTTTTGCAAGCAGGGATGTCAGCAGCCGGATGGTCGGACCGCCGAAACTGTGACCAACAAGGTTGACCTTTTTCAACTGCCCCGCAGCAGTTTTTGTTCCCCAGCCTTCAAACAGCGGCTTGCTGTAGGTTCTGCCATAACGGGCATGATTGTTTGCTGTCGCATGCGCTTCACCGTAATCAACCTTTGTACCCGCAAGCTGGGCATACAGCTCGCAGGCTCTGTCCCATGTGCTGGAAAAAGGGCCGACCGATGCTTCCAACGCCGTATAACCCTGCCCGCCGAGGTATTGCACCAGGCTCCCGGTCGATGCGCCCCAATAAGGCGCTTTCTCGTTGATGCCGGATTCCGGACCCCAACCGCCAAGACCGTGAACGAGGATAATGGGGTATTGAACGGGTTCTTCCACGACTAACCCGATTGCCTTGTCATAAAGTCCCAGCGGATATGGAACAATCGCCGCAATCATCATACAAGCCACGGCGATAACCGCGATTATTTTTTTGGATAGTTTTTTCTTTGGTGCCGGAATCGGCGTTGTGGTTGGCGCCGTCTTATATTCAGCCGGAAGCTGAATATTGTCCTGCGTCTTCATCATGTCCGCATCGGTTATGGAAACCACCTCAGCCGGCAAGGCCGCTTCGACCGGCGCGGAATCCGCTTTATTTTTGGGGACAAACACTTCGCTGTCTATTAGTAAAAAATCGGTTGAAACCGAAAAAAGTCCACTTAACAGAATGATTTTATCCGAATCCGGCAGCGTCTTGCCGGATTCCCATTTTGAAACCGATTGCCGGGAGACCGAAAGCTTTTCCGCAAGCTCATCCTGCGACCAGCCTTTTTCCTGCCTGAGGTTGTATATTTTTTCCCCGATGTTCATAAAAATATTATGTCCTTTCGTTAGGTTTATGCCCCCGAAAGGACATAAGACCAAATATAAAAAATGCGGTTGGGCACCCGCGGAATGCGGGCTTTGCCGAACAGCTCGCAAGCTATTTTTTAACAGGTTGAATGTAACCATTCAACCTTACGCCCCTTTCCATAAGTGATTATAACAGAAAAGACCAATTTTTACTATCAACTCAGGTGGTCAATTTTACTTTTTGACAGTATTTTTATGATTGTAACCTTAAGTGTACATGTCTTTGATTCTTCTCATGACCTCATCTTTTGCCTGTGCCGGGGAACTACAATCAACGGGGATTTTATTTTGCCATGGAAACCGACGAATATATCGCGGTATTTTTGAAGACCGTCCAGTTGACCACCGAGCTGCTTTGCCCCCAGGTATCGTAAACTTCCACATACTCTTTGTTGAAAGAACAAAGTGTCCGGGTTCCGAATTTGATATTGAAGTTCATTCTATAATAACCCACGCCTACAAAATAGTGAACGGAATAAATGTCGTTGCCTAACGCTGTTAAGCAGCCGATGATAACCGGCTCGCCTTCTTTAAGTGAGTTTAATATCGCGTTGTTTGTGTTTGCCTTTATATTCGTGTCCAGCGCAAGCTCGCCGTTTGTCTGTTGTACAAGCCAGGTGGAAAAATAACTCATCAGCATCTTCAAAATCGAATTGCTGAATTTATCCGGAACCCTCATGATGCTGCAGCTGACATTGTTAATGACATTCTGCGCGGCGTCCTTGTATCCCTTGCTGAAAAGGTAATATGCAAGACCCATTTCAAATGTCCCGAGCATTTCATAGCTCTGGGTTGTATCAAACTGTTCGTTCAAAAACGGATTTTTAAAGAATCCGCTGAGGTCTTGCGTCATTGAATCATACATCACGCTGATTTGAGTATACATTGTTTGATCATCCGGCAGGTTGGCATAGCCTTTGCCGTCTCTGTAAAAAGATAAAAGCATCATCGCCGCTGCTTTGTTGCAGATACCGCCCGGCACACCCGGCTGGTAATACTGCTGGCTGTGCGGCACCATAAAGGTTTTATCCAGCACGGAGGATTCTTTCAACCCGAAGAATACACCCGCATCGGCTTTGATCATTTGTTTCACTTGCGCGTTTGTCTGCTCAATACCCCCTGTATGCTCGATATTGCCGACAAAATAGTCCAGCAGCCCTGCTGAAGACTTGAGCGACGCAGCAAAATCATTTTGCACAGCGGCACCTTCTTTTGCGCTTGAGGCAATCGAAAAACTGCCAAGGAGCATTGAAACAGCCAGTGCGATAGAAATGATTTTTTTCATAACTTGATTCCTTTCAAACCGGATTTTTTAATTCTTTTACTGCTGGCCAGCTGCTTTGCACGCTTCAATGAGGTTCCTGATGTCCGCCCGGCTCCAATCCGGATTCACGCCGACATAGACCGTCCGCGCGAGGATATCCAGCGTCTTCGGACACATATCCAAGGAATAGTTGTGGTTAAGGTGCTTATTCGCGTCCATCTTAAACGGGTCCATCAGCGGATGGAAAGCACCGCGTTTTTCGAGTATGGGCGTCCAGCGGGTGTAGACATGCTTGCCGGTGTCAATGGGGAGTGTTCCCCTTACACCGGCTGCCGCGGCGAATTTTCGCGCCTGAGCCTCCGTATCAAACGCGAATGCGAGGGTGGTACCGCAATCCCCGTTGATGTCGTTTGACGGAATAAAGCGAAAGTCCTTTTTAAGCGCGTGCATCACTTTCTTTTTGTTCTTGCGCAGATCGTGCAGGATGCCGTCGAGCTTTTTGAGCTGCTCACGCAGAATAGCGGCCGCAATCTCGTTTGTCCGGTATTCCACGCCGCAAAACTGCGGTTCTGCTATTTCATCAAGCTGACCCCCAAAATAGGCGACTGCGCTGCTGTCGTGGTAAATAAAAGCGCGTTCATAGACGGTTCTGTTGTTTGTCAGCAGCGCCCCGCCTTCGCCCGCGCTGATAATTTTAAACTGGTTAAAACTCAGCGCGCCGGCATCACCGATAGTGCCGAGCCTTTTGCCTTTATAAGCGCCGCCGTCTGCCTGGCAGGCGTCTTCAACAATCTTGAGGTCGTGTCTTTTTGCCAATTTCATCAGCGCGTCCATATCACACGGGAAGCCCTGAATGTTGACGGGCATAATCGCTTTGGTGTGTCTGCTGATCTTTCTTTCAACATCCTTGACATCAATGGTGCAGGTTTCGTCAATCTCCGCAATAACGGGGATTGCGCCCGTTGCCAAAACAGCCATGGCGGAGGCAATGTAGGTATACCCCGGCACAATCACTTCATCCCCCGGGCCGATGCCGCACCCGACGAGCGCGGCAATAATTGCCGCCTTGCCGGAGGTCATCAGTATCGCGTTATCGGCGCCGAACAATTCCTTCATTTCCTGTTCGCAGTGCATGGTCTCCTGCAAACCGCCGTTGCATTTAAACAAATCTTTTGATTCGATTACTTGTTTGACCGCTTTGATTTCTTCTTTGCCTATTCTGAACATGCGAGCGCCTCCATCAGTTTTAAGTTTTCCATGATGATATTATAGTCCGAATCCGGTGCCAATGTCAAAACGCCGGCGGTGAGAAACACATCAATTTCATACCCGCCGCGGCAAAGCTGGTCCTGCGTGGGCAGATACCCGTTGTTGCCGTTTGTGCAGCCCAGGCAAAGGGTATGGTCAAACGGGCTGTACTCGCGCAGCCGCAGCGATATCTCGGAAAAAAACTCATACGGAAACGGGACAAAAGCAACAGGGCCGGCTTGAATAATTGTTTGCGGAAAGCTGAAGTATTTTTCACCCGGAAGCCCGGTTTCATGCGCCGCAACAACTTTTTTAAGATATTCAAAAGTTCTGCCGGACAGATTAATCTTTTCGTCCCCTTTGAAAGCGGCAAGTTTTTCCCTTGCTTGTTCTAACGGCATCACCGCCGCATACGGCAATTTAATTTCCCCCGTAACACAGGCAAGAGCAGCCTCGCGGTATTCGCCGATGCTTTGATAGGCTTTTGCCGCGTCTTCCGCCGCGATTTTTCCGAGCTCCTTCACATATTCGATATTGCCGACCGTATGCCCGTTGGAAAGCCTCGGCCCCACATCGCCTTCCGCTCCGTTGAAAAACGCCGTTATCGCGCCGCTTTCTTTGTCCAGCCGGTCAATCATCGCGCCGGCCCAGTCGCGCGTAATTTCGATATTTTTACCCGCCGCGGTGCAGTGCGCGCCGTAATGAACGATGTTGGCGATTGGTTTGCCGGCCGTGCTTTTATAACTTATAACAGTCATGTTCGGGTCGTAACACCCCCAGGGGTTCTGCCCCAGGCTCACCGAGTTATCCTTGTTCTGCTGGCGGCGGTTGATGCCGGTTTTGCTCTTGATTGTCCCGATACCCAGCAGCGCGGGCTCCAGCTTTGCGGCTGCCGTTTCTGCCGCCTTGATGATTCGCGGGATAAAAATATTGCCGCAGTATTCCGTGTCCAAAGGTCCCCAACCGGTGTTGCCCGCGGTGCAGGGGCCGGAGTGGGTATGTGTCGCGGATAAAATGATCTTGGCAGCGGGAATCCCTGTTGCCGCGCTGACTTTTCCGCGTATTTCATCGCACAACTCCGTGTTAATCAGGCAAACCGTTGCCGAAATCAGCATTGCCCGCTCGCCGCCCTGCTCAAAAGCAACGGCGGTCGCCGTTAAGTCGTCATGAACCGATTCGCTGAAAACATCCAATGTGTAACCGTAGAGTCTCGCGCCGATGGGCGGAGTAATGACCTCCCTGCCCGCGCCCGCTTGAAACACCTGCATCCTATCCTCTTCTTTCCATCATATTCCTTCCGATGAATACATTTATTCTATCTTTTATCGGCTTAAAAATCAAACTGTATTTATGCTGCATATTTGTAAAATACACAATAAGGATAATAATTGACAAAATAAATCAACAATGATAGAATAATCCCATATTATTTGTGTAAATAGCGCACAATTCCTTGTTTTTTCGTATACACAGCGGATCCGTCCTGTGCGGAAATGCTTGTAGTATAAAAATATTGATATTGAGAGGAGATTGGAAATGAAAAGAGTTCTATGCATCGCACTCGTTCTTGTTCTGGCGCTCGGCGCGTTCGCCGGCTGTGCCAAAGAGGAAAAAAAGACCGAGACCCTCAAGGTCGGTATCCTTGGCTGCCACACCGGTGAATATGCAAAGTATGGGCTCGCCGTCAAAAACGGCGCCACGCTCTACATTGACCAAATCAACACAGCGGGCGGCATCAACGGCAAACAGGTTGAAATTATTGCTTATGACAACAAGGCGGACAATGCCGAGGCTGTCAACGCGTTCACCCGCATGGTCGACGGCGGTATTACCGCTTTAATCGGCGATGTGCTCACCGGCAACACGCTTGCGGTTGTTCAGGAAGCAAATCCGATTAACATGCCCATGATTACCGCTTCCGCCACGGCAGCAGCCGTTACCTACGATGCGGATAACAACAAAGTCTACACCAATGTGTTCCGCACCTGCTTCATCGACCCCTTCCAGGGCGAGAAAATGGCAGATTACGCATCAGAAGTTCTGAAGGCAAAAACCGCGGCAATCATTGTTGAAACCGGCAACGATTACGCAATCGGGCTGAAAGACGCTTTTAAAGCCAAATGCGCAACCCTTGGTGTAACGGTTGTTTCGGAAGAAGGCTACTCCACGGGCGACAAAGACTTCAAAAGCCAGATGACCAACATCAAAGCAAAAAATCCCGATGTGGTGTTCTGCCCCAACTACTATGAAGATGTCGGCCTGATGGTCAAACAAGCGCGCGTTGCAGGGATTACCGTTCCTTTCCTCGGCGGTGACGGCTGGGCAGGCGTAAAAGACTTTGCTTCCGCCGCTGACCTGGAAGGCTGCGTGTTCACCTCCGGCTATGCCGCAGATTCCACAGCTGAAATAAAAGCCTTTGAAGCGGCCTATACCGCGAAATACGGCACCGACACCTTGAACATGTTCGCCGCCACTGCCTATGACGCGGCGATGGTTCTTTGCAACGCCCTCAAAATTGTTGAGGCAAAAGGCGGCATGACACCGGGCTCCGATACATATAAGCAAGCCGTTATCGATGCCATCCGCGACAAAAGCGCAGGGGTTAAAGGCGTCACCAGCCCGGACGGCTACACCTTTGACGCGAAAAACAACCCAATCAAAGCCGTTGTTATGATTAAACTCGCCAACGGTGCGGAGACCTTTGACCGTATTTATTAATTCTATCCTGTGTAAGTATTTTTTCGATTGAAACCTTCTGCCTTGTGCAGTTACCCGCTAACTGCACAAGGCAAACTTCAATATTCCATAATGCGCGCAACCCTTTTGTTGAAAGGATGAAGACCCATGTCCTTGTTTTCAACCATTGTCAGCCAGTTTATGAACGGCCTGCAGACCGGTTCTGTCTACGCGCTTGTTGCGCTGGGGTACAGCATGGTCTACGGCATCATCCTGCTGCTCAACTTCGCGCACGGCGACATCATCATGGTGGGCGCCTATACAGCCTGGCTGTTTATGGTGAATTTCGGCCAGTCACCCATTATTGCCGTCATCGCGGCTATCGCCGCCTGCACGGTGCTGGGTGTGGTGATTGAAAAGGTCGCCTATACACCCTTGCGCAAAGCGCCGCGGCTGTCGCTGCTCATCACCGCTATCGGCATTTCCTTTTTGCTGGAGAACCTGGCGCAGATTATTTTCGGCGCCGGGGCAAAGCCTGTGCCGGCAATTGTAAATGTGCCTGCCATTGTATTGGGCTCTGTCAGCCTGAGCGGTACGGCAATTGTTACCATCGTTGTATCGGTTGTGTCGATGATTTTGCTCAACCTTTTAATTAAAAAGTCCAAAATGGGCAAGGCGATGCGCGCCGTGTCGGAGGATACGGGTGCCGCGCAGCTCATGGGCATCAGCCTGAACAAGACCATCACCTTTACCTTTGCGGTCGGCTCCGCGCTGGCCGGCATCGGCTCAGTCCTTTACTGCGCCGCTTATCCCCAAGCTTCGCCGACCATGGGCGCCATGCTCGGCTTAAAAGCGTTTGTCGCCGCCGTGCTTGGCGGCATCGGTTCCATCCCCGGCGCCATGATCGGCGGTTTTGCCATCGGCTTGGCAGAAGCAGCCGCTTCCGCCTTCGGCCTTTCTGTTTGGAAAGACGCGGTTGTGTTCGGCATCCTGATTATTGTTCTTGTGGTCAAGCCGACGGGACTCCTCGGCCGGAACCTGCAGGAAAAGGTTTAGGTGGCGAAGATGAACATTACAAAGAATAAAATGCCCATGTGGCTGCGATATATGATTAACACCGTAGTTTTTGTTGTTCTGTTGACGGGCAGCACGGGATTGGTCAACTCCGGCAGTGTATCGAACTACTATACCAGGGTGCTCATTCTGTGCGGCATCAATATGATTTTGGCGCTTTCGCTGAATATTGCCACGGGTTACCTCGGCCAGCTGCCGCTGGGGCATGCCGGCTTTATGGCGCTGGGCGCGTACGCATCGGCCATCTTTATGCGCGGCGTGACCGTCTCCCCGGATGCCGTCTTTCCCTTGGGCATTCTCATCGGCGGGATGACAGCGGCTTTCGTCGGCTTTCTCATCGGTATACCGGCGCTGCGGCTGAAGGGGGACTACCTGGCCATCATCACCCTGGGGTTCGGCGAGATTATCCGCGTTGTGCTGCTGAATATTGACAGCGTGCTGGGCTTTAAGCTTACTTACGGCGCGGCGTCGCTCAAAAACATTCCGAAAACCACAAACTTTTTTAATACCTTCCTGTGCGTTGCGGTAACCTGTTTTGTCATTCATACCATCATGAAATCCCGCCACGGCAGAGCGATTCTCTCCATCCGGGACAATGAAATTGCCGCGGAGGCCTGCGGTATCAACACCACCTATTACAAAACATTCGGGTTCACCCTGTCCGCCTTTTTTGCCGGTGTTGCCGGCGCGCTGTATGCGGGATACCTCGGGGTCATTTCACCGGCCGCTTTCGGTTTTATGAAATCCATCGAGATTCTCGTCACGGTGGTGCTCGGCGGCATGGGTTCGATGATCGGTTCCATCATCTCCGCAACCGTACTCACTGCCCTGCCGGAACTCTTGCGCGCTTTTTCGCAGTACCGCATGATTGCCTACTCGCTGCTGCTGATTGTCGTCATGATCTTCAAACCGACAGGGCTCATGGGCAGCTACGACTTTTCCCTGAGTGCCTTGCTCAGCAAGCTCGGCGGCAAACCCAAGCCAAAACCCCTGCCGGAAAAGGAGGACGAACCTCATGAGTAAACTGGTACCCGTCCCCAGCAGGGGCATGGTCCCGGAACGGGACGCGGCAAGCCCGCCTGTTTTGGAAACCCTTCACCTGGGCATTGACTTCGGCGGCCTTGTGGCCGTGGACGACTTCAACCTGCTCATCGGCCGCACAGAAATATCCGGATTAATCGGCCCCAACGGTGCCGGTAAAACCACGGTATTTAATCTTTTGACCAATGTGTACAAGCCCACCCGCGGCACCATCATCCTCGGCGACAAAGATACCGCCGGCATGAACACCAGCCAGGTTTGCCGCGCCGGCATTGCGCGCACCTTCCAAAACATCCGGCTCTTTAAGGACATGACCGTGGCGGAAAATGTGATGGTCGGGCTCCACCATGACATTACCTACCACATCCTTGGCGCGGTACTGCGCACCCCGCGCTATTGGCGGGACGAAAAGAAGGCGCGTGAGCGGGCGCTGGATATGCTTTCCATTTTTAATATGCAGGACATGGGGGACACCAAAGCGGGCGCGCTGCCCTACGGCGCGCAGCGCCGGCTGGAGATTGTCCGCGCACTCGCGACAAAGCCGCTCATCCTGCTCCTGGACGAACCCGCCGCCGGTATGAACCCGTCGGAAACGGCGGAGCTGATGGAAAATATCACAAAAATCCGCGACACCTATCAAATTGCGATTTTACTCATTGAACACGACATGAAGCTTGTCATGGGCATCTGCGAAGGCATCGCGGTACTGAACTACGGCAAGATTATCGCCAAGGGAACCCCGGACGAAATCAGCTCAAACCCGGCGGTCATTGAAGCGTATCTCGGCAAGAAGGAGGCGTAATAACATGCTGCAGGTAAAAGATATCAATGTGTATTACGGCCCCATCCACGCCATCCAGGGCGTTTCGTTTGAGGTCGGGGAAGGTGAGATTGTCTCGCTCATCGGCGCGAACGGCGCGGGTAAATCCACCATCCTTAAAACCATATCCGGCCTGTTACGGACCAAGACGGGCGAGATTGATTTTTTGGGCCAAAAAATCAACACGACGGCACCGCACGCGATTGTTCATACGGGCATTGCGCACATTCCGGAAGGACGTCGTGTTTTTCAGCGCATGACCGTGGAAGAAAACCTGGAGATGGGCGCGTTCACCCAACCGTCCTCCTCCATCCCCAAATCACTTGAGCATGTGTATGAATTGTTCCCCCGCCTCAAAGAGCGCCGCAAACAAATCGCCGGCACCCTCTCCGGCGGGGAACAGCAGATGCTCGCCATGAGCCGCGGGCTGATGAGCAAACCCAAGCTGATGATGCTCGACGAGCCGTCCATGGGGCTGTCCCCCATCCTGGTACAGCAGGTTTTTGACATTATCAAAACCCTGCACGCTGCCGGCACCACCATTTTGCTGGTGGAACAGAACGCGCAGATGGCACTTTCGATTGCCGACAGGGCGTATGTAATGGAAACCGGCAAAATCATCCTCACCGGCACAGGGGAAGAACTCGCGAACAGCGACGATGTCCGGAAGGCGTACCTGGTCGGGTAGAACACCGCGCAATAAATTACCGCCTTGTCGCAACGGACAGGGCGGTATTTCTAATTCTATCGTTTTGCGGTCAATACCCGGCTTCTATCGCCTTAATTTTTTCATACAGCATCTCATTCACCGGGGATTTTATGCCGTACTTTTTAGACATCGCCAATACGGCGCCTGCGAGCATCTCCACTTCGCTGGTTCGCTTCGCCTCCACATCCTGGCGCATGGAGGGTTTGCTGACGGGGTTGAGTGTGCCGACAACCTTGAGCCAGTAAGGGATATCGTCCTCGGAAATCGCAATCCCCTCTTTTTCCGCGAGCGGAATCACCTCGCGCATGGCGGCAATCATCACATCCCTTGTCTGCCCTTCGTTCTGCGCGTCCGAATAATCCCGGCCGAACACCGCGACAGCTTGGTTGATGCCCACATTGAGCATAAACTTGCCCCACATCCGCCTTTTGATGTCCCGCTCAATTTCGTAGGGCAGCCCCGTTTTTTTAAAAAAAGCCGCGACGGTTTCCACCTTTTCCGGCACAACACCCGGCTGGGCATCGCCGATAAAAATGGTGCCCGAGTTCAAAAAGGTAAGCCGCCCGCCTTCGTTCACGGCATCCATCCCCTGCGCGACGGTATAAACGATTTGCTCGCGCGGATAGGCTTGCGCGATAATATCCTCGCTGGTGATGCCGTTGAGCAGGGACACAAAAAGCGTGCCGGGGCCGACCTGATTTTTAACGGCCCGCACCGCTTCTTCCAGCGCGCCGTACTTCACGGCAAAGATAATCAGGTCCGAAGGCCCGGTTCTTTCCTCCGGCAAAACAAAATTGAAATCACAGCGTTCCCCGTTGCTGTAAATGCCGTCGCGCCGATAACGCTCAATGCGGTCTTTGTCCGCGATTATCCGCAAATTTTCTTTTGGCATCTGCTTGGCAAAACGCTGCCCGACGAGGATGCCCAGCGCGCCCAGCCCGATGATGGATACGGTTTTGATTTCTTTGATGATAACTGCCACCTCATTTGTTTTCATACGAATTCATGGTTAGTGTCTCACACTGCGTCAAGTATTTTTGAATTTTTTTGTCAGCCGGTAAACCGCTGCCCGGTTTTCATCGCTGACCGTGTTTTCGTTAAAAAACAAGATGCCTTTCAGCCGCCCGTTAGCGCGCCTGTACCCCAGTGCCCAGTCCCCGATTTCTTCAATAATCTCCGGTGTCTTTTGCCAGATTTTATAGTTGGGCAAGGCTTTGTCGCGCACGCAAAAATGCAACACCGTATCGTTTGGTCCGACCCTGTCCAGCAGACCGTCAAAACCGGTTTTGTCCATTTGAAAATGCGCGACATGCGGCACTACGCAGTCCACACCCGCACCCCGGAGTCTGCCCGCATCGTGTCCCCAGCCGGGCGCGCAGGAGGAATGCAGCCAAACTTCCGTACCGGGCTTGATGTTTTTTATCTTGTCGTTGAGTTCGCTCATCTTCCCGGTGATGCTGTTCACTTTCCAGTCGTCAAACAGGTCGTCGCCATCGCCGTAAGCGATGATCGGCTCCCCGGTGTCTTTACAAAACTTTTCCGCTGTCGCGTCGCAGTAACAGCTCCCGCTCGCATAACTCAGGCGTTCGTAGCCGATGCTCTTCACATTTTTATGATTGTAATACCGGAGCAAATCCGCCATCTCATCGTTTTCCATCTGCCAAATATCTGCTGTGTCCGGGCAGAAAACCCAACCGCGGTCTTCGCCGTTTCTGCCCCGCTGCAAGGCGGCACCGGGGTAGGCTGCTTTGATTCTTTCGGGGTTGTAGATGGCGAGGTTGGAAAAAAGCTGGATTTCTATCCCTCTTTTCTCCGCCTCCTCAATCACTGCGGACACAAATTCCGTCTTTGCATCCGCGTTCAGGCATCGTTTATCCCGGAAACATTCGAGCTTTTTGTTTTGAACCGGCCAGGCGAAGCCGTCGTGCGCGGGGTCAAAATAGGCGTAGCTTGTCATCATCAAACTCAGGATGTTCATGCCGTTGGCGGCCATTTCATCCAGGAGTTTGAGCATGTCGGGCAGGGTGTTGCCTGCCGGCCTTTCCGCCTCATAGGTGATGCCTATTTGCCAGCCCAAATAGAGTTTGTCGTTTTTGCCCATTGATATATTGCTCCTTTACCAACCGAAGAATGATTACTAAAAAATTCATGACTTACCCAAGATAAACATTTTGATTGTGCCACTCCAAGTAATCCGGATTTGGTAACTGATCCATTCTTTCAGGCAAGATTATCAGCTTGCTTCCATGATGTGCGTAATATTCTTTTCCGTTGCCGAAATCTTCTTTTATTCGATGACTTACTTCGACATTTAGTTCTTTGTCGACTGTTAAATAGCCACGGTCAAACAGCGTGTGAAAGTCTCTCCTCAACAGTATGCCATTATTGATTTCGTGCGGTCCATCCAATGAATATGGTTTTATATGTGCCGCTTCTAACACCGGGAGTGTTTTTTCGCCTGTTATCGCACATCGTCTTTGATAAGCGTCGGTTATCAACACTTTGAACGCGCCTTGACCTACCCTTGGTTTTATCAGTTGTTCTGGACCGTATCGGACATCCATCTCATCCTCCCTAAGTACATGGGGAATTAGAGAATGCCCGACTAATCTATGCTGCACTTGACTATACAATGAGAGTCCATATGCGTCGGATGTGTAGTAAGTTTTTCCCTGAACAATATTACTGTTCCAGTTATCCGGTATTTTTATCCAATCTTCCTCATCAAAGAAAAATGGCATCGTCAGAATAATACACCCAATGTCAGGGTCAGGGTCCGAGAAATGATTTGTCTTTTTATATCTGTAAACCCGGTTGTTTAATTCGTAAAGGCTGTTCGCACCATTCGATACGCCAAACGCGTCCCATGCCAGCGATGTCGGCAAAAAAGAAAACTTCAGAAAGTAACCGCCGCCGACTATGTAATCATTCGGGCTGTGTAGTTTAAAGAGAAACATTTCACCTTCATCAAGCGCCTTGAAGGCAGTTTTACCTCCGGGTTTCCAAAAATTCACTTCTTCGCGCGGTTCCTTTTTTAATGTTTTAAACCAGTCGAAATCCGTTACGCCGACAAACATCTTCACAGTACTCAACTCCCACTCATAATATGTCTCTTCTTATATGTTCGTGTATGAGAACTTTATTTAAACTTCACTTCATACAAAGTTCTAAATACTCGTCAATCTCTTTCGGGCTGAGTTGATCACCAAATGTCTCCTTGAGCCCCCTTGCAACAACATCCAAATATTTTTTGCTCGGCGGTTTCACAGGTCTCTTTTTCTTGTTTGTTATAGTATAAATCGGAATGTCTTCCGGCTTTTCGGGGTTCAGTCGAACTCTGTCGCAGTACCATTCGCCTCCGCATCCTTCCTGACAGCGAACATCACAAAACTGCTCCCATGTAATCAAGTACATCCTTCCGCGTGTTTCCGCACCTTCTTTTTCTTCCAAAAAACTAACGCCGCCATTATCCCATTTTTGACTTTCTTTGCCGAAATACATGCGGTAGTTTTTAATCAAATAGGGTTTATTATCTCTCGGCGGTGTTTTATCCTCACAACCCTTATATGTGGCGCCATTTTCCTTGCAATACCCACCCTCAATATAACACATAAACCTATCTCGCAGCATATTCGACCCATACGAAACATACCAAACCAAATCTTCTTTCATCTTCTTCCCCTCCACGGTTGTTTTTCATGGCTGACATAGGACGACTCGCTGACTTCGTGCAGATAAACATAGACACCGGCATTGACAACCGTTTGGTCGCCGGTTTGCACCGGTTCATAAACCAGACGGTACAGGCTGCCTTCGCCTTCCAGGCGATTGATATGCGCGAGTGTTCCCTCATCCACTTCAAACAATTCGCCTATAACAAAATCATCCTTGCGCTGCTTAATGCCGGGGTAACTGCCCAAATCATAAAGGGCATAGCCTTTTAAAGTTCCCGCCCCGAGGAAGCGGCTTTGGCTTAAAAAATAAGCATGGTTGCCATTGCCGCGTATGAGTGTTCCGTACACAAAGATAATGTTGCCCTTTGCATCTTTGGGCTTGCCTGCCTTTTTTTGCCCTGTTTCGCTTTTCATGTTCATTGTGTGCCTCCATCCATCATCGTCCGGCTTCCTTGTTTACAATAAGTTGTTCCGCGCTCAACACAATTACTGCCGGCAATTACTATCATACGCATAAACATTAAAAAAACCTTTTTTATTTGAACAACTCCACCATCACACCCTGCTCCGGCGCAATGTCCAGCGATATCCGGCCGTTTTCAACGGGTGTTTCCCCGATGAACCGGAGGCCTTGGGCACTGATGTCATACAGTTTTGCCGCTTTGTACCGGTGCGCGGGCAATTGCCAAACCTTTTTACAGCCGTTTTTACTGTAGGCAATATAGGTGTCTGTTTTAAAAGTGACAGGCAGCAGCAGGTCATCTTCCGTTTTCATCGTCACGCCGTTTTTGGATATTTTCTGTTCACGCAGGTAGGATATCGTGCCGTCCCCATACACCATACGCAGTTTTTTGCCGCGGCCGGCGAGTTTTTCCTTCTTCAGCGTTGCCAGGTAAAAATACGGGATATTATACGCGGCGAACTGCCGCAAAAATTCGTTGTGCCAGGCATCGGGGGCTCCTTCGTCAAGCCGCCACAACTCCTCGCCGTGGAGGTTGCCGTAGAGGATTTTGCCGTATTTTCCTTTGAGCACACCGCCGGCGTATCGGTCGGGATAAATACGGAATATTTCGCGTTTTTTTAGTTTGTCCACCCACCAAATTGCCGGCAGCCGCCCGAGCGTGTCGATGGGGTACAGCCGCCATAAAACATTCCGGACAAGGGTGCCGTAGTTCAACCCCGTCAGCGGGCCTTCCCGGTAGGTGAATTCGGAGGTGATGTCGATGCCGTTTTCAGCCAGATAGTCAATCATCTTTTTCCGGTACGCCTGCATGGTTTTGATGTTCACCTTTGGCTTGCGGTTGACATAACACTGGAAGTTGTCCACATGCACCGTGCCCGCTTCTTTGACGGGCAGCAGCTCAAACAGCGCCTGCATCCGCTTGTGAAACAGCCCGCTTTCCCACTCCTCTTTGTAACTGACTTTATAGCAGGGCTGCTCATTGTAGTTTTCTATCGCCGCCGGCTTGCCTTGGCGGTCGCGGATGAGGGCGTTGTGTGCCCGGTATTCTGCCATCATCGGGCTGTTGTCATAAGCATCCGCAAAATTGATATGCACGCTGATAACGGTATTGTATTTTTTTGACTCTTCAATCAGCCACAGCATACTCCGGAGCGCGGTTGAATCCCCCGGTCTTTTAAGCGCGGGGTTGACCGCGTCAAAGGCAGGATATTTGTCGTCATGCCCATTGTACTGCCAGCCCACGAGGTAGATGATTTTCGGCGCGCCGAGGGTGAGCGCGTCCACCTGTTTGACGATTTCCATCGTCCGCTCAAAATCGCAGTCCACCATGCTGCCGCCCTTGCAGTCCGGGCGCGCCATAAAAAGTTTCATCATCATGGTTTTGGTGTAATCGTATCGCGGCATCACAAATATCCCCCTATCAAAACTGTCAGGATGATTATACGAATCTCCATTTAAAAGATAGACTTTTCTATCTTTTAATCCGCTGTCACAAGACAGCGGGGGCAGCATTTGCTGCCGGATATACCGTTCAAGGTTATCTGTCTGCGGCATCAGCCGCAGCGGCAAGCTTTACTTGCCGATTAAAATTGCGTTTGCAATTTTAATACAGGATAATATTATATCCGTTCTGCCGTCTTGTTGCAATGTTTCAAAACGGTATGCCGGCGCAATTTATTTTTGACTTTGAACAAACGATATGCTACTATTCACCTGTGTACTATCATTGAAACGAGTGAGGTTTGATTATGAACATTTCCGGCATTATTCCCGCGCTTGTCACCCCGTTTAATGAGGATTATACGGTGAATTACCATTCGCTGAAAACGCTGGTGAACCGGTTGATTGAAAAAGGCGTCAACGGCTTTTATGTCTGCGGCAGCACAGGGGAAAGCTTTCTATTGGAGAAGGAAGAGCGCAAAAAGATACTGGAAACCGTCATAGAAGAAACTGCCGGCCGCGTGCCCGTTATCGCCCATGTGGGCGACATCTGGGCGGACAGAGCGGGCGAACTGGCTGCCCATGCCGCCAAGGCAGGCGCGGACGCGGTGTCCGCCGTGCCGCCGTTTTATTTTAAATTCACTTTTAAAGAAATCGCGGAGTACTATAAGATCATTCAAAACGCCGCGCAGCTGCCGCTGATTGTTTACAACATTCCCCTCCTGTCCGGCGTGAGCGTCACAAGCTCAAACATCGGCACCATTATGTCCGCCTGTGATGTCTTCGGGGTTAAATTTACATCCATTGATATGTTTGAACTCAGCCGGCTGCGTAAAAAATATCCGGCGCTGTGTCTGCTCAACGGTTTTGACGAAATCTTCGTCAACGCGCTGCCGGTAGGAGTTCAGGGCGCGATCGGGAGCACTTATAATGTAATGCCCGAAAAGTTTTTAAGGATTCTGAACAGTTTTAGTGCCGGCAATGTCGCGGACGCGGCGGCCGGCCAGCGCGAAGCAAACGAAATTATTGAGGCGCTGATTGCAACGGATATAAAGTCAAGCGTCAAATATGTGCTGACAAAACAGGGCATCCCCTGCGGCACCTGCCGGCGGCCGTTTGCCGCGCTTGGCGACGGGCAAAAAGCGCTGTTAGACAGCATCATTGGCAAGATTTGAACTGCCGGTTAACTTTTGGGAGGGCAATATGAATGATATCATCCGGGATGCTGCCAAAAACGGCCTGCTTATCGCCGCGCACCGGGGCGTGGCCGGCGGCAACATCCCCTGCAACTCTATGGCATCCTACGAAACCGCGCTGGTGCAAGGCGCGGATATACTGGAAATTGACATTACAAAAAGCCGGGACGGCGAACTCTTCGTTTTCCACCCCGGGCTGGAAGCGGCACATTTGCGCAGCGACAAACGCATCCCCGAACTGACCGTACCGGAAGTCCGGCAACTGCGCTACTGCAACGGCGACGGCACCGCGACAACGCAGGGTGTCAGCACGCTTGATGAAATCTTCGAGGCGTTCGGGCAGCGGTGCTTTATCAACCTTGACAAATTCTGGGATAATATTGCCGACATTACCGCCTGCGTGCGCCTGCACAAACTGCAGGACCGGGTAATTGCCAAATCCTTCCCCGCGGACGAATGTATTGATGTGCTGGAACAGGCGGCGCCGGACATCCCCTACCTGCCGTTTGTCTGGAACGAGGATGACTGCACGCAGGACCTGCTCAAAAGAAACATCCGCTTAATCGGCATTGAAGCGCACTTCGGCGATGATGACAGCGAAGTGGCGAGCGCAGAATTTCTTCATAAAATGCACCGGCAAAACCTGATTGTCTGGGCCAATGCCATTGTGTTCAATTACAAAACGGTTGAATCCGCCGGACACACGGACGACATCTCCGTCACCGGCAACCCGGATGCCGGCTGGGGCTGGCTGGCGAAAAGGGGTTTTGACATCCTGCAAACCGACTGGGTGCTGCCGATGAAGAGTTATCTTGAAAAAAACGGTCTGATGCATCAAAACCGCTGACGAAAGATAAAAGAGGCTGTCCGAAAGGCGGGCGCTCATAAGACAGTAATATTGTTTTCAGGCACGGCATGACTTCGGTCATGCCGTTTCCTGTTTCATCAGTTCATCCAATGGAATAAAACCCACAAGGTCATAGGCGATGTGGATACCCTGCTTTCGCTTGCCGCTGGACTTGTCGGGGGCTTCGATGTAGATTGCCTTGACAAGCTCCCGCAGAGCATAGGGGGTTAGTTCCTTTACATCGGCGTACCTGTGTACCCTCTGAATAAACTGCTCCAAATCTTCAATCTGTCGTTCCTGTACTTCAATTTCCTGCCGCAGGATTTTCGTTTCCGTTTTCAGCTGTGCCTGTTCGTCCTCATAGGTCTTGCTCATCAAGGTAAAGCGTTCATCGGAAAGAACGCCCTTTGCATTGTCCTCATAAATCTTGATGAACAGCCGGTCAAGCTCCAAAACGCGCTTTTCTGACTGTGCAAGCTGCTTGCGCCGTATCCGTATTGCCGCCGCGCTCTCCGTTTGGAGCTTTTGCTCCATGACAGCGCGGAAATGAGCCTCATAGCGAGAAACATACGATAGAACGGCGCTCATGTGCATCCAGACCAAATCCTCCAAAACGACAGCTCGAATATAGTGTGCTGAACAAGTTCCCTCATTGCTGCGGTAGTTGGAGCACACAAAGAAGTCCTGCCGCTTTTCAAAGTAGCTTGTGGTGCTGTAATACATTTTTTTCTTGCAGTCGGCGCAATAGACCATGCCGGAAAACAAGCTGCTCTTGCCCGTCTTTGTTCTGCGGTGGCGCTGTTGGCGGATTTCTTGTACCTTGTCGAACACATCCTGTTCGATGATGGCAGGGTGGGTATTGTAGAATATTGCCTGTTTGTCGAGGTCGTTATGCCGCTGCTTTTTGTCCCAAATGGATTTTGTGTAGGTCTTGAAATTCACTGTGCAGCCGGTATACTCCCGCCGTTCTAAAATATTGCGGACGGTAGTTTGCTGCCAATGGCAGGGGGCATCGTCCTTTGTCTTGGCGGGTGGGTTTCTTCCCTCGCGCAAGTGGTAGGCGGATGGCGTTAAAACCTTGTCCGCCGTGAGCTGCTTTGCAATCTGCATGGGGCCTCTGCCCTCCATGCAAAGGGTAAAGATGTGCTTCACCACTCTTGCGGCTTCCTCGTCAATAATCCATTGCTTTGAGTTTTCCGGGCTTTTCTTGTATCCGTATGGGACATTGAAGGTCAGCGTTTCTCCGCGCTCGCCCTTTGCCTTGTTGACCGCCCGAATTTTGCGACTGGTATCCCGCGCATAAAATTCGTTAAACCAATTTTTGATTCCGGCCATGTCGTTGTCCACGCTGTTGGGGTCAACGCTGTCAAAGTTATCGCCCACGGCAATAAACCGTGTGTCATGCTCGGCAAAGGTGATGTTGATAAACATTCCCGTCATGGACGAATTACGCCCGAAACGGGAAAGGTCTTTGACAATCACAGTCGATACGCGGTCAGCCTCAATCTGTTCCAGCATCTCTTGAAAGCCCGGTCTTTGAAAGCTTGTACCAGAGTACCCGTCATCCACGAAAAACAAGGTGTTTGTGAAGTGGTGCTCTTTGGCATAGCGCTGGAGAATGGATTTTTGATTGGTGATGGAATTTGACTCCCCAGTTAGTGCATCCTCTTGGCTCAATCTACAATACAGTGCGGTGATTTTTTCAGTTGCCCGTGACATTTCTGTATCCTCCTTCAAGGGGGCAACTGTCAGTACAGGATTGGTTATTTCAATTATACCACAGCTTCTGTCCAGTTGAACAGCTTCATTCATTCAATATCCTCCCCATTTTCTGCGTTCTGTTCTAAAATGCGCTCCAACTTTTTATCCAGTGTTTCCGTCCCCTCGTAGCTGCCTGTAACGGAATAAACCGTGCCGCCGATTTCGCGCTGCATGGTCAGCTCCGGCAGCCAAAAAGCGGAGAGATTTTTCACATGGATATGCCCATCCTCCCCAAACCAAAAGTTGCGATTGCGCCGTTCCTCCTGCAAAGACTCCGGCTCGGCATAAGGGTCGGGGTTGGTGAAGCGGTACTCGTCCGGCATACCTTCAGTGGCTTCCTCTTTTTCCTGCCATTGACGGATTTCCTCTAAAAGCTCTGCGTCCATTTTGCCGTTTTCGTTCTTGTTGTTCATGGTTTCAAACCCTTTCATCGTTCATATTCGTGTTTCTTGGTCTGCGTCCGCTGCGGCTGCGTGGCTCTCTCCACAATGTCAACGCACTTACGGATATTTTGAAGCTCGACAACCTCTACGCGGGTGTCTTTCAGCGTTGCATAATTGGCTTGGCTCTGTGCGGATAGGGCGGCATATTCCTTTTCCCATGCTGGGATAGGCAGGGACTTCACACCCTCCGGCAAACGTGCGTGTAAAAACCTGCTTGCGGCGTTCCAGATAGTAAGCTCGGCACGGTAGGCTTCGGCGTATTTCTCTTGCTTACCTTTCCATTTGATTTGCTTGTACGCATCCTGTATGGGCTTGTTGGCGATATATTTTTTGCCGTTGTCAATGAGCTGCTGCAATTCTTTCATACGTGCTTCGGCGGCTCTCATACCGCTGCGGATAGTGTCGGATTTATCGCTGACAGAGGAAAGGGCAGCGTCCAGCTCCGCAAGGGTGATAATGCCATGCGCGGCAAGATAATTTACCGCCTGTGATACGGTTCTCAGTTCATCGGCGGCGTGCTTTTGCTGCCAGCCCTGCGAATATTTCCGGCTCTTTTCTCTCTGAACGCTCAAATACTCCATGAGCAGCTTTGCAAGGTCGGGGGATTTGGGCGGCTGCGGTTTCTCCGGGGCGGCTTCCTTTGCCTTGAATAGTTCAGAAACCCATGCTTTGAGGTCGGCAATCTTCGCCTTAATTTCCCGCATAAGGCGGTTGGTCTTTTGGATTGTTCTGTTCAGCTCGCCGCGCTCTGTGGGTATTCCTTTCTTCTCCATCTGCGACGCCGCCACGCCCACATGGACGGTGGGGATTTGGTCTGTCCCTTGCCGTTCAAAGCTGCGGTGGTCGATACGCTCCGGGCGGTTGGCTCGTTCAAGGTAGGCGTTGGCGAGGTCAGCCCACGCCGCCCGCCATAGCTCGGCGTTGTCTTGGTTGTTCCACCCGGCAAGGTCAACCTTGCGGGTCTTGTAGCTGCCGCTTGGCAGGCGTATGCGCTCGCCGTTTTCGTCAAGGACATATTCCTTTTTTGACTTCGCCGCCCATGCGCCACGCTCGTCCATCGGGCGCATGGTCAAGAGGATATGGGCGTGTGGGTTGCCGCTGTCGGTGTCATGGATTGCAAAGTCGGCAACCACGCCCTTGGAAACAAATTGAGAAGAACAGTATTCCCGAACAAGGCGGGTCTGTTCCTCTCGTGATAGCTCAACGGGCAGGGCAACTTCAATGTCGCGGGCAAGCTGTGCGTTGCAGGATTTCTCGTAAAGCTCCACGCTGTTCCAAAGTGTTGAACGGTCAGAGAAAGAGGGCGGGGCGTGTTCCGGCAAGAGGATTTCAGAATGGATAACGCCGCCCTTGCGGGTGTAGTCGTGGGTCATTCCGTCCCACTCGTTTATGAGCTTTTCGCCGCTTCGGTAGGCGGCTGCGGCAACGGCTGATTTGCCCTTGCCCCTGCTGACTATCTTCATGCTGCAATGGTAAATGGCTATGGGTATCACCTCCGATTGGGGATAAATAAGACCCCATGAAAGTGAACAGCTTGCAACGCAAGGTGTTTGCTTTCGTGGGGTGTGCGAAAGGGTAGACGCGCAAGCGTCGCAGGGAAGTTGCAGACTTCCCTGTATGCGGCGCAAGCCGCCAATGCTACATGCAATGGCTTCCAGAGGACGCACAGCACCCGTTAGGGTGTATAAGTGCGCCCTTGTGTCCAAGGGTATTATTCCGGCGTTCCGGCTTCGGCTCGTTTTCTCAAAAGCTCCCGCGCTTCCTCGCTGTGCAGGGCATGATAAAGGAAGTCCTTTGCTTCCTCGTCGGTCATGTCTCGTATCTCCGGTGCGGTACTGTCCACAAAGCCGCCGTAAAGGAAAATGCGGTGGTTGCGCTCCCTGCGTGTTTCGGCGGCAATCTGTTTGTCCAATATCTTGTTCCTGTTGGTAAGCTGCCGGATTTCATTTTCGGTTTTTCTGATTTCGTCGTTGCAGCCCTCAATGGTTTTGGGTAATGGTTTCGTCATGGGATCGACCTCCTTTTGATTTTGGGTAAAAGAAAAGCGCAACCGATTTTGTAAGTCGATTGCGCTTTTAGTAGGTGGTTCAGTTAATCAGGCGTATCCGTAGGTTAGCAAAACCCACTCGCCATTTGCTTCTCTCGCAAGATACCATGACCATGTATATATTTCATCCGCTTCCCAAGCGCCGCCGCCGTTTTTAGGAGAACGAAAGGACGAGTCAAAAACAATACACTCGGTAAAATCCGAATCCTCGTCAAGCGTATTACAGTATTCAATATTGTCATTGCTCTTTTTATCACCGGCGTATGTTAGTGAATTAAGAATACAGCCGTCAAACTCGGAAAACTTATCAAGTACGACTTTTGCAGCGCCATCAATGTCATCATGGGTGTAAGATGTTGATTCGCCATAATCAATGGTTACATCATTTGCTTTACCTCCGCAAGCACATAACGACAGTGCCAGCGCAAAGATTAGAAGTATAAAGTACAGTTTCTTCATTATCAAATTCCTTTCATTGTCAATTTTCTTGTTGAGTTTAGCAGCACCAACATATCAGCTATTTGCAGGCTAACTTATCGCGAGATAGACACATCTGCGTAATAGGACAGCCCCCATTCAAGATAGTTTATCGACGGATAATAGCTTAGGTGATTTGTAACAACGCCGCTTGTCGTTTCAATTCTTATCTCTATCATATTTTCAGCAAGCTCTCTACTCATCGTCCGTTGCTCATCTTCGGTCAAACCGCCATATATCGCCGCTTGATAATCGTCATTTCCTATGGAGTGAGCATTTTTTATTTCATCAAAAACTGCTTGGATTTCCAAAGTGTCGCTTATAGTGTCGTTGCCGATGATAACCCTTTTTATGTCATCAGCAGCGTCAATCCCATAGACAGCAAACAATTCAGTAGCTTCTTCATGTGAGTTAGAATCAAAGTGAACATAATTGCAAAACCGCACAAAAGAATAGTTCGCCCCGTCTTGGATAATATAAACCGCTCGGCAAGCGCGCCCATCAGAGGTTGCTATATTTTCATACGGCAGATATTGAAACAAATCTTCTGTGGATTTTTCGCTGCTATCTGTCCCGCTTCCCATGTTCCGTCCCACAATGTCCGATGTAATTTCATGGGGAAGATTATATCTGTCAAGAAGCTCCGTATCTGACATATCGAGCTTCTCATAATATGCACCATTATACTCGATAACATTGAGAGGACGCAACGGGTCTTTGATTTGTCCTCCATGCGATCCGACGAGATTTGTAATATATGGAATGCCGATAGCTAAGACCAAGGTAAGGCAAGCAGCAACCGCGCCCCATTTCACCCAATTACTTTTCCTGCGCTTCGGCTGGTAATTTGCTGCTTCCACATAGTATTTATCATCAACTTCGCTCATTGCTTCGGAAAACTTTTTCGTGTTCATACGAATACCTCTCTTTCAACTAAGTATAGTTTCATCCTCTGGCGGATACGGGAAAGCCGGACTGACACATTCTTTTCGGTAAGCCCCACTCGCTTTGCTATGTCGGCGTAAGGCTCGGAATATGCGTAACGCAACATAAAGACAACTCGACTTTCGGCGGTTAAGGTTTCCAAGAAATCTTCAATGATACGGGCTAATTCTCTTGCTTCAATCTCATCTTCTACGGTGTTCGGTGATGATAAAGTAACTTCCAATTCGTTCATGGCAATCGTATAAGAGCTGCTTCTCTTTGCCGCTTCTTTTCGGTAATAGAGCTTAAAGGAAATGTTCCGAATGATTTTGCAAATATAGGCTTGCAGGGGGTTAGGTTTAGCCGGGGGAATTGCGTTCCATGCACCAAGGTATGCGTCGTTCACACATTCTTCTGCGTCAGCGTGATTGCCTAGTATGTTGCGAGAGAGATTGTGGCATAGTTTGCCGTACTTAATATCAAGCTCTCCTATGGCTTGCTCTGAACGCGCAAAGAACAGTTCAATGATTTTTTCATCATCCATCGGCACTACCTCCTTTCACCCATATACTACGGATTCAGACGAAATCACTACATGATAGCCGCAAGTTTTTCAAAAAAATTATATCACACTTCTGTGAACATTTCGCGTTAAGTTTCCGGAATGTGCTTTCGCCTGTTCACTTGCCGCCCTGCGGCGTTCCTCGCTGTATGGGGCGGTCAGACGGATAGAAAAGCGTCCCTTGACGGTTTCAAAGCTCATGCAGCCCGTTTCGCTGTCCTCGTCGGTCTGCTTGCATAGGTCGGGGAAGCGGTGGGCGTATGCGGTCAGACGGTTTTTAAGGTCGGTGTTGTGAGTGCGTATCTCAATGGCGGGGCTGGCCTCGTCAAAGACGATTTCGGTGGTCTTGTCGCGCTTGTGTAAGCCTGTTTTCATTTTCTGTCCTTTCTACGCTCCTGTTACGCAATGGGGGTGTTTTTCGGCTGTTTTCTCCTGCTCTTGACCCCCGAAAAACGGCGATTTTCAAATGGAAATGCACTGGATGAACAGTTCATCGTCTGACACGCCCCAATCGAAAAATGCGCTTTTTTACGGCTCTTGACCTTGATTTTTACTTTGGCCTGTTGGTGTGATTTTTCAGCCATTCCAACAGGTCATTTTTTATTACCAGCTTGCGCCCGCCAATCTTTAATGTGGGAAAATCCGGGCTGTTCAAAAGGTTATACGCTCCCGCCCTTGAAAGGTGGAGCGACGCTGCAAGCTGCATCACATTCATTACATCGGGTAGTTCTTCAAACGGCTCTTTGCTCATGTCCTGCCTGCTCCTTTCCGCACAAAAAAGCAGCCACGATTTTTTTCGTGACTGCTCCTGCTGCGCTATTCCATTATTTGTTGTCAGGTTTCTTTTCGGATAAGCTGTCAATATACTTTGTATACTCTGCACCGACAAAATCCTTGTACTTGTCAGATAGTTTGTTGATGTGCTTGGATACTGCGCTGGCAGTTTTGAAGCCAACCTTGT
Organism: uncultured Eubacteriales bacterium; assembly: GCA_964612185.1. GTDB lineage: Bacteria > Bacillota > Clostridia > Oscillospirales > Acutalibacteraceae > UBA1447. The sequence continues at coordinate 109,185 of CAZTCR010000003.1, forward strand.
CAGCAATCTCCTGTTGCGTGCAGCCCGCCATCCGCATCCGTAAAATCTCTTTGTCCTGCTCGGTCAGCTTCGCCCGAAACTGTTCAAGCTGCACTTCGGACAGTATCTTGCTCTCAAACTCTGCGCTTGGATCGGGTATCTCCGTCAGCAATTCATTATCCAGCACACTGCCGTTTTCTTGTATCTGTTCGAGGGATAGGGGCTTGCTTTTTCTGTCGTGATGCCATTTCCTCAGGAAGTCGGTCTTAACAACGCTGTTGCGATTATCGTAGTCGGCAACCTGTCTGTTCTCCCATATCTCATCAATGAGTGGCTGCCAATTTTCCTCCGCAATAATCATATCTGTAAGATTGCCGACAAGGTTTCCGAACTGCTGATAGGTGAGCCACGGCACTTCCATGCCCAGCGGAATGTTGTAAAGACTTTGGAAAGACAATCCGTTGGTTTCAAACTTCATCCTCATATAGGGGATGAGGTTGTACGACATTCGCCACAAAGGGAAATCACCTGAATACTGCGCCCTGCTGCCGGGTATCTCCCGATAATTGCCGTCCTTGTCCGGCACATTGAAAAACTGCCACGCTACCCATGAATAGCTGTCCCACACCATTTCAAGAAAGGTGTCGGAATTGATAAGCTCGTCGTATTTATCCGTCCGCAGCACTTCATAGGGGCGGCGGGGTATGTTCATATAAGCAGGGCGCTTACTAACGAACTCCTGCGGCAAGCTGTAAAAGAGCGTCAGCCACGACTTATAGCTGTCCTGCGGTATCTCAATGATTTCACCGGGCAGAACCACGATAAAACCTTTTGGGTCTTGCTTCGCCATTGCGTCACCTCCAATCGTTCCAATTAACCCCTCTACTATACATGGCGCGAGAAAGGCTGCTTTGTTCCAATCTTTCCAAACTTTTTGGAGATTTTTTGAAAAAATCTCGGATAGGAAAGGAATGGATAGATTTTGAGATAATTATAGCTGAAAGACGCTGTTTTGTCTAATGAGTTTATAATGGGCAAAAGAATAGGCGGTACTCGGTTATCCCGAATACCGCCTATTCTCGACCAATCCCGCCTGACAGATGCCCATAATTGTAATTTTTGTTGGATTACTGTTTTACGGACACCTATCTAACCGGGCAGCCTCCTTTTTTTCTTAAAGATTTTAATTTGTTATGCCAGACCCGTTACCTGATCGACTGTAATAATATAGTTTTCGGCATCAACGATTTTGCCGGCATCCAGGCTGTCCACACTGCCGTCACCGTTCAAATCCCCTGCTTTGATATATAGGGCATCGTCCGCCGGGACCCACGGTTCCAAATAGTTTTCAAAATCAACGGCTTTTCCCGCGTCCATGCTGTCAATACTGCCGTCGCCGTTCAAATCGCCGAAGATGATGATGGTGAATATCTGCACCGCCAGCCCTGTTATATTATCAATTACTTTCACCTGTGTCCCGGTGCCGAAGCCGCCGGACGGCAAGGTATATTCCAGCCGGCCGTTGCCGGTTATGGCAATATAACCGCTTTCAAACTCAGCCTGCGTGATTCCGGATGCGAGACCGTAAATATAATTGCTCTGTGTGTTGATGATTGTTGCTGCGCCGCTGAACGGGGATATAGCCGGTATCCTGCTCCAAACCGCATAGAGTGTTATATTATCCGGCGGCATCGTGAAGTTTGCAAAAGCCTCCGTCGCCGTAGGAGACGGTGCCCAGCCTAAATAGTGATAACCTGTCCGGGTGATATCGCCCTGCGGAGGTATTATCACTTCATCACCGTCTAAACCGCTTTGCGGTGCCGGCACGGTACCTGTCCCGCCGTTGAGGCTGAAGGTTACGGTTACGAAAACTCTATAGTTGAGATGGTTGTTTTCGGCATACAGCATTGCGCGCGATCTTGGGTAGACATACAGCGTCAAACCGGGGCAGCCCCGGAATGCGTTGGTTCCGATATCCCGCACGCTTGCCGGGATAATTACGGTTGTCAGCCCTGAGCAGCCGTCAAACGCTCCGCCGCCGATGGTCAGCATCCCGTCCGGAATGGTCATGGAGGTGATTCCAGTCATATTCCGGAAAGCCGCTTCACCGATATTTTTTACCGGATAACCGCCAAGCGCCGCCGGTATTTCCTGTTCGCCGCTAATCGCTGTATTCGTGCCGGTTACTGTCGCAATGGATTCTTTAACCGTATAACTGAACACAGTTGTCCATTGTGCCACATAGGTGACAGGTTCTTCCGGCACGGTTGCCGGCAACGCCGGCGACCAGCCGTTGAAAACAAAACTGGACCGGGTAACTGTCGGCGCTGAAAGTGCCGAGCCGATAGCCATCGCCGTGCTTGTGCCCCCGCTGCCGCCGTTGGCGTCAAAGGTAATCTTAACCACCAGGGTGTGCGGAATATCGTTTGCGGCGGCATATACATGCCCGTAGGAATCCGGATAGCAGCAGTAGGTCATTGCCGTGCAGTTGTTGAACGCCTGTGCGCCGATAGCGGTGACGCTTTGGGGGATAACGGTACGGCCAAGCCCCGTGCAGCCGGAAAAGGCGTTAGCACCGATGGTTGTCAGGGTTTCCGGCAGGTCAACGGCGGTAAGCCCTGTACAGCCGGAAAAAGCGCCTCCCGCGATACCCAGCGTCCCTGTGCTAACCGTTACGGTTGTGCCGGCAGGCATGGTGCCTTTATACCGGTAAAACACACTGCCGATCGTAACCGGGCCGTCCGGCTTGGCGTTCATCCAGGCGGTGTTGGCAAAAGCAGCGCCGCCTATACCCGCAAGCGATGTGGGAACGGTGATGGAAGCGAGCGCCGTACAGTCCTGAAACGCCTGGTTGCCGATGCTGGTGACACCTGCCGGAATTGTCACGGCGGTCAAACCCGTGCAGCCCATAAAAGCGCGGGCGTCAATAAAGGTAACACTTGCCGGGATTGTGATGCCTGTTATGCCGGTACAGTTTTGGAATGCCTGATAACCAATACCCGTCACCGGGCACCCTTCGAATTCGTCCGGAATAATTACTGCCCCGGTTACTCCCGTATTACAGCCGGTAATCGTCACTTCCCCGCCCGATATGGTGTAGGAATAAATTGGCACCCATTGGGCGATGTAGGTTGCATCCCCCAACGGGACATTCATAGGAACCGATGGCACCCACCCGTTAAAAAGATACAGCTCCCGCGTGACGACAGGCGGCACAAGCGCGGCACCCCAGCTCATCAGGGTTGATTTCCCCCCGATGCCTCCGTTCGCGTCAAAGGTGATGGTGTATTTGTTGACGGTCCACTGCGCGTAATATGTTATATTCTCCGCAGGTGTGGCGGGAGGGACGGCAGGTGCCCAACCCGTTAAGGTATAGCCGATTTTTGTAACCGCCGGTGCAGTTAAGGCTGTGCCGCAATTTTGGGTGACAATGGTGCCGCCCATGCCGCCGTTGGCATCAAATTCGATGGTAAAAGGCGCGATATAGAGGTAGGGTATGCTGTTGTTATAGGCATAATACTCGGCTTCGGAATCGATATTGCAGTATACCGTAACATTCAAGCTGTTGTTGAATATATTCGTGCCGAATGTCACAACAGAGTCGGGAATGGTTACGGCAATTAAGTTTTGGCAAGTGCTGAATGCCTGCCTGCCCAAAGTGTGAACTGTGTTCGGAATCTCGACAACGGTTAAACCATGACAGAATAAAAATGCGCTTTCTCCGATTGTTTGCAAGCCGTTGGGTAATGTCAAATTCGATAATCTTGTGCAGTCCTGGAAAGCGCCGATACCGATTGCCCCAACACCCGACGGGATGGTTACGCTTGTCAGATAAGGGCAGTTGCAAAAGGCCTGCTCCGATATCTCGGTGAGGCTGTCGGAGAGGGTCAAACTGTTTAAGAGCGTGCAGCTATAAAAAGCGCCTTTCCCGATGCTCGTCACGCTGTTTGGTATAACGAGGCTTCGAATCCAGTAACAGCCCATAAACGCGTATTCGCCGATTGTTTCTACTGTAGCGGGAAAGGTGACCGCCTGCAGCCAGTCGCAGCCATTGAACGCATGGTCACCGATGCTTTTTAAGCCGCTTGGCAGGGTAACATTCCTTAAGGAAGTGCAGGCATAGAATGCTCTGGTTCCAATGCTTTGGATGCCGTTGCCGAGGACGGCATCAGTTAAAAGCGTACAGTTTTCAAAAACGCTGTCTCCAAACTCGGTCACACTATCGGGGATAACAATGCTCGCAAGCTTCGAACAATCTTTAAAGGCCGAATTGCCAATGCTTAGCAAACCCGTCGGCAGCGAAACGGCAGTAATATAAATACAGCCGGAAAACGCACTCTGGCCGATATGCGTATAACCAACCGGTATTGTCACGCTTGTGATCGAGTAGCGAACATTGTAAAAGACATTGTATCCGATACCGGTTACAGGATAGCCATCCAGGGTAGCCGGGAGAACGATGTTGCCGCTGATGTTTTGCTTGAGACTTATGATAGTAGCATTGCCGTTCAAGAGGGTATAGTTGTAAATATCTTCATCAACTGCCGCCGCGCGGACAGTAAAAATCCCCTTCGCACCTTCGCCGGCCTCCGGTAAAAGTTTGTAGGGGATATTTCCCGATATAATAATAACCGCCAATAGAAAAGCCAGACAATTCCTAAAGGTTTTCACAATAAAACCCTCTTTCGTCCAGATTTAACCACACAACTATTATATCACTTTCATTATTGAATTGTTATATTTATTTATTAGCCGAACTTGTAGGCTTTTCTAATGGTTTTCTTCACATTCCAGACACAGTTCATCCCCTTCGGGAATACGACCAGCATATTCGGTGCGATGTGGTAATCCTCACCGTCCGCGGTTACAATCACATCGCCCTCAAACACAAAGCAGGTCTCTTTGGCGGAATAGGACCAGTCGAACACACTCGGTTCACATTCCCATATGCCCCAGGAATCGATGCCCAGTTTTTTGACTTCATCCAAGGTCATCGGGGTGATTCCAACTTTATTCATGTTGAACATCCTTTCGAATTTTTCCATTTCACCATGAAATCGTCAACATCTTTTCCGGCCGGCAGGGATTGCTGCGCCCCGCTCTTGGTAACCGTCAGCGCGCCGGCGGCATTGGCAAACTCTACTGCGCTGTGAATATCCTCGCCCGCGGCAAGTGCGGCCGCCAGCGCGCCTGTGAAGGCGTCCCCGGCGGCGGTGGAGTCCACCACTTCTACACACCGGGCAGGCTTGTGTACAACCTCATCGCCGCAGTTGTAAACGACTCCGCCGGCACCCAGGGTAATCAGAACCTGCGGGATTCCTTTGTCTTTCAGAAGACGCAAAGCCGCTTTCGCGTCCTCAACGCTGTTTACTGCCAACCCCGTTAGAAACTCGCATTCTTTTTCATTCGGCGTGATGATGTCAACTTTTTGCAGCAGTTCATCCGGCAAATCGACTGCCGGCGCGGGATTCAGCAGTACTTTCACACCGTGCTTTTTCGCCAGGTTAATCGTTTTTTCGACCGTTTCCAAAGGTATTTCAAGTTGTATTACAACAATAAAACACTCTTTTATCAGCTCTTCAACGCCGTCAATCATAACCGGTGTCAGCCCGGCATTCGCTCCGGGGTCAACTATGATGAAATTATCGCCATCTTTTACGGTAATCATCGCGGTGCCGGTGGGGGTGCCGTTTAATTGGCGGATATGTTCAATGTTCACGCCGTTACCGGCCAGGTTCTGCAGCAGTTCCCGCCCGAACAAATCGTTCCCGACACAGCCGGCCATCGCAACACTGCCGCCCAGCCTGGCAGCCGCAACTGCCTGGTTGGCGCCTTTGCCGCCGGGGGCTGTAAAAAAGCCGCTGCCAAGGATCGTCTCGCCCAAAGCGGGTATCCTCGGTGTGTTCACTACCAGGTCCATATTTAAGCTGCCGACAACGGTAATCTTGTGCAAAATACAGTCTTCTTTCATTCCTTCATTAATAAATCAGGAATCACTTGTAGTCTTCGGGTTTGCTTTTAATCGATAACTTTAACGGATGTAATCACCGGCTGATTTTCTTTCTTCACAGTACCGTTTTGGTCAACCACCGGCGTATCTTCACAGATCTTGTCCACGATGTCCATACCGCTTGTGACATAGCCGAACACGGCGTAATCGCCGTCTAAATGCGGGCTGTCCTGATGAACGATAAAGAACTGCGAGGTAGCGCTGTCGTTCTTGCCGGGCTGGCGCGCCATGGCAATCGCGCCGCGGGTGTTTTTAAGCGGGTTGTCCACACCGTTGTTTTTAAACTCGCCTTTAATGCTTTTACCCGAACCTCCGCCGCCGGTGCCTGTCGGGTCCCCGCCCTGAATCATAAAGTCTTTGATGATCCGGTGGAAAGTCAAACTGTCGTAATAGCCGCTCCCGGCTAAATCCAAAAAGTTGGCAACGGTAATCGGCGCGTTATCTCCGTCCAACTCAACAGCAATCGTGCCGTAGTCTTTGATGTTGATTTCAACATGGTGTTTGCCGGCGGAACCGGCTTTGGTCGTGGTGGCCTCTTCGGCGGGTTCCTTGCCGCAGGCGGACAGAGTTGCGAGCGCGAACAATGTGACGAACAGGATGCAGATGATTTTTTTCATGACGGTCTCCTTCAATATGTTTTTTTATGTATCCTTGCACAAGATGCTAATACTAAACACTCATAAAAATCTAACTAAAAAATGATAATGTCCGTATAATTGGTGTAAATTCAAAATAAAATTGAGCCATGCGCTCGCTTTCGGTATAATGAGTTTGAGAAAAACAAAAAACTGAAAGGAAAGAACACATGACTCAAATTAATATTACACTGGAAGAGGAAATATTAAAAGACCTTTTTATGGGAAACCGCGAGAAATCGATGACAATATTGCTGGAGCAAGTCATTAATGCGGTGTTAAGCAAGCAGGCATCTGAGCAACTAAACGCAGAGCCATACGAGAGAAGCGAAGACCGGTTGACATATCGAAATGGATACCGGGAACGAGAGATAACAACAAGGGTAGGAACGCTCACCTTGCGGGTACCTAAATTCAGGGATGGGACATTCTCCACGGAGTTATTCAACTCATACCAAAGAAGTGAAAAAGCGCTGATACTGAGCATGATGGAAATGGTTGTGCAGGGGGTATCAACGAGAAAAGTAGGAGAAATAACGGAAACACTTTGCGGGACAAACTTTTCAAAGTCAACGGTGTCGGCATTGTGTAAAGAACTTGATCCAATAGTCGGCAGTTTCAGAACCCGACCGTTAAACGGTCACTATCCGTTTCTCATCGTTGACGCGATATATATGCGTGCAAGAGAGAACCATGCCGTAAGAGCCAAGGGGTTGCTAATAGCAACCGGAGTGAACAGTGAAGGCAACCGAGAGGTATTAGGTTTTACGGTTGCCGATGGCGAGTCTGAGATATCATGGAGCGAGTTCTTTGAAGGCTTGAAAGCAAGGGGCTTGAAGAATGTTGACCATATAACCAGCGACAACCACGGTGGTTTGCGCAACGCCATAAAGAAGCATTTCTCAACGGCTGTCTGGCAGCGCTGCCAGACACATTTCTCGAAGAATATGCTCGATAAGACACCTAAGAAACTGCAACCTGAAATGAAACAGGCTCTTAACGATATGTATAACGCGCCTGATATTGAAGAGGCAAAACTGCGCAAGACACAAATTATGGAAAAATTCGAGAAGACCGCTCCAAAGGCTGTATGCCTGCTGGATGAAAGTTTTGAAGATGTTATGGCAGTTTTTAATCTTCCGGAAAAATACAGGAAACGCCTTAGAACCTCAAACAGTATTGAACGGTTAAACGAGGAACTCCGCCGTCGTGAACGCGTCATCAGAATTTTCCCCAATGAAGACAGTCTGGTTCGTCTGATGGGCGCTATCTTGATTGAACAACATGAAAAATGGTCGTCTGGTAAAAAGTATTTTGATATGACCGAATTCATCGAAAGCTCTTGCCGAAATAACAACGCCAGGACTTCTACAGACAACCCCAATCAGGCCGCTTGAACTACGCTGTTACCGAAAGCGAATTTACACCAACAATTTGGACTTGACTTAAAAAATCTGCACGAAACCGCATATATCAAAACTTTTGCTTGATTTTTTAGAGGTTTTTTAGTCGCGAATCAGTATCAGATACTCCTCATAAGCAAAAGTGCGGCTTCTTTTCGCTGTGCCGACCTGCTTGATGATGCCTAATGATATTATTTTTATACAGTTATTTCAAAAAATCAAGCTTTTTTGAAATAAGAAACGAAATTAGGTTCGTTATTTCAAATAATTCGGTTTTTTTGAAATAAATCGATGAATATTCCGTTGTTATTAATTGCTACTCCGTTGACAATAAAAATCTACAATCGCATTTTTCCTATTCAAAATAGCAATCATCTTCCCATTTCAGCGGATTGGTGTCGATATACTCCCATATTTTCCTGTATTCCTCTTCATTGCGTATAATGTGGTCGTGAAATAATTTCTGCCACAGAGAGAACCCGATTTGTTTTGTGACATACCCTTTCATCTGGTTGATTACGGTTGATATTGTAGGGGCGCGCATTGCGCGTCTGTCTTTAACGCACATCGTAATGAAATATGCACCATTTTGGCTGTAGTCATATCCTTTTAGCCTATTTGGCTTTCGTTTGAGTAGTTCCATAACCCCCACCGAATATATGATTTGGTTTACCACGACCCCCCGCCGCCGCCGCCGGCCCCCCCGCCCGAAGACCCGCCGCCCGAACCCCCGCTGCTTGACGGGCTCGAAGACATGGCTGTTTGGGCGGATGTCATGGTTGAATTCATAAACGAGCCGAAGGCAGCCATATTAAAAGCCGTGCTGCCGGCATACCAGTCCGGCGGCTGCAAGGCGATCACTTCAAATTTTTTGATCCATTTGTCTGAAACGCCCAAAACATAAGTATAGGGCAGAATGTTGTAAAAATAGGCGGGGTCCTGCATAACGAGTTCTTCCAACTTCGGTTTTTCGGCAAGTTCCAAAAAGTTTTTAAAGCCTTTTATTTTGCCCAGCAGTTCATTGCCGTAGGCAGACCTTTTCGGCATGAGTTTGAACATAATCACCATCACAAGAACGCAGACTAACCCCAGCCCGTAAGCCGCCAAATACAAGGGATCTACCAACAAGGCCGGTAATACCATTGAGGCCCACGGTGCTCCGCCGAAGCCCAGACCCCAGACAAGGCCGAAGATTTTCATTTGCATTTTTGTCTTGCCGAAAACCATCGCGAACAAAATCGTAAACCCGATACCGGGGAATAGCAGGGCAATGAGCAGCGAAGAAGTTCCTGCGTATTCAATTACAGGCTTCACGCTGATCAGCACATATACAATGGCAATTAAAACACCAATAAAGAATCCCTTGCCAAGCGAACTCTTTTCAAATATGCCCAGCTTGTTTTCTTTTCTGTTCAAATTTTTTACGATCGCGTTGAGCGTTACATAGAAATTGTTTTTTAAATCCAGGGAGGTAACTTCTTCAATTCCTTCATTATTATCCGGAGGCTGAACAGTATAACTCTGACTTAACAGCCCCTTTAGGTCGTTAAAACTCGGCTTCTTCGGCAGGTTGAACAGCCCGGATAAAAATAGCCTCTCGTTCTCGTTGTTGCCGTCATAGTCCTTCAGTTTGGTCAGCTTAAAGGCTTTTGTTTTAATAAACAGGGATTGCTGTTCAAACTCCGTAATCTTTATATAGCCCTTGTTTGCCAGGTAAATCATTAAAGAAACAACATCGGTTGCGTCCGCCTTGCCCTTATACAAAAATCCGACTTCCGCGCTGTTAAAACCTTTTGGCGGATAGAACTCGACCGTTTCAACGGCCATCTCGTCCTTGCCATATTTTTTCCACATATATATAGTGAGCAGCATCAGCAGAATCGGCACTAAGAAGGATAAAATCATCATAAAATCCAAATTGTAGGCGGCATTTACAAAATACCCCTCCGGCAATTCCAGCCTGACTGTCAGCGCTTCCCCCGCATATATGATGCCATCATAGCTGCCCGTAATCACATTGCCGTTCACTTGCCAGGTGATGCCTGTGCTGTCCGTTGACCCTGACAACCCTTTTGAAAAACCGAGCTTGCCCGCATCAAACTCCTTCGGCATGGTAATGGTAAAGGTGACATTGCCGATAGCTGTTTTTTCCCACTCCGGACCGATGATGTTGAAATATAACTCATCATAATCCTTGCCTGTGTCTTTACCGATGTCGTAGGTGTAACGGATTAGATAATTCTTGGCGCCGGTTAATGTGAGGTCTTCATCGCCGATTTTCAATATTCTGTTTCCATCAGAAACGGATGAGGTAAAGGGGGCATCCACGCTGATACCTGTGATTTTAGCACGGTTTACCGATGTTGTCCCGTCCAGTCTCTCCACCTTGTTTTTTAATGGAATACTCCGGAAAATACCGTGCCTGGACACATTAAAATAAGCGCCGATGTTCTCCGTAATAATGAAAGTATTGTTTTCGTTGACAACAATATTGATATCATAACTGTCCAGTAAATATTCATAGCTTTTGTAGCTGCTGTTTGCGCTTAATTTGCTCTGCTTTGCCGGGGTCTGGCTGTTCACTGCCGCTAAAACCGACAAAGAAGTAAAACTAAGCAGCACTAAAAGAATTGCGAAAGATTTAACAGTCTTTTTCACGGTTTCACCCCCAATATCTCAATAAAATCTTGTCAGCTTTTCATTTACGGTTATTTCAACAAATCCCGCACATATCTGCTGTTTTCGTCTATTTGATCTTTGTCCCGCTGAAACACCCCGACAATCACACAGTCATTTTCTTTAATATTATCAAACGCTTCTTTGAAACTGTGCTTGACCGCGTCTTGCGTACCGCATCTGCGCGTCGCGCCGAGAATTTTAAAAGCCAGCACCGGCTTTTTGACTTTGCGGATTGTTTTATACATCACCGGTATATCTTCATCAAAAAACGGTTCTTCCTCATTGGCAAAACCTGTAATGGCACTGCTTACCCTGTCCGCGCGGCTCAGGTTGTATACACACGCCATGTAGAAATCAACATCCCATGCCTCGTCTTCACACCGTTCAATCACATCGGGGATATGTGTGCCCAAGCCCACCGGCAGGCCGGTGTTCCGCATGATTTTGAAACGGTCTTTGAGCTCATCCAGGCGGCCGGTTTTAATCAATTCATCGGTTACGGTGCCGTGATGATAAATCGCAACAGCTTCCTGCATCTTCATGATTCTGTTGATGTTGCCGCTGAATGAAGCCACCTCACTGGCTGTTTGCGCAATCCAGTTTATTTTGCCGCCTTCATTGCGAAACTCGCGCAGAATGCGCATGATATGCTCATCCGCCCTGAGCTGCACTGTGTTAATCCCGCATTCGACGCAGCGCCGCAGCGCGTTCTTGATGTTCTGCGTTGTATAATAATCACGCATTTCTTCGTCAAGCCGGCTGCTCACATGGCTGTTGCCGCTGAAGGGATTTCCGCCGATAATCAGCTTTGTTGTTTCAATTCCGCAAAAGTTTGATGTGGGTAATAAATTACTCAATTTTCCGCTGTCCCCTTTGATTCATGGTTTTGTTATCGCCGCCGGTTGCATCGTGAATCCTTATTTCTTGTTTTTTACTTTGTTCCCGCCGAATTTGTATGCAAAGGCCTCAATAATCATCCCGTACACAATACCCGCCGCAAAACTTACAACATCGCCAAATCCGTCGGCACTGTAGAATGCGAACGACACCGCCAAGCCGAGAATCGCGCCCCGGAGAATTGATTTTGGCAAACTAAGCTTGCTCCACGGTAAACCGATCAGCAGCCCCATCAACAGACGGTTGTACCATAAGGAAAAAAGAAAAGAGACCTCGCTTTGAAAACCTGAGCGCGCCGAAGCGCCGATGATGCAGAATATACCCAGAATAACGCCTGTGACGATGGAGACTTTCAATCTTTTCGTGATCATTTTTTAACCTCCCATTCTGCAGTTTTCCTTCTAATAATATTAGATAACCGGCACATATAGCCCTTGCTTAACCGGCGATTGCTTTGATGTCTTTTATTACCTGTTTAAAAGCGGTCGGAACAGAATACCGTTTGCTTATTTCCTCTTTTGTCGCCCAAACAAAGTCCGCCGAAACCCGAAGCGCCGAGACATGGACAAAATATTCAATCATGTGCCACTCCAGATGGGTAAAGATGTGTTTGGATGGCGGCAATCTGTTTATTTCGCAATCTGTTATCCCCAAAGCGTAAAGTGTTTGCCTGCATTCCTCCGGGGTCAGATGCCCTTCAGCATTCGGGAACTCCCATAGATTCGGCAGCAAGCCGTTTTCATCCCTTTTTCGCAGCGCAAACTTGTTTTGATAGGCGATAAGGAAAACGGTTTTCTTTTCGATTCTGCGCGCTTTCTTGACCTGCATCTCCGGTATTTCGGATGTCAAGCTTTGGCGGTACGCTTCACAACACTCGGCTACCGGGCATTCGGCGCACTTCGGTTCACCGTTGGGCAAACAGATTGTCGCGCCCAAATCCATCAGCGCCTGGTTAAAATCCCCCGGAGCTTCCGCCGGAATCATTGCGGTCACAACCGGTTCAAATGTTTTTTTAGTTTTCGGGTCACCGATGTCTGCTCTGCTTGCGGTAATTCTGGCAACAATGCGCAGCACATTGCCGTCTATTGCCGGCACCTCTTTACCGAACGCGATGGAGGCAATAGCGCCGGCTGTATATACACCGATACCGGATAGGTTAACCAAGTCCTTCATGTCGGATGGAATTTCACCGTCGAAGTTTTCTACTATCATCTGCGCCGCTTTTTTTAAGTTCAGCGCCCGGTTGTAGTAGCCGAGCCCCTGCCAAAGCTTGAGCAGTTTTTCTTCTTCAATCATCGCGAGTTCACGCACAGACGGAACCTCCGCAAGGAACCTTAAAAAGTATGGAATAACGGTGTCCACACGGGTTTGCTGCAGCATGATTTCCGAAATCCAAACCTTATACGGCGTCGGGGCGCTGCGCCAGGGCAGTACCCGGGCTTCTTTTTTGTACCACTGCA
>CAZTCR010000004.1:0-107112 GCA_964612185.1 uncultured Eubacteriales bacterium
TGGCATATTCCTGCGTGATGCTGCCCACCGCTGTGCCGCCGGCTGAATCAAAGCTCACCGTATATTGGTTGATTGCGTATACTGCGTACAGCACTGTGTCTTCTGCTGGGATTATATACTCACTTACAGCTACTTGCGAGTTCGGGTCTGTATTCCACCCGATAAAGGTACAACCTGTCTTTGTATAGCCTTCCTCCGGCAGGATTGCCGCTGTATTGTAGTCCTGCGCTATTGCCTCAACCGTGCCCTCGCCGCCGTTTGCGTCAAAGCCTACCGTGTATTGGTTGATGGCATAGATTGCGTATAAAACCGTATCTTCCGCCGGAATGCTGTATTCCGTTATTGCTGCCTGAGCGAACGGGTCTGTATTCCACCCGATAAAGGTATAGCCTGTCTTCACAAACCCTGCTGCCGGCAATTCAACCGCCGTGGCATAGTCCTGCGTTGCCGCTTCTGCATAGCCTTCCCCGCCGTTCGCGTCAAAGGTGACCATGTATTGGTTAATCTGCCATTGTGCCGCATAGATTGTGTCTTCCGCCGGCACCGCTGCCGGTACTGCCGGACTCCAGCCTGCAAATGTGTACCCTTCTCTGCTTACAACCGGGGCTGTCAATTCCGCGCTGTATGCCAGCGTTTCAACTGTCCCGCCTTCGCCGCCGTTTGCGTCAAAGGTGACTGTATAGCTGTTGATGGTCCACTGCGCCACGCACTCCACATCTTCTGCGGGCATTGTTGCGGGGATTTCCGGTGCCCAGCCTGCAAAAGTGTAGCCCTCCCTTTCCGGGTCTGCCGGCGCCGTTATCTCAGTGGCATACTCCTGTACAATTGCATCTACTGCTATGCCGCCGTTGGCATCAAAACTAATGGAGTACTGGTTGATTGTCCATTGCGCCACGCATACAATATTTTCCGCGGGCATAACCACCGGTACTGCCGGTGACCAGCCCGTGAAGGTATATCCCGGTTTTATCGGATTGGCCGGCATATTGACAGTTGTCGCGTAATCTTGAACTATAGGGCTCACAAGCGAACCGCCGTCGGAATCAAAGAATACTGTGTATGTATTAGCGGCATAAATTGCATACAGCGTTGCACCGTCTAAAGGCATTGAAAAATTGTTCAGAACAGCAGTTGCTGCCGCGTTTCCGTTCCAGCCAATAAATGTGTAACCAGTCTTAGTAAACCCAGACACAGGTAGTGTAACCGCTGTTCCACACCCCTGTGTTATCGGTGAAACCGAGCCCGTACCACCGTTTGCATCAAAGGTTATTGTGTACTCAATAGGTGTCCATTGTGCTGTGTAGGTGGTGCTTGTCAACGGCACTTCGCCCGGCACTTCCGGCGACCAGCCCGCAAAAATGTATCCGGCTCTGGATACCGTTGGCGCTATAAGCGCTGTGCCGGAAACCATTGCTGTGTTTGTACCGCCCGATCCCCCGTTCGCGTCGAAGATGATAGTTACTGTGTCTAATATCCACTGCGCCGTGTAGGTGGTGTTCGCTGGGGGTACCAGCGGCGGTTCGGGAATTGTCGGCGACCAGCCGGTGAGGGTATACCCTGCCCGGGAAACCGTCGGCACCGTCAGTGTCGTACCGTATTGCATGGCGGTCGGCCCTGTGCCGCCCGTGCCGCCGTTGGCGTCAAAGGTGATGTTGTAGGTATTGGCCTGCCAGACGGCATAGAGGGTGACCGCCGCGCCCGATGTTGATGTCAGGTTCAGCACGCTCTCCCCATTTTGCCAATCCGGTTCTGTCGCCGTGTTTGACAGCGCCCAGCCCAGGAAAGTGCAGCCGGTTTTGGTATATGCATTGTTGGTCAGGTTTTTGGTGACATCATAGGTATGAACGGAGTTTGACATGCTGCCGCCCATGCTTCCGTTGCCGTTATAGACAATCGTATAAGTGTTCGCCGTCCATTTGGCATAGAGGTTAAAAGTGCCGCTTGTTACCAGACTCATCACACTCGCGCCGTTGGTGTATACAACGGGACCGGTGGGGCTCGTCGCCCAGCCGGCAAAGGTATAGCCTGTTCTGGTAAATGTATTGTTTCGAAGGGTTCCGCCGGCGTCGTAGGTGAAATACGAGTTCGCCATGGTGCCGGCGCCGCCGTTGGCTATGTAGGTGACGGTATACTGGTTCGCCTGCCATACCCCATATAGTGTGGCAAAGCCGCTGTCCCAACCGGGAACATTTGTTACCTCTTCGCCATCAAAAAATTGCCTATCTTCCGGCAAGCCCCCCGCAACAAATGCCCAGCCGACTAAGTTGTAACCGGGCTTTGTGAATCCGTTTAGGGAAAGCGCTTTGGCAACATCGTAGGCATGCAAAGACGAAGCAGTAGAGCCCGCAGTACCATCGACTCCCGGAAGATAATTGATGGTATAGGTGCGCGGTATCCATTTGGCATAAAGGGTAGGCGTTGCGCCCTGTGTGCTGGCCAGGTTGACCACGCCCTGCCCGTCATTGCATGCCAAAGCACCGCCTTGGCTGGTTGACCAGCCACCAAAGGTATAGCCATATCTTGTAAAGCCGCTAAGGGTCAAGGGTTTCGATACATCATAAGTGTGCGTGGAACTGGCCGTGGTGCCCTCACCGCCGTAGGCGTCGTACAGCACCGTGTAGGTTATCGGCGTCCATTTGACGTACAGGCTGACTGTTGCGTTGTTCACCGCTGTCAGATTCGTAACGCTCTGCCCGTTGCTGTAAACAACCTCGCCGCCGGGGGAGATTGCCCAGCCGGCAAAGGTGTAGCCGGTTTTGGTGAACCCGTTGGTGAGGCTATAGTAGCTTCCGTAACTGCAGGTGATGTTTGCAGTGGCGCCGCCGTCGCTGCCGTTGCCGTTGAATTGGATAGTGTAAATATATCCCGCGCCGGTAAAGGTCCACTGCGCGTCAAAGGTCATGTTCTGGTTCGGACCTATTGTGGGAATCGTCTGAGACCAGCCGGTGAAGCCGTAGCCCAAGCGGGACAAATTGGTCGGCACATTGGTGCTGTTGTTCGGATAAGTAGCGCCCTGAATAGCGGATACCGTATAGGTGGAGCCGCCGTTGACCGTGCCGCCATTGCCGTTGAAGGTCAAGGTTCTGTTATAGGTGGTCATTGCGCCGTTGTAGCCGAGGCTGATGGAACCGCCGGGTGTGTCATAAGATCCGCCGCCTATTCTGGCGATCTCAACTTCACCCGCGCCAAAATTAACCGCCACCGCAATCCAGTCCCACTTCCATAAACCGCCGTTTGAGTTGTCCTGGTATAAATACACGGCGTCAAGGAGCGTTGCCGGACCGGTTACATACATGTGGTTGATGTCGTCCGCTTCCTGGTCGTCATCGTCCGCGATGTCGTTAATCACATCGGAGTACCAGTCCCCAATTCCGGTTTGCGTGAGCCGCAACCTGTAGTTCAAGTTCGTACCGACACCTTCACAGGTTTGACTTGCTGTCTTCATGGAGATATGGTATTGAATCTGCTGCCCGGCGGCCTGCACAGCCTGCGTTTCTACTTGCCCGATACCTACAATGAGGCTGGACACCACCAAAGCAGCAACCAGCAGCCAGCTGAGTTCTTTCTTGAAATGTTTCATTTCTAAACCCCCAAAATTAATTTGGTCTGTTAAAGAAGCTATTCTTTCCCTGTTGATATTTATTCAGGAAAAGAATAGCAAACAATCTATTTAATGTCAATCTTTATGTTAATATTTTTTGGATATTATTACTGTTTTTTACTTTCAGTAATATGATTCCGAAGTAGTTGATACAGAGCGTCATAATTTGTATGGTTTCCCCTGACTTCTATCGTTTTTATATGCGTTTTTACATGGCCGGTGGAATAATCACATTAGATCGAAGATTAAACAAATTGATCTCGATGAAGGATATTGTGACAATTTATAGTGCAAGAATTAGCTCACTTGATGACCAAAAAGGGAAAAGAGACGTATTAAAAACTCAGTTTATTGTGTATAAAGAATACAGCCCATAATAAAATGTTGTTAATGTCACGCCGCTAGCCGGTACGCCCGTAAAACAAGGTTAATGCGCATGGGGCCAATGTCCATCACATAGAACCGCGGGCCTTCGGGCGTCGGTAAAACGGTCATACTCTCCGCCTCGCACTCGGGGGACACATTGCGGCTGAAAAGCAGGCTTGCCTCCCCGGTGACGGGGTCGAGTTTGTAGACTTGTTTGGAGCCGACATCAGCGGAAAGGTAAAGCATCCCGTCATAAATATCCCCGCCCTGGATGCGGTCCAGCGGCATGGACAGCGGCACGGTTTTGACCAGGCTCATGTCGTCCAAGTCAAAAACATTGAGCAGCTCGCCGTTGTGCCATTCGATGGTGTAGAGATATCCTCTCGGCCCGTCCACGATGCACCAGGGTATCCCGGCGTCGTGCAACTCCAAGGGCATTTCGTAATATTTACCGGTAAACTTCAGCGTTTCGGCGTCAAAAATTGCAATGAACGGGTGTTGATAATCCGAGCCGTCCTCAATCGCGGCGTAGATTTTGCCGTCATAATAACTGATGCCCCCGATGTGGTTGCACCCCTTGAGGAGCAGTGCGGGGGGGATAGCGAAGATGTTTTTTACAACGGTTTCATGGGTTTTGATATCCGTTTTATTGAGAAAAAAGTTGCCGCTGAAATAAAAATATTCGCCGTCTGTCGTCACGCCCTGCCCGCGGGTCAGCGCCTGGTCAAGCATATAGGTGTGGCTGCCGGTAAGCTCCGCACCCACCGGTACACCGGGCGGATTTTCCGCATTCAGGGTTACCAGCAGCAGCACCGCCGTTAAAATCGCCCAAATTTTTTTAAAGCCCCATGTAAATAACCCAAACATCATATCCCCCAGTCCTTTCATGCTGTTAAAATACTCCGGCTATTCCGCCGGCGCGTAATGGCGGAAATAAGCGTTAATAAACATCGGCCCCAAATCCAGCGTGTGGAAAACGGCGCCGTCCGGCGTTTCAAGCACGGTTAAGCCTTCGGCCTCGCCGCCTTTGGGCAGGTTCTGGTCAAAATACTTCGCGGCTTCACCGGTGGCAGGATTGATAACATACACCGCCTGTGTTTCATCCTGCGTAGCGACATAAAGCAGCCCCTTGTACATCTCCCCGCCCTGTATTTTGTGCACGGGCATGGAAAGCGGCACGGTTTTAACCAATGCGAAGGTATCAAGGTCATAGACAATCAGCGCGGGGGAATTGTCCCGCTGGGCGGCATAAATGCAGCCGTTTTCAGCATCAACGGCAATCCACGGCAGCCCGTTTTTTTGCAGTTCGGCAGAGAGTATGTGGTACTCACCCGTATACGCGAGGGTTCCCGCGTCATACAGGGCGACAATCGGGTATTGCCACACCTTGCTGTCCTCCAGCGCGGCGTAGATTTTGCCGTTATAATAGCTGATACCGCCGATATGGGCGGAGCCGTACTTGTCCTTAAGTTCCTGCGGGATGGCGCTGAGGTTCATCGCCGTTTCCGTTTTGCCGTCAAGCGTTGTTTTGGTTAAGCTCCACCGCGCGCTGAAAAAGTAACTTTCCCCGTCCGTGGTCACATCCTGGGAATGGGTGTATGAGCCAAGGAACAGAACATTTTGTTTGCTGACCAAATTGGCCGGTAAGCTGCCGCTTGCGGTGTCAACGATACCCGACGCGAGGGACACCAGCGCGGTGAGCAGGCTCAAAACCATGGAGAGGACGAATGTTTTTTTAACAAGCGAGCGCGAAAAATTGAGCAGGGCAAGCATAATTGATTCCCCCTTTTGATTTTTCTGCCATCATGGTAACACCGCCTGCGTTTTTAGTCAACAATCTGTAAGGTCACCTGCCATTGCGGCACGGAGAATCCCCTTGATATATTTCCTGTTTGTGTTGAAAACGCCGGGCCGCTGTGTTAATCTATTTAATAATGCATCCCTATTTTAAAAAACAGAAAGGTTTGGGTTAATCAATATGGAAAATACATGCAACTGCGGTTTTTACCCGACGATTGTCGTCCCCGGCATCGGCGACTGCAAAGCTTATGAGGTGGACGAAAACGGCAACCGGCTGCGCACCGCCTGGCCGCCGGATATTGACGCGGCCGCGATGAAAAAACTGAAAAACTCCCTGATTTTTCCGGCGCTGCGCATGTTGATTCTCCGCCATGATTTGGGCTTTACCAAAAAGGCGGGCCAAGCCATTTCGCAGGCGATTGACACACTGACCAGCACACCGGACGGTCAGTATAAACACAACATCAAGGTTGAAACCTATGACGGTTCCATGGCCGAAATTGATGAGGACCACAAAAAGTTTATCTACCGCATGCTCCCCCTTAAACCCCTTGCGGAGCATGTCGGTGAAGACCACATGTTCTATTTCGGTTTTGTGCCCATCGGCAATACACAAGACACCATCGAGCGCCTGCGGGCATTCATCAAAACAATAAAGGAAAAAACCGGCCACGACAGGGTCAACCTTGCCGCTGTCAGCCTTGGGGCCACCATCACCACCGCTTACCTGGACACTTACGCGTCGGACGGTGACATCAACCGTGTGGTGGGCGTGGTGCCCGCTTTCGACGGTTCCGTCAATGTGTCGGACATTATGAAAGGTGACATTGCCTATGACGATTATGAGGTTCTTTTTAAAGAGCTGATGGGCAGGAAGACGGCCGAAACCGTTACCAAAGCCGCAAAACTGCTGCCGAAAAATGTGCTGCGAAAGTTCATTGAATCGGTGGTCGGCGCGGTGGTGGACACGGTTATCGTCAATGCCACCACCATGTGGGGGCTTGTGCCCGCGCATGAGTATGAAGCGCTGAGCAAAAAACTCATCGGCGACCCCGCTCACGCAAAAATCAAAGAGCAAACGGATAAATGGTGGCGGGCACGCGCGGATTTCCCGGCGCTTGTGAAAAAAGCACGCGAAAACGGTATCGAAATTTTTGCGCTGTGCGGGTACAATAAACAGCTTTATAAGGTGGTCAACTCCACAACTGTTCATTCCGACATGGTGGTGCACTCCGAATCCGAATCCATGCGCGCGCACTTCGCGCCGCTTGGCGAAACCTTCGCTTCGGATTACAAACAGCAAAATCTGAACTGCCAAAACCCGGCGCATAACCACATCAACGGGCAAAACGATGTGGACGCCTCCGTGAGCGCGATTCCCGATACAACCTGGTACTGGCGCGACATGGAGCATGAGGAAGCGGCGGACAACAAACAGCTGCTCGACTTGATGAAACTGCTCTTGACGGACAACACGATCAAGGATGTTTTTCAGGACCCGGCCTATCCGCAGTTTAATGTGTTTGTGAAAGAGAAGAAATGACAACGGTTGGGAAGCCGTTGAGAAGTATGGCTTCGCCATGAGAAGCGCGGCTGCAACGCGGGAAGATATTGGAAAGGACATAAACAAATGAAGAATACTTGGTTTAAAATAACCTCGCTGCTTCTTGCTTGCACACTTGCGTTTTCAGCCGTCATCGGTTTTACACTTGTGCCGGCGGCGGACAGCGCAAATCCCGTGGCCGCGACGGCTGAAAAAAGCGCTGCTGTTTCGGCGGTTTCGGCGGTCAATTCCGTTGATGAAGCCGTTCAAATCCTTACCGCACAAGACGCCGCGCAGCCGGCAGCCAAGGCCGCGGCCGGCGGTGAAGTTCTGACGCAGTGCGGCGGAGATTGCGGCCACTGCCCGACCATCGTTATCCCCGGCATCAGCCAGACAGAAACCTTTTTGCTGGATGAAAACGGGAACAGGATGTTCACGGCGGACGGTAAACCAATGATGTCCTACCCGCCATCGGTTGAGTCGGATGCGCTGGTAAAAACCTTAGCCTGGCCGCTTGCAAGGACACTAATTACACAAAAAGACAACGGGTTTACCGATGTCGCGGCGAATGTGGTGGAAGATGTGTTTTCCTCCCTCGCCACCGGGCTTGACACCCAGCCGGTGAGAAGCGTTGAAGTAGTCAAGTACCCGCAAAGCGTCGCCCGCTGCAGCGCGCATGACAAAAGCTATATTTACAGCTGCATTCCCCTGCAAACCTATTCCTCCCTCGCCGGGGAAGACCACCTGTATTTCCTCGCTTTCAATTCCTTCGGCAATAACCTGGAAGTCGCACAGGAACTGTATGATATGATTCAGCTTGTCAAGCGTGAAACGGGGCACAGCAAGGTAAATCTCTGCCCGATCAGCTTGGGCGCCACCATCACCAACTCGCTGCTCGAATTTTATCCGCAGGTATATGACGATATCAACAAGGTTGTATTTATTGTCCCCGCGCTGGACGGTTCGGCCATTGTCAGCGATGTGTTTAAAGGCAACCTGAGCCTCGGGGACGAAATGCTGTACAAAGATTTGTTTCCCTCGCTCTTCGGCGGATACCTGCCTTACCTGATCAATGTCGCGCTGCGCCTGCTGCCAAAACAGGTTGTTTTGGACCTGTTGGACAAAGTGCTCGACCGCCTGCAGCAGAGCGCGCTGGTGAACTGCACGGTGATGTGGAGCCTTGTACCAAGCGCGGACTACCCCGCACTTGCCGAAAAATTTCTTTCGGACCCCGCGCACGCGGAGGTAAAACGGCAGACGGATATTTATTATCAGGCACAGCTGCATTCCCTCGCGAACATTTTAAAACTTGTTGACTGCGGTATTCCGGTTTTTGATGTGGTGGATTATAACTTTGCCCTTTACTCCATCGCGGGTTCGTATGATAAAATCAACGCGGACGGTGTTATCCATTTGGACTCCACCTCCATGGGCGCAACCAGCGGACCGGTCAACACGCCGCTCCCCGCGGGCTATGCGCAGCAGAATACGCATTGTTCAAACCCGGCGCATCATCATCTGTCGCCGGACGGTACGGTGGACGCTTCCACCGGGCTTCTGCCGGAAACCACCTTCTATTTCAATAAGCAGGCGCACGAAGGCACAGCGAGGAATGATGTCATCATTAAACTCGCCACCGAACTGCTCCTGGGCGATGAAATACAAAATGTTTTTTCCGCGCCGGACCGTTATCCGCAATTTAACAACTCCAGGGAGTCTAAGTTCCTCATCAACGATTTGCGCAACGCGAAGTTGATTGACCAAAGTACCCTTGCGCCCGAAGACGCGGCGGAACTGCAGGCGGCGATTGACGAATGCGACGCGGTTATCAACAACACGGTTGTGGACTACGACGCTTTTGTTCGGGCGAACACGCGGCTCAACAATATCCGCTACAAAATCGGTGTGGCGCAGCCGCCGCAAAAAGACCAATGGGGCGATTTGGCCGAAGTGCTGCTAAAAGTTGCCAGCGAGGCGCTGTATCGGTACTGGGGCCCGCGCGGATTTTCGGATTGGAACATTTATAACTGAACCCCCACGGAGTGTGCCGGATGAACAACCCCGCCAAACTTTATATCCGTGACTCCCTTTTTGAGACGGCGCAGATATTTACCGCCGGCGCGGCTTTGACACAGACCTATATGGCCGCTGTCGGCCTGCCGGACAGCAAGATCGGCACAGCGGTATCCGCTATGGGCATCGTGAATATCGGTGCGTCCGTACTGTTTTCCAAACTGTCGGATAACAGCAAAAATATCAAAACAAGCTTGAGCGCGTTATTGTCGATTGTTTCGCTGACCTATTTATTCTTCACGGTTTTTTCCTTCCGATTGGATTTAACGCTGACGGCGGCTTTTTTCATTTTCATCGCCGTCGGATTTGCACAGTCGGCATCCGTCGCGGTGCGTAATCTCTTTGAATACAAACTTCCCTACCTGATATTTGACATGGAACAATACGCCCGCACTCTCACCCTGGACGGCGTGATTGCAGGCGGTGCCGGCGTATTGTTCAGTATTGTGCTCAACATTTTCATCAGCAAATTTGAATATTTCGCGGTCATGCGCGCAGGGTTTATTTTCGCGTTTCTCCTCACTGTTATCGCGGCGGGCACCAATCAGCGCTTTGCGGCAAAAAGCCCGGATGCGCTCTCGCCACACAGAACCGCGCATGCTGTTAAAATATCGTTGATTGTAAAACGCAGGGACTTTGCGGTTTTTGCTGTCCCCAATTTTCTGCGCGGCATCGCCGGGGGTGTTGTGAACATGGCCGCGCTCATCGCGCTCAGCGGTCAGTTTTTGGACAGCAAGGGCACGGCCTATATTGTCACCGCGACCACACTCGGCAATATTACAGGCAGCCTGATCTATACCGTTTTATCAAAACGGGGGTTTGAGGATAAAACCATGTGCCTCTTAGGCAGCTGCTTGATGGCTTCGATGGTCTTCATGCCGCATTTCGGTGCTGCCGGATACATTGTGATGTTCTTTTT
Source organism: uncultured Eubacteriales bacterium (assembly GCA_964612185.1). GTDB lineage: Bacteria > Bacillota > Clostridia > Oscillospirales > Acutalibacteraceae > UBA1447. The sequence continues at coordinate 10,303 of CAZTCR010000004.1, forward strand.
TGCAAACCTGGGTATCCGGATCGTCAGTTATTCCTATCCCTTGATGATTTATAAATTGATCCCATACGAAATCATCGGCACTTACAATACCCTGCGGATGATTCTGACCACAGCGGGCACGGCCGCCGCCACCTGGTTAACCGGCCGCCTGCTCGGCACCGTGCCGGTTTGGGCAATCTTGACGGCCGCTTATTTTTGCCAGGCAATCAGCACGGCGGTATATTTACGCCTTTTCCCGAAAATGATGGCGGAAAAGAGCGGTTGACAGAGCAGGGTTGTATAAATTACAATGACATTGTACATTGCGTGACGCACTCACGACGCGCCACATTATTTCGCAAAGGACGGATCTGTTCATGAAAAAAACCTGCACCAAATCCATCGCGGTACTGCTTGCCCTCGCGCTGGTGTTCTCGGCAAGCGCGTTGGGCTTCAGCGGCGTTCAAACCACCGCCGCTATCCAAGCGCCCGCAGCACAAAACGCCAAGCCCTTCACCGCAGCGGCAACGCTTGAAAACGCCGCGGAAGTATTGCTTGGTCAACAAGGCAGCGATGCAGCCGGAACCGTTAACGCCGAAAGCAAGGATGGGGTGCTTACGCAATGCGGCGGCAACTGCGAGCATGCGCCATCTATTATTCTGCACGGCATCGGGCAGTCCGAATTATATGAACTGGATGAAAACGGCAGCCGCAAACTGGATGAAAACGGCAAAGAAATCACCGCCTGGCCGCCGACGGTCAATATGGACGACATCACCGGCGCCCTGGCCTACCCGCTTGTTACCACACTGCTCACACAGCAGGACTGCGGGCTGTCCGACCGCGCGGCGGAAGTGGCCGCCAAGGTATTTGCCTCCAATGCCAACGGACCGGACGGGTTGAAAATCGCAAACACGGAACTTGTCCGTTACCCGTACAGTGTGGCGCGCTGCACCCAGAAGGAAAAGAATTTCATTTACAGCAGCATGCGCCTGATGTATTATACCGAGGTCGCCGGGGAAGACCACCTGTATTACTTTGCCTACGATTCCTTCGGCAATAACCTTTCCATAGCGGAAGAACTGTACCATTATATCCAGCAGGTCAAACTCGAAACCGGGCACGACAAGGTGAATCTCGTCCCCGTCAGCTTGGGCGGCACCATCGCCAACTCATTGCTTGAGTTTTACCCGCAGGTATATGACGACCTCAATCGCGTGGTCTACATTGTCCCCGCTGTTGACGGCAGCGCGATTGTGGGGGATGTCTACACCGGCAACCTGAGCTTGGAAGACCCGATGCTTTACAGGGATTTGTTCCCCTCTTTTATCGAAGGGTACCTTGGCTATCTCATCAACATCGCCCTGCGCCTGCTGCCGAAGGATGTTTTACGCGCGGTACTGGACAAAGCCGTCGGCGCCTTGATGGATACCGCGCTCGTTAACTGCACGGTCATGTGGAGCCTTGTGCCGAGGAGCTATTACCCGGCGGCTGCCGAAAAATGGCTGACCGGGCAGGAACACGCGGAAATTAAGCGGCAGACCGACCTGTATTATCAAGCGCAGACAAATTCAAAAGCGAACATATTAAAACTCATCGACCGCGGTATCGGTGTGTTCAATATTGTGGATTACAACGAGAAGCTCTATGCCATCGCCGGTTCCTGGGACGAACTGAACTCGGACGGTGTTATCCACCTGGAATCCACCTCCATGGGCGCGACCTCCGGCTATGTGGACACCCCGCTGCCGGCAGGGTATACGCAGCAAAAATGCTTGGAGCACAATCATATTTCGCCAGACGGCATCGTGGACGCGTCCACCGGGCTGCTGCCGGACACCACCTTTTATTTCCGTAACCAGCACCACGAAGGCACCGGACGCAATGATGTGATTATTATACTTGCGACGGAACTCATTCTGGATGAATCGATTACATCCGTGTTTTCCGTACCGGAGCGTTTTCCGCAGTTCAATGTCGGGCGCGAAGCCAGGGGCTTTACCGGGGATGTGGCCAACGCGAGAACCATTGACCAAAGCAAACTGAGCCCGGAGGACGCGGCGGAACTGCAGGCGGCCATTGACCAGGCACAGGCGATGCTGGACAACACCGTGGTTGTTTACGAGGAATACACCGCCGCGCGGGACAGGCTGTATAACATTCTCGTTAAAATCGGCGAGCGCAACCCGCCCAAGGACACAAGCAAAGACGAACTGTACACCAAAATCTGCAAGTTTTTAAGCGACTCGCTGTACACCGTTTGGGGTGGGCGCGGTTTTTCGGACTGGGGAATTTAAGTAACGGGGCTACCGCCCCGATACTTAGATGAATAATGAATGATAAATTGTTGATGTGAGCCCCTGCCGATTTTTCCGCAGGGGCTTTTTCTAACAGAAACGGCAGTTTTTTGTTGCAATTAAGGCGTGTTTGAATTACAATCAAAGAGTGATTAGTCCGGCTGAGCAATAGGTGAAAAGTTGCTGAGCAATTGTTGAACAATTGTAAAAACACAACCCTAACCTATCGCTCACCCATTGTTAACCCATTGCTAACCTATTTTACATAAAGGATGGATTTGTTGATGAAAAGAAACTGCATGAGATGCACCGCCCTCTTGATTGCGCTGGCGCTTGTTTTTTCCGTTTCCGCCGTAGGGCTCGGAACGCTCGGTACTGCCACGGTAAATACTGCCGCCGAGGTGAAAAGCGCGGGGATTTCGCCCGTTTCCACCGTTTCCACCGTCGATGACGCGGTTGCCATCCTCAATGAGGAAAACCCCAAAACAATCACTGCCGCTAAAACGGGGGACGGTGTGCTGACTGACTGCGGGGGGGACTGCGGCCATGCGCCGAGCATCATCATCCCGGGCATCGGGCAGTCCGATGTGTATCTGCTGGATGAAAACGGCAACCGGGCCAAAGACGCGGACGGCAATGACATCAACGCTTTCCCCATTATTATTGATACGGACTACCTGATTAAGACCCTGGTCCTCCCGTTGGCAAAGATGCTCATTACCCAAAAAGACAATGGATTTACGGATTTTGCGGCAACGGCAGTCGCCAAATCGCTGGAAAAAAGCGCCATTGATTTAACCGGTCATCCGATGAGCAACCTTGAGCTCAAACGATTCCCGCAGAGTGTGGCTGCCAGCAGTGAAGAGGATCGCAGAGATATTTACAACACAATCCCGCTGCAGGACTTTACAAAGGTGGCGGGTGAGGATCATCTGTACTTCTTCGCGTTCAACTCCTTCGGCAACAACCTGGATGCCGCGCAGGAACTCTACGACTTCATTCAGCAGGTCAAAGCGGAAACCGGGCACGGCAAAGTGAACATCGTCCCCATCAGCCTGGGCAGTACCATCGCGAACACCCTGCTGGAAGTTTACCCGCAGGTTAAAAATGATTTGGAAAAAATTGTTTTTATCGTCCCCGCGTTGGACGGTTCGCGCCTGGTGGGCGATCTCTACAAAGGCACCCTGAACACAGACGATGAGTCGCTTTATAAAACCCTGCTGCCGTCCCTCATGGAGGACAGTTACACCGCTTACCTGATTAACATCGCGCTGCGGATTATACCCAAACAAATCATCCTCGATTTGGTGGACAAAATCATCGGCGCGCTGCGGGATGTGGCGCTCAACAACTGCACCATGATATGGGGCTTGGTGCCAAGTGAGGATTACGATGAACTGGCCGCCAAGTATCTCTCTGACGACGCGCATGCGGAAATCCGTCGGCAAACAGATATTTTCCACCGCGCGCAGGTGAATTCGCGGGCCAATATTCAGGCCTTTGTCGCAAGCGGCGTCAAAGTCTTTGACATTGTTGATTACAATTTCCCGCTTTACTCCTTTGTGCCCTCTACCACAACGCACAACGGTGACGGGCTGATTCACCTGGATTCCGAATCCATGGGCGCCACAAGCGGCCCCATCGACACCCCGCTCCCGGCGGGTTATGTGCAGCAGGACACTTACTGTACGCACCCCGGGCAGCACAACCACATCTCGCCTGATGGCATTGTGGACGCGTCCACGGGTGTTTTACCCGAACACACCTTCTACTTCTATAACCAAGACCATGAAGGCACCGGCCGTAACGATGTTATCATGAAACTTGCCACCGAACTGCTGCTGTACAACAACCTGACCGATGTGCACGCCATGCCGGAGCGTTTCCCGCAGTTTAATGTGGGACGCGAAACCAAGGGCATGCGCAACGACCAGCTGCCGGCCGCCAAAAGGGTGGATCAAAGCACTTTAAGCCCGGAGGACGCGGCGGAACTGCAGGCGGCGATTGACCAGTGCGAGGCGATGCTCGCCACCACGGTCGTGGTATATTCCGAGTTTACCGATGCCGAAACAAGGCTGAACAACATCCTTATCAAAATCGGCGTCCGGCAGGCACCGAAAGAGGACAAGGTGGAAAAATACGCCAAACCGATTTGCAAACTGCTCAGCGACGCTTTCTACATTTGCTGGGGACCGAGGGGCTTTTCGGACCCGCGCGTCTGATTTGTGTTGTTTGGTGACCGAATTGCAGAGGCGAACTTCGTTCGTCCACCGTTCTTGGTCTAAAATCTAATATCTAAAGTCTGATATCTAAAGCAGCCCCTCTGCGGACACTTCCGTTCAGGGGCTGATTTTTTTCGGTTGACACTGCTTGCCTTTTAAATTAAACTTTATGGGTATGAAATCTGACTGAGGGGTGAAATAATGGCGGACACCAAAGCAAGCAACGGTATCCTGACAGCGTGCCGGGGCGAATGCGGCCGCTTTCCCACCGTAATCATCCACGGCATTGGGCAGTCGGAGCTTTATATATTGGATGAAAACGGGAACCGTAAACTTCACGCAAACGGCAAGCCTGTATTCGCCTGGCCGCCTGAGCCGGATACGAAAAGCATGGTAAAAAGCCTTAAAAAACCGCTGCTAAAAATGCTGTTCACTCAGCGGGACAAAGGTTTTTCGGACAGTGTATCGGCGGCAATAGCGGGTATTTTCGCCCCTGTATCCACCGGGCAGGACGGCAAGCCGCTGCACAACCTCGAGCTTGTCAGATATCCAACTAGTGTAGCGCGCTGCAGCGAAAAGGAAAAAGCATTTATCTACAGCTGCATTCATCTTGAAGATTATACACAAGCCGCCGGTGAGGACCACCTTTATTACTTCGCCTACAGCTCCTTCGGCAATAATCTGGAAATCGCGCAGGAGCTTTACACCTTCCTTCAGCAAGTGAAACGGGAAACGGGACATGACAAAATCAACCTGGCGCCCGTGAGCCTGGGCGCCACCATCGCCAACGCCCTGCTGGAATTCTATCCACAGGTTGCCGACGACCTGAACCGGGTGGTTTATGTGGTGCCCGCGCTTGACGGGAGCAGAATTGTCGGGGATATTTTCACGGGCAACCTGAGTTTTGACGACAAAAGTCTCTACAAGGAGATGTTCCCGTCCTTCGTGTCCGGGTACGCCGGCTATCTGATGAATATACTCATCCGGTTTTTTCCAAAAAAAGTTGTTCACGCAGTGCTTCACAAGACACATGACACCCTGATTAAAAGCGTGTTTGTCAACTGTACGGTGATGTGGGGCCTGGTGCCGAAAGATTATTACCCGCAAGCGGCGGAAAAACTGCTGTCCGGCCCGGAGCACGAAGAAATCAAACGGCAAACCGATTTGTACCATCGTGCCCGGCTCAATTCACGCGATAATATTCAAAAACTTGTTGACCGGGGCATCCCGGTCTTTGATATTGTCGATTACAATGTCCCGCTGTATATGCTCGCCGGTTCCTGGGACAAATGCAACGCCGACGGGGTTATCCATCTGGATTCCACTTCCATGGGCGCGATATCGGGGCTGCCAAATGAACCGCTGCCTGCCGGTTATGCGCAGCAAAACACACACTGCACAAACCCCGCGCACAACCATATTTCGCCGGACGGCATTGTAGACGCATCCGCCGGCTTGCTGCCGGACAATACCTTTTATTTTTGCAGCCAGCATCACGAGGGAACCGGCCGGAACGATGTAATAATCAAACTGATCACCGAACTGCTGTTAAACAACGACTTCGTTTCCGTATACTCGATGCCCGAACGGTTCCCGCAGTTCAACAACGGCCGCGAGGCCAGGGGTTTTGCCGGAGATGTCGCGTTTGCCGAGGCAATTGACCGGGCGGCCCTAACGCCTGCTCATGCGGCGGAGCTTGAGTCAGCCATTGAACAGGCAAAAAAGATGCTGGCTGACACGGTTGTGGAACCCGGCAAATACGAAGCGGCGCGCGAACGGCTGTTCAGCATCCTGGTTAAAACCGGCAGCCGCAAACCGCCGGCGCGAAAAAAGAACAAAAAAGTATTAACGGCCGTTTGCCGGTCTGTCAGCAACTGCCTTTATAAGCATTGGGGTCCGCGGGGATTTTTCGATTGGAAGTTGTAGAGGCGAACATTGTTCGCCCGAGGAAACAGCCTTGTAGGGGCGAACTGTGTTCGTCCGTGTAATAATCCGTTTGATTTATCACTAACAACGGGCGAACAATGTTCGCCCCTACAGAAACAAATTTGTTAATTGGGAGATTATATGTTGCTAAAAAAATTCATTTCCATCCTTCTCTCCGCCGCTGTCATCTCCGGTCTGTTCGCCGGATGTTCAAAGAAAGACGACGACGGCCGGCTGAAAGTCGTTTGTACTCTGTTCCCGCAGTACGATTTTGTCTGCGCCATCGCGGGGGAAAAAGTAAAGGCCGAGCTCTTGCTGAAACCCGGCGCGGACTACCGCAATTACACGCCGGACACCGACGCGTTGTCGCTCATTGCCGGCTGTGACCTTTTCATCTATACCAACGACTACGCCGAGCCTTGGGTGCCCCAAAAACTCGACGCCATTGAAAGAAAACAAGCCGAGGTGCTCAACGCCTGCGAGGGTATCATTTTTGACATGAACCTGGACCACGAGGAACACGATGACGGGGATGCGGCAGAACATGAGCACACTTATGAGCCGCATGTGTGGATTCTACCGGCCAACGCCGCCAAAATGGTTGACAACATCACCGCCGTTCTCTGCCGGATGGATTCGGCAAACGCGGAACTTTATCAAACGAACACCGTCGCTTACAAGGAAAAACTGACGGCACTCGACAACGGATTCCGCGATGCCGTGCAAAACGGCAAGCGTAAAATCATCATTATGGGCGACCGGTTCAACCTGCAGTATTTTGTGATGGAGTACGGTCTTGCCTATCTGGCGGCGCTGAGCTCCTGTTCGGAAAAATCCGAGCCGGATGACGCCGTAACCGCAAAACTCATTGACGCTGTCAAAGCGCAGGGTATCCCCGCGGTTTTTTACCGTGAGATGTCGGACAAAAAAACGGCGCAAAAAATCAGCGCGGCAACCGGCGCGCAACTGCTGCTTTTCCACACCTATTCCAACATCTCCGCGCAGGAAGCCGCCGACGGGGCAACCTTTCTGTCGCTTATGGGTGGGAATTTAGATAACCTGCGGGTGGCGCTGGGGTAAGGTATGGTACGAAACCCTTCAATCCTGCATAAAAACATCCCCCGTTTCTTGTGCAACCCGCCGAAAATATTAAACTGTTTGAATACACCGGGCAAATGCTATATAATTGTAAGAGGCAACTTAATCATTCATCCATTCATTGGCAATATCGTTATTAGGAGGAAATGCAACATGAAAAAGAAACTGTTTACAAGAACGCTTGCGGTGCTTTTAGCGGGGGTATTGCTGCTGGGTGCTGTGCCGTTTGCGGCAGGCGCCGCGGCGGAAGTGGATTACACCATTGTCAGCACATACGCCGATGTGAACTGGAGCACCTGGGGGCAATACAAATCAAACCTGCATACCCATTCCACCATCAGCGACGGCGGGGAGGATTTTTCCGCCATGGTGGAGCGGCATTATGAGCTCGGGTATGACATTTTGGGCATGACCGACCACGCGACGGTGGACAGAGGCTGGACAAAACTCAACACCAACCCGTTTATCACCTTCGCGATGAATATTGACACCCTCGGTTCAAACTCCCTGCCGCTCACCCAAGCCCGCTATACCGAAATCAGCAATGGCGTCGGCCGGGACGGCAGAGGCCTTTTGAGAGTGCCCTTTGGCATTGAGCACAATGCCGCCGCGCTGAACAACACGCATGTCAACAGCTTTTTCTGCGATTACAGGGACGGCTACCTCGGCGGTACAAGCTATTACGACCACATCCTCAAAGGCGTTGAGGACGCGAGCGGTTTAAGCATCATCAACCACCCGGGCGAATACACCGGCGCCAAAAAAGACAGCCCGGAGGCTGCCTACGACACAAGCGACCCGTATTACAGTTACATCATTAACAAATACACACAGCTGTTAAAAAAATACCACAGCTGCCTTGGCATGGAGTTCATCAACAAAAATGATGACAGAACCAAGAACGACCGCAAACTGTGGGACCTTGTGCTGGCCAATGTAATTCCGTCGGGCCGGAATGTGTTTGCCTTCGGCAACAGCGACGCGCACAGCCTTTCGGCGATCGATACCAACTGGGAAATTATGGTGATGCCGGCGAACACGGTTGAAAACCTGAGAACCTGCATGGAGCAGGGCGCGTTTTTCGCGGCAAGCCACAATATTAAGAATCCGAAAGAAATCGGCCGCCTTGAGGCCGAGACAGGACTTGTTTTGGGCGATACCTGGGATGCGGACAGAAACCTTGCCGCGCCGAAGGTCACCAATATCACTGTGGACAACAACGCGGACACCATTACGCTCAGTGCCGTCAACCAAAAAACAATCCACTGGATTGCGGACGGCGAAGTGATACAAGTCGGCGGCACGATTGATCTGGATGATTTTAGCGGCCGGCTCGGCAGTTATGTGCGCGCGGAAATCTGGGGCGAAGGCGGTATCCTTTATTCCCAGCCGTTCATCCTCCAATACAACGGCGCGCCTGCCGAAAAGAATTTCATCTTTTTCGACTTCGGCAAAATCCTCAATATTCTTGAAAATCTTTTCTATCGCATCGTTGAAAAATCCTTTATCCTGTCCGCCCTGCAGAAATCAGCGCTCGGGGATTAAAGCAAGGAGAATTTTGTTGAAACTGACTTTTTTGGGCACCTGCTCGGGCACACAGCCCTACCCCGGCAGGCACCATACCTCGTTCGCGGTGGAACACAACGACAAATTGTATTGGTTTGACGCGGGTGAAACCTGTTCCTACACCGCGCACTGCATGGGCATTGATTTGTTAAAAACAAGTAAGATTGTCATCTCACACACGCACATGGACCACATCGGCGGCCTGGGGAACCTGTTATGGAACATCCGCAAAATCAATGGCATTACCGGCAGATACGAAGGCCGGGAATTGGCGCTTTTTATCCCGCAAATCGAGGCATGGGACGGGCTGAACAAGATGCTCTCCTACTCCGAAGGCGGATTCGTCTGCAATTTTACGATTGCGGCGCGGGCATACGGGGACGGCGTTTTGTTTGAGGACGACGGTTTCAAGGTAACCGCGCTGCATAACACACACATGGAAAAGAGTCCCGGCGAAGGCGAAAACTGGCGTTCCTTCGGCTTTTTAATCGAGGCAAACGGCAAGCGCGTTGTCTATTCCGGCGATACCGGTGGGGTTGAAGATTATGCCCCGTTGCTCCAACCCAAATGCGACATTCTGCTCATGGAAACAGGGCACCACCATCCCGTTACCTTTGTTGAAAACCTTGTTAAACGCCCGGACTGTCCGGAAAAACTATTGTTCATCCACCACGGGCGCAAAATACTCGACAGCTTTGAGGAAATCAACACAGCGGTCAAAGCGCTCATGGGTGACCGGGTGGAGATTTTGAGCGACGAAACGGTTTTGGAGATATAGCGATAGTTGTCAGTGGTCATAGCGCAGCAGGCTGCGCATTTTAAAATTCAACTGCCGGCGTAAAGGATGCCGGCACCGCGGGGCGGGAGTTGAATATTTCAAGTGGTCAGCAGGAACGAAGAGGTACATCCGGTTAGGAAATGTTTCATCATCGATAAAGCCAACGAAAGGAAGTTTTTTCTTTGCGGGATGTCAAAGGAAAAATTATAGTGGTCACGGGCGGAACGGCCGGCGTGGGCAAAGCCGTTGCGGAGATGCTGCAAAAAAACAACACCGTTATCGTTCTCTCCCGCTCGGCCCCGAACAACGGTGCCACCTCATTCGCCTGCGATGTAAGCGACAAACAACGGGTTCAAGAGGTTTTTGATACGATTGGCAAGCTGTACGGGCATATCGATATTTTACTCAATAATGCCGGTTACGGCATCTCCGGCGCCACGGAACTGATTGCGGAGGAAGCCGCCCGCAAGGTTATCGATGTCAACTTTTTCGGGGTGCTTTTCTGCTCGCAATGCGCGCTCCCATACATGGGCGCGGGCGCGAGAATCGCGAATGTGAGCTCTGTCGCGGGGATTTCGCCTTCACCGTTCCGGGCATTGTATAATTCGAGCAAGGCGGCCGTTACCATGCTGTCCGCCAGTATGCGGTTGGAAACAAAAGCCTTCGGCGTTGATGTCATTGCGCTTTGCCTGGGCGACATCGCGACCGATTTTGCCGCACACAGGGATCGGTTTGTTGTTACCAACGAACGCTACGGGGACGCGGTCGCGGCGGTGGACCGGTTTGTTGAACATTGGGGAAACGAAAAGAAAATGCCGCTTGAAAAAGCGGCAGCTGAAATATGCCGGGTACTCGCGAAAAAGAAAACGAAATACCGGCATTTTATCGGGAACAAGTATAAGTTTTTTAATGTGATCAACTCATTTTTCCCGAACACGGTGATGAAACTCGTCACGAAAATCTGCGCGAAATAGTGTTAGATAATCTAACATAATTAATTTGCAGGAAGCTTAAAATCGCTTCCTGCCTTCAAATTGTTGTGTTATTCGATAAATAAGTACTGGCGAAGTATATCTATAGCGCCATACTCACCATTCTTGTGACATGGCAAAGCCGAACTCCTTGTCAAAAAGCGAAATTGCCGCTTCAATAACATCAACAATCTCACCAAAATCTCGGTCTTGCCCCTTAACTTTTTCTTCACTCAATCCTGTAGTCAGGAGGTTTGCAGTAGACAAGAGAGCGAGATGAGCATCACGAGTTTCAACGTATGTCGCCTTTATCGCATTTTCACATTGGATTTTGAGGCAATGTAGATAATGACGATGCGAATTGCCCTCTTTATAGTTTGTTGCTGATGGCATCGCTCCTTGAAACAGAACATTGCTATATTCATTTGCCATTATTTCTGGTGGTTGCATCCGTGATAAGATATTTGCACGCTTAGCAACATCAAGGTAAGTAACTTTATACTCAGAGAACGCCTGTGGGCAATAATACCAAGTTGAACGTCTACTTGGTTCATCATCATATTTTGTTACAAAGTGATCCGGCTTGAACCATCTTACATTGAGAAAATTTCCAGCGGCGATAGCATCACATTTCGCTAAAGCTAAACATAGCAATTGATGGCTTGCGTAACCGACGATTACTTTCTTCCCAAGCCTTTTGATGCCAGCAACAAGTGCAAGCAAATTAGTTACCCATATTGGCTTGTCAACAAGATAATAACTATCAGGATGTTCACAAACGATATAAACCCCGTCAACAGCCCAATGATTAACATAACGAATGATGCTTTCGACCTGATTGTCATCTGCTAAAACATCTGGTCCCAACGCAACCGTGTGAAGTAGTGGTACACCAATATCAATCTGTCGAGCTTTATTAGCAATCGAATCCTGTAATTTATGCCAACGCTCATCAATTTTATTGATGATGTTGGACGGTAGAATGAACTCGTTAGACTGAATCTCTGCGTTAATCTTTGATAACGTCGAAATCAGAGTGGAACAATCTCCCAGTTCAATACTTGTAACCGATTTCGGCCAGTAGGTATACTGCTGAAGATTCTTGTGATACTTACGCGGACAATACATTTGCGGATCAAGAAGCACTTGTCCTTTCGCCTTGTGCAATGAGTTAGCATATGGCGCTAATTTATCTTGGGTTATATTTAATGGACTCAGAATGACGGTCGAACCGTTCCATGCCTCAGTCAACTCGCGACAAAGAGTTTGCATCCCGTGTCCCATTTGAATATAAAAATCCACTAATCTATCTCCTCATAGTTAAGTGTTGGTTTTGCAGCATTAAGCCAGTTTAGGGCTTGGGTTGCTCCGGTTGGGCGTCTTGATGGTAACTTGCCCATCAGCGAACTCAATAGCCCCATGAATTGTTGCTGTGAATCGCCTTGAATCTGAAAGCTGACAGGTGTTATCGTTTCCGTTCGCTGTAGAATATCTATGTAGCTTGCTGCTCCTTCACTGAACGGATTTTCCCCGGACAGACACTCATATGTTACCACACCAATAGAGAACAAATCAGCTCGTGAGTCGATGTCACTTTTTAGATTGTTGAACTGTTCTGGTGCGGCATAACCGGGTGTATGCGGTCCTGCGAGTGCTTCTGTTTTTGTGAGTGATGGCACCCCAAGTATTCGAGCAATTCCAAAGTCTAAAAAGAACACCTTGCCATCAGCCGAAACAATGATATTTTCCGGCTTGATGTCGCGATGAACGATTTTCATTTCTTCTAACTGCTTGATGAACTCCAATCCTTGCTCTAAGAATTCAACAGCCTCTTTCAGCGTGAAGCGTTCACCACGCTCAATGCGTTTCCGCAGTTCTTCGCCATCAATACGCTGCTCAATAACATATAACGTGTCTACGTTTTCATATATAACATGTCCGTTTTCATATATAGTTGGAACACACTCAAATCTGCTGTTCTCACTGATGTCTATTTCTCTCTGTGAACGAGCATCCGTCTTGAAAAACAGCTTCAACACAATATTTCCGTATGTCAAGTGCGTCGCACTAAACACAACCTTTTGACCCCCGCGAGCAATCTGTGTCAGTCCGGAAAGCGTTGTCTTTAGCTCGTCAAAGTCACACATAAATTGCCCCTCCTTGGCGGGAAATTGTTTTACCAATCCATTCGTTGAACTGAAATGACAGATAGCAAGACGGTAGTGTGTACTGTCTGGCTTCGACTATTCTGCAAAATTGAGGGCCTTTTCCATATAAGCCGATACCGAACTTTTTGAATGTCTTGACAGTTTCGCCCTGCGGGTGCGCTGAATTAGTCAGTGCATATGAGTGAGAAGCAAACCTAGTGTTTAGATGTGTCTGCTCTACAACCTTACTTATATCATTGAGCTTTGCTTCAACTGCAATAAGCTTTGTTAGGCTGAATACATCACGCAAGTCATGGACGCACCAACTGTTGTTACGATATGTAACCAACTTTGCATTCATAAGCTTTTCTAGTGATGAAATAGTCTGTTTCTCCGGAAATCCAAGAGTAGAGATTAGCTTCGCTCCGAGTGCGGTTTTAGCGGTGCTTAAATACGATAACAACTTCAGATCGTACACATCTAACACCTCGCGTTTATCTGACCAGTTATCAGTGATAGATGGAAGATAGGATGCGAACACAACATCTGGGAACCCCGAATCAATGCGCGGCTCAACAAACACTGCTAACTGGTTTTTTTTATTATTGCGGATGAATGTATGGCAATAATAATCGATGAATTGTTCTACAAGTGCGTATTCATTGCCTATAGTTGCAGGACGAGTAAACAGCCCAATTTCAGGGCAACTATCTTTGATAATCATGACTTGGCTCATGCGCTAATACCCCCTTCGAGTTCATAACCACTCTATAGCCTTACACTCTCCGACCACAATTGCAATAACAAAGATGTGTTTTGCTTCATCAAACAAGCACTTACTCTCGCGGCGTAATGCAAATGAGGGCTCTACACCTGCGAAGATTTGCCAACTTAGACTAATCGAAATCAGCATGTTTAATACATCATTAGTTTAGCAACTACATAAGTGATAAAAAAATCCATTATTAGGTTCTATAATTTTTACTAATTAGAATTGTACAATATAGCCTTGCTGTTTGTCAAGCGAGTTAATGCACTTTCATGATTTGCATTTGTTGTTGCTTTTCCAAGTTAAGTGACTGACCATTAATCCCGTATTGCCCTAACCACCCGCGCAACGGGGAATCCCATCACGTTGAAAAAATCGCCTTCGATTCGTTTCACCAACACGCAGCCGAGCCCCTGGATACCATAGGCACCGGCCTTGTCCATCGGTTCGCCGGAAGTGACATAGGCGTCAATTTCTTCTTTAGTCAATTTGTAAAACTCCACCTTTGTGGCTTCTGCAAAGCAAGTTTCTTTGCCGTTCTTAATAACACACACGCCGGTGTAGACGGTGTGTGTGTTACCGGAGAGCATCCAAAGCATTTCCGCGGCCTGCGCCTTGTCTTTGGGTTTGCCTAATATCGCGCCGTCCAGCAGAACAATCGTATCCGCGCCGACAACACAGTCGCGCGGATAATTTTTTGCGACCTCGCGCGCCTTCTGGCAGGCAACATCAATGGCGGCTTCGTCCGGCGGCAGGGCAGGGTTCAAAACTTCCTCCACATCGGAGACGGCGATTTCAAATTCAACGCCAGCGGTTGTCAGCAGTTCCCTGCGCCGCGGCGAGGATGAGGCAAGAATAATCATAAACCCGGTTCCTCCTTCAATCCGTCTTTAAACAAAAGATAAAGCTTCAACACCGCGGCCTGTGTTTTTCCGTCTCTAATCTCGTTGTTCTTGATCATTTCCACCGCTGTTTCCAGCGGAATCTTCACGATATCCAAAAACTCGTCATCGTCAAGCTTCTGTTCGGTGAACACCAAGTCCAGCGCGGCAAACATATGGATAATTTCACCGCAGTAGCCCGGGGTCGGGTAAAAGCGGCCCAAATCAATATACCGCCCGGCCGAAGCGCCCGCTTCTTCCATCAGCTCACGCTTGCCGCACACCAGCGGCGATTCATCCGGGTCGATTTTGCCCGCAGGCAGCTCCAAGACCAGTTCGCCGTAAGGGCAGCGGAACTGGCGGACAAAAATCAGTTCGTTGTCCGCCGTCAGCGCCGCGACAGTAACTCCGCCGCTGTGCTCGACAATTTCCCGCATGGCGGTTTTGCCGTTGGGCAGCAGATTTTTGTCCAGGCGCAGGTTGATGATTTTGCCCTTGTAAATATATTCGTGTTCCAGCGTTTTTTCACTCAGTTCCATCGCAACCCCTTTATGATTCCCTAATACAAAGGGCAGGCTCATTTGCCTGCCCTTGTGTTGATGCTTTGGTTGTATTGGCTCAGTCGTCTTCTCCGCACTCATCGCAGTCGCAGTCGATTTCGAACTCAAGCATTTCGTTGCAGTTGGGGCAGTTGATACTGCCTTCTTCCAGGATGTCTTCGTCTACGCAGACAGTCTCACCGCATTTCGGGCACTCGACTTCAAAAAAATCGTCGTCGTCTTCGTCATAATCTTCGTCTTCGTAAACATAGCTTTCCAGCTCGTCCAAATCCTCATCAACCGCGTCCACCTGCTCGTTGAGAATCTCCACACTGTCTTCCAAATCGGAGACGGTCAGCGCGAGGTCGTCGAGCAAATCGATAACGGCGTTGATGATTTTGGTTTCCGGTTTATCGGCGTCAAGGCTCAAGCCCTCCGCCAAGCCTCTTAAATACGCGGCCTTTTCTGTTACTGTCATGTTGTTTTCCTCCTAAATATTTTTTATGCTCTGCTGAGGTATTCGCCTGTGCGTGTGTCAACAATCACCTTTTCGCCTTCTTCGATGAACAGCGGGACTTTGATTTCCGCGCCCGTTTCAAGTTCCGCGGGTTTGGTCGCGTTGGTTGCCGTGTCGCCCTTGAAGCCGGGGTCCGTTTTGGTGATTAAAAGGGTGACCGTGGTCGGCGGTTCCACACCGAACACATTGCCTTTGTAGGAAAGGATTTTGCAAATCTCATTTTCTTTGACAAACTTGAAGTTGTCCGAAAGCGAGGAGGCATTGATGGGCACCAGCTCATAACTTTCCGGGTCCATGAAATAGTAGAGGTCACCGTCGCTGTAAGAAAATTCCATATCCCGGCGTTCGACAAACGCGGAAGGATATTTGTCGTTCGGATTAAAGGTGCGCTCAACAACCGAGCCGGCGATAACATTGCGGATTTTGGTGCGCACAAACGCAGCGCCCTTGCCGGGCTTCACATGTTGGAATTCGATAATTTGGTAGACATTGCCGTCCATTTCAAAAGTTACGCCGTTTCTAAAGTCCCCTGCGGATACCATACTATTACTCCTCTGCTGTTGATTACACAGCTATTCTAACCTATAACAGGTTGTATTTCAAGTGTTATTTTTGAACGATTGCTTAACAGTTGGTGAGCAATAGGTTAGCAATCGGTGAGCAATTGTTTAGCCATCGTTCAGCTATCGCTCAGCCACTGTTCAACCATTGTTCAGCTACTTCTCAGCAATCGCTATGCTGGCCACTGGCCACTAACCACTGACCACTAACAACTCCTTCGGGCTGTGCGTCAGATTCTCACAACCGTACGCGGTGATGAGCACCATATCTTCAATACGCACGCCGAATTCCCCGGGCAGATAAATACCGGGTTCCGCGGTGACGACATGGCCGGGTTCCAGTTCCCCTACCCCGTTTGGCGAAAGGGTCGGTTCCTCGTGGATTTCTATCCCCACGCCGTGCCCCGTGCCGTGGCCGAAAAAGGAACCGAAACCGGCGTCCCGGATTTTGTCCCTCGCCGCGGCATCCGCCGCTTTGCAGGATACGCCCGGTTTTAATGTGTCCAGCGTTGCCCGCTGTGCAGCAAGCACAACTTCATATATCATTGCCTGTTTCGGGCTGACTTTGCCGACGGCAACCGTTCGTGTCATGTCGCTGCGGTACCCTTCAACCGCCGCGCCAAAATCCAGCGTAACCAGATCGCCCCGCTCCACTTTTTTGTCCGACGGTACGGCGTGCGGTTTGGAGGAGTTGACGCCGGAAGCAACGATGGTTTCAAAAGAAAGGGCTTCCGCGCCGTTTTTCAGCATGAAAAAGTCGAGTTCCAGGGCAATCTCCCACTCGGTGATGCCGGGTTTGATGAAGTTTAAAATATGTTCAAAGGCGCTTTCCGCAATTTTTTGCGCCACTTTCATTTTTTCGATTTCATCCGCGGTCTTTACCATGCGCAGCTGTGAGATGATTTTGTCCGCCCTGTCATCGTCCGCAAGGTGTATGGAACCGAGCATATTCGCAAGCTTCCTTGCGCGCGTCACGGTGACGCGGCTTGTTTCAAAAGCGAGATTTTTACAGCCGAACTTTTGGGCAAGCGCGGGCAGCTGCGCCTCGATCTTTTTTTGCTCCAGCACTTCACAGCAGTCAATTTGGTTCGCGGCGGCTTCGATATACCGGCTGTCGGTCAGAAAAACGCTGCCCTGTTTGGCAGCAATCAAAACGCCGGCGGTCGAGGGAAATCCGGTAAAGTAGCGCCTGTTTTCCGGGGATTCAATGAGCACGCCGTCGATATCGCCCGGCAGAGACTCAATCAGTTTTTTCAACGCCATATCAAAACCTGTCCCTTCTGCCTGTATTGCCAAAGGAAAAGCGGGCTTTCGCCCGCTTCTTTTGCTTACTTGAATTTGCGTTTACGAGCCGCCTCGGACTTCTTCTTCCTCTTCACGGAAGGCTTCTCATAATGCTCTCTCTTGCGAACCTCTTGAATCGTGCCGTCCCTTGATGTCTGCTTTTTAAAGCGTCTGAGGGCACTGTCCAAAGACTCGTTTTCTTTCACTTTGATTTCACTCATTCATATTCCCTCCCTCCGCTTATGCAGGGGTATTTTTCGTTTGGTAAACAATATTATACAACATTTGAGCCCGGTTTGTCAACCGTAAAAACATCCCTATTGCCATAACGGTCCAAAAGCTCACCGGACAACCAGATTGACCAGCTTGCCTTTGACATAAAACTCCTTGATGATGGTCGCCCCGGCAAGCGCGTCCGCAATCTTTTCCTGCGCCTTTGCGAGGGCGATGGCTTCGTCCGCGTCAATATCGGTTGACACCACGAACTTGGCTTTGACCTTGCCGTTTATCTGCGCGACGATTTCAACCGTGTCGTCCAGGCACTTGCTCTCATCATAACCGGGCCATTTTTGCGAAGTGACAACCCCGCCGAAACCCATGGTCTCCCACGCTTCTTCTGTTACATGCGGGGCAAACGGGTTAAGCAGTACCAGCAGCGTTTTATATTCGCCCTTTGTCACCTTGCCGGTGTCGTAAATACGGTTGAGCAGTGTCATCATCGCGGCAATGGCGGTATTGCCTTTTAAGGCGTCCACATCGCCGGTCACTTTTTTAATGGTTCTGTGCATATCCGCTTCCAGCTCCGGGCGGAATCCTTCGCCGCCGGTGCAAATGTCCTTGAGCGACCAAACACGGTCGATAAACCGCTTGCAGCCCTTGATGCTGGAGGAATTCCAAGGCGCGGCTTTTTCAAAATCGCCGATGAACATTTCATACAGCCGCATCGTATCCGCGCCGTATTCATGAACAATATCATCGGGGTTCACTACATTGCCCCTGGACTTCGACATTTTTTCGCCGTTTTCGCCCAAAATCATGCCGTGACTCGTTCGCTTGGCGTACGGCTCGCTCGTTGGAACCACACCAATGTCAAATAAAAACTTATGCCAAAAACGGCTGTACAGCAGATGCAGGGTGGTGTGTTCCATCCCGCCGTTGTACCAATCCACCGGTGTCCAATATGCCAGTGCCTCTTTGGAGGCCAGCGCCTCGCTGTTGAACGGGTCGCAGTAGCGTAAAAAATACCAGGAGGAACCCGCCCATTGCGGCATGGTGTCCGTTTCCCGCTTGGCGGGACCGCCGCAGCAGGGGCAGGCGGTATTCACCCAGTCGGTCAGCTTCGCCAGCGGAGACTCGCCGTCCTCGGTGGGTTCGTAGCTTTCCACCCTGGGCAGGGTCAGCGGCAGCGCACTTTCCGGCAGGGGGATATAGCCGCATTTTTCGCAAAATACAATAGGAATCGGCTCGCCCCAGTAGCGCTGGCGGGAAAACACCCAGTCGCGCAGTTTAAAGTTAACCTTGGCGTGGCCTTTGCCCTGCTCAGCCAGCCATTTGGTGATGGCCGCTTTGCCGTTTTCCACGCTCATGCCGGTTAAAAAGCCGGAATTGACCATCTCGCCCGTGTCGCAGTCAAGAAAAGCCTCTTTTTCAATGTCGCCGCCCTTAACCACTTCGACAATCGGCAAATTGAATTTTTTCGCAAACTCCCAGTCCCTGGTGTCGTGCCCCGGCACGGCCATAATGGCGCCCGTCCCGTAGGAAACCAGCACATAGTCGGAGATAAAAATCGGAATCGCCTCGCCATTGACGGGGTTAATCGCGTGTACGCCTTCGAGCTTAACGCCCGTTTTATCCTTGTTGACTTCCGTGCGCTCAAAATCGGATTTGTGCGAAGACTCCGCGATGTACGCACGGACTTCGTCCATATTATCAAGAAGCCCCGCCCACTTTTCAACCAGCGCGTGTTCGGGCGAAATAACCATGTAGGTCGCGCCGAACAGCGTGTCCGGCCGGGTGGTGTAAACGGTGATTACATCGCCGGTGCTCGCGGCAAAGTCCACCTCCGCGCCGGTGGAACGGCCAATCCAGTTGTGCTGCTGGAGTTTGACGCGTTCGATAAAATCCAGCGCGTCCAGGTCATCATCCAGCCGCTGCGCGTATTCGGTTATCTTCAGCATCCACTGGCTTTTTACCTTGCGGACCACTTCGCTGCCGCAGCGCTCGCATACGCCGTTGACCACCTCTTCGTTAGCCAGCACGCATTTGCAGGAAAGGCACCAATTGACAGCCATTTCTTTTTTATAGGCCAAACCTTTTTTAAACAGTTGCAGAAAAATCCACTGGGTCCACTTGTAGTACCCGGGGTCCGTCGTGTTCACCTCGCGGCTCCAGTCAAACGAAAAACCGAGCGATTTAAGCTGCTGTTTGAACCGGGCGATATTGTCACGGGTCACTTTTTCCGGGTGGATATGGTTTTTGATGGCGTAATTTTCCGTCGGCAGGCCAAAGGCGTCCCAACCCATGGGATAAAGCACATTATAACCCTGCAGCCGCTTTTTGCGCGCGACGACATCGAGCGCCGTATACGAGCGCGGGTGCCCCACATGCAGCCCCTGCCCCGACGGGTACGGGAACTCCACAAGGCAGTAATACTTCGGCAGGGAATAATCCTGCTTCGCGTGGAAAACGCCGGTTTCCTCCCAGCGGTCCTGCCACTTTTTTTCCGCTTTTTTAAAGTCAAAATCAGCCATTGCGCTTCGCCACCTTAATCAGTGAGTAAATCGGATATATCCATCAAAGCCGCGTCATTCCAAAGACGCTCGAGGTTGTAATATTCGCGGCTTTCTTTTTCAAAAACATGCACCAGAACACAACCGTAGTCGATGAGTGTCCAACCCGTCGCCCTGCCCTCAATGTGCGCGGGCTCAATACCGAGTTTTGAAAGTTCAAATTCCACATCCTCCGCGAGTGCTTTGGTGTGGGTTCTCGAGGTGCCCGAGGCAATGACGAAATAATCCGAAATAATGGTCAGTTCCGTGATCTCAATCGCCTTGATATTTTCAGCCTTTTTCTTGTCCAGCACTTTTACAATCTCACGCGCCAATTCTTTGGGTGTCATGCGATTCCTCCGTTATATTTTTATTTGACTTTGTTGCCGGTTTTTTCAATCAGCAATTCGTTGAAGCATTCCACACTGTTCGGATGAATCACCTGCCGGTTCCGCGCGAGTTTACCGATGCAGAACTCCAGGGCGAACAGCATCGCGTCTTCCAGGCTCTCCCCGGCCAAACGCCGCATATCCTCCACGCCGCTGTAGGTTCTGTCGGCAGAAATATAGTCCGCGATGTATATCACTTTTTCAAGCAGACTCATGCCCGCCCTGCCCGTCGTGTGGTAGTAAACGGCGTTGTAAATATCGCCGTCCGCGATGCCCAACTCCCCGCGGAGATAGGCCGCGCCGGCGATGGAATGCCATATTTTCGGGCTGGCCAGGTCGGCGCAGGTGAGTATTATACCAGATTTTTCTATCAGATACAACTGTTCCTCCCGCGGGGTATCCTTCATCATATCATGCAGCATGGCCGCTGTATGGGCGCTGCGGGTTTCCGCCCCGTACTGCTCGGCAAGCTCTTTTGCGCTGTCCGCCACGCGCAGGGTGTGTTCCAGCCGCGGCGGGCTGAGTTTTTGTGCGGCGATAAGTTCAAGGTCAATCACGGTAAAGCCCCCTGCGGCGGATATACCGGGCGACCTTTTCACCGGTGTATTCCGCGATGTTTTCACCTTTTTTCAGCATTGCCCGGAGCATGGTCGAATTCAGTTCAAGCGCGGGCAGGTCCGATATCAGCGCACCATACGGGTTCTCCGGCAAAACCAGCCCTTTCTCCCGCGCTGCGGTGCAAAGGGTGCATATTTTTAATATCTCCTCATACCGGTGCCATGTATGAAAGCTTAAAAACATATCGGAGCCGATAATCAGGTAAAGCGCCGCGCCGGGGTTCTTTTCTTTAATCGCCAGTAAGGTGTCATAGGTGTAACTCTTGCCGCCGCGGTCGATTTCAACCGCGCTCACAGCGAAGCGCGGGTCACCGCAAAACGCCAGGCGGCACATGGCCAGTCTGTCCGCCGCGCCCGCGAGCGCCGCGGCGCTTTTATGCGGAGGAATAAAGGATGGAATAATCAGCACCTCGTCCAAGGGCAACCTGTCCGCAAAGTCGCGGGCAAGCCTGACATGTCCCTTGTGCGGCGGGTTAAATGCTCCGCCGAAGATACCGATTTTTTTCATATCATTTTACATTTACTTTGTTTTTCATCAGGTAGGCCGTCGCAACAAACAATGCCGCGGCCGCGAATATTTGGAAGATAAAGCCCGTGACGCCCAGTGAAATCCCGCCGGTATAATCCACCATCGCCTGTGCGAAAGAAAGCGCAAGCCCGTCCCCCGCGACGGTGAGGGTTATGGGCACATAGCTCGTAAGTACGCCGATAAAAATCTGCATGACGATAAACACCGCAAAAAAGATGAAGATGGCGGACACCATGCCGATTTTTTGGAAGGTTTTTGTGTTTGCGAGCGTGATGGCAAAATAAACCTCCGCGATAAACACGGCAATCTGGGCAAAAATCAAGACGCATAAGAAAATCAAGAGTTGTTTGATCGCCCTTTCGCTGGGCACACCCTCAAACAGCTGCAGCAAGGTTTTGATGGTTGTTATCCGGTCCTGCCCGATGCGCGCGGCGGCGTAAAAATAAACGCCGATCCAAATCGCTATCGCAATAACATAACTCATTAAAATCCAGGCGAAGGAGACAATCGCTTTGGAAGCCAGGAGCTGTCCGCTTTTTACCGGCAGCGTAAAACTCAGATACCCCTGCGAGCCGTAAAGACTCTTGTAAAACCCGGATATGACGGCGACGAGCGTAATGAGGATGGCGATACCGCTGATAATCAGCAGCGCCACCGTGCTGATGGTGCTGATCCAGCTGATTTTGGCAAAATAGGACAGCAGCATCACAACGATTGTTATGGCGGCCGCCAGATAAATATTCAGCACAGAATGCGCGCTGGATTTGAACTCGTTTTTAATTAACTTGCCAAGCATAGCTGAACACCTCCTTAAAAACATCCTCGATGGTTTGTTCGCCCATCAGGCCGTTGTGAACCTTTTCATCCCTGAGAATTTTGCCGTTTCCGATCATCAGCGCCCGGTCGAAAATCCCTTCCACATCATGAATCAAATGGGTGGAGATGAGCACAGTCGAATCCTTCGGCAAATTTTTAAGAATGACATCCAGTATGAACGCCCTTGCCGCAGGGTCCACCCCGCCGATGGGTTCGTCGAGCACATAAAGCTTCGCGTTGCGGCAAACCACCAGGAGCAGCTGCAATTTTTCCTGCATACCCTTGGACATGGATTTGATTTTCTGCTTGACCGGCAGCTGGAAAGTCTCCAGCATTTTCATGGCTTTTTCGCTGTCAAAATCCTTGTAAAAATCCGCCATGTATTTGACGGTGTCCACCGGGCGCATCCAGTCCGGCAGATATGATTTTTCCGGCAGATAAGCGATGATATCTTTGGTGTGGATGTCCGGCTTGTGCCCGTCAATTAAAACCTCGCCGGTATAATCGTTGATAAGGCCGGTGATAATTTTAATCAGCGTTGTTTTGCCGCAGCCGTTGGGCCCGAGCAGCCCGATAAACTGCCCCGGTTCGTACTCGATTGAAAAATCCTTGAGCACCTGCTGGCTGCCGTAGGATTTGTTCAACCCTTTGATTTGAATGATGCTTGACATGCTCTTTCCTCCGTTACTCAATTTGCCAAAACGGGTTCAGGTTTCCTCCGCCTGCAAGGCGGCTTCGTCCGGTATCGCTTCCCCGTGGCGCACCTGCGACACGCAAAGCAGAGAAAAAATAAAGGCAACCACACAGAACATAAATAAAGACATGTAAGTGCCCGTAAGCACCCGCACGGTTCCGTAAAGAATCGGCGCCGCGACCTGTCCGGAAAAGGTGGCTGTGTAATAATAGCCGGTGAAAGTACCCACCTGCTCGATCCCGCCGATTGACCAGACAAGCGGAAGGGTGTTGACATTGATGAACATGCTTGATGCCCCGCCGACAATGAGCGCCGGCCAAATCAGCCAAAGCTGTTTGGTTAAGGCAAAAGCCGTGAATATCAGTATAAAGGAGCACAGGCCGCCCACAATGACCTTTTTACGGCCGTATTTTTTGCCCCACTTCCCCGCGAGAATTGCGCCGACAAGGCCGGAGAGGAGAAATGCGCCCAGCATAAAGGTTGCCTCAGCAGTTGTTTTGCCGAGTATTTCGGCAGCGAACAGGGCGAAAAAGGTTGTTACCGAGTTTGTGCCGATAAAAAGGAAAAATAAGGCGCCCATCATGAAAAGAAGGCTTCTTTTCCTTGATTTGTCAAGCCGCATCGCTTTGAGTTTTTCCCGCTCTTTTTTCTTGAGCGCATCCAGTGCGGACTTGTCGCCGTTTGCTGCGGTTGCGGGGGCACTTTGAAGCCGGCTGTCCTTCTCCTTGACAAAAAAGGCAAGCACGAGGGTGCCGATTATCACCATAACAGCGCCTAAAATAAATACCGCCGGCCGTTCCTCGTTTTTCGCGGTGTTAAACCCAAAAATAGCCGCCAAAACCGTTCCGGACACCAAGGCGATGGCGGCGCCGAACCCGCCGGTTATACTGATGACCGAATTCGCCTCGCTGCGCAGATGCGGCGGTGTCAAATCCGGCATCAGCGACATGACGGGGGAACGCCAAAGTGACATAAAAAACACAAACGCGATGATGCAAACCATCAGTGCCGGCACGGTGGGCATTCTCGGGATCAGAACAAACACCACGGCCGATAAGGGCGCGAAAATAAACACAAACGGTCTGCGTTTGCCCAAGCGGGTATGCGTGCGGTCCGACAGCCTGCCGAACAGCGGCTGAAAAATGACGCCAAAGACATTGTCAAAGGTCATCACAATGCCGACAAACAAGGGCACAAGGGTAAACCCGCCGCCGGCTGCCGTCACATTTTCGCCTTGCGCCTGCATAAAATCAAGCAAAAAAGGGTATTTCGCGGCGAGGTTCGCGCCCAGCTGTGTGATAAACGCCGAATCTGTCAGTTTTTCGCTTAAGAGTTTGGATACATAAGGGTCGTAGATCGACCAGACAACCATGCTGCCTAAAAAACCGCAACCGATCAAAAAGGTCTTGAAGTAGTTTACTTTTTGTTTTTCTGCCATTGCCGCCCTCCGCAATCAGTTTACCGCGCCGCGCGTTATGCCGGCTTAAGCGTCCTGCATCGCCGCTTCTTTGATGACTTGTTCGGGGATAGCCTCTCCATGGCGCACCTGCAGCACGAACAAAAGAGCAAGCGCAAAACAAACAGGGCAGAAAACAAACAGGGACATATAGGTGCCCGAAAATACTCGGATTGTGCCGTATAAAATGGGCGCGACGACCTGAGCCGAGAAGGTGGCGGTATAGTAATACCCCGTGAAAGTACCGACTTTGTCAATGCCGCCGATTTCAAGCACAAGGGGCAGTGTGTTGACATTAACAAACATACCGGCTGCGCCGCCCAGCACGAGTGCCGGCCACATCAGCCACATTTGCTTGGTTATCGCGTATGCGGTAAACATAAAAATGAAAGTGCACAAGCCCGCGACAATCATTTTTTTGCGGCCGTATTTTTTGCCGAGTTTGCCGGCGGGTATGGCTGCAGCCATTGCCGCTAAACCGAAAACAGCAAGCATAAGCGTTGCTTGCGCGGTTGTTTTGCCGAGTATCTCCGCAGCGAACAGGGCGAAGAAGGTTTGAATGGAGTTCGTGCCCGCGAACAAAAAGAAAAGGGTGGCGAGCATAAAAATCAAACTGCGTTTTTCCGCTTTGCCCAGTTTGTGTTTTTTCAGTTCCGCTTTTTCTTTTTCTTTTGCCGCCTGCTCATTGAACGATCCGTTTGGTCCCGCGTATTCGGCCTGGCTTTGAAGCCTGCTGTCTTTTTCTTTCACAAAGAAGGCCAGAATCAGCGTGCCGAATATCATAATCACAGCGCCCAGGATAAACACATAAGGCCGCTCTTGGTTTGTTTTGCTGTCGAACCCGAACACAAGGCACAAAAGCGTGCCGGCGAACATGCCGATCAGGCTGCCGATGCCGCCGGTCAAATTAATGATGGCGTTGCCCTCGCTGCGAAGGCGCGGGGGGGTTAAGTCCGGCATGAGCGCCACAACCGGGGAGCGCCACAGCGACATAATAAACACAAAACCGATCACGCAAATCATCAGTGCCGGAATGGTTTCCATGCGCGGAATGAGCACGAAGAACATCGCCGCCAAGGGAGCGCCCACAAAAATAAACGGTCTGCGTTTGCCAAAGCGGGAGTGCGTTCTATCCGAAAGCTTGCCAAAAAACGGCTGAAATATTACACCGAAAACATTGTCAAAAGTCATAATGATACCGACAAACAGCGGAACAAGATTGATCATGCCGCCCGCGCCGGTTGTTTTTTCGCCCTGGGCCGACATCAGTTTTAACAGAAAGGGGAAATTGGCCGCCAATTTTTGTCCCATCTCGACAATAAAGTTCGAGTCCGTCATTTTTTCGCTGAGTAGTTTTGAAACATACGGGTCATAAATAGCCCAGGCAATGGAACTTGCCATAAATCCCGCGCCAATGAGCAAAGTCTTCTTGTAATTCAGTTTCGTTTCTTCCGCCATTCTCATTCTCCTTCATCATGTTCAGTCGCAATAATCCCATCTTCAAAAGAAGGGGCTGCCTCGAAAAAATCGGACAACCCCGGTTGGTTTTGCATAACAGCAGATCTTACAGCAGCAGCCCCGCAATAACAAAGGCAACAGCCAACAGAATATTCACCGAATACTGCTCCAAATAAGCACCCAGCACCATGCAGGCGGTCGGAATAAATAATAAAATCTTCCAAACAATGTTCGCTTTGCTGTTCGCGCCGTATAGCTTGTCCCACAGCAGCAGTGCATCCTCAACAAGCGGGAAAATATTGCAGAGCAGGGAAATGCCGAAATAAAGCAACGCCAGGTAGATGTAGAAAATCCATGTTTTTTCACCCGATTCGCGGATGACCGGCTCCACCCCAAGGTAGAAGATACCCAGCGCCCCTGCAAAAAACATCGGTAAGCCCAGCAGACGGTTGACAAGGCCGGGCAGCCAGCAGAATAAAAAGGTACGCGGCAGCGTTTTGGGGAATTCATGCTCGACATGGCCGAGGCGCTCGTCATAGGTGATATAGTTTGTTGTTTCCACCGGCAGGCCCAACAGCCTGCAGGCAAAATGTTCCCAAAAGGTTTTGAGGTATGCGCCCGGGAGGGTAAGTACCTTGCCGATAATATAAATCATACTCATAGCACATCACCCTTTCCGCCGATAAAGACTTCCCGCGCTGTTTTGGTGCCGGCAATAATCTGCGCGACATTGTCCGCAAGTTTAAAGCCGTTTTGCTCAATAAAGTTAACTGTTTCGGTGAACATTTCCGTTTCGCCCGCGAGTGAGGCGCACAGTGCGACGGTGTTGATGAGTTCGATGGTGGTATCCTGATTATAGTACGCGGAGTTGTACGCACTGTTGACCGCGTCATACGCGCCCTTTATGTCGTCTTTCAGCAGCAGCACAATGGCCTGCTGGCGGAACAGCTCGGTACTGCCATCGCTCCCGGCAAGGCCTTCCGCGCAAACAGCCGCGGCAGTTTCCACATCGCCTTTTCTGCGGTAAATCTCCGCATTCAGGGCATACCCCGCGGCATTGGCCGGATTGTACTTAGCCATTTCCGCGCTCACGGCAAGGGCTTTGTCATAATCATCCTGCGTGCAGTATGCCCGGGCTTTGAGGGAATACGCCTGTACACTGTTGGTGTTGGTCGCGATGATATCGTCGCAGACGGCGATCATCTCGTCGTAACGCTCCAGCCGCTTGTAGCAGTCGGCAAGGTATAGATTGTAGAGCCATTTTTCCTGCGGCGCGATCTCTTTGACCGCCAGCATATGCATAAGCTCCGTTTCGGTGCCTTTGTTAGCCAGCACCGCGGCATAAGTTTTATAGTACTCGATGAAGAACGGCGCGTATTTTGCCGCGTCCGCGCTTGTTTTCAGCGCTTCCAGCTGCGTCACCAAATCGTCGTACGGCACATCGGCCGGTTCCGTTTCCTGGTATGCCTGGACAATCGGCCCGATTGCCGCCTGGGTGGCATTGAATTTGGCGAACATTTCATTGTATGGCTTCAGCTCTTTGAACCAGATATTCTTATAGATTTTTTCGTTTTTAATGGTGCTCAGCGTCTGACCGACGGAAAGCGGACCGGACGCCAGGGCGGTTACCTTCATCTCTTTGACAAAAGTCTTCGTACCGGGTGTAAACAGGTTTTTCATTTTGAACTGCGTGTTCAGGGTGTCCGCCTCGGTCTGGGCTTGGTAATAGGAGCCAAGCGCGTCATCGAGCCTTTTTTCCGACTCAAAGGTGCCCGCTTCCATCACCGGCAGAGCGATAACAGCCGTAAACGCCGAGAAGACCACTGCGGCGCCCGCGATAATAATCGCGCAGACCGCGGCGACAAAGCCCTGCCACTTGAGCGGCGCGGCGAGCATGCCCTGCCGGCACTTGGCGCAGAACTCATAGTCTTCCGCAACGCTTGTGTCCCGGCACCGTTTGCCGCAGCGCGCGCAGCGTTCGCTCTCGTCCGCTATTTCTTCTTCGTCTTCGTCTTCGTCTTCGTCTTCGTCCTCGTACCCGGTGTCGTCCTGTTCCTCATCGTTGACAGCATCTGCCGGAACTTCGTTTGCCTGCGCCGTTTCTTCCGCCGCAGTTTCCTGCGCGGCCGGCTCAGCCGCTTCGTGCATCTCAATTTGATTCTCGTTGATCCGCTTGAGAATTTCGTCCACGGGGTCTATGTCGTCGCCCGTGCCGAATTCGTCATTTTTCTTATCAATAAATGCCAAACCATAACCTCCTTTTTAATAACTAAGTCATTTTAGCATCTTTCGTTCAATATTTCAAACCTAATGTTAATTATTTACAATATTATCACATTTTATTTGTATTTTCGAAGGCTATTTTCTTAATCGGCTTGACATTGATTAAAATAACCGCGGCAAAAACGGTCAGCACAGTCTCCGGTATCATATAGGAGGCATTGTAAATCAGCGAATAGACGGCCGAAAGTTCAAGGCCGGAAGTACGCTCCAGGATTTTCGCGCCGAAGGCCGGAAACCCGTCCTGCGTAAAATACCATTGAGCCCAGCCGCCGAAGAGGATGACGCCGGAAACAAAATGCGCGCAAAGCCGGAGGAAGCCCGCCGCCGCGCAACCCAAAGCAAACGAACCCGCGGCGTTTTTTCCGTTTTTCTTGAAGATGCCTGCCAGCCCCAGCACGGAGAACGCGACGATGTAGTCCAGCAGCAAAATCAAAAAGACGCCCCACCACCTTTGATCCGCGAAAGCGGCGCTCGTTGTCGCGCCCAGGAGCGCTTGCAGCGCGCCGAAGACCGCGCCGCTGAGCAAACCCCAGCGGACACCGTAAATAAAGGCGACGAGCATGACCGGCACCATACTGAAAACGGTAACCGAACCGCCGTACGGCAGCCGGTAAAGCGCCAAGAACGAAAGCAGTGTCCCCAGCGCAATCATAATCCCGCTCACCGTGAGCCTTTGTGTGTTGTTTTTCATCTGTTTTTACCCCCATAATTAATATTATTAAACGCCCGGGGACAAAGTCTCCGGGCGTAAAATCCATGTTTCTTCCTACGCCGGCATTATCCGGATCAGGTTCGATACTCTCTTTCAACCGTTGCATGTTGAAAGGCGTATGCGGGTATAATCTCAGCCGGCTGATGCCAGCACCCCTGCTATTTAATTGTTAAAAAGGTTTGCGGTTATTCGGCCGCCTTTGCGGCGGCTGCGGTTTTCCCCTGCGGCGTATCACGGTAATACTGTGTTTTCGGCTTGGGATGCGCCTTGCTTTCCCATAGCTTTTGCCCTTCGGGCGCCCAGTCCGCGGCATACTTGTCGCAGCGCGCGCAGAGGGTTTCCACAGCCTCCGGCGCCAGCAGGTCGGTGGATTTCGCGCCTGTTTCTTGAACGATTTTCCGCAGGCAATCCGGATTTTCCAGCATCGGGCACGGCCGCAGGTGATTGTCGTTAAAAGGCTGGTTTTGGTAATACGCCATAAACAGCGGGTTTTGCAGCGCTTCCAGCAAAGTGTGGGTACGGATGTTCGAATCCGAGTAGTGGATAAACACGCAGGGCTCCATATCCCCCGCGGAGTTGATATGAAAATAGTTGCGCCCGCCCGCGATGCATCCGCCGACATATTCCGCGTCGTTTTGAAAATCCACCACGAACATCGGGTTGCCGGTTTTGCCGTTGCGGGTTTCGCGCAGCCAGGCGTACATGTGCTTTCTTTGCTCGGGTGAAGGAATCAGGCTTTCGTCCGCGCCCTTGCCCACGGGCATGTAGTTAAAATACCAGCCGAATTTAACGCCTTTTTCGAGCATCAAATCGATAAACGCTTTGCTTGTGACACTTTCAACATTTTGGCTGGTGTAACACACGGAAATGCCGAACAGGCAACCGTGCTTTTTAAGCAGATCCATCGCACCCAGCGCTGTTTCGCTGCTGCCCGCGCCCCGGCGCAAATCGTTGATATCCCGCGTGCCTTCAATGCTCACGGCAACCGACAGATTGCCCACGCGCTTCATTTCCAGGCAAAAAGCGTCGTCAATGAGTGTCGCGTTGGTGTAGGAAAGAAACGCGCAGTCGGGGTGCGCTTCACACAGTTTAATAACATCATTTTTACGCAGCAGCGGCTCCCCGCCCGTGAACATATAAAAGTGTGTGCCCAGTTCAACGCCTTGGTTCACAATGCTGTCCATTTCGTCATAGGTAAGGTTTTGTTTGTTTCCGTATTCCGCCGACCAGCATCCGCTGCAGTTTTTGTTGCAGGCGCTCGTGGGGTCCAGCAAAATTTGGAACGGGATGTTGCATTTGTATTTTTCGCGGTTTTTCCGGACCGCCTTTGTGCCGTTGTAGCCCGCCCCAAGACCTAAGGCGAGCAGCATTTTTTTAAGAACATCGTGGTCGACATCTTTGATCATGCTGTGGGCAAACCGGGTCCAAACATTGTCGGGGTCATGCAGCGCGTCGCGGAATTTGTCAAAAGCACTTGCCGGGAACATGCTGCCGACAAGCCCCTGTGCCTTGTCAATGAGTTTGATCAGGTTCGTTTGAGGATCCTTTTCGATATACTTGAGCATTTTGTCCAAAGCAGCGCCGGCTGCCGCCCGTTGCATTTTTTCTTTTGAATTCAAAGCGGAGCCTCCCCGTATAATAGATACTGCTTTGCAGTAAACAAATATTACCATAGCGCGGCTTAAAAGTCCATAATTTTATTTATTCCTAAACATCCGCTCGTTCATCGTTTCACTTCTTTTTTGTTAAATATCTCATATAAAACAGAATAGAAACCGGGAACAAGGCAGCCACCAGAAAACCCGCCCGCAGCCCCGGATTGCCGGACACGGGGATTTGCAAAGCTTTGATGAGTGCCGGGGTTTTGTCCGCGGTCAGCCCCACCAGCCAGGGGCCCATCGACGCGCCGATATCCCCCGCGGAGGCAAGGATGGCGAACATAGATGTCCCCGCGAGCGGAAACTTGTGCGTGGCGATCACAATGGTGCCGGGCCACAGCAGGCTGACACCGAAGCCGCTGAGCGCGCACGCCGCGAGCGAAAGGGCGGGGAAAGGGGAAAAGACCACCGTCAAAAAACAAGCAAGGCACAGCGCGGCGCCCCGGGTCATGGCTTTGTAGATATCCATTTTATCGCCCATTTTGCCGTAATAGGTACGGCCCAAGCCGAGCGCCAGCGCGAACATGCCGACACCCGTATAGTCCCCGATGATTTTCGGGATCCCCATGGCCGCTTCCAAAAAGCTCGACGCCCACTGCGCCATGCTGATTTCCGCCGCGCCCCCGGCCATGATCGCCGCGAGGCAGACAACGAAATACTTGCTTTTGAAAATAACACTTATTTTTGTGCGGTGTTCCTCGGCTACCGTGGGCGCAAGGGGAACCTTCAAAAACACAAAAGTGTTGATAAGCGGCAGCAGGCTCCAAAATATCATAATGAGGTGCCATCTGTCCGGCCCCAAAACGGCGAGCAGCAGGGAAGTCACCAGCACCACCGTCAGCTGCCCCCAGGCATAAAAAGCGTGCAGCATACTCATCGCCCCTGCTTTTTCATCCGTGGGGATGGCGTTGACGATGGGGCTCAGCAGCAGCTCCAGCAGCCCGCCCCCGCAGGAAAACACAATGGTCGCAAAAATAAAGCCGGTGTATGCGTCGGCAAACAAGAAAGGAGAAAGCCCGAACAGTACCAGGCCGGCAAAAGCCAGCACCTGCGCCGCCACGGCAAACATACGCAGCCCGTATTTATCCGCATAGCGGCTCGCGATCAGGTCCACCGCGACCTGCGTCACGAAGTTTACAAGCACAAGCCGGCCCATCTGTTCAAAGGTGAGGGTGTACTTGTTCATGAGCGTTAAAAACAGTATCGGTGCCGCGTTGATAACGGCGGCCTGCACAAAATGCCCGAGGTAACACGCATAAATGGTTGACTTGTAGGAAATGCTATTCGACATACAGCGCAACCTTTCCGAAAAGACCGCCGCCGGGCGTTTCCCGTTCAAACACGAGCGCGGGGCCATGGTAACGCCCAACAGTTCCCGCATCCCACTTTTCAAAGGTTTTTGTATGGACATATTGGTTTGCCGGCGTGTTGAACACCGTTACCGCCAGGCGGTTTTTGCCGGACCTTATAATTTTTGTGACATCCGCTTCAAACGGCGGCCAGGCGCAAAGTCCAATCGCTTTGCCGTTGAGTGTTGCCCGGCAGGCGACTTCCACTTTGCCGAGGCTCAGCACTGCTCTTTTGCCCGCGATGCCGATGGGCAAATCAAATTCGAGGGTATAGATGCATTCGCCGGAAAAATCATCCCCCGCATAGCTTGCCCACGGCCCCAAAACGGCGGGCACCGGTTCTTCATTATATGTCACGGTCTCAAACTCCCGCTCCCCGAGGACAAAGGCTTTGCTCTTTTGAAACATCCAGCCGCTGTCGAGCGCTATCCTGTTTTTGAACTTGTGTTTTTGCGCGGGCGCGGGGAGGACCGGCATTTTTTTGTCCGGAAAGAGCAGCACCGCGCTGCCGGCGAAAGGTAATATCAAGGCCGTTTTAATGCTGTTTTCATCAGCGGTGTGTTCAATGGCAGCCGCTCTGCCCGTTTGCGGGTCAAGCAGCACGGGCGGCTTTTTCTCCGGAAACCGGGCGGATATCACAATTTCCGTCATATCCTCGTTGGCGATGAAATACAGCGTGCCGTTTGCCAGCCGGCGGGCGGTGACGGATACACGCGCCTGCGCCGGTTCGATGGCAACAGGGCTTTGCAGCTGTTTCACCCTGTCCGTCACACGGCCGCCCGCCGCGGAAAATTCCGCCAGTTTCCGCGCCGCGGCGTCGGTCATGTGCCGGCATTTTGGCAGTACAACCGTTTCGTAGCGCATCACGCCCACACATAAATTTTCGCCTTCGATCACAGCGGTTTCAAGCGCGTCGTCGTCGATGACATCAAAATCTATCTTTTTTTCTTCCAGCGCCGCGGCAAGCGCGTCATAGTCCGCCATCACCTTCAGGGAATGCTTTGTGTTGCTCCACACATCCCGCACCGGCATATACAGTGCTGTTTTTACCAACGGCTTGCCGAGCGACAGCAAATAGGACAGCCGCGCCGTATAATCGTGGAACGCGCCCAGGCACTGCCACATCGGGCTTTGGGGCGTCTGCACCGGGCGTTCGTTGGCCATGTACGGGCCGGACACACTGCTCGCAAGGGTCGCCGCGCAAAACAATGTAATGCCGCGCGCGAGCTGATAATTGACAATCCACTTCATTTCAGCCGGTGTTAATCCCTGGCCGTACACGGCAAAAGATTCGCTGAGTGCCCAGGGACTGCCCGCCTGCCGCGCGACACTTGACGCCCAGCGCGGAAAATGATAATTCGGCGCGTAATCCGTATTTTTACGGTCTTGAATAAGATTCTGCCCGCGCCGCCCGCCGGGGAATATCTGCCGCAGAATCGTGTCAATCCCCGGCACATCCATCTCCCGGTACATGCGCAGCGGATGCGCGTAACCGTGGCGTTTCAGGCAGTCGATGCTGTCATCCCCGCCCAGATGCCCGCCGAAAGCCATCCCGTTTGCGTTGCACCAACTCCGCATCGCGCCGAAAAAACTTTTGGCGAAGCGCTTGGACCAAAAATCAAAATAATCAATACGCGTCCGCGCGCCCTTGTCGTCCTGTTCGAACAGCTCATTGAGCCGCCCGACAATATCGTACCCTTTCTCCGCCATAAACGCTTCGGCAAAGCCGTCGCTCCAGGGAGGATTGGCAGCTCTGGTTTCATCGGTGAAAAGCATCGGTATTGTTTCGGGCGCGAACTTACCGATATACGGCATATACGGCGCGCAGCCGATATCGATAAACGCCTGCACGGCTGCCGGGTTGAGCAAATCCGGGTACACCGGCTCGGAGGAACCGACCGGCATATTGACCGAAACGCTCACGAGCAGCCCGTCCGCCGGGGCGGCATCATTATTCATTACCCTTTTTGATAAACCGTCGGCATACAAAAAAGAAGCCAGCGCGTCCTCCCGGATTATTTCACCCTTGGCAACGGTTTTCTGCTTGAGTTCCAACCGCTTGCAGGCGAGGTGCGGGTATTTCTTTGTCACCTTGCCGCACGCGCTGCCGGAAGGCCAGCCGCCCTCGTCATAAAACCAAATTCTCATCCCCAGCTTTTCCGCCTCGGCGGCGACGGCTTCGTAAATCTCAAAGTATTCTTTTGTCAGGTAATCGGGGCTTAAGGTCGTTTTCATTGTCGTCGGGCGGAATTCCGGCGGTTCCGGCACAATCATCACCCCGCCGCCCCCGGCCGCGGTAAGGTCCCGCAGCTGGCCGATGAGCATTTCAGCGGTGATCGGCGCGTTCCAGCACCACATATACACGGGGCGGTGGAATGCGCCGGGATTCTTAAACAGCTCCGCCTCAAATTTTTCGTTTGGTCTTGGCAGCATACAATCACCTTTTTCTGTTGGCTTTGTTTTAGGATATTATACGACGGTTCGGCAGAAATTAACAGATGGAAACCGGGATTTTTATTACGCGCCCGCTTGAAAGCCGTCTCGGTAATTTATATGATTTTCCATTGACATTCCTGCTTTAAAATTATATTATATAATTCATAAAGGTAAGCAAGTTTTACGCCGGCTTTTTATTCAAACCGGTCTTCGGCTTGCGGCTGATGAAGGGTTCATGATTGTATGGAGGTGCTTTGGATGAAAAAAACACGCAAGGCGTTCTTCTCGCTGACCGCTGCTTTCCTGATGCTGCTTACGGTTGTTCAGGTTCCGGTTTTGAGCACAGACAGAAAAGCTTGCGCGGTCTTGCCCGAAACGGAAATCCGCGCGGTTCAAACTGCCCCTGCCGCAGTTGAACCCCTAACCGAACCCGCCGCCCCGGCGCAAAAACAGACCATCGCCGCGCAGCCGACCGGCACGGCGGTTTTGGCCGAATCGACGCCTGCGGCACCCGAACCCCGGGCAGCACAACCCGCGGCAGTCTCCGCCCAGCCCGCTGCCGATGAACCGCAAACCATACTTCCCGGTATCATCTATGATGAGGAAAACGGCGTCCTTTACGGCCCCAACGGAAAGGGCTTGCTCTATGCCGGTTTCGACTATGATATGAACCAAGACTTGTTTTATTCGTCCATGAACTGCTGGCAGAAAGCGTTCGGCTACAACAATCTGTATGATACCCTTGCCCCGCTCGGTGCCATGTTTTTTGACAATCGCGCCGTTTATTTCAATTACGGCGGCGTCAATTGGATGTTAAAACTCTGGAAAGGGCAATACGGCATCACCAGCGGCGCGGAAGTCGGTATGTATAAACAAAGCATCCTTTCGTCCACCCATTATAAGGGTGTGAGTGAAGAAGATTTTGTCATGATGGACCTTACATTATACCGGCACGGCGAGCTGTACTATAAGCGGGAACCGCAGATGCACTGGTGGCTTTCCGGTTTCATTTTAGGGGATGTCACCGTCCCGGATAATCTGCGCCTTGAGACGAATGTTACCTTTAAAGACGCGGAAATGGCAGGCGCCTTTCTTTTGGCGCTGAGCATGGGAGAAGACACGCAGGATGTCCTTTATACCGTGGAGGGCAGCACCGTCAGCTTAGTCTGGGAATAACAGCAGTAATAATGAATGAATGAATGAACGGACGGGTGCAAGCCCGTCCGTTCATTTTGCGCAGCCACGGCGGATTGCGTTGGCCGCTTTAATTTTCCTTATACTAATTCACGATTTAAAAACCTCTAAAAAATCAAGCAAAAACTTTGATATATGCGGTTTTGCGCGAATTTTTTAGTTTGGTTTTCATGAGTGATTAAGTATTATTGTCTTTTTTGGCCGCGCCGGCTTCCTTCTTTTTCTTTTTGCGCTCTGCATGCTCTAAATAAAAGATGTAAATCTCATAGATGACAATCGCGCCCGCGGGGATGAAAACCGTGAATATCATCCCGATATCCGTCTGCGCAAACCGGATGACATTGCCTACACCCGCCGCGTGCCATATCACTTTGCCTTTGACAATGTTCGCGGGTACGGGCACGCTGTCCGGCAGGGGGTTGGCGTCCCCCTTCGTTGTAAAGGAAAGGCTGCCGTCACTGCCAACATTAACGACTTTGACACGGTGCGTTGTGAGTTTTGAATCCGAAGATTTCCGGTCGAAGGTGATGACATCATTCGTTTTAATATCCTCGGGTTTTACAGGCTTCACCAATATCAGGCTGCCCGCGTCGAATGAATCTTTAAATGGACCTTCCATGCTCCCTGTGAGCACATTGTAAAACTGGTAGCCGAAAACCGTCGGGGTGCCATCGTTCATTTTACTGGTGAGAATCAACACGGCCAACGCCGCGATGAAGAGAATCATCACCGCAACAACAGCTCTGCTTACTGCCGCGGCGGCTTTTTTCAGGTTGCCCTTTTTCTTTTCGGTGATCTCTGCTGCCTGTGGTTCTTCCGCCGATTTTTCATGTAAATCGCTAAACCTTGTTTCCGGCAGCAGTACGGTATCCGGGGTATCCATATCCGCAACGCCTTCAACTTGAGTGCCAGTGATATTTTGCGGCAGCACAGCCGTTATTTCGTCGGGTGATATGTTCAGTGCGGAAAACGGCAGCGGAGCAATCGGTTCCCCGCCGGCACATTGCGCGGTGCTGTCCGGTTCGCCGGCTGCCGGTTTGTCTGCCTCTTGCAGTGCCGATTCTTCCTGCACGGGTACGACAAAAGGAAATGCTGCCGGCGGTTGCTCCGCGTCTTGCGGCGCGGCCGGTTGAAAGGATTCTGGCGGCTCAGCAATTCCCGATTCCGGGGCAGCGGGATTAAATGCCTCTTCCGGTTCCGTCAACTGCGCGTCGGTTTCTATGCCGGTTGTTATAGCTCCGGTTGACCCGGTCGGAAGGATACTGCCGAACATGCGCTGCAGGCGCATCATCAATTCTTGCGTTACAAACGGATAACCGATAATTTCATCCGCGAGCCCGCTCCATTCGTCGCTGATATTTTGGAGGTTTTTGCTGCCGGTTACTAAAACACAGCAAATGGCCGGATTGTGCGCCTTCACGCCGCAAAAAAATTCCGGCACTTCTTTACTGCCCGGGTTTTCATCATACCGCAGCACAATATCGGGTTTTTCATCCCTAACGGCGGCAAGCATTGCCTGCGCGGGGACAGCGTTAACCTCTGCGCTCAAATCCGCAGCCAGAATATATTTTTCCAGCGCGGAAGCCGTTACGGTCAGGTTATCATTTATCAGTATTTTCATGCGGTATCTCCGTTTCAACTCAATTGGAAGCACCCCCTGCGATGTTGCACCGCAGCAGACAGGTCAACTATCGTTATTATAGAATTATTCTTCCCGAATCGCAAGCCCTTTTCGAAATTCTGCCTTTGCCAAAACAAAAGCCCGCCCGATCCGGGTGAATCAGGGGGCTGACGGCTGCTTAATCCGGTTTACGGGTATCGTTATTTTTTCTTCCTTTTATAAAGAATCAGCTGAACGGCCAGCGCCGCCAAAAGAAAAGCGGCAACCAGCGAAATAAGATAAACCGGCATACTGTCGGAGGTGTCCGGCAGTTTCCCGGGTGTTGTTGTGGTTTTTTCGTCATCTTCTCCGCTTTCGTCCGCAACGGTGTATACCAGGCGGAAGCCGTAGTCATACATGCGGTACTGGTTCCAGGCATTGGGCACATAAAGCCCAGCGGTGACATGGTCAAGTACAATTGCTGCATCCTTTTCCAGCGGTTTCCCACCGAAAACAGCGTTGACATGGGCCGTCGCGCCGGGCGTTTTGTTGACAAAGGCTTTGATGGCAAAATCACCGCCGCGCCCCTTTTCCGAATCGGTGGTGTCAAAGGGTTTCGCTGCCTGGTCAAAACTGAACCGCAGCCCTTGTGTGTATAAAAAATCGTAAGCGAACTGAATCACTTCCGAATCGGTTTCCATCATATGATAGTTCGGTCGATACGGGTAGGTATTCCTTGTGCGTTCGTCCGTGTTTAAAAAGGTTATGCCCCATATCTTGAACTCATTGGTCAGCATGTTCAGTGCGGAAGCCGGTATCGGTTTGCCCGTGGTTGAGTTGCTGCTCCAGTTGGTTATGCCGGTTTGGGCGTTTCGCGTAGTACCCAGTACATTATATGCGGTTTCCGGGGGTAAATCGGTAAGGCTCGTTACATTGTAAAACTTACGCAAATAATCGGCGTAACTTGAATAGCCCGCCGCAGCGAGGTTCGCGTCCCTGTTCATCATTTGCGGAAGGGTGATGTCGAAGGTTTCCGGCACACCGTAAAAGTCAATCAGCGCGTCATTGACGCAGCGCAGCGGGGCTATCATTAAATTGATATTCTTTCCGTCAAAACCCTTGACATCCAGGCATAAGTCCGTGCGGTAATACGGGGATGTAATGGTCGGCAGCATGGCGGTGTAAGCGGACCCGAACGCTCTGCCGAACCGCTGCGAGTCGGTGAGTACACCGGTCTGTACTGCAAACAGATTGTTTGTGCGCGGGAGCATGTTTTCGGTTGTAAACGCGTAATCCGAATAGGTCAGTCTTTTGCCTGAGTTGT
Organism: uncultured Eubacteriales bacterium; assembly: GCA_964612185.1. GTDB lineage: Bacteria > Bacillota > Clostridia > Oscillospirales > Acutalibacteraceae > UBA1447. Next base: position 49,120 of record CAZTCR010000004.1, read on the forward strand.
TCACGATTTTCATTTTGAAAGTCGCGTCGGCATTTGATTCGTTTTGGAAGCTGTCGAGGAATAACCGGGTGTAGCGGTTAAAATCGAGGTTGACCGTATTGCCGGTAATCATCGCCGGCGTAATGGTCAACACATAATACCCGGCGCCGTCGGTAAGCAGGTTGCCGTCCAAATCAGACAGCCAGCCGTCCGTGGTGGTTGCCGCGCGCGCAGAGGGGACCGCCATGCCGCACAGCATAAGCAGTGCTAAGGCAAACGATAGTATTGCCGCTGTCTTCTTTTTCATCAAACCACCTTCTTTCCGGGGACATCACAATTGTTCGAGTGCCCACCCGGCGCCGGTGAAGGCGCCGGGCTTCGCACTCAATGAACTCTTTATGAATCTACGGGATGATTAATTCACTGAGTAATGCTTGAGAGGGGTCACATTCCCGTTGTGAATTGAATCGCGGAGCAATGCCTTCTACACCGGCATATACGCCCTGACTTTCATCACGGGGTAATACCGCCAAGGAATGTTTGTACTGCCAACTCGGTCGGTGTCCAGGTTGCTGCGGCTTCGCTGACGGCCTGGAGCGTCTCCGTGGTAATGGTCAGCCTGTAGTCGTTTCCGCCCGGAGTTGTGCTGGTGGTGTTGCTGATGACCTGCGACAGATAGTCGGGCGCTGTGATAGCAGCAATAGCCGCATCCTTTTGCGCTTCGGTCAAACCGGTCGTTGTAACAAACGCCGCTGCTGAATCGTCCCAAATGGTGACATCATACAGGGTGGTGTTGACAACCGCCGCATCCTTGAGCTCGATAGCTGTGATGAAGAGGTCGGTGACATCGCCGGGAGCCAGGACATCCATGTAATAGTAGTAGCCGTCACCGCCGTACAGCCAGCCGGTTGTACCGGTGCCTGCCCATTTGCGGACAAGGGAGCTGTTGTCGGCATCGCCGTTATACATATCGGAACCGTCCGGATCTGCAAGCACAAGGCCCGCATTCTCAACGCCATCCCAGAACTCGGTGTAGGTGATACGCACGATCATGGGGATTTCGCCGGTGTTCCTGACGCCGACTTCTTTGGCAACTTCGATTTCGGGGGTTAAGCCATCGGGTGGCGGGTCAAAGTTTTCTTCAAGGTTTGAGTTGTAGTCCTTCACTGAAATGTAGTTGTCCGCGGTGTCTGTCTGTGAAAAGTATGCGAAGGTGCCGCCGATAACCGCTATCAAAAGCGCGGCTACAAGGGCGATTGCCGGGAGTGTTTTTTTCATCCTTTTCATGTTTGGTCCTCCTTTAAATTTGTGTGATTGTTTTATATAAATTGTCTTGCGCGGCTGCCCGTTTTCCCCCTTAAACGGTGTCCCGCTCAGACTTTTTATATCGCTCGTTGATGCGGTCAACAATGAGTTTTGCCAGGAGTATGATGAAAACCGCGCCGATAACAAAGTAGTTCTGAATATATTGCACCCCGTAGCCCGCAAGCGGCAAATGGTAATTGATTACCTTGCCCCGGACATCCGCAAACGAGACGGGTCTTGGGTCGCGGGCGTCATTCGCGTCCCCCTTGGTCCAAAACTCCCTGCGCTGCGCATTCACCTCGTCCACCCGGTGGGTGACCATGCTGCGGGCATCGTCGTTTTTGCTGAAAGAGATGATGTCGTCTTTTTGAACACTCTCAAAACTCACGGATTTATAGTAAATCACCGTGCCGGGCGAAAATGCCGGTTCCATGCTGCCTGTGAGCACCACAACGGGTTTGAATCCGACCGCAAGCGGGGCCGCAACGAATAAAACCGCGGCAATCAGCAGGTAACATACGGCTGACGCGATGCCGAGAATTCTTGTGAGTATTTTCAAGCTTCGTCCTCCCCTAAATCGCTGACCAGATTAAGTTGACTCCGGAAACTGTAAACTCCACCGCCCAGGTGTCCGCTGCCGCGGCAATCTCCGCCTGTACCGCTTCCCCGGAGATGTTCAGGTTGTACACGGCACCGGAGTAGTCCGCGGCGTGCAAATCGTTTGAAACAGGTTGGAGCTGCAGCGCGTCTACGAGCAGGGAAGTGGTTTCGCCCGGTTTTAAAATCTTATTGTAGTAATACCAGCCGTCGAGGTATGTCCAGTCCGCCGCGGCGGTCGGCCCCATTGTAACGGTTACCGCGCCCGTGAGCAGTTCATTGGCCTGCGCGTCATAAGCGGGTGTCCACGACGGGCTGAGTTTGACGCGGACAACCGCGTCCCTGTTCCCGTTGTTTATCATAGACACATCTTTATTGAGGGTATCCCCAGGCAGGGTGAGCCGGTTGTTTTCAAAAATATCAATCAAATCCACCTTGAAGGTGCCGATGGAAATATAGTTGTCGGCCTGCCCCAGGCTTTCGGAAAAGGCAAAGGTACCGACAACCGCGGTCAGGACAGCCGTCAACGCGATAATCAGCGCCAGGCGGATGATTCCGTGACCTTTCCGGGTGGTCGTGTTCTTTTTCATATCGGCTCTCCCCCTTTCCAATCGATTCAGCCGGTTTGTCTTACGGCGCGCTGTTGCTCCAGGTGAGTGTGCCGCCGCTTTCGGTATAGGTCTTACCAAAAGTCAGCCAGACAGCCTGCTGATTTTCATTGGGGTTGTTCGCGCTTACCTGGCAGGCCTCCACAGTAAAAGCGAGGGAATAATCCGCGTCAAGATAGCCGTCGGGCATCGGTGTAACAAAGCTGACGCTTTCCAGCACATCCTGCGTATTCGCCCCGGGGGCTAAAGGCAGGCGATAGTAAAACCAGCCGTCTCCGCCGCTCGTCCACAGCGCGGTGTTCAAAAATCCGCCGCTGACCCAGTTCGGGGTTGCGACATTCGCGTAAGCGCTGCCGGTATCGTAAAAATTATTCAACCGCTCGGTATCCGTACCGACGGTTTTTGTCCAATACTGCGCGTAACTCGCGCGGATGACGATGGCCGATTCACCGGTGTTGGTAAAACGGGCATACTTGTTGATTGTCGCGCCCCATTCGATATCCTGCGGGGTCCACTCGCCGTAATTACTGCCGTCGTTGCTTTCGTTGACCTCGACGGTAAGCTGCGGTGTTTCAAAGGTGTTGTCCGCGGTGTTGGAGCTGAACAGCCAGGCGTAACTGTACCCGTCGGCAAAGCTTGTGCCGACCATCAGCAGCAGGAATACCGCGAAGAACGGAATGAGCCATTCCGGTCCTTTGGGTCTGCGTTGTGTTTTTCTTGTTTGTCCGGCCATCGGTTCTCGCCCCCTTCACGGTCAAATGCGCTGTATCAAAAAGTTGTGTTATTATCCAAACCGCCAAAAGCGGGAAATTTCCTTCTTAAGGTGATGCAAACTGATTGATTACCGTATCTGCCGCATGGAAATAGGGGATATGCTCGAAGGTGTTGGTAAACACCGCTTCGGCCTCCATGGCGTTAATATCAACAAGGTTGTCGACACCGATGGGTTCCGGCGTGCCCGGGACACCGTTGGTTATGAGGATGAAAACCGCGCCGGTCTTCGTGTATTCCAGCGGCACGGCGGGTTCGCTGATTTCATAGATGCCGAACGGCACGGTCATCTCGACTGTTTCGCCCGCTTTGAGCAGTACATCCGTCGCGTAGCTGCCGTCCACGCTTCTGACTTGCACCCTAAAGAGTGTGTCCGCATCGGCAGTGCCGTAGCCGCTGCCGGGGGCATAGTCCACCTCTTTGGTGATGCGCAGCAGTGATTCAAGCAGGTCAACGGTGACATTCGCCGTCGCGGTTTTCTCCAAAGTTTCGTTTGTATCCGCCGTGACGATATTGACAATGATGCCGTCGCCGTTACTGTCCACATCGGTGGGCTGGACGATATAGGTCCCGGTATAAAGCCATTCCTCGTCAATGTCGAGTATCATATCGAAGTTAACATCGCCCGAAACATAGGTCAGGTTCGTGACCAGCGGGTCGTCGACCGTCACGGATGTCAGGGGCATGTTGCCGGTGTTGGTGAGGTAAACATAATAGTTAATTGTATCGCCGATGGCGTGTACCAGCACCGGGTCGGCGACTTTGGCGATGTCGAAAGACGCGGTCGCGTCAAAGTTGTTGGTGACGGTGTTGGAGTCTACCGAATCAAGGTAATCGGCCACGGCCGAGGCGGTATTGTCGATTTGATAGGAGCCGGGCGCCGCGACCATATCGATGGTAGCCCTGTAAGTTACGGTAACGGTCTCGTCCTTGGTCAGATGATTGACGCTGACGCTCAAGGGGTTGGCGCCGGCGGGTTCGGTAACGCTCATCACGCGCGTGGGGTCGTCGGGGTCATCTGCCGCCTGGGCGCTGCCGGGCACATAGGTGGTGCCGGGCGGGACCGCGTCGGTGATGACGATATTGTGCGCGGTGCCCAAACTCACGGTTTGGAGCGTTAAGGTGTAGGTAATTTCATCACCGGGCGCCATAACGGTGCTTGCGCCGGGATTGTTGGCCTTGACCAGATTCAGGTGCGCCAGCTGAATCTCCACATCCGCCTGGGCTGTCTTGGGCGCGGTCTCGGCCGTATCGCCGGTGGCGGTGTTGACAAGCAGCCCGTAGCCGTTTGGCCCGATGTCGGAGGGCTGCACGGTATAGGTACCCGTGTAAAGCCACTGCTCGTTGAGGCCGAGTTTGCTGTCGGCGTTGTCATCCCCCGCGGCATATGCCAGCCCGGGCAGCATCGGGTCACTGACTGTGACGGAACTCAGCGGAATGTTGCCCGTATTGACCAGAAAGACTTCATAATCAATCGTTTCGCCGACATCAAACACCTTGTCGGTGCTGGCGAATTTGCTGATGTCAAATGCGGCTTCGACATCGAAGTTGTTGGTCACGGTGTTGGAGTTGAACGACGGGATGCCGGATGCGGAGGCCGACGCGATATTGTTAAACTGGTAGGAACCCACTACGGTAACAATATCTATTTTCACCTTAAAGGTAATCGTTACCGTTTCGTCAAGGTCCAAATAGGAGATATCGATGCGCAGAGGGTTCACTCCGGCAGGTTCGGTAACGGTCATGGTCCTGCCCGGGTCGACCGGGTCATCCGTCACGACGGCACTGCCGGGGACAAAGGTGGTATAGGGGGGCATCGCGTCGGTGATGACGATGTTGTTCGCTCTGCCGGCGCCGTCATTTTTCAGCACCAAGGTATAGGTCACCTCATCACCCGGGTCAAGAATTTCGGCGGCGAGCGGTGAATTGGCCTTGGTCAGGGACAGGTACGAACGACTTAAGGGCGTGACGACACCGTTGGATTCAACACCATACGAAAGGGGCCCGTTGTCGGAATACATGCCGAAGTTTTCGATTTGCGTCACCGAGAGCGGCAGTGTACCGCTGCCCTGAACGCGCGCCTGGAAGGTCAGCACCGGCGAGACGAGGATGCTTGGGGAAGTGCCCGCCGGGAAGGTCGAGGCCGGGCTGGTTCCGGTGGCAGCGGCGGAAAACCGCACGCTGCTGCCGGGTAATGTACCCGCGGTTAATGTATAGGTCCACTGGTAAATAACGGGGTCGTTGATATTGGCGATGTTGTTGTCGGCGCTGACAAGCGTCGGTCCGCTGACGAGCGCCGCGGAAGCGCCGCTGACACCGGTCACCGTCGGGGTGCCGGGAACCACGCCGGTCTCGCTGACCGAGGAATTGATCGTCATGGTTAATGTAATCTGTTCGCCGGTGGTTGTCAGCGAATGGTCAACCGCGAGCATGGTTGTACGGTACTGCTCATTTACGCCCGGCACATAAGCCAGCGCGCCGCCATAACCGACGGTTTGACCTGTTACCGCCAAAGTCGTCCAGGTGTTTGTCCCGGGGTTATAGCGCCAGAAAGCGTTTCTATTGTTGCCCTGTGTCGCGTAAATATTGGTACCGTCGGTCGTCAAAGCGCCGCCCTGTTTGACGGCCACGGGCGTAACCGCCATGGAAGACCATGTGTCCGCGGCGATGTCGTAACGGTAAAAGTTGTTTTTGCCGTCGCCGCGCAGAGCATAGATATAGCCGCCGATGCGGGTGAGGGCGCCGCCCTGCCCGATGTTGGCAGGCGCGGAGGTCATGGCGGTCCAAGTGTTCGTTGCCGGATTATAGCGCCAAAAGTCTGCTTTGCGGTCGCCGCGGAAGGCGTAAATGTAGGTGCCGTCGGTGGTCAGCGCGCCGCCGTCCTTGACATTGGCCGGCGTGTTGGCCATCACGCCGGTCGCGGTCCAGCTGTTGGCCACCGGGTCATAGCGCCAGAAGTTGTTGGTACCGTTGCCGCGCAGGGCATAGCAATAGCCGTTCAGCCAGACGAGGGCGCCGCCGTTTTTGACCGCCGCCGGTGTCACCGCGCGCGCCAGCCAGGTGTTCGCGTCGATGTCATATCGCCAGAAGTTGTTGCTGCCGTCGCCGCGCAGGGCATAAATGTAACCGTTGACATAACCGCCGCCGTCGTAGGCAAGCGAGCCGCCTTCCTTGACTGTGCCCGGAGCCACCGTCCTTGACGCCCAGGTGTTGCCGGGCAGGTCGTAGCGGTAGAAAAAGGTTTTGTCGTTGCCGTAAAAGGCATAGATACCCGCCGTCTGGCCGCCGATGACAGTTATACCGTCGACAGCAGGGGTGTTGCTGCCCAAGCGCCAGGTAACCGCGTCGTTGGCGGGCGCACTGTTAAGCCGGCTGAAGGCCAGTACGGTGTTGGAGGAGGCATCGGCAAATGTGTAGTCCCCGACCGCGGCGTCGCTGCTGACGCCTGTCGCGCTGCCGATGAACATCCGCTCCCCGTAATCATTGAGCGAGCAGGTGAAGGTGACAGTCCGTGACGCGCCGTTGGCCAGTGTGAAGCCGCTCGCCGATGGCGCGGAGATATTCGCCGAATTGCCGTTGAGCCGCTCGTCGAGCGTCGGGATGATATTGGAAATGGTTGTGTTGGAATTGTTGGTGATGGTCATGGAGACATTGACGGTGTCCCCGGTTTTGACCACCGTCGGGCTTGCCGTGACCGCCAAGGTGGTCGAACGCCCAGGAAATGTGTCGGTATCCACCCCGTCAACCTTCGCCAGCGGTGTGAAGCCGTAACTGCCGCCGGAGCTGACGCTGCCCGTTATATAAGAAGTATAGGCCGGGACGGGGTCGGAAATCAGCACATTTTCAAGCAGTTCCGTGCCGGTGAAATGCGGCCGCAGGGTATAGGTCAGCACCTGCCCGGGGTCGGTGGCGTCGACGGCGCCGGCGGGGGCAACGGATTTTGTCAGCTGAACCGGCGGCAGGTTAAGCGTCACATCCGCCGAATCAGCGACGGAGTAACTGACACCTTTGTCATCCAGGCCGGTGAGCGTGACATTGTTGGTATAGGAGGCCGGGCTTGTTACCTGCGGTGCGTAGGCCGTTAAAGTAATATTCTGCACCGCTCCCCCTGCCGGCAGAGTGCCGACATTCCAGCGCAGGCGCGTGGTGCCGTCGGGCAGAAGCACGGGCGGATAGGACAGCGCGGGGGAAGAGGACTTGTAGGCGAAACCGGCGGGCAGGATATCCTCCACCACGGCGTTGTAGAGCGGCACCGGGCTCGGGTTGTTGTAGCCGAGCGTCCAGGTAACGGGCGTTCCGGAATAAACGCTTTGTGTTTCGGGTGATTTCGTTACCGCCGGCATCGGGGCGGCATACACGCTGACAGAGCGGCACTGGTCTGCAGAGAACTGTTCGAGGAAAATATCCCCGTAGGTGGAGCTGAAGTTCAAAATGGGGAACTCACCCACGACCGTGGGCGTGATGGAGCCTTGAATTTTAAGCGCGGTTGTATTCGGGGTGACACTGCCGACGGTGTTGCCCCAATAGAGGGTGAGGCCTGTGGATACAGAGCCCGTTATTGAAAGTGGGGCGGGACCCTCCAACATACCAATGTAGGAGACACCCGGCGCAAGGGAGATTTGAAGCTGGTCGGTGGTTTGGGCTGTGCTGCCGCCGACATTTTTAAGTTCAATGGTGCCCACCTGTGTTTGGCCGACCGGGGCGGTGGGCGGATCGATGGTAATGTCGAGCTTTGCCACCGCCGCGCCGTTGAAGAACAGGGAGTTATAAAAGAAGCGCAGGTAGGGCGCCTCAAAGTTATTGGAGTAAGGGACGGAGGTGGAATAGGAGTGGCCGCCGAGGTAGGAAGCTTTGCCGAGCGTTGAGCCGTTATGCGGCACGCCGCTGATGAACATATCGTATTGAAGACCGCCCGCCGTTTGGTAATACGCGACACGCTCGGTCTGGGAGTAATAGTTGGGTTTGGTGGTCAGCCAGCTTTGCCAGGAGCCGCCGGGCAGCGCCTGCACGGGTACGGTCGCCACCGCCTGCGCGACAGGCAGAGTCGGTTCGTTGACCACGAAGGTGCCGCCGACATTATCGCCGCCGTCCTGGTCCGGCCAGGTGTAGGCGAGCAAGCCGCCGTTGACAGTCGACTTAAACATCGCGCGCACGGAGGGGCTTGAGTTATTATAAAGGTCCTCAATGGCGCGCTCGTTACTCATCATGGAGTGGCAAAGTGCCAGCCAGCCGCCGCCCTGGTGCAGGAAGTAATCGAGCTGGGCATAGGTGCGTGTGCCCAGGTTCGTCGGGTCGGTCAGGGAGTAGGCATAGCCGCTGTTGTGGGGGGTGACAAAAATGTCATAATCGCGCCGGGAGCATTCGCCGCCCTCAAACAGGGCGCCGTTGGCAATTTCGGTCTGGTCGAGGATGTTGGGGGAATTGGTTGTCCATATATTGCCGTTGTCGTCGGGGATGCCCGCGGCGTTGTAGTAGGCGATGGATATGCCGCCGTTGATGGCCTCGTTGGCGATGCGCGGAGCATTTTTAAGCACCATATCTACATTGGCGATGAAGCTCGCCGCCGCCCGATGGACCACGGGCAGCCCGGGGTATTTCAGCCACCAGGCTTGAATAACGGGCAGCGCTCTGGCCGCGTCAGCACTGGCAATGATAAAAGGACCGCCGGAATAAGTGCGGGTACCCACCACCGCGCCGGTTCTCAGGTCATTCGTCGTGGCAGTAAAGTCAGGGCCGTTGAAAGTTTTTGCGTCGTCAATAGCCCAGGAAACGGGTACGCCGGCTTGAAGCAGCGCGTACAGCAGACCGTATGCCCGCCACATGCCGGTATTTTGGTAGGCGGTGTCCATGGGAATAATGAGGGAACCGGCGGCAAAGGTGTTATCGTCGGCATACACCACATTTGACGGCAGCAAGAAAGACTGCGTCATCAGCAATAGGCTGACCGCGAGCGCGATGACCCTGTAACGCCGCTTGCGTACTTGTGTTCCGGGCATGCCGTCCCCCCCTTTCCCGTTGTAGTAGTAGTTAAAGCCGGTGACAGATTGGTAATCATCAGAACCGAGAGGCAAATGCCGAGGTTTTACACAACGGTTCAAACAGTTAAATGGCTTGGTGTTCAGTGACCGCTTCATCTAGTTGCTAATAAGTTTCGCGTGCACAACAATGCGTGCATCCTTCACATGGTAGCCGCAGGTGGAAAGCGTCAGGATTTTATCCTGCGGCGTGAGGCTGACCGGTATGGACTGCGCCGCCAGTGAAGCTATCCGGCCGGCAAACGCGTCAAACTGCTCCTGCGTGAGTATGCCGGTGTCGTTTGGCACCCGGGACGCGGTCGTTTCGTAAACGGCAAAAATCTCATATACCAGCATCTTGTCCGGCGTATCGATATAAATGTAACGGTTTGCATTGAAAAAATCCGTGCCCAAGAATTTTTTGAGCGGGGCGAACATGGAACCGTCGCGCATATTGTGGCCGTAGAGCATGGTGTTCGTATCGCTGAAGGTTTTGCTGTTAACGGAGTCCATAAAAATTGTGCCGGGGAAACTATAGTTGCCGTAATAATCCCGATGCAGGTAGTATTCCGGCTCACGGCTCTGCACGACCGGGTAGGATATCGCCGTTCCGTCTACACGCAGCCAAGCTGCGTAATCCCCGTTGAGCGCGATGAGCGCCGCATAGTTCACTGTGCTTTTTGCGCCCGACCCGGCGCTGCCGTCCCCTGTGCCCTGCGTATTGAACTCGTCCCCAAAAGCGATTTGCGCCAGGGCGTCAAACGCCTTGTCCGCGTCACGGTACTGTTTGATGTAATAGACAAGCCAGGCCAGGGACACAACGAGTGCCGCGGCGGTGATGACCATCAGCACTTTTTGGGCGGTACGCCTGTGTGTCATACTGTTCGCTCCTGTGGACAATGTATACCATGATAAACAGAAAATCGCAACCGCGGCTGAACTTAAAAAATACTGACCGTTACGGTGGTGACCGGCTGTGTGCCCGTGAACTTTGACGCCAGGGTTACCTTTATGCCATTCCCGTTGTCTGCCTCAAACGCCAAACCGCAGCACATGGTTGTTTGCTCCGCGCTGATACGGTTGAATCCGGCTGCTTTGACTTGCTCGATATAGGTTTTAATGCTTTCTTCCGGCACTTCCGCGTAGGAAACACTCACGGATTTTTGTTCAACACGGCTGGTAAACACATGGCCGAAATCCGGTTCCGGGGCTGCGTTCAAAATGCTGTTTTCCGCCCAGGTGCCGGTAAGCTCCGCTTTGTTTTCGTCCTCGTACAAAACCCCTTCGTCCGTAAAACGGACATTTTCCCCGCGCTCATTGGCAAAATATTGTTCCAGCGCTGTTCTTTGCTCAAAAGTGAAATTTTTATAGATGCCGTCCCAGTCCTTAATCCCCACAGCCGCAAACGCGTCGGCCAATGCTTGCAGGGAAGGTTGGCGAACCTCCGGCTCGGTGGGACTAAAGAGAACCGTAGCACCTTGCGTTGATTCGGCCGGGCTGTTTTTTGGGGCTGTGGTTTTGCCGCAGCCAACCAAAAGTGAAAGGATAATCGCCAAAACAAAGACCGGGTATCGTATCTTTTTAAGCACAGCGCGTAAAACCTCCGTGAGTTCATCTTTGTCAGCAACCCTTTTGTGTCACCGGGCGGGTTCTTGTGCGCCGATTTCGGATTCGAAAACATTTCCCTTTATGCACCTACAAGCATTGTAACCCCCTTTCCCAAACGGTACTTACAAAACATTGCGAGACTTTACAAATAGTTGCGATGAATTGTTGTTTTTTACCGGTTTTTATGTTATATAGTATGTAATAGATGTTAATCAAGCGCCTGCGAACGGCTACTCCGCATTGATCGTGTTTTCGCTCGGGGCTGCAATTGCGCCACAAACTATCCTTTATTAAATTTTAATATGTATATATATTATACATATTGAAAAGTCACGCCGGATTTCACCGGTAAAAACCGGTCAAACAAAAACCATTGACGCCGGCTTGCTTGGACGGCTGTTCGTGTCACGATATATTGAAAAAAAGTTACTATTCCGCTATAGTGTATTGATGGAAGGCGGTGCCGTGATTTATGCTATGTCATCTTGACGAGGTCCACCGTGTGTTAAACGCCTTTTGCCAAACAGCAGGCATCGGGGCGATTTGCTTTGACGCGCAGCTCAACCTTGCCGGCTGCCGGCCGACCAAAACAATCGCCAGCGATTTGCTTTGCCTTGGCGCGGGAGAATTAACCCGTTTCGTGGCGGAAATAACGCAACAGCCGCCAGGCGGGCAGGCGGCTTATTACACCTATATTTTAAACGGCAATTTGGCCTGTCTGGTGGTCCCTGTCGCATCGGGGGACTTGTTCCTTGGTGCTTTTGTCACCCAGCCGGTATTTCTGAAAGCGCCTTCCGTGCAGGAAGCAGACACGCTGATTCGAAAAATCTCCCCCGCGCAAACCGACAGGGATGCGCTCAAAGCGATTATTAACCGGGTCCCCGTGCGGCATTTTGAAAAACTCGGCGCTTTTGGTGAAGTACTCGGCAGTCTGGCGCACAGTATCTTCAGCGGACTGACCTTTAAACCGGTACTCTGCGGGGAAACGGGCAACACGGACACCGGCAGCGCCGAACCGGACACGAACCCGGACAAAACCAACCTTGACGAGGCATTCCCGGTTCGGCAACTGCGGTTCACCGATTACCTCAGCCTCAAACAAGGGATTCAGGGCGGTGACACCGCCGCTGTTGACGATGCGGTCAATATCATTGCCAACGGCAGCAGCATGCCCACCCACCAATTGGACCGTAAAAATTATCTCCGCTCGCTCAAGGACAGCTATATCAAAGTCTGTGCCATGGCTTGCTATGCCGCCATAGAGGCCAACGCGCCATACTACAAAATGCTTGACCTGGCGGACGAGCATATCCGGCAGATGGAAAAACTTGAAAACGCTTATCAGATATTCGACTTGATGAAGGCCACACTCATCGAGTTTACGCACGCCGTTAAGGTCAGCAGAATCCAGACGCACTCCAAGGCAGTCCGGCAGACATTGAATTATATTGACGAGCATTTTGATGAAAAAATCACGCTTGAACTGCTCGCGGAGCATACGGGGCTGAGTACCTTCTACCTTTCATCCCTAATCAAAAAAGAAACCGGACTTATCCTGACAGATAATGTCAACGCCGTACGGATTGAAAAAAGTAAAAGATTGCTGCTGGACGAATCGCTCAATGTCATCGATGTCGCCCACCGGGTCGGATTCAGCTATCAAAACCATTTTTCCACGGTATTTAAAAAGTTCACCGGCATGACGCCGTCGGAATATGTGAAAGCCATGGCCAGGGGGCCGGAAACCAACGGCGGTGAAAAACGGGGCGACCGAACGATGGAAATCATCATTGAGCAATTGCGTAAAACGCTTGCCATGCTGCCGGAAATGTATGACGCCGCCCGTGTTGTAGACCCGCGTGCCAGTACATCTTGGGCACTCAAAACCGGGCAGGACGAAACCATGACAGAAACCTGCTTTGACTTTTGGCAGCGTGGCGCCAAATGCGAAAACTGTATCTCGCAAAAAGCATACCTCAGCGGCAGCGCCGCATTTAAAATCGAACCAAAAGGCGGCAGCACCTATATCGTCGCAGCAATCCCGAAAACCGTTAATAAATCCACCTATGTCATCGAAGTGCTAAAAAAAGTCGGCAGCAATTCAGATACCGGCCCGGACGCCAAGACCGCCGGCTCAATCACACCGGAGTTGTATACGCCCGGTTTCCCGTTTGTCGGCAACTATTATACCCGGCGTACGCTGGATAAAAAGCTGCGCGAATGGGTACGCCGCAGCAGGCTGGAAAACCGTCCCTTTTCCATCATACTTTCTCTGTGCGAAAACTATGCGGACGACGGCGTTTCCACCGCGGATTTGCACCGGGCGATTGTTGGGCGGCACGCGCAGAATCAAGCACTCTTTTTCGAGCCGGACAGCTGTTTTGTCGGCGTTTATACGGGGGACATATCGCTGCTCGCGCTGGGCGGTGCCGGGCAGGCGGAAGCCTGCCGGATTGCCGGGGCTATTGAAAACGAATTCAATAACATGGTCTTCAGCCCGGACGGGCAGGCAAGGTTTTATAAGTTCTGTTCCGGCGTGCAAACGCTCACCGACGACATAGCCGACGAACACGAGCTGGTCAGCCTTGCGCTCATGGAACTCAACGCGAAAATTGAGGGCCGAACAAACAGCGGCAATTAAACGGCTGCCCCGGGCGGCACCGCCGGCAACATGCCCGGCAGACGGAGAACGCATGACAACAAACCGCAAACAGCAAATAACGGAAATCCTGCTTGTCGCGCTGCGCATCGCCGTCGCGGCAATTTTGTTCTTTCTTGCCGTGACGAACTACCGCCGGCTCACACAACTGGATGTGCGGGCGGTTGTTTCGGCCGCTTCCGGCATCGGCATCGCCGCGGCGGCCGTCATTGGGATTTATCTGATCAAATCTGTTCTTTTTGTTGTGCCCGCTTCTATCATTTATATTTATACCGGCATGGCTTTTGACACGCCGCTCGCACTCGCGATCAATTTTGCCGGCATCGCGCTTGAAGTAACCGTTACCTTCTGGCTTGGCAGATTCCTCGGCGGCGGTTATGTTGAAAAAAAGATTCAGGGTAAAAAATGGGCCGGCAAACTCATGCAGGTTAAGGGGAAAAACAAAGCCTCTTTCCTGTTTGCTGTGCGCGTCCTGCCGGCCTTCCCAATTGATTTTGTGAGCCTGTTCCTGGGCGCGTCCGGCATCGGCTTTTTACCCTACTTTTTACTGTCGGTCGCGGGCATCATGCCGCGCGTTATTCTATTCACCATTCTTGGTGACGGACTCTATGATTACATTCCCATGGAACTGCTCGTCGGCGTTGCCGTTTCGAGCATCCCCGCGGCGCTTTTTGTGTGGCTTTTTCTGTACTTCAGGAAGAAAAGAAGAAACCGCAGGGAACCCGTGCCGCCGCCCGCCCGGCAGGAATGAATCGTCCTCCATTGTTTTTCCCTCCAACAAATACCCGGTATGGTTCTTGTTGCTTAAAGGGTGTTCATCGGCACGGTTTTACCGCGGCTGTTCACCCCTTTCGAGATAAGCGGGCATTGACATCCGGTTGAATTTGTGATAATGTTTGGGTAGAGCAAATGCAAAAAAATTGAATAGCAAACCTGCCGAAAGGCAGTGACGCAAAGCTATAGGGCCTAAAAACAGGATGTTTATGGCAGCCAGTTGCCGTTTTACAACGTTAAAGTAACAGTTTTTATTTAACTTGTAATATGCTATGTGATGGCAACTGAATTTTTTCGGTTGCCGTTTTTTTGTTTTTTCAAGGGGAGCGAAGAAGTGAAAAATGAAGTTAACATCTTAAATACAACGCATGTCAAAAAGATTAAAACCGCTAAGGCAGTGATGCTCTGTGTGGTTTTTATTCCCTTTTTTGTTGTCAACGGCATTTTTATTGCAACAGGAACTTTTAATAGAAACAGACTGTCCGGTGTGGTTGAAACAAGCGCCGGGATTGTGCAGACAAAACCCCCGGAATACACGGTCACCCCGCATGACAACAATGCGCTCGCCGCCGCTGAGGAAACCACAGCACACGCAAAAGAGGAGACGCCAACGCAAGAATCCGAGGTAACAGCCGCGGGAGAAAAAACACAGGGGACGGTATCTCATTTCCCAAGCACCGAACCACCCACACAAACGGAACCGTTAACAACAGCAAAGCCGGCCGCAACGCAACCAAGCACGACAAAGCCGGTGACGACACGGCCGGCCACAACAAAACCGGTGACGACACAGCCGGCTACAACGAAGCCGGCGACGACGCAGCCGGCCACAACAAAACCGGCGACCACGCAGCCGCCGCTCACAACAAAGCCGGCCGTCACCTTAAATACACTTTGTATTCATTTGGAGGCGGATGAACAGACGATGCTGACACTCATCAATCGGGAGAGAACAAACAGAGGCTTGCATCAATTGACCCTTGATACCAGGCTGAGAACCGCGGCACGGGCAAAGAGTGAAGAAATGATCCTGTTGAATTACTTCGCCCATCAGTCACCGGTTTACGGCTCGCCTTTCGATATGATGGCGTATTTTGGGGTTGATTACACCAAAGCCGGGGAAAATATTGCCATGAACACTTGTGTTGAAAGCGCGCATGCCGCCCTGATGAATTCAGACGCCCATCGGAAGGCCATCCTCAGCCCGGATTACACACACATCGGCATCGGCGCGTATCAGGGCGTTTCGGGGAAATATTATACGCAGATGTTTGCCCGTTACTGATACTGCCCTTTACGGCACAATTTAAGAAACTCCGCTATGTTTCAACACATAACGGAGTTTTTTTGTATGCTTGTTTCAATTTTACACGGCCTGTTTTCTTCTAACTTCTGACTTCTAACTTCCGCCTTCCGCCTTCTATCTTCCGTCTTATGATTCCGCCGGCTTTTTGTCGTAAACCCTTACATAATCCACCAAAAAATCAAGCGGGAAAATGCTGCTGTCGTTCTGGCTGATGTTGTCGTGGTCGCGCAGGAACGGAATAGGTTCACCGCCGATGCCGGTTTCCTGTGTTTGCCCCGCTACTTCCACGGACAGCAGTAAATACTGTTCCACCTGCGGCACCCAAACGCCGGTGAGGCGATCGGTTTCCACCCCGTTGATATACCAAATAATCTCGTTTTCGTTCCACTCCAGCCCGTAGGTGTTGAATTCTGTATAAATGTTCTTGCCCGCGTAATGCCCGAGGATGACGCCCTTGCTGATGGTCCCGTCATAGCCGTCATAACCGGTCGCCTGGTTTACGGCGTCGCGCCGGCGCTTCGTTTTCGCAGTGTAAAAGCCGGACTCAAACATATCAATTTCGCACCCGTTTGCCGCGCTGCCGGTCGGTGCCGCGAACATGCCCTCCGACAGCGTCCAAAATGCAGCCCACAGACCGATGCCGCCCGGGCAGATGCAGCGGCACTCATAATAGCCGTACTTTTTTTCAAACCGTTTGGCGGTACTGACCTCACCGGAATACCAACCCTCTTTGCCGGGCACATCATCCCGGTATTCGGTGCGAATTTTCAAAAACCCGTCTTCAATAAGAATTTGTTCCTTGTCCCAGTAACCACCGCGGCGGGGGGTTCTTGAATACCAGCTGCCCCATTTGGCGGGGTCCAGCGTTGTGCCTTCAAACTCATCCGACCATACGAGGTTCCACTCGGACAAATCGATGGCCTGCCCGCGCGGTTTTTGCGGCACTTGGAACATGATCGCGCCGAGGAGTTCGGCGATTAAAACCAGGGAGGCAATCAGCCGCGCGAGGGAAGCGGAAGATACCGGATAAAAAAGACCAAGCAGCGCTTTGCCCAGGCGTGTCCACATCACCTTTTCGCGGTAGGAAAACTTGTCGAGAATCTTGTTAATCACTTTTCTTCCCCCTTCACATCATGGCCGGGTGTTTCCCGCTGAGCGTTGTCATCAAGGCTGGCCAGTAAGGCTTTTTTAACCGCGCGCGGCAGCGCCATTCTTCTGACGCGTCCCTCGCACTTGGCCAAATCTTTTTGAGAACGCACTTTTTTATACTGCCGGGATTTGCGCGCATTGCCCGCCTGCCAGCGTGAAAATATGTCCGCGATTCTTTCATGAGCCGGTGGATTTTTCCGCGGCCGGTACTCCGTTATTTCGATGCGGATGCCGGCATCCGCGGCGATATTTTTCAGCTCGATTTCAAGCGGTTTTTCACTCAGATTTTCGCCGTCGCTGAAAAATTCATCCACGCGTTTTTCATCAATAAAAACACTCAGGCTACCGACCCGCACAATGTCCTTGAAAACAACTTTTAAGTTCCGTTTTATCGGCAGCACACTCAGGTCCCCGTTGGCCGGATGCACGGTGAAGGTCAGGACATGCGTCTGGCTGATTTCAAATGTTGTAACAGCTTGCCGGGCAGCAGCATCCCCGGTGCCGCAGTCTTCATACAGGTCAAATTTGCCGTCACCGCGGAACACCCAGAGCTCCAGGTTGTCCGGGTTCTCCGCGGCATTGCCCTTGTCCCCGGACAAGGGGATAATCGCGCCCTGTTTCGCCAAAACGGGTATGGACGCGAGGTCCCTGTAAAGGGTCGCAAAGCGTTCGCCCTCGACCACCTCGCCGGTAAAAATATCCGTCCAACGCCCGGGCGGTATCCAAGCCTGCTCGTCTGCCATTTTAATTTTTCTGTCCGCTTTCGCAGTAACGGGAATCACCAGTAAACAGCTGCCGAACATGTATTCATTTTTGATTTGATAGGCATTCTCATTCTCGGGGCAGCTGTAGTAGACCGGCTCGCACAGCGCGCGTCCCTCGCTGTGTGTGGTATAGTCCATCGTATACAGGTAAGGGATCAGTCTGTGCCTTAAAACCAGCTGCTGCTTGGCGATGTGTCGAATTTCCGCGGGATAGTGCCAAGGCTCTTTGCCGAGCAAATCATCCGAGGTGGAATGCAGGCGCATAACGGGTGAAAACACACCGAACTGCAGCCAGCGGATGTAGAGTTCATCGTCCCGCCTGCCGCGCTGGTGCCCGCCGATATCGTGGCTCCACCAGGTGTAACCCGTATTTGCGGCGGTTGCGGTAAAATACGGCTGAAACTTAAGTACATGCCAGTTGATAAAGGTGTCACCGGAGAAACCCAGCGGATAACGGTGGCTGCCGATACCCGCGTAACGCGACAAAATCAGCGGCAATTTTCCGCCGCGGGTGTTGTCTAAAAAGTGATAATGGTTAAGCACCCAAAGCGGGTCTAACCCTTTCACATCCGACTTTTTACCCTGCTGCCAGTCAATCCACCAAAAATCAACACCCTCATCCTCATACGGGTGTAAAACGATATCAAAATAAGTGTTCCAAAAACCCGCGCTGCCGGCGGAGAATTTGACGGGTTGTTTGGTAGCCGGGTCCACACCGGTTGCAGCCGCCGCTTCCTCATACATATTTTCAAAAAATCGGATGCCGTCCGCGGGGTGCAGGTTAAGCGTTACGGCCAAATTTTTCGCATGGAGCGCGTCCAAAAACGCCCGGTAATCCGGAAACAGTTTTGTATTCCAGCTAAACCCGGTCCAGCCGCCGGTGCAAGTGTTTTCCACCATCATTTTCCGTTTGTATTTGGTGCCGAAACGGGCGTTTAAATCTGTCCAGTGCCAGTCCATATCCACCGTGGCGACCGTGAGCGGAATCCCCTCGTCCTCAAAGCGCTGCATGAGTTCAAGATACTCGCGCTGCGTGTATGCCCGGTAACGGCTCCACCAAACGCCCAATGCATAACGGGGCACCAGCGGCACCGGCCCGGCGATTTGATAAAAGTCCCGGATACCCTGCCGGTAATCTCGACCGCAGGCAAAAATATAGCAGTCGCTTTCTTTAGTTATACGGGGAATAATCTCCCCGTTTTCAAGCAGTAAAAGCGATGCGCTGTCGTCATAAACGGCGACCCCCGACCGGGCAATCAGCCCGTTGCCAAGCGTGGCGGAACCGAGCGTGAAATCGAGCGTGCGCCGGGTACCTTTGAGGTTGTTTTTATTGGCGCATTTGACGGTTTCGGCGCTGCCGGCAAACTGAACACCCACAGCCTTTTTTGACGATTTGTTAAAGAAAAGCGAAACGCTTTCCGTGCGGATAATCAGGCTCTTTTTATCCTGCTCCGCCTCAAAGTCCACCGGTGCGGTATTCCGGTGCCAGATGCTTTGTGTCGGCAGGTCCTCAAACACATTTTTATTTGAAACTTCCACCCGGAACAGCCGCGGCGTGAGCACCGTGATACGGAAACCGTCCCCGGCAACGATATTGCCGGGGTTGCATTGGCCGTTTGTTTTGGCGGCAAGCGCGCTGTTGAGCATAACTTGTACCTCGTAAGACGGTTGTATATTTTACCCGGGTTTACCCTGCTTATTTGATCGTTTCCATCCCCATAAGATCCCTGAGCACTTCGGGCACGGTCACGGTGCCGTCCGCGTTCTGGCAGTTTTCCAGAATCGCGGCTGTGGTGCGCCCGGCGGCGACGCCGGACCCGTTGAGGGTATGCACCAGGCGCGCTTTGTCTTTTTTATCTTGTTTGAACCGGATAGATGCCCGCCTTGCCTGGAAATCCTCAAAGTTGGAGCAAGAGGAAATCTCCACATATCGCCCGTAGGAAGGCATCCAGATTTCGATATCGTAAGTTTTTGCGGAGGAAAAGCCGAGGTCGCCCGTGCTCAGCGCTACCACGCGGTAGGGCAGCCCCAGCATTTGCAGCACACGCTCCGCGTCCTTGGTGAGGCTTTCGAGTTCGTCATAGGAGGTGTCAGGGTCGGCAAATTTAACCAATTCCACTTTGTTGAATTGGTGCTGGCGGATGAGTCCCCTGGTGTCACGCCCCGCACTGCCCGCTTCCGCGCGGAAACACGCGGAGTACGCGCAGTATTTAATCGGCAACAAGGCGCCGTCCAGTATGTCGTCCCGGTGCATATTGGTCACGGGTACTTCGGCGGTCGGAATTAAAAAGTAATCGTTGTTTGTTTTGAACGCGTCTTCCTCAAATTTCGGCAGCTGCCCGGTGCCGGTCATGGACGCGCGGTTGACCATAAACGGCGGAAAGATTTCGGTGTATCCGTTGGCACCGTGCGTGTTCAGGAAAAAGTTGACAATCGCGCGCTCCAGCTTCGCGCCCGCGCTTTTATAAAAATGGAAGCGCGCGCCCGTCACCTTCGCGGCTGTTTCAGGGTCCAGTATACCGAGCGCCGCGCCCAGTTCCCAATGGGGTTTGGGTTCAAAATCGAACACCCGCGGCTCACCCCAGCGGCGCACTTCAATATTATCGCTGTCGTCCCTGCCCATCGGCACGCTTTCGTGCGGCATGTTCGGGAATTCGAACATCATCAGCTGCTGCCGGACTTCCAGGTCGGCGAGCTGTGTGTCATTGACCTTTATACTCTCTTTAAGCTGATTCATGCGTGTCATCAGCGCGCCGATATCTCCGCCTTCTTTTTTGATGCGCGGTATGTCGCGGCTCGCAGCGTTTTGCTCCTGCTTCATGGCGTCCGTCGCGCTCATGAGTTCGCGGCGTTTGACATCGATGGCAAGCACCTCGTCCACAAGCGCGTCCATGTCCTTGTTGCGGCTGCGCATGGCGGCCTTGACTTTTTCCGGTGTTTCCCGGATGCTTTTAATATCCAGCATAATTATTCCCCTTTGTAATTATTCTTTGTCTTTTTACTATATGTTGTGTGTTTTATTATTAGATACGCTATATGTTGTGCCAACTGTGCTGTCTGCCGCGTTAATCGACCAGGCAATTGAGCGCTTTTGCCAGAGACGCTAAATCCTTTTTGTCGTAAAAATCAATCGCAAGCGTACCCGATGGCTTACCGGTTTGGGTGACCACCTTGACTTTTCTGCCAAGGGCTCCTGCGAGCGCCAGCTCGACTTCGTCAAAATATGCTTCGCGGCGTGTTCTTTCCTTTGCCTTCCCGGTTTTTGCCCTGCCGGCTGCTTTGGCCAGTTTTTCCACCTCACGCACCGAGATACCCTTGCGCAATATCAGCTGCGCTGTTTGAAGCATCTGCGATTCATCCTCGAACGCAAGCAGGGAGCGCGCGTGCCCTGCGGATATTTTACCTTGCGAGACATAATCGATGATTTCAGCCGGTAATTTCAACAACCGCAGCGCGTTTGCCACGGCCGGCCGCGATTTACCGACTTTTTCCGCCGTCTGTTCCTGCGAGAGGGCAAAGGTATCGATGAGTTTTTGGAAACCGAGCGCTTCCTCAATCGGATTCAGGTCTTCGCGCTGCAGGTTTTCAATCAGCGAGAGTACCATGACTTCATCCTCGCTCAATTCGCGGACAATCACGGGTACTTCAGCCAGGCCGGCAATACGCGCGGCACGCCAGCGGCGTTCCCCGGCGACCAACTGATAACCGCCGTCCGCCAACGGACGCACCAGCAGCGGCTGAATAATACCATGCTGCGCGATGCTCCGGGCGAGTTCGGCGAGCGAATCGTCATCAAAAAGTTTACGCGGCTGATCCCGGTTGGGCTCAATATCCATCAGCTTCAATTTGACTGCGCCGGCCATCCCGCTATCTTCCAACGCGTTGTCCGCAAACAGCGCATCCAAGCCGCGCCCCAAGCCGCCTATTTTCGGTGCCATATCAACAACATCCTTTCATTACGAACAAAAGTTAATTTTTACCGTTCATGCGTAAAAACTCCTCCGCGACCGCGTCATACGCGATACTGCCTTTGGAGTTTTTGTCGTAATACATCACCGGCTGCCCGAAACTCGGCGCCTCGGAAAGCCTTACATTGCGGGGAATGACAGACGAATACACTTTTTTCGGGAAAACGCGTTTTGCGTCGTCCACGACCTGTACCGTCAGGTTCAGACGCCCGTCATACATGGTAAAGAGCACGCCCTCGAGTTCAATCAAGGGGTTATACAGTCTTTTGACCTGCCGGACGGTGGAAATCAACTGTGAAAGACCCTCCAGCGCATAAAACTCGCACTGAATCGGCACAAAAAATGTGTCCGCCGCGCAAAGGGCGTTTAAAGTTATCATCCCGAGAGAAGGCGGACAATCCAAAAAGATGAAGTCAAAATTGTTTTTTACCGCCGCGAGCGCGATTTTCAGGCGGAATTCGCGCCTTTCAAAGCTGCCGAGTTCCAGTTCCGCCCCGGCAAGGTTCATGCTTGACGGCAGAATCCAGACATTCAGGTAAGCGCTCGGGATGATGACCTGCTCGGCGGGTATGCTGTCTATCAGCAGTTCATAAACGGATTTTTGCAGACCGCGCTTGTTGACCCCCAGACCGCTGGTGGAATTGCCTTGCGGGTCGATGTCCGCGAGCAGGACTTTATATCCCTTCGCACCTAGGGCGGCGGCGAGGTTGACGGCGGTGGTTGTTTTGCCCACACCGCCCTTTTGATTGACAATCGCTACGATTTTACCCACACTATTGTCTCCTTTTGCGTTAATGAATGCTTATTGTCTTATATTCACTGAATTATAGCACAATAATGGCTGAATTTAAAGGAAATGTTTCCGATTTTTCGAAAATGTTTCATGTGAAACAATGCCAATCCCCCTCCGGCTTCGCCGGTTCATTCTTTGCCTCCCTTCTAAAAAGCTTTAGCTTTTTTAAATGAATGACAAAGTCATTCTATGTGAAACGGGAGGGGGACCGCCGCGCGGTGGTGGGATTGCGTTCTATGGGACCTGCCCGCAAGGCGGTAATGCCATTTTAAAATGACATGGGGATTGCGTCTTTTTCACTACCTCTCAGTCACTGCGGTGACAGCTCCCCTAATATAGGGGAGCCAAGGGATGGCATTTTCCACCCTTGCCTCTCCAAAGGCGCATATTACGCGGTTGCACATGCGCCATGGGCAGAGAGAGGTGTCTGCCCGGCAGACGGAGAGGTCGAAATCCTCAGTCGCCCCCGGGGGCGACAGCTCCTTTGAAAAAGGAGCCTGAATACGCAATCCCCCTCCGGCTTCGCCGGTTTCCCCCTTTAACAAGGGGGATTCTGGCTGGATGGCCCTTGCCTCCCGCTGTGCTTTTTATAAGCACAGTGTTAAACGGGAGGGGGACCGCCGCGCGGTGGTGGGATTGCGTTCTATGGGACCTGCCCGCAAGGCGGTAATGCCATTTTAAAATGACATGGGGATTGCGTCTTTTCGCTACCTCTCAGTCACTGCGGTGACAGCTCCCCTAAGATAGGGGAGCCAAGGAATGGCAGTTTCCCGCCTTGCCTCGCCAAAGGCGCATATTACGCGGTTGCACATGCGCCATGGGCAGAGAGAGGTGTCTACTTGGCAGACGGAGAGGTGGAAATCCTCAGTGGCCGCCAGGGCGACAGCTCCTTTGAAAAAGGAGCCTGAATACGACTCCCTCCGTCAAGCCGAGCTTGCCACCTCCCTCAAGAGGGAGGCAGGGGTTTTAATCCGCAAAATGCGTTCACTTTTTTGTCTCCCTCTTGAGGGGGATGTCGACCGCAGTCGACAGGAGGAGCTCCTGTGGCATTTATCGGCCGCTGCCGACAGGGAGAGTATCAAAATCCAGAGAAAAAAGCCTCCCCATCAGGAAGGCCTATAAATACTGCATATTTCTCTCGTTACAGCGGCTTCTTCGCAATAAGTGCTGAAGCACGCGGATACTTATATGGCGACGGATATTGCCGTTCGATGATGATCAGGTTTCGTTCCCCCGCATCTTTCAGTTGATAAGTTTTAACGCCCCGGACAAACCCGCCAAGCGTTTTAATCGCGGGTTTTGCCGCACGAAGTTCCTCTTGCGCGTTGGAGCCTTTCATCGCGACAAATTTACCCCCCATTTTTACAAACGGCAGGCAATATTCGCTCAATTCATTCATTCCCGCGACCGCCCTGGCGGCGGCAAGATCAAATTTCTCCCTGAATTCCGGCTTTCTGGCAGCTTCCTCTGCCCTGGCGTGAACGGTCAAGGCGTTGAGACCAAGCTCGGTTAGGACGGTTTTCAGGAACTCGAGCTTCTTTTTGGTCGAATCCAGCAGGGTTAGCGCTAAATCTTGACGCCCAATCAGCAGCGCAATGCCGGGGAGACCCGCGCCGGTGCCGACATCAATGACCTTTGCGCCTTTCGGCAGTTCCAGTGCAGAGAACAGCGAAAGACTGTCCATGAAATGCTTGATAACAATATCGTCCGGCTCCGTGATAGCAGTCAGATTCATGACCTTATTTGTTTCAATGATCATGGCCGCGTAACGGTCAAACCGGTTAAGCGCGGTTTCATCAAGGTTGACGCCAACCCGCGCGGCGCCATTTTTCAGTAATTCCAAATTAATTGTTGCCATTGCAGGACCAAACCTTTCCCGGAAATTGTGCGGTGTTGACAGGCGACACCCCTTCGCTTCACTACACGACTAAAAAGCGGAAGCCGGCTGTTCGAAAAGTTATTTCCCCAACTTTCCTTCCTTTTCAAGCCAAATGAGCAGCACGGAGATATCGGCCGGGCTGACACCGGATATCCTGGACGCCTGTCCGACATTCAGCGGGCGGACTTTTTTCAGCTTTTCCCGTGCTTCCAGGCGCAGCCCGGTAATTTTAGCGTAATCCAGCCCCTCTTCAAGGGGTTTAACCTCCAAACGGCGCATTTCATCAATTTGCGCCTGCTGGCGTTTGATATAGCCTTCATATTTGATATCTATTTCCACTTGCTCAAAAATATCTTCCGTCAAGCCGGGGCGGTTCTTGTCAAAGGGTGTCAGTGCCGCATAATCGAGCTGGGGGCGTTTGAGCAGTTCTTCCAGGCGCACACCGGTAGTCAGCGGCGCTGTTTCACGTGAAACAAGCAGCGTATTCAGTTGTGTTGAGGGTGAAATAACCTCGCGGCGTACGCGTTCGCGCTCAGTTTCAATCTTTTTCACCTTTTCTAAAAACCGTTCATAGCGCGCCGGGGATATCAGTCCGATATGAAAGCCCGCTTCGGTCAAGCGGCGGTCTGCATTGTCCTGCCTTAAAATCAACCGGTATTCGGAGCGTGATGTCATCATCCGGTAGGGATCCGAGCAGCCTTTGGTGACCAGGTCATCAATGAGCGTACCGATATAGGAACTCGCGCGGTCTAATATAAACGGCGCCACTCCCCTCACGCGGCCGGCGGCATTTATGCCGGCAATCAGCCCCTGCGCGGCAGCTTCCTCATAGCCGCTTGAGCCATTAAATTGCCCGGCGCCGTACAAACCGGCGAAATCCAGAAACTCAAGCGTCGGGCGCAGCGCAAGCGGATCCACACAGTCGTATTCAATCGCATAGGCGGTGCGCATGACGCGGCAATTTTCCAACCCCGGAATGCTGTGCAGAAAGGCTACTTGCACATCTTCCGGCAGGGAGGAGGACAGTCCTTGCAGATAAAGCTCCTCGGTATCGGCCCCGCATGGCTCGATAAAGATTTGATGACGCTCTTTTTCCGCAAAACGGACGATTTTATCCTCAATACTCGGGCAATACCGCGGCCCGACTCCGTCGATTTTGCCGCCGTAAAGGGGAGACCGGTGCAGGTTCTCCATAATAATGCTTTTTGTCTGTTCGTTTGTATAAGTGATATAACACAATTCTTTATTCTCAATTGGAACTTTATTGTCAAAAGAGAATGCTGTAGTTTTCTCGTCACCGGGTTGTGGTTCCATTTTGGTAATATCCACGCTTCGCCTGTTCACGCGGGACGGCGTACCCGTCTTAAAACGGCGTGTCGGTATCCCGAGTGTTTTGAGTGACGCAGCCAATTCATTGGCCGGGAACATGCCGTCGGGACCGCTTGAGTAGGAAACATCACCTACCGTAACCTTACCGGCGAGGAAGGTGCCCGTGGCTAAAATGACACAATCGGCAGTGTACAGTGCTTCCAGCCTTGTTTTGACTTGCCAGCGGCCATTGCCGCCTCTTTTAATATCCGTTATCTCCGCCTGAATCAAGTCCAGGTTGTCCTGCTGTTCCAAAATATGCTTCATTTGGATAGAGTAGGTTCTGCGGTCAATTTGCGCGCGCAGGCTGTGTACCGCGGGACCCTTGCCCAAATTCAGCATGCGGCTCTGGAGGGTGTTGCGGTCGGCCGTTTTGCCCATCTCGCCCCCGAGCGCGTCAATTTCACGAACCAAATGCCCTTTTGAGGTGCCGCCGATAGACGGGTTGCACGCCATGTTGCCCACCCAGTCGAGGTTAATGGTGAAAACGGAGGTTTGGCAGCCCAGGCGCGCCGCGGCAAGCCCCGCTTCAATGCCGGCGTGGCCTGCCCCGATGACAACTATTTCATAATGTTTTGCGAAATATTCCATTGGGCCTCCAATTTACTTCCCCACGCAAAAGCTGTTGAATATCTCATTCACCACGGCTTCGCCGGCCTTTTCGCCGGTCAACTCCAATAGCGCTTCAATGGCCTCATCGACGCAGACGCCCGCGGCGTCCGGTGAATCGGCAGACAAAGCATCGAGCGCGTCACCGATGCATCTGAAAGCGCGCGCGCAGCAACCGCGCTGCCTTTCATTGGCAAGCAAGGCAGCACAGGGGTCGAAATTGTCCGTACCCAGCAGACGGGCAGCGGCGGCGGCAAGTTTTTCCAGCCCTTCGCCGCTCACTGCGGATATTTCCACTGTTTCGGCCGCGATGCTGTTGATATAAGCAAGATCCAGCGATCTGGGTAAATCCGTTTTGTTGATGACGGCGATGGTCAGTTTTTGCCGGCAGTGTTCCAGCAAAACCTTGTCATCTCTTGTCAGTTCATCTGAACCGTCAAACACGGCAAGAACCAAACCTGCTCGGCTCAGCTTTTTCAGCGCGCGTTCGACGCCGATGCTTTCCACCGGGTTGTCTGTTTCCCGCATTCCTGCAGTATCCGCCAGGCGCAGCACAAGTCCGCCGAGCCGGACGGTTTCCTCCACGACATCCCGCGTGGTGCCGGCATATTCGGTGACGATTGAGCGCTCAAACCCGGTCAGCAGATTCATCAGTGTCGACTTGCCTACATTGGGGCGCCCCACAATCGCGGTTTCCACCCCTTGCGTCGCCGCCTGCCCGGCATCAAAGCTGCCCAACAACTCTGCCAGCTGTGTTTTCACCCGTAAGAACAGCGCAGTCAAATTGTCCGCCGCCGGTTCCTCGATATCCTCATCGGGGTAATCCACCCGCGCGGACATCTGCGCCGCAGCAGAGATCAATTCGCCGGCCAAAGCACCTATTTTTTTCGCCAGGTTGCCTTCGAGCGCGTGCAGCGCCGCTTGCGCGGCCTGCTCACCCTGCGCGGCAACCATTGACAGGACCGCTTCGGCCTGGGCAAGCTCAATTTTTCCGTTCAGGTACGCCCTTTTGGTGAATTCACCGGGACCCGCCGGTTCCGCCCCGGCACACAGCACCGCACGCAGGACGCGCTGCGTGATATATAAACCGCCGTGGCAGCATATTTCCGCGGTATCTTCACCCGTATAACTATGGGGAGAGCGAAAAACGAGGCAAACTGCCTCGTCTACAGCCAATTCTCCGTCCCAAACCAACCCGTGGTATGCCCGGTAACCTTCTGAGTGCCTGAGAAGCAGACCGTTTGTTGCTTTAAATGCACTATCCGCAACCGTCAAGGCATTCATCCCGGATATCCTGATAATTCCGATGCCGCCCGCCGCCTGCGGCGTCGCTATTGCGGCAATTGTTCGCGCGTCCGGCATCCCGGCACCTCCGTTATATTTATAGTTTTAGCGGGAGGCTTTCACCCTCCAACCGTCTCGCAATCCTGTTGTAGGCCCGGCCGGCCGGTGTGTGCCGGTCAAACGGCCTCCCGGTTGTGGCGCAGTAAGCGATTTCAGCGTCTTCCGGTACGACGCCCAGCAACTGAAGACCCGCGGCGTCAATCACCTCGTCAATATTCAGCAGCCTGCCCTTGAATACCGCTTTTTTTCTCAGCCGGTTGATCACAAGCCGCGGATTGCCGATACCCATTTCTATCATTTCCCCCGCAGCGGCCCCCGCGCCGCGGACACAGACCTCGTCCGGTGTCGCAACAACAATTCCGCTGTCCGCTGCCCCGGCCGCAAGCCGGAACCCGCCCGATATGCCGGCGGGTGAATCGATGAATATATAGTCAAAATGCGCGTTGAAACTTTTTACCAGTTCTCTGAAATTTTCCCGCGTGAAGGTGTCGTGGTAAGCCGCCGGCGCGGGGAGCAGTATCAGACCGTTGGTCTTGAGCATTGCCTGCTGCGGCTCACAGCGGTTAAGAATCATGTCGCCCCAATCAAAAACAACCTGTTCCCGTACACCGAGCATCAAATCCAGGCTGCGCAGGCCGGTGTCGCAATCAATGGCAAGCACGCGCTTACCCAACCCTGCAAGGGTGCTTGCGAGCCCGACGGTGAGCGTCGATTTGCCAACGCCGCCCTTGCCGGAAGCCACCACAATTTTTTTTGCCACTTAGCGCCCCCGCCTTTCCCGGAATATAATTTCATGTTACCCAAGCAGCGTGTTTTCCGTTTGGGGCGGCGCTGCTTTTACGGTGTTGGAAAAATAATACTCAAAAACATCCTTCACCACATTGGCCAAAGGCGCCGAAAGACGAAAACCTTCGCCAACCAAAGCAACCGCCAGTTCCGGCTTGTCATAGGGAGCAAAACACACATAAATACCATCGTTCGTTATGGTTGGTACGCCGTTGATATTTCTGCTGATCTGGCTGGTCCCCGTTTTTGCGGCTACTTGAAACGGCAGTTTTGAAAACGCGACCGCGGATGCGCCGCTGGTTCCGATACGCCGCATACCCTCATGGACAATGTCAAAGGAATTTTTGCTGAATCCGGTTTCCCATTTAACAACGACTTCCTTATCCAGTATCGTTTTAGAAAAATCATAAGACTTTACACTTCTCACAAAATGCGGCTGGTAAAGCGTACCGCCGTTTGCGATGACCGAACAGTAATTGGCAAGCTGAATCGGGGTGAAATAATTCTCCGCCTCGCCGATCGCCGATTGAACCGTAAAACCGTCGAACCATTTTTGCCCGATGGAAAGCCTGTACTCGGGACTGTCCAAATTCCCGGTCGCGTCGCTGATCTCGACACCGGTTTTTTGACCAAGCCCAAACATGGTTCTGTATCGATTGATTGTTGCGATACCGAGCTTGTTCCCGAGGTCATAAAAAAATGTGTTGCATGAATCTTTTATCGCGGTCACAACAGACAAATTGCGGTTGGGATGGGACTGCCTGCATACAAAAACAGAGCCCTCCAATTCATAACGGCCGTTGCAGTAGCGATGGGTGTCTTCTGTAATAACGCCTTCCTCAAGCCCTGTGATGGCAAGCCCCAGCTTCATTGTCGACCCGGCCTCGTATGCGTTTTGAAGCGCGCGGTCCCAAAGCGGGGAACCCGTGGCTTTTGACAGTTCACTGAAGTTTTTGCTGTAGGTTGAGATGTCATAGGTCGGATAACTCGCGCTGGCAAGGATTTCGCCCGTGTTGCAGTTCATAACCACCACCGCGCCTGCGGAGGGCACCGGTGTGCTTGTTTGTGTGAGCACTTTTTTCAGCGTGTCCTGCGCAATCTGTTGGATTTTGGCATCAACAGTCAAAATAACCGCG
Organism: uncultured Eubacteriales bacterium; assembly: GCA_964612185.1. Lineage (GTDB taxonomy): Bacteria > Bacillota > Clostridia > Oscillospirales > Acutalibacteraceae > UBA1447. The sequence continues at coordinate 78,537 of CAZTCR010000004.1, forward strand.
TTGCCCTGCACGGGGGGTGTCGTGATTTCAGCGGTGGTCTTCCCCTCGCTGTCTGTCGTCACGGTTTTAACACCGTCGGTCCCTCGCAGTTCGCTTTCCAGCGCGCCCTCAATCCCGTTTTTGCCGATGGTGTCATTGATCGCATATCCGCTGTCTTTGAGCTTTTCAAACTCCTCCGGGCTTATGGCGCCGACCATCCCGAGAATGTGCGGCGCGAGTGTCCCGTCCGCGTATTGCCGGTAGGGGACAATTTCCACTTCAACGCCCCTGTAAAAAGCGCTGTTTTCTTTAATTTTAGCGACAAGTTCGCCCGGCACATCCTCCGCGAATGTATACGGGTTGGGAATGCTGAAAACCAGCCGCTTCATCTCATAGCAGACCGAGGCGATCTTTCTCGCCTCCTGCGGGGTGTACTGTTCCAGTTTATACCGCTCGATAAGCGCGTCAAAGCATTGCTGCGGTGTCGCGTAATCGTTGAGGTTGAGCATATCCTTGCTCTTCATATTCGCGATGTCGCTTTCCCGCTTTTCCGCAAAGGCAATTTGGCCGTCCGAACCGAAAACGAGCGGCAGATTGTCCTTCCACGGCACACCGTTTGCCTCAAAAAGTCTAATGAGCCCCGCGATAATTTCCACGCGCTGCTCGATAACCGAAGCGGCGGGAAAATTCGCGCTGTCAAAAATAATGGAGTTACCCTGGCGGTTGGTAATCAGCGGGTTGCCGTTCCGGTCAAGTATTTCGCCGCGCGCGGCTTTGATTTTGACCGTCTGCGACGAAACGGAATTGACTTTCTCGGCATATGCTTCGCCCTGAACAATCTGCAAATTGACAAGTACCGCGATAAATGACGCAAAAAAAGCAAAAATCGAAACAACGGTGACGATTTCTCTGACATTAATTTTTCTTTCTTTCACTGCGCGCATAACGCGGTTCACCTCCCGGCAAGGCCAATCAGCAGGTCTTATTTTTGACCGCTCTGACAACAAAATAAAACACGGGCATCAGCAAGACCGTGTATACAACCGACGGCAAATAGAAGGTCAGGTACGCCCGCAAAGCGCCGTCATAGGATTTTACAACATAGGCAAAAAACCAGTATACGGTGTTATAAACAAACACGGCGCTCGCCGTAAGCAGCAGCGCGGTTACGAGGTTGTTGCGCATCACCGTACCGATGAGCGCGCCGCAGATGAGGCCGAAGGTCATGAGCATCAACGCGTTCAAACCGGGGGGACCCGCTGCGTAAATATCCCAGACAACACCCGCCAAAAGACCATAAAAAAGGCCCGGAATATCCCGTTCATACATCCCCGTGCAGACAACCGCCGGAATAAGCAGCATGGCAGGCACGCCGGCTATTTCCGGAAACAGGCCCGGGGTATTTTGCACCACCGCCGTGAGTAAAATCAAGCCGATAAAAATCCCGCGGCGCAATACTGTTTGTTTTGTTTGAACTCCCAACCGCATGGCTATTCCCCCGTCCCGGCCGCGCCGGACTGCCCTTCGAAGGAAACAATGACAAATACATCCTCCAAGTCTGTGGCGTCCACCCCAGGTTCAATTACCGCATAAGAGGATATGTCTGCCGGATCGTCAACAATTTCTGCTACTTTGCCGATGATTAAATTGCGGGGGAACACGCCGCCGATGCCCGATGTGACAACCGTCGCGCCAGGCGCGACTGCCGTTGTTTTAACAAGCCCCGGCAAACGGCAAAGACCTTTTCGGGACAAATCCCCCGTTGTTGTGACAAAGCCGCCTTCCCGCGTGCTGATTTCATAAGCGCCGACATTGACTGCCGGGTCCAGCAGCGTACCGACTTTACATTGCGCGGGCATAACAGATGTCACCACACCGACGAGATACTTGCCGTAAATCACCGGATCGTTCACACTTACCCCGTGCAGCGAGCCCTTGCCGAGCGTCAGCGCAAAGAACAGGTCCGCAGGGTCACGGCCGATAACAGGCGCGCTGACAAATGTAAATGATGGATTTTCTTTTTTAACCCCTAAAAACTCCTCGTACAATTTCAGGTCTTGCTTGGCCTGTTCGTAATCGATAAGCTGATTCGTCAAATCGGCAATTTCGGCTTTCAGCTCCTCCTTTTCCTGCGCAAGAGCGGCAGAGGATTTGAAGTTGATTGAAAAATCGGACAAGCGGTTGGAAACAAATGAGGAAAACCTCTGCAGCGGACCGAAAACGGTGCCGGCCGCGGAGGTTTGCGGTGCGGATTTGCTGTTTGAAACAGCGGCGACAACCGTCCCCGCGAGCAAAGCGGCAAATACCGCCAAAAATATTTTAAAGCCGGTACTTTTTACAAAACGGCGCATTCCTTGTTCCTCTGACTACTGTTATTGTTTCGCTTATCAACCTTACTGCGCGTCAGACATATTTTTTTGCGCCCAACTTGCTCATGTAGTCGCTTTCCAGGCAAGTTCCCGTACCGTCAACAACGCAGTCGAGCGGATTTTCGGCTATCAGCACGGGAATCTTGGTTTCGCCGGCGATGAGCTTGTCCAGCCCCCTGAGCAGCGCGCCGCCGCCGGTGAGCATAATGCCTTTGTCAATGATATCCGCCGCGAGTTCGGGCGGTGTTTTTTCAAGCGTGGCTCTGACCGCGTCAAGGATTTGGTTGACAGGGTCCGCGAGCGCTTCCCGGATTTCTTCGGAACTGATTTCGATATTCTTCGGCAAACCATCCATGAGGTTGCGCCCCTTGATGTTCATGGCGCCTTCGCCGTCGTAGGGGTAGGCGGAGCCGATGGTGATTTTGATATCCTCGGCGGTTCTTTCGCCGATGAGCAGATTGTACTTCTTCTTGATGTACGCGATAATCGCCTCGTCAAAATTGTCCCCCGCGACACGCACCGACCGGGAGGTGACCACATCACCCAGGGAAATCACCGCCACCTCGGATGTGCCGCCGCCGATATCCACCACCATGCTGCCGATGGCTTCGCTCACGGGCAAGCCCGCGCCGATGGCGGCTGCCATGGGTTCTTCAATCAGGCTCACATATTTGGCGCCCGCGCTTTTTGCGGCGTCATAAACCGCGCGGCGCTCCACTTCTGTGACGCCCGAGGGAATGCAGATCATGACGCGTGTGCGCATAAAAGGCGAGGAACTGCTCGCGCGTTTGATGAACGCCTTGAGCATGTCCGAAGTAATTTCAAAATCCGCGATAACGCCATCCTTCAGCGGGCGCACGGCGGTTATTGAGCCCGGTGTTCTGCCGATCATGTCTTTTGCCTCAATGCCGACGGCTACCACACGCGGCGGATTGCTGCGCTGGTCGACCGCGACGACGGAGGGTTCGCGGATTACGATGCCCTTGCCTTTGACAAAAACCAGTGTGTTTGCCGTACCCAAATCGATCCCGATATCCTGAGAAAACAACATGTATTATTTAACCCCTTTCAAGAGCTTATTTAAACTGAATGGAATTGATAAGTGCCTCGAACCCGACGCTGTCCCTGTTTTCTTTGTCCGCAACGGAATAAAACGAATAAACAGCGGCGTTCTTCTCAAAAATATAAAAAATCACCGTGCCCGAATCGGCTTTTTCAACCGAATATTGTGTCGCCTCGACCCCGCAGATGGTTGTTTGCGCCGTTTCAACCGTGCCGCCTTCGTTGCGCATCAGGTCCATCACTTCCTCCGCGGAAAAAATAGCGTCCTCCAGTGTTTTATCCTTGAGTGTAACGAGATTCAGTTCACTTTTTGTGCTTGTATGAATCAGCCGGACATCTCCCAAGCCGTTGCTCTTCTCCCAACCCTTCGGAATGGTGACGGTGTACTTTGGTGTTTCGATGGTATTACCGGACATGTAATAATCCGGCGGCGCGACCCGCTGCGTTTCTTCCTTGCCGTCGGCATTGGTGACAACAATAATCAGGTTGCCCGCGTCGTCCGTCATGGTTTCGCCGTTGTCGTTTGTGGCAAGCACACGGGTTGTTCCCTCGCTGTCAACGATTGCTATGCCGTTGACTTTGTCTTTTCCACAGGCGGCAAAAAGACAGAGTATCAGCGTGAAAACGAGTAAAAGCGCGGCCATCTTTTTACTCATACAAAGACCTGTTCCTTCCCTGTCCGCTGTTTTGCGGCGGAATAAAATACACTTCAACCTTTCGGCAGCTGCCGCCCGGCTGAAAATCAATGTTCAGTATATCATTTGAACAGGGGATTGTCAAATAATTACGCGTGAAGAAATCGTGAATTGTTTGCAAAAAAGCGTCAGCCGTTTAAAGCCGCGAAGCTCTTTTTGTTGTCTTTATAAAGTTTGATGTAAACAGCGTAGTTCCGGTCGTAAACGGCTTTGTTCGCCGGGTTCGGCACAAAGGTTTTTGTCACCGGGACAAGCCGGCCCGCCTCGGCGATGGTGGTGATTACCCCCAAACCGACAGCAGCCAGCACCGCGGCGCCCACCGCGCCAGCGTTTTGCGGGCTTTCCACCGTTTCCACCGTTCTGCCCGTACAGTCGGCCAGGATTTGGCAGGTGACATCAGACAGCGCACCGCCGCCGACAAAGCGCAGAACAGACGAGGTTTTAACTTTTTTATCCTGCGTTTCAATGAACCAGCGCATATGCATGCAGACACCTTCCAACACCGCCCGGATCAGTTCCGTTTTGCCGGTATCCAAGCTGATATTGAAAAACATCCCCCGCGCGTTCGGGTCCTCAAACGGGCAGCGGTTGCCGTGCAGCCAGGGGGTGAAGATGACCCCGCCGCTTCCCGCAGGCACAGCGGCAACCACCTTGGTCAAATAGTCGTACAGGTTGGTATAGAGTGTTTCTTTGGACGCAACAACATCCGTTTTTTCAAGAAACACGCCGATTTCGTCCAGCGCAAGGTGGTCTTTCACCCATTCCAGGCATTTGCCGGCGGTTTCCAGCTCCGCGAAATAGTTGAACTTATTTTCCTGCGCGCCGACAATCGCGGCGATCATTGCCGATGTGTCCACCATGCTTTTGTCCACAACGGTTGATACCCAGCCGGAGGTACCGGAATAAACATGGGTATCCCCTGTGTTGACCGCGCCCGCCCCGATGCCGATGAGCGACGCGTCACCACCGCCCCCGAACACCGCAGTGCCCGTGCTTAAACCAAGTTCCGCTGCCGCGGCAGCTGTCAATTCGCCCGCTTTGTCTGTCGATCGGATGATGTCGGCAAGATGCGCCGTATCAACCCCAAGCATTTTACACACGGCCGGGCTCCAGCCCTGATGACCCTTGCGGATATCATACAAAAGCGACGCAAACGCGGAATCCCGCGTCATCACAAACGCGCCGGTCATTTTACAGATGATATACTCTTTTACATCCAGCCACTTATAGACACGCTTAAATTTTTCCGGTTCGTTTTTTTCGACCCATTTATATTTCCAGACCGGGTCCTTCACGCTCGCGGCAACGGCGCCGGTCAAATAAAGGGATTTTAACAGTTTGACGGCGTTCATTCCTTCGATTTTCAAGCCCTTTGACATGCCTTCTTTGAGTTCTGCCCTTGCGCGCTGGTCCATGTAGCTCATGGCATCCCGCACAGGCTCCCCCGCTTTATCGACCAAAACAAGCCCCTGCATCTGCGAGCAAAACGAAATGCCGGCAATGTCCCGCGGATTGATGCCCGTTTTTTCCAGCAGCTGGTGTGTGGTCGAACAAATCGCACTCCACCATTCCGACGGCTTCTGCTCGGCGCCGCCGTCCGGGAACACATATAGATTGTAACCCTCCATGGCCGAAGCGGTTAGTATGACTTTTTCACCGATTTCAAAAAGGCAGGTTTTAACGCCGGTGGTGCCGATATCGTAGGCAAGAACAAACCTGATGTTATTCAATGTGCGTTCTCCTTTCAACCATGTCCGGTAAAGAACTATTCGCTACGATTATACCGCAGCGCCCAGGCGTTTACAACACCCGCTCTTCTTCACGCAAAAACGGGGAAAGCGGATGTAATACCGCTCTCCCCGCCAAAGACATCTCAATATCAGTATTGGAAGTCGTAAGCCTCATAAAACATTTCCAGCACAGCGGTTCCTTTTTGATCGCCCAATATGATAATCTTCCCGCTCATGTCGATAAAAGCGCTCACATAATGTTTGAGGGATATGATTCTCTGTGTCTCCGGATTAAATTCCAGTGTCGCTTTGCAGTCCCGGTAGGTCAGAGAATAATTTGCTTCCTTGATAACCCGCTTGACGGTGCTATTGTTGGCCAACTCATTATCAATATCACTTTTCCCGAGAACAAAGAACATATTACCCGTGTTGCTCGTCGCCATCGGTTGGCCGCTCTTATAGGGTTCGGGATTCAATTCGTTGTTGAGAACAATGGTTATCTTTACATTACCGTTGGCAAGTTTTTCATATTTCGCGGTTTTCACCGCTCCCGCATTCGTCAGAAAACATCCCTTTGTCGCTTTTTTAACCGGGAAGTCCAACATATCCCCGGTTTTTCCTTTGACCTGGGGATCCCCTTTTGTCATAAACATCTCAGCCAACGGAAGCAGCGCGCCGATTACCTTGCCTTCCATTTTTTGTTGATCCTTGGGCAGCGCCTGATATTCTTTGCTTGTATAGCCCGGCTTATCGATTTTCGCTTTATCCATAACCGCCGTATAAGCAGTAAGAATCTCGGCGTTGGTGGACGGATCCGTTTTTGCTGCGGCAGTGGTGGTCTCGCCGGCAGCTGTTGTTTCGCCCGTCACGGTGGTTTCATTCGAAACAGTCGCGCCTTCATCCTCAACAAAATAAAATCCATCGTCCTTGAACTGGACCGGTTTGCCACCAGTTTTGTAGTACATCGAAACGGCTGCCTTCATTTCATCCGTCAGGTTCGCGGTGTTTCCGTCCCACGCCGACTGTGCTTCACCGAGTGCCAGGCGGATTTCCGCTTCCGTCAGCCGGACAGCAGCGGCGGTGGTTTGCTCCGCAGTGGTCGCCTGCGCGATATTCTGTTCTGCTGTGGTGATTCCCCCATCGTCCTTGCCGCAGGCGCCCAGGGAGAATACGATAGCAACCGCCATCAATAACGCCAAAATTTTAGTGACCTTGTTTTTCATCCGGTGCTTTCCCCTTTCAAAATCCTTTTTTGAAGCTTCATAGCAAAATCCTCAACATAGTCGTAAGTATACAATAACACTCCCAACATTTCAATCTTTTTTTCAGCGCTGCCGGGCTATGCGCTGTGTGTGAAAAAGGGAGCGCTTGCGCGCTCCCTCCAAAAATCATTTCAACAAAAATCAATAAGCGAAATCCCATGTTTTCATGGTGTTGTAAAGAATCGCATTACCCGTGGCTTTTAACCCCAGTACTTTGCCTTCCTGGATATCAATATAGACACTCATGAGTTGGTCCAAGGTGACAATTTGTTTGGTCTGCGGATTGTATTCAAGGTTCGCGGTGCAATTATAATAGCGGAGATCGTACTTCACATTTTTTGCTACTTTATTCACCGTACTGTCGTTGATCAATGTATCGTCAATATCAGCTCTTGAAAGGGGGTAGAACATATTGCCGGTAAAACTTGCCGCTTGTAACTGACCCTTCTTATATGGTTCCGGATTATGTTCATCAATCAGTACGATTTTAATCTTGTAGTTGCCGTTTGCAAGCACATCGCAGCTTGCGGTTTTAATCTTGCTTATGTCTGTAAGCAGGCAGCCCTTTGCGGACTTGACAACCGGGAACCATTCCATGTCGTCGCCTTTTTTTTCATTCTCAACTTTAGCTTCGTCTTCCGTCGTCATAAACGAGTTTGCGAGCGGCAGTAAGGCGCTGACAACCCAACCGTCCATATGTTGGTCGCTTTTTGGCAGGGACTGGAACTCAATTTTTTTGTGTGCCGGTTTTTCAGCCTTCGCTTTGTTCATCACTTCCGTATACGCCGCGAGAATTTGCGTGTTGCCTACCGGTTTACCCATTGTGGTGGTTTCGCCAACTGCTGTGGTCTCACCGACAGCTGTGGTATCGCCAACCGTCGTCGTCTCACCTTCCGCCGTCGTGGCCTCCGCTGTGGTGTCGTCCTCCGCCGTGGTCGCTTGAGCGGTCGTGTCACCTGCCGCGGTAGTGGTTTCCCCTTCGTCCTTACCGCAGGCGCCCAGGGAGAAAACAATTGCCAGTGCCATCAACAGCGCCAATAATTTTGTGAGGTTGCTCTTCATTGAGTATTTGCCCCTTTCAATATAATCAGTGTCCATTCAAAGGCTGTCCGACTTTGCAGACTATCGTCATTCTACCCTATGCCCGCTGTGTTTGTCAACAAAAAAAGATGGATATAACCGTCATGTTGTGCTACAATCATTATAATTATGCTGATAACCGCAAAGGAGAAAAACCATGGCTGTTCAAAAATTCGTATCCTGGAATGTAAACGGCATACGCGCCCTTGCCGGCAAAGGGTTCGCGGATATTTTTGCGGAATTTGACGCGGACATCTTCTGCCTGCAGGAAACCAAGGTGCAGGCAGGGCAGTTTGAAATCGAGCTGCCCGGATATACGCAGTATTGGCATTATGCCGAACGGAAAGGTTATTCCGGTACGGCGGTATTCGCGAAGAAAACCCCGCTGAACATTCAATACGATATCGGAATCCCCGGATTTGACAGCGAGGGACGGACAATCACGCTCGAATACGAAAATTTCTTTTTCGTCACCGTCTACACACCCAACGCCAAGGAAGGTCTGGCGAGAATCGGATACCGTATGGAATGGGAGGATGCGTTCCGGGTGTATCTGAAAACGCTTGACGCGCAAAAACCGGTTATCTTTTGCGGAGACCTGAATGTGGCGCACAACGAAATCGATTTGAAAAACCCGAAGGCAAACCGCGGCAACCCCGGTTTTTCAGACGAGGAGCGCGGCAAATTCCGCGAGCTGCTCGCCGCCGGATTTACGGACACCTTCCGCCATTTTTACCCCGACCTGGCCGGCGCATACAGCTGGTGGTCCTACCGTTTTAATGCGCGCGCCAACAACGCCGGATGGAGAATTGATTATTTTTTGGTGTCTGACCGGCTGAAGAATAACCTGAAAGACGCGCAAATTCACGCCGATGTGTTCGGTTCCGACCACTGCCCCGTTGCTTTAATCATTGATTTGTAAAGGTAACCGATATGAAAAAAAACAACCTTCTCCTCGCTATACTGTGTGTGCTTGCCGCCGCTGCTGTTGTCTGCGCCGTTCTGGCGCCCGGCTACTTTAAAAAACATGTCACCGGCAAACCGGACAAGCAAACAAACGAAAATTTTTCTCTTTCGCAAAGCAAATACACCCCGCAAATAACACTTACCGGCAACCTGGATTTGCCGCCGCTGCAAACGGACATCAAAAACCTGTTTTATACCGTCAACCCGGGCAACGGCGAGGTGCTCTTTTATGAGTACGCAGCCGGCGCGCTGCTGCCGTACGGCGGCGCCGTGACTACTGTCGATAAAACAGTCTTCAGCAGCAGCCAGGAAATACCGGTCAAACTCTATTATGTCCAATCGGGCGGTGTAACAACCGGCTACGGGCTTTTTACATCGGCAGATCAAACAGCGCCTCAGGTTCATGATTACGCGTTTTTTAAAGTTACCGCGCTCCCCACCGCCTACGGCTCTGACGGAGCGCTGTTGCTGATTGATTTTGACAAAAATAACTTTTGGCTGAATAACAGGGTTTATACCGAGGCCTTTGTCATCGGGCTTGAAGGCTCCGGCGTAAAAACAAAAAGGCTTGTTACGGACAATGCCCGCACAGTCGGCGAGCGCGGCGCGCTGCGGTCGGACTGGGTGCTGCTCACAGACGGGTTTCTCGCATCGCTCGGGAGCAAGCCCTACTTCCTTTCCTCCCGCGACTACACGCTTGACAAAAAGGGACTGATTGCCGACATTCTGACCGTTGCCGAACCCAAACCACCGCGCGTTATCACCGGTATTTTAGGGCTGTGGGCAAGGGTTACGGAAAAAGGGCCGACATATCTGCGCGCGACGCAAACAGGTTTTGACTGCATCGTTTATGAGGATAAAGTTGAGACCGTGGTGAAAAGTTTTGAAGGCGATTATTTTAAGAACTTCTTGAGCAGCGGCAATTTTGTGTTCAACAAAACAAGCCTTGTGCTTACGGATTTGCTCTCCGGAACGGAAAAAACACTTGCCGGTATTCAGGCGGGCGGCGCAACATTTTTGAGCGTCAGCCCCGACGGGATGCGGGCGGTTATCGCCGTCCCCGGCGCAGGGGATATGCGCGCGAAATCGCCGCAGACCCTTGTGTTGTATAACCTCGGTACAAACGAAGCGAAAACTTTTACGGAACCGCTGCTGTTCTCGCAGACCAACGCGAATTTCTGCTGGACAGACAACAACACCCTGTTCCATCTTCGTCCAACAAACGACGACGGCAAAGGGCTCGGTTATTGTTTTATTACGATGTCCTGAATAACCCCTTGTCCCCCTTAGATATTAGATATTAGACTGTAGATAAGGAGCGGCGGATTTCATTGCGGTCATCCCTACGATGAATCCCACCACCGCCTCGGCAGGTCCCATAGAACGCTGCGCGTTCATTGCCCTTTAACAAGGGAGGCATGGGGAAGAAATTCTTGTCCCCCTTGCCAAAGGGGGATGTCAGCAACCGCTGACAGGGGGATTTGGGATGTCGGGGCGCCATCCCCTACCGCTTCTCAACTGCTTCCCGCGGCGCAGCCGCACTGCTCCATCGCTTCTCGGGAGAACAAAGTTCGCCCTATATGTTTTCCTCCCGGAAATCAATGGTAATCTCATCATGCGCCATGGTAATCTTTGTGTATTGCACACCGGCGGCGTTGAACATTCTTTTGGAGGCGAGCACCCGCGGTGTTTCGCCGTATTTGTCTGACAGATACAACACTTCCCTGATGCCGCTTTGAATAATAGCCTTGGCGCACTCGTTACAGGGGAACAGCGCGACATAAATTTTGCACCCGGCCAGGCTGCCGCCGTCGTTGTTTAGAATCGCGTTGAGTTCGGCATGGCAGACATACGGATATTTGGTGTCAATTTCATCCCCTTCCCGCTCCCAGGGAAACTCATCATCGTCACAGCCCGCGGGCATCCCGTTATAGCCTACGGACATAATCTTATTGTTTTTGCTGACGATGCAGGCACCTACCTGCGTGCTCGGGTCTTTGCTGCGGTTGGCGGAGAGCAGCGCGATACCCATAAAATATTCGTTCCAGGAGATATAACCGTCGCGTTTGGGCATAATAACCCCTCCTTGATTTGTTCAAAACGGTTCTGCCGATATGCTGAAAGGTTATCACATTTTTGCTTTTTTGGCAAGACCGCCTCTTTATACATTTTAAAAAATTGTGAATGTTTTGCAATTTAATGCATTTTCTGTTTTCTTGTGCTATAATGTTCCAATATATTAATTATGAGGTGTCTTTTCATGGGTTTGCTGACAAAAATATTCGGGGATTACTCGAAAAAAGAAGTAAAAAGAGCGCTCCCGCTGCGGGATAAAACGCTGGCGCTGGAAGAAGCGTACGCAGCCTTAACCGACGAACAGCTGCAGGCGAAAACGCCCGAGTTCAGGGAACGCCTTGCCAACGGCGAAACGCTCGATGATTTACTGCCTGAGGCTTTCGCTGTCTGCCGCGAGGCCTCTTGGCGGGTACTGAACATGAAGCACTTCCCCGTACAGGTAGTGGGCGGTATTGTACTGCATCAAGGCAGAATCGCGGAGATGAAAACGGGCGAGGGCAAAACCCTTGTCGCCACCCTGCCGGCTTACTTAAACGGACTGACCGGCCAGGGGGTACACATTGTTACCGTAAATGATTACCTTGCCCGCCGCGACAGCGAGTGGATGGGCAAGGTTTACCGCTTTTTGGGGCTGAGCGTCGGTCTGATTGTACACGAGAAAGAGAATGACGAGCGCCGCGAAGCGTATGCGGCAGACATCACCTACGGCACCAACAACGAGATGGGCTTTGACTACCTGCGTGACAACATGGTGCCGTACATCGAGCAAAAGGTACAGCGCGGGCATGTGTTCGGTATCGTTGACGAGGTGGACTCCATCCTCATTGACGAGGCAAGAACACCCCTGATTATTTCCGGGCGCGGCGACCAGTCCACCGATTTATACCGCCAGGCAAACGCTTTCGCCAGGAGCCTGACCATGGCCAAGGTGAAGGAAATTGACTCCAAAGCAAACGCGGAGGATGTGGCGGAAGGGGACTACATCGTTGACGAAAAAGCCAAAACATCAACCCTTGCCAAAAGCGGTGTGGAAAAGGCCGAAAAATATTTTAACCTCGAAAACCTGATGGACGCGGACAACATGACCATACTCCACCACATCAACCAGGCGATCAAAGCCATCGGTGTTATGCACCGTGACACGGATTATGTCGTCAAAGACGGCGAGGTGCTCATTGTTGACGAATTTACCGGGCGTATCATGCTCGGCCGGCGCTATAACGAGGGCCTGCACCAGGCAATAGAAGCCAAAGAAGGCGTAACCGTCGAGCACGAAAGCAAGACCCTCGCGACCATCACTTTCCAGAACTATTTCCGCCTGTACAAAAAACTCTCCGGCATGACCGGTACCGCCATGACGGAAAGCGCCGAGTTTCAGGAGATTTATAAGCTCGATGTTGTCGAGGTACCGACCAATAAACCGATGATCCGCAAAGACAATCCGGATGTGGTGTACAAAACCGAAAAGGCAAAGTTTACCGCCGTCATCCAACAGATTGAGGAATGCCACGAAAAAGGTCAACCGGTGCTCGTCGGTACCGTCTCGATTGAAAAATCGGAACGCCTGAGCGCGCTGCTGAAAAAAGAGGGCATCAAGCACGAGGTGCTCAACGCCAAGTTTAACGACAAAGAAGCGGAAATTATCGCGCAGGCCGGTAAATTCGGCTCCGTCACCATTGCAACGAACATGGCCGGGCGCGGTACGGATATTATGCTCGGGGGCAACTCGGAATACCTTGCCAAAACGGAAATGCGCCGCATGGGCTACACGGAGGAACTGCTGGTGGAAGCCACCGGCTATGCGGAAACAGATGATGCGGAAATCATTAAGGCGCGGGAGGACTTTGCCTCACTAAACAAAAAATACCGTGAGCAAACCAGTGCTGAAGCAGCCAAAGTTTGCGAAGCGGGCGGGTTGTATATTGTTGGCACGGAACGCCACGAATCCCGGCGCATTGACAACCAGCTGCGCGGGCGCGCGGGCAGGCAGGGTGACCCGGGGGAAAGCCGGTTTTACCTGTCTCTCGAGGATGACTTGATGCGCCTGTTCGGCGGTGAGCGGCTGACAAGGATGATGGACGCGTTCAACGCGCCCGAGGATATGCCCATTGAAAACAAGATGATTTCCGCCACGATTGAGAACGCGCAGAAAAAGATCGAAGGCCGCAACTTTGCCACCCGCAAAAATGTGCTGCAGTTTGACGATGTGATGAACCGCCAGCGCGAACTGATTTATGAACAGCGCAACAAGGTCCTGCAAGGGGAAGACCTGAAGCCGTACATCCTGAAAATGCTTGAAGAAACCGTTGATGAGGCCGTTGATTTTTACTGTTCCTCTTCCATCCCGCGCAGCGAATGGAATGTGGAAGGCCTGCGCGAGAAATTCCTGGGCTGGCTGGCCAACCCGAATGATTTTGCGGACGGTTTTGACCGGGACGAGGCGAGAGAACTGCTGCTGGACAGAGGGCTGGACTTGTATGAGGAGCGCGAGCGGACCTTTGGTTTGGACGAAACCGATGTGCCGATTATGCGCAGGCTTGAGAATATGATTTTGCTGCGGAATGTCGACAACAAATGGATGGACCATATTGACGCGATGGAAGAACTCAAAAGGGGAATCGGCCTGCGCGCTTACGGGCAACAGGATCCGGTCGTCGCTTACCGGCAGGAAAGTTACGATATGTTTGATGAAATGAGCACCTCAATCCGCGAAGATACCGTGCGTCAAATGCTCACTGTGCGTATACGCGGCGAGCGTGAAACGCAGCGCGAGCAAGCTGCCAAAATAACCGCCACAAGCGGCTCCTCGGACGGTACCGAAAAGGGCAGAACAGTGCGCAAAGGCAAAAAAGTCGGCCCGAATGAAGCCTGCCCTTGCGGCAGCGGTAAAAAATTTAAACACTGCTGCGGTGATGTGACAAAAAATAACATCGTATAATCTAATTTTTTGGGAGGTAACCTTTTCATGTCACTAAAACTCTCCCCGGCCTTGAAATCCTCAACCATGGACTTCGTTGTCAACGGCATTACCCATGTTTGCCACACCTTCAAACGCCGCGCACCCGGCACAAAGTCAGAACACAACGCCCAGGACTATTTTACGAAAGAGCTGGAGCAATGGTCCGACGATGTTGTTGTGGAAGAGTTTTCACTCAACCCCGCCGCGTTTATGGGTTTCATACCCGTAGCTGCGATTTTCGGTATCCTGTCATCGGTGCTGTTTTTTTTAAACCGCTATAACCCATCTTCCGGTTTAACGCTAGTCGCCGTGATATTGTTGCTTTTGGCCGCGCTGATGTTTTTTTCGGAATTCTTTTTTTACCGCAAGTTGGTAGACCCTTTTTTCCCGAAGGCAACATCCAAAAATGTTTACGCCGTACGAAAACCGGCCGGTGAAGTCAAGCGCCGCATTATCTTCGGCGGTCACGCAGACGCGCCGTGGGAGTGGACTTTTTTCTTGCACGGACAAATGAAGTCGGTTGTTCCCGTCATGTTCGGTTCTATCGGCGGGATGTTCGTCGCGCTTATTTTAGTGAGTATCTATCTGATAGCCGGAACGCCGCCTTTAACAGGCATATGGCTCGGCATCGCTATTTTCCTGCTCGTACTGATACCTTTTTATGTGTCCGTTATGTTCTTCATCAACTGGAAAGTCATCGTTGACGGCGCGAACGATAATCTCACCGCTTGTTATGCATCCATGGCAATCATGAAAGAAATGGCGGAAAACGATTTCCGTTTTGAGAACACGGAGGTCTGCTGCCTGATCACCGGTTCCGAGGAAGCGGGGCTGCGCGGCGCAAAGGCCTTCTGTAAAAAGCACGCCAAAGAACTGAAAAAGGTTGATACGGTTTTTGTTCCTTTCGAGGTCCTGCGGGAAAGTGAGCATCTCACCGTTTACAATCGCGACTTAAACGGCACCGTTAACGCCGACAAAGCGCTGGTTGATCTGCTCCTTGCCGCCGGGAAAAATGTCGGTGCGCCGATGAAATGCACCACCATACCGTTGGGGTCAACGGACGCGGCTGCTTTTTCGCAGGCCGGGCTGCGCGCCGCGGGCATTTGCGGTTCAAATGATTCCCCGCAAACCTATTACCACACCCGCCTTGATTCCTGCGACAATATCGACCCTGAATGCATTAAAAAAGGAATCCAGGTCGGTTATGAAACCGCCTATATGTTTGACGCCGGAGTGTTCGCGTAGTCTTGTCATCCGCCCTCCAATTCGGTTGGAGGGCTTTTTATTTGGAGGAAACAGCCGTGCAAAAAACCGTTATCGAGCCAAACGGCAAAAATTTGCAGTATTGGAAAGACCTGTGGCGCTACCGAAGGCTGGCCGTTAATTTTGCCAAGCGCGATATCACCGTGCGGTATAAGCAGACCGTCATCGGTTTGGGCTGGTCGGTTATCGGCCCGGTTGTCAACATGCTGCTCATGAGTTTTTTATTCGGACGGGTGGCCAATCTGCCCTCGGACGGCAACGCGCCTTATCAGGTCATGGTTTATTCGGGGATGATCGCGTGGAACCTGTTCGCGCGGGGGCTGACCATCGCTTCGTCCACTTTCCTTTCAAACGCCGACCTATTAAAAAAAGTTTATTTCCCGCGCATTATCGCGCCGGCCGGACAGTGCCTCGCGCTGCTTGTCGACACCTTGATTTCCCTGGGCGTGCTGTTTGTCATCATGGCGCTGTATCAATATCCGCCCGCTTTTGAGCGGCTTTTATTGCTGCCTGTTTTCACGCTGCTGTCCCTTCTTTTGGGGTTTTCGGCCGGGCTGGTACTTTCATCAAGCAACATTAAACACAGGGACTTGAACCAGATTATTCCTTTCGCAATCCAAATAGGTTTGTATGTGACGCCGGTTGTTTATTCTTTTGCCTATGTCACCGCAACGCTTTCAAAAAATACGGCTTTTCTGTACATGCTGAACCCCGCCGCGGGCGTTGTCAACGCCTTCAAATGGTGCGTCATTGAGAGCAACCCGTTCCATTGGCCGTCCTTCTTGATTGCGCTGTGCTGGATAGCCGTTCTGCTGCCGCTGGGCATCTTCCGTTTCCGCAAGGGCGAGCGAACCTTTGTGGACCTGGTATAGTTTGAATGACAGACGAGGTGAACAAAATGGCGGATAAACCCGCGGTTATAAAAGTCGAACACATCGGCAAAAAATATATAATCAAGCATAACATCAGAAAAAATGCTTCGTCCGAAGGCAAGGCGGCAAAGCGCCTTTTAAAGCTGCTGAAGCGTCAGACAAAAGAGGATTTTTGGGCGCTGCAAGATATTAGTTTTGAAATCCGGCAGGGTGAACGCGTCGGCATCATCGGGAAAAACGGCGCGGGCAAATCGACGCTCCTCAAACTGCTGTCCCGCATCACCGAGCCGACGGAAGGACGCATTGAACTGCTCGGGAAAATTTCCGCCATGCTTGAAGTCGGAACCGGCTTCAACGCCGAACTGTCCGGGCGCGAAAACATCTATTTAAACGGCGCGATTTTGGGCATGACGGAGGACGAGATTGACAGCAAGTTTGACAAAATTGTGGCGTTCTCCGAAATCGGCAGGTTTTTGGATACCCCTGTCAAGCGCTATTCCAGCGGCATGTATGTGCGGCTGGCTTTCGCCGTCGCGTCGCATCTGGACCCGGACATCCTGATAATCGACGAGGTCCTTGCGGTGGGCGACCAAAAGTTCCGGCAGAAATGCATGGACCGGATGAACGAAATCGCCCTGGGGAACAAGACCATCCTGTGCGTCAGCCACCAAATGAATGTTATCCGGGAGCTGTGCGACAGAGTGATCGTGCTGCAAAACGGCCGGATCGTTTTTGACGGGGAAACGGAGGCCGGCATCCGCTTTTACCTGAATGCCGAACGCGAACCGGGGCTTGATTTTTTTGACTTGAATGTCCTAAAGCGCCCGGACTTCATCAAGCCGCAGGCGCATTTAAGCACGCTTACCGTCCTCAACAGCAGCGAGCGCGCGCAAGGGCTTAGCAGTGAGCTTCGTTTTCAGTTGGTATGGTCGGCAGACAAAGACCTTGACGCCGTCAAACTCCGGCTCATGGTCCGTTACGCGGACGGTGCGGCAGTCGGCATAGCGCTTTCAGACGCCCTGGGCGACGCAAAGTCAGGCGAATCGTACAACCACTGTTTCTCTTTTAATACGGCCCGGCTGTTTCCCGGCGACTATACGGCCAACCTCGCGCTATACCAAAGCGACGCCGAAGGCGGCTCCAACTACCTGGACCATGCGGGTGACGCGATTGCCTTTGAGGTTTACGAACTGCAGAACCGCGATAAATCAATCATCTACAGCCACCAGTACTGGGGACATGTCCGGCTGGACGACCTGATTGTCACCAATAAGCAGGAGGAAGATTGAAATACAAACATTTCAATCTTTAGTTTTGTGCACCGCACAATTCCCAAGAAAGGCATGGTCATCAATATGAAAATACTCGCTATCGGCAACAGTTTTTCCGACGACGCCACCGGCTGGCTCCACCAGATTGCCAAAGCCGGCGGCATTGATTTAAATGCCGTCAGCTTGTGCATCGGCGGCTGCCCGCTCAGCCTGCATTGGACAAACGCGCTTAATGATGAGCGCGCGTATTTTGTATCCGTCAACGGCGAAGGGACGGGTGAATTTCTTTCCATCAGCCAAGCGCTCCAAAGCGACAGCTACGATTTTGTCACATTTCAGCAGGGGAGTATCCTCAGCGGCAAACGGGAAAGCTATTACCCGTATATCGAAAATCTTTTTCATTTTGTAAAAGCCGTCAGCCCGGATTCGGAAATCCTTGTGCATCAAACCTGGGCGTATGAACCGGGATACGAGCGTTTGTCGGAATATGAAAACAGCTCGGATGTTATGTTCCGCTGTGTCAAAGAAGCGTATGCGTTGGCCGCCGAAAGGCTTGCCGATTTGAACAACGCACCAATCAGGATTATCCCCTGCGGGGAAGCGATGCAGTTGGCGCGGGCAAACCCGCTTTTTGCCACGGTGTTCGGGGACGGCAACCCGCTGAGTTTGAACCGCGACGGCTTCCATGCCAGCCTGGAGTATGGCAGGTATCTGTTGGGTGCGGTATGGTATGAGGTCTTCACCGGCAGGGGCATCTTTAAAAACAGTTTTAAGCCGGAAGGCACGCGGGATGATGTTATTGCGGTGCTGAAGCAGCTTGCGCATCAGGCGGTTATGGGGTATCGGTGAAATATTTTTTTTGGCAGGTCAGTCTCTTTCTTTACCTCCCTTGTTAAAGGGCAATGAACGCGTAGCGTTTTATGGGGCCTGCCGCGGCGGTGGTGGGATTGTGCATCCCTCTCAGCTTTAATCTGCATCGCAACTTTCAAGCATCATCCTGAAGGTTATTTCGCATTCATTTCATATTTCACATATAAACTTGTATAATTTTCGACACAACTCGTATTCATGTCGAAATATTTTAATTAATTCGACATGAGATTACTTGACATCGAAATAATTTAAGTTTATACTATGCCCGAAGCCAAGAACTGCTGCAGCAGTCTTGCTTCGGGCATTTAACATTTTTTCTGTTCATCTGTACCGAACAAAAACAAAGAGGTGATAACGGTGTTTGATAAAACAAAACCATATAACGACTTAACCCCGATAACCGAGTTGCTCATTAATGACTCCAAGCAGCTTAGAACTTTAGCGGAAGAAACAAGAGTTGCGATTGAGGTGCTAAACTATGCCGTCAATGCTCTGCCATCGCCCGGAATCCTTCTTGACACATTAACATTGCAGGAAGCAAAGGCGAGCAGCCATATTGAAAACATTTTAACAACCAATGACGACCTTTACAAAGGTGTCGTGTTTGACAGTTACACCGCCGAGGCCAAAGAGGTTGTGAACTACAAAGACGCTTTGTTTACCGGCTTTAAGAAGTATAAAGAAAGAGGCATCATTTCGCTGGGCGATATTGAAGCCATCAATGAGCCGGTTAATAAAAAGCCAAAGAATATTCGAAGGAATTTACCAAACTTTGAGGGCGATTTAACGCGAATAGCAAGCATATCGGCTGACGGTTCGATAGAAATCTTGTATACGCCGCCGCACGGCGAAGCGCTGCTCCGAACGCTGCTGATTGATATGCTCGAATTCATTTACAACGATGATGAATACACCTTGCACCCGCTGATAAAAATCGCGCTGGCGCATTACCAGTTTGAAAGCATTCATCCGTTTCGTGACGGTAACGGCAGAACAGGCCGCATTTTAAACATCTTGTTCCTGTGCCAAAAAGAATACCTTTCTTACCCCGTCCTGTATGCAAGCTCATATATCATAAAAAATAAGAGCGAATATTACACGCTTCTTCAGACCTGCAAAGATAACGGCGAATATGAGCCGATTATCGAGTATATGCTCAATTCATTCAAGGTAACGGCAAAGCAAACGCTCGAAGTGGTCGAAGGTATTAACCGGCTGCTTGCTTTTTACTCAAGCGATGAGTTTTTAGATGGAATCAAAGGCCAAAAAGCTGTGCTTGTTGAAATGATGACACTGATTTTCAAAAAGGTGTATGTCAGAATCATTGATTTGGTTGAAATCGGCGTACATCGGCAAACTGCATCCGCCTACCTCAAGCAGCTTGAAGATAAGGGTTTGCTCAGCGAAGAAAGAGTCGGCAAAGAAAAACTGTTTAAAAATATAAGGCTCATGGAGCTGTTTGAAAAGGATGTATAAAAATGAACAACATTGAAATGTCTGCCGATGTAGGCGCAAAAGTAAATCTGGTTACAAACATCGCGAATAAAATGAGAGGCCCTTACACGTCCGAAAAATACGGCAGTGTCATCATCCCGATGGCTATTATCCGCCGTTTCGACTGCGTGCTCGCGGCAAAGAATGCAGATATCGAACCGGTGCTCGAACGGCTGTATAAACTGAAAATCGATGAAAAGCAGATTGAGCAGGCTGTCAACAAGCAATGCGGCGTGCCGTTTTACAACCGAAAGTGCGTCACGCTTGAAACATTGGTTGGCGACAGCGATAATATCAACTCTAACTTCCTAGAGTTTATCAAATCATACTCCCCAAGCATTCAAGATATTTTAAGGGACTTGAAGTTTAAAGAAGAAGTCGAATTCATGATTAAAAAAGGCATCCTTTTTGAAATTGTCAAAGCCTTTTCGGAAGTGGACTTTCACCCTGATACAACATCCCCAATGGCGATGGGCTATGTGTTTGAAGAAATCATCCGGACATACAAAGCCAATGCCGAAGCCGGCGACCATTACACCCCGCGTGAAGTTATTGAGCTTTGCGTTGAGCTGATGATGAGCGAAAACATAGAGGAAATGAAAAAAGAGGGCAAAATTATCCGCGTTTATGACGGCTGCTGCGGCACCGGCGGCATGCTGACCACGATGAAAAGAAAACTTTATGATTTGTTTGGCTCCAGTGAGAGGGTTCGCCTTTACGGGCAGGATGTCAACCCGGAAGCATATGCCGTCTGTTGTGCAGAAATGCTCATGCTCGGCGAGGACGCAAAAAATATTTACGAAGGCAACACGCTGACAGAGGATAAACTGAAAGGCGAAAATTTCGATTTACTCATTACAAATCCTCCATTCGGTGTGGAGTGGAAAACCGATAAGGCTATTGTTGAACGAGAGTTGTCGCAACCGAACAACCGGTTTGTGGCGGGTACTCCTCGCGTAAGTGATGGGCAGCTGTTGTTCCTGCAGAACCTGCTCGCAAAAGCGGAGGATGACGCCCGCATCGCCATCATCCTTAATGGGTCCCCCTTGTTTTCCGGCGACGCCGGCAGCGGGGAAAGTGAAATCAGACGCTATGTTATCGAAAACAAGCTACTGGAAGCTGTTGTCGCCCTGCCGGACCAAATGTTTTACAACACCGGTATTTATACCTACATTTGGATTCTTTCCAAAAAGCGGAGCCCGCGCCGCGGCAAAAAAATTCAGCTGATTAATGCCATAGACTATTGGAGCGAGCAAAAACCGAAGTCGCTGGGCAACAAACGCAAGTTTATTGATGACACCAGCAGAACAACAATCGTTAACCTTTACAAAAACTTTGAAGAAAAAGAAAACAGCAAGCTCCTTGACCCGGAGGATTTCGGCTACACTAAAGTAACAGTTGAACGCCCGCTGTATAACGAAAAGGGCGAAAAGGTTATCAAAAAAGGCGCCGTGCAGGTGGACACATCCAAGCGGGATACCGAAAATATTCCGCTCAAAAAAGATATTGAACAGTATATTAAAGATGAGGTGCTTCCCTTTGTGCCGGATGCATCCCCCGACCGCAGCAAAGATAAAATCGGTTATGAAATCCCATTTACCAGATTCTTTTACAAATATACCCCGCCCCGCAGCAGCAAGGAAATAGAGGATGAAATTCTCGCCAACGAAGCGAACATCGAGGGTGTTTTAAAGGCGGTGTTTAGTGCATGACAAGGGCGATGAAAAACAGCGGAGTTGAATGGATTGGGGAAATACCACAAGAATGGGAAACATGGAAACTAAAGCATGTAGCATCAATTCAAACCGGGAATACCCCCACAAAAACTAGCCCAGATAATTATTCGGATTATGGTTTGCTTTGGGTTAAGCCTGATAATTTAAGAGAACTAACACCAATTGAGGAAACGAATGAATATATCAGTGACGAAGGCAAGTCACTTGCACGAATTGCATATGCTTATTCAACATTGGTTTGTTGTATTGGAACTGTTGGAAAAATTGGTTACAGTAATGTGCCTGTTGCATTTAATCAACAGATTAATGCTGTTGATTTTGATTGTGATAAAATATTCTGGAAGTATGGTCTGTACTTTTTAAGTTGTCAAAAAGAGCAACATCAATACTATATGAATGGAAACGTTGTATATATTCTAAACTCTGAAAATCATGGCCGTATAAAGATCGTAAAGCCTGAATTATCTGAACAGCAAGCAATCTCAAACTACCTAGATAAAAAGTGTGCCGAATTTGATGCTATAATTAATTCCAAGCAAGAGCAAAACAAATTATTAAAAGAACAGCGGCAGAGCATCATTTATGAGGCAGTGACCAAAGGGCTGGACAAAAATGCACCGATGAAAGACAGCGGGGTCGAGTGGATTGACGAGATACCAAAGGGGTGGACAGTTAAAAGACTAAGGTATTTTGGAGAATTGAACAGCTCAGGGGTGGATAAAAAAATTCGAGATGGCGAAACAATTTATAAATCAGTTCACTATACTGATGTTTATAATAACAGCTTGTGTGAAATTTTTGATAGCGATGAATACCTTGAAATCTCAGCAACTGAAGATAAAGTTGAAGCCTGTAAGTTGAGAACTGGTGATGTATTATTTACGAACTCATCCGAAACTGCAGAAGACATTGGCCATTCTACGGTGATTGCTGAGGATATGAATGATACTCTTTTTGGGTATCATTTGATGAGGTTTCGACCCTCAGAAAAAATGTATCTTCATTTCGAAAAATATTTGTTTGGAAGTCAATATCTACAAAACTGGTTTGCATATAATGCCAATGGGATTACCAGATATGGTATCAATTATACCGATTTCGCTGACGCTTGGATTTTCATGCCGGATTTTGATGAACAAAAAGTTATTGCTGATTATCTGGACAATAAGTGCGCCGAACTTGACCGGTTAATTCAAGCTAATGTCACAACAATTAATGAGTTGAAAGAATACCGTCAAAGTGTTATATTTGAAGCTGTTACAGGAAAAATGGAGGTATGTTAAAATGATAGAAGTAATTTCATGGGTTTCATTGCTTGTCGGTTTGGTATCAATTGTGGTTGCCTTGTTTGCAATTGTTTTATCTAGTAAATCTGAGAAGAATGTGCTTAATAATTTGAACGACACGAAAGAATTATTAAAGCTCTTTGAAAGCGAAACGAAACAATACGAGAACCGAATGCAGTATTTTTTAACTGAAATGGATAAAAAGACAGAAAGAATTGAAGAAATATCGAAAGTAACAAGAGACGATGTGCACGATACAATTAAAAGGGTTTTTGACAGTCAATTTCCCAATCAAGATGAAGCGTTCAGAAATCAAATGATGGCAAGTCTTATGAGCAATCCAAAAGTATTAACAGAGTTGACTCAATCATTTCCAGACTTGCAGAAATTGGCGGATCAATTTAAAGATAAATGAAGATTGCAAATCTTTCCGGTGCAGGTGGCACTTAGCGAAGGAGTGATAACATGTCGGAAGATGCCCTGAGAGAAAACCCGTTCCGTGATGAGATTTTTAATTATCTGCGGACTCACGGCTATAAAGAAAGTGTCAAAGCGGACTATGATTACAAAAACGCGCTTGATACCGGGAAACTGTTTGCTTTTTTAGAGGCAACGCAGGCCGACGAGCTGAAGAAATTAAAAGAGCATTACGGCAATGAGTATAAAGAACGCTATATTGAACTGCTGTGCAAAAAAATAAACGAACGCGGCTTGCTGACCGCTTTGAACGAATGGGTGGAGGATTACGCGAGCGGCACAAAAATCAGCCTTGCTTATTTTAAAACAGGGCTGCAAAGCATGGCGGAAAATGCTGCTCTTTACGAGAAAAATATCCTTTCTGTCAGAAAAGAGTTTGCCTATGAAGACAAGGCGGACAGCTGCCGTGTTGATTTAGCGATTTTTCTCAATGGTATTCCGATTGTTATGATTGAACTAAAAAAGCAAACCGCCGGACAAAAAGCAGGGTTTGAGGGCACCAAGCAGTTCAGGGAACGCCGCAACCCGGCAGAGTTGATTTTTGGCTTTAACAAGCGCACGCTCGTTTATTTTACGCTTGATGAGTTTGTTGCCTTTATTGCAACCAAGCTGGACCGCAAGGAAACAAAGTTTTTGCCGTTTAACAAAGGCAGCGAAGACGAAGGCGCCGGCAACCCCATTATATACGGCAAACATCTGACCTGGTATGTTTGGGAAGAAATCTTGCAAAAGGATATGCTGTTAAGAATTCTGCGCGAATTCATGTTCATCGATGATGAGGGAACCATGATATTCCCCCGGTATCATCAGCTCGCAGCAGTCCTAAGCGTTGAAAAAGATGTGAAGGATGAAGGTATTGGCGGCAGATACCTTATTTGGCACAGCGCCGGCAGCGGCAAAACAAAAACAATCGCATGGCTCGCCAAGCGGCTAATAAATAATCAAGGCATTAATTCCGTGATTGTCATCAGCGACCGCACGGTGATTGACAGCCAGCTTGGCAATGAAGTGAAAACGCTTGACGGCAAGAAGGGCGTTGCGCAATGGATAGACACCACTTCAAAAGACCTGCTTAAAATGCTTGATGAGGGCGGCTATATTATCATTACTACCCTGCAGAAGTTCCGCCCGATTTTAAATGAAATTAAACAGTTTAAAAACAGAAATTACGCCATCATCATTGACGAGGCGCATTCTTCCGCCGCGGGCAAGTCCATGTCAAAAGCATCGGAAACGCTCACCGGTAAATCGCTCAAAGATTCCGCCGAGATTGACGATGCCTATGACGAAATTGAGGACGGACAAAATCAAATTCTAAAAAGCAAAGCTCTAATCGAAACAACAAAAAATGTCAGCTACTTTGCTTTTACCGCAACGCCGAAAAAGGAAACGATGGAACTGTTCGGCACGCGTACAAGTATCGGCAAAACCTACTTTCATAAATATTCCATGAAGCAGGCTATTGAAGAGCAGTTTATTCTGAATCCCCTGCTTTGCTACACCAACTATAACGACAAGTATGAAATCCGCAAGAAAAAAGACGACGGCACCGAATATGAAAGCTCCGCCGCGCAGGCGGCGGTGCTCAATTATGTAACAACATCAGAAGTCGTAATCGATACAAAAACACAAATTATTTTGGACGACTTTATCGAACGCCGCATCAACTGGCTCGGCGGCAAAGCCAAGGCGATGATTATCACACCGTCCCGCAAGCACGCCGTATGCTATAAACTTGCGGTTGACAAATATCTGGCGAAAAAGGGCGCAGATTTTAAAGCCTGCGTTGCCTTTACCGGAACCATCGAGCTTGACGGCGTGAAGTTCACGGAGGAATCCATGAACCGTGAGTTCAATCAAACCGATATCAAGGCGCTTATAAAAACCAGAGACGATGTCCGCATTATTATTGTTGCCGACAAACTGCAAACCGGTTTCGACGAAAGCAAGCTCTGCATCATGTATGTGGATAAAAAGCTCGGCAGCGCTGTAAAAGCTGTTCAGACCTTATCGCGAATCAACCGACCCGATAAAAATAAGCGGACATTTATTCTGGACTTCGTCAACAATGCAGATGACATAAAAGAATACTTCACACAATACTATGGCGGAGAATTGTATCTGCCGGCAGAAAACGAAACAGACCCGAACATACTATACGCCAAGCGCGACAAACTGCTGGACTATTTCGTGTTCACAATTGCCGATGCGGAAAAGGCATATGACCTTATTCAAAGCGAAGAAAAAAAATCCGCCGAATTAACTTCGGCACTCGCAGTTGTCAAGCGTGAATATGAAAAGCTCACCGATGAGGAAAAAGCTCTCTTTCTGGCGGAATGCGCAAAATTCGTTAAACTATTTTACTATATTTCAACGGTCTACAACCGCTGGGATGAAGACATGAAAAAACTCGCGGTATATCTTGATGTTCTTCATGCTGTCTTATATGAAAAACCCGGAGTTGCCAGGATAAACGCACAGGAGCTTGTTGAACTTGTTAACTATTCAACAAAACTCGCGTTAGATGAGCAAGAAATTTTGCTTGCGGCCGAAGATGTTGAATTATACAAGGTTTCGACAGAGGCTGCTGTCAAAGAAAAAAGTTTTTCACTGATTGACGATATTGTTGAAACATTTAATTTAAAATATGCCGGCGCGCCTGCGGAACTGAAAAGCATCGTTGAAACTTTAAGCGTAAACGATGAACTTATCGGCAATGTCAGGGACAGCAGCCAGAACGCTTATGAATCGGAAGCGATAGATAGGGTCTTACAACTCTTTGTAAACGGCATATTATCCGAAGACCAGGAAAAGTCTGCCTTCTATGCCGAACAAAGCAGCAATCAGAACTTAATCAAACAATTGGCAAAGGCTGTTATCATGCGGATAAAAGACGGGTTGCGAGCGAGTTGACAAGTCAGTTGTAATGTTTTAAATAAGGTACAATGCTTGAAAAACGAAATGGCACTGCCGTATGTAAACTTTAAGACTATTGGCGACCATATGATTTTAGTGTGTTATTATTTAAAATTACTTCAGATGTCAAAAACTGAAATCAGATCATTTATCCGGGAATTTGAAAAGATGACAGATGAATATAAAAACTTAATGGGGCCACAAATAACAAACATCACCATACATCCGGATTTAGCAGCAAAGATGAATAGCATAAAAAAATATATTTAATATTCTTATTTCAATAGCAAATTAAAAATATAGGTTATATAATTAATATAGGAATAGGGGTATGCATTTGCGGATGCATACTTGGAGAGTCGGAGAAATTCGGCTCTTCTTTTTTATATTCAATGATAAACAGCAATCAATCTGATGTTTTAAATTTTGTGAAGAGTTTCTGATATTTACTCTGGTTACGGCACACAATTCACAAGCCCCAAACCGGGTCTCCGCCCTTGACACCGCCCCCAATCGGCGATAGAATACCATTATTAAACACAGTTGTTTCAATCAAGTTCGGGAGGAATCGTCAATGAGTTTTAACGCAAAAATCTTCAAAATGATCCTGGGTCCGCTTTCCGCCGTGATGGCGCTGGTGATGGCTTTCACTTCCAATATTTTTTACAAACCCGGTGTGATGGACATGCCGGTGGTACCGGATGATTTCACGCCGGTTGTCCGCTTCACGGTTACAAGCGATGTGCACCTGAAGGATGCCGGCGGGGAAGCGGAAGCAACCAGGCTTGCGCTGATGATTAACAGCAGTTATGCCATTGCCGCGAACAGCGGGGCTTACTCCAAACTTGACGCTGTCGCTTTTTCCGGCGATTTGACAGATGCAGGTAAACCGGAAACACTGCAGCAATTCAAAAATATCTGCAATGCCAACATCAAAACCGGAACCCAAAACCTGGCTGTTATGGGCAACCACGAATTTTCTCACGATAAAGCAAACACAATAGCGAATTTTGAAAGCATCGTAAAACTGCCGTACAGATATCACAAAGTGATTAACGGCGTGCACTTTATCGGTGTGTCGCCGGACCGGGACGGCAGCGGCTATACGGTGGAAACCCAGCTTTGGCTCAACAAACAGCTCAAGGAAGCGGTTGCAGACAATCCGGATAACCCCATCTTTGTCTTCCAGCACCATCATGTCTGGGGTACCGTTTACGGCAGCCTGAGCTGGGGGAATATTGACCTGAACGCGGTATTGTCGCAGTACCCGCAGGTAATCGATTTCAGCGGCCATTCACATTATCCGCTGGATGACCCGGCTTCGATTTGGCAGGGCGCTTTTACGGCGCTGGGCACTTCCACGCTGAGCTACTATGAAATGGAATATTTCCCGCTCACGGGCGGGCAGTTCCCGGCAGGCAACCGCAATGCCGCGCAGATGTATGTGGTGGAAGTGGACGCGAACGGCGCGACCAAAATCAGAGGGTATGATTTGCTCGCGGACCAGTTTGTCGGCGAAACCTATTACATCGCGACACCGGCCGATAAAACCTCCTTTGCCTACAACACCGAAAACAGGCGCGATAAATCCGAAAAGCCGGCATTCGCGGCGGGCGCACAAGTGACGGCAGCAAAAACAGATGACGGCAGTTACGCCATCCGGTTCCCGGCGGCAACGGATGACCTCATCGTGCGGCAGTACGAAATTATTGTCAATCAGCGGTGGGGCGGTATCGCCTATACGGGCACGCACCTGTCCGACTATTATTACACCCCGATGCCGACGGAATACGATATTAATATCGGTCAGCTGGAGAGCGGCAAAACCTACACGGCGACGGTTGTCGCAGCGGACGCGTACTACATGCTTTCAAAGCCGATTAAAGTGACCTTTACGGCGGAATAACACAAGCGTTAAAAAAGCAGGCCGGATTGATTTTCCGGTCTGCTTTTTTCTGCCTTTTTGTGAAAATTAACAACACGGTGCGTCAGGGATGCCGCACCCTACAGATTTGCGGGACGGAAAACCCGTCCCCAACTTCTTCCCGCGGCGCAGCCGCACTTCTCAATTGCTTACCGGGCGAACACAGTTCGCCCCTACCGAACGAACGGCTTCGTATGCCATATATCCGCCGCGTATTCGGCAATAGCCCTATCCGCGGAAAAACGCCCCGCGGCGGCTGTGTTCATCAGCGACATTTTGTTGAACC